>CAWCXX010000116.1:0-44893 GCA_963799445.1 uncultured Acidobacteriaceae bacterium | reverse complement strand
GCGCCGGGACTGAGCGCGGAAGCGCGCCGGCGGAATTGCGGCGGCCCAACCCGCAGGTCACTTCATCGACATCGGCATGTGTTCCATCGACTTCGGAGTGTGTTTCGAGGGAATGCAGGCGACGTACGTCTCCTTGATGATTGATGTCCTTATGTACTCCTTCACATAGGCATCCCATTCGGCATCATGAACAGGAGGCTTGCTTCCCGGCTCGATGAAGTGGTAAGTGATCACCAAATGATTCGAAAAATGGGCCTCATCGGTCTTGGGATCGCGCTCCAGGATCTGCGCGGCAAATATCTGGTCTTTGTAGCCGTGTTTCACGTACCACGCCCTGTGCGCGGCCAGGGCCTGCATGTATTGGTCGACGTTGCTGCCGTTGGCGACCTCGATAAGCCGGACGATGGCGTAGGTGCCGTCGCAAGCGGGCAGCGGAGGCTTGAGTAAATTCATTGGCGAGGCGTTCTGGCCCCTGCCACAGGGAGCGAACGTTGCGGCGAGCACAACCAACGCAGCGACGAAACTGGGAAATTTCATGGATGCATCCTCCTTGGAGATGGAAAGGCTGGGGGAAGCCAATTGAGCACCCAAGGTAGCACACCGGAAAGGGTTTTTCATCAAAAAAAACAACCTGTTCCACCATTTTTTCGTTGGCGGCCGGCGCCTATGCCTTTCCACACTGTCTGCCCGGCATCTCACCGCTCGCCGGTCCCGGTGCGGGCCAGCTCAGCCCTTCAATCTTTGCGGCGGTACGGTTCTTTTGCTCTCCTTCGATCCCCGCTCCATTACACTGAGTCCAGTCAGATGAAATTCATTTTTCCACTCTGCTTGCGCCGTTTCCGCCCCATTTGGGCGCTGTTGTTCGTGCTGGCCATTGGGATGCCGGCGTTCGCTGCCTCGAACTCTGCCGACGTTGCGCATCTGCATGTGCAGCTCATCTTCCCTGACAGCGATCTTTATCCTGGCGGGCAGAACCAAGCCGGCCTTTATTTCAAGCTGGAGCCGGGCTGGCACGTGTATTGGCAGAATCCCGGCGACTCCGGCGAGCCGCCGGAGGTGCATTGGACCCTGCCTTCAGGACTCACCGCCAGTTCGATGCAGTTTCCCGCGCCCAAGCGGCTGCCTCTGGGCCCGCTGATGGACTTCGGCTATGAGAACGAGGTTCTTTTTCCGCTGACCCTCAATGTGGCCAGGACGACGAAAGCCGGGGCCAGTTGTTCTGCATGCCAAAGTCGATTGGCTGGTCTGCCGTGAAGTCTGCATTCCGGGCAAGGCCGAGCTCGACGAATGTCGTCCGGGCCGTCTCCAGCACACCAGGCGGCAGTCGTGCAAGTCCGGCGCTGGACAGAGACATATGTAACCGTCTGATTGGTCGCCTACCAAAGCCGCTGCCTTCCGGCGACAGGGCTGTCTTCCAGCCCACCGCCGATGGTTTCCGCCTCGTGGTTACAACCTGGCAGCGCGAAACGCAAGCAGTGTTCTTTCCTGAAGACGAAAACATTCTCGACAATCCCGCGCCGCAAACTCTCACGCCTCGAAAAAATGTGCTGCTGCTCGACCTCAAAAAAGACGCGAATCTCACCGCATCGCCCACGCAGTTAAAAGGCGTGCTTGAACTGTCGCGGCGGGCGGAACTACGAGATTACCGCGACGCGAGAGGTGTCCTACGGGGTAGCAAGGTGGAGGGTATGGCGCCCGTGGCGCCCGCGTTCTCTTTCGGCGCGCTCGCCAGCACGGTGTTCTTCGCGTTCCTCGGCGGGCTGCTGCTGAATCTAATGCCCTGCGTCTTTCCCGTGCTTTTTTTGAAGGGACTGGCTCTGGTGCAGTCGGGCAATGAAGAACGGCACAAGTTGCGCACGCACGGGTTTGTCTACACGGCCGGAATTCTGGTTTCGTTTTGGGTGCTGGTGGCTGCGCTGCTCGGCCTGCGCGCGGCGGGAGCGGTCCTCGGCTGGGGTTTCCAGTTCCAGTCGCCGATGTTTTTGTCGCTGATGGCCGGATTGCTGTTTTTTCTCGGGCTTTCGTTGGCTGGGCAGTTTGAGATCGGGCTCACGCTGACCAGCGCCGGGGGTTCGCTCGCCGCTAAGCAGGGCTACGCGGGCAGCTTTTTTACCGGCGTGCTGGCCGTGGTCGTGGCTACGCCGTGCACCGCGCCGTTCATGGGAGCGGCCATCGGCTACGCGCTGGCGCAGCGGGCAGCCGTCACGTTTGCCGTGTTCACAGCGCTCGCGCTTGGGCTCGCCGCGCCCTACGTCGCGCTTACCATGCAGCCTGCCTGGACGCGCCTGCTGCCCAGGCCCGGCGCCTGGATGGACGTGCTGAAGCAGGCCATCTCGGTTCCCATCTTCGTCACGGTCATCGGGCTGGCGTGGGTGGTCGCGCAAGCCTACGGCGCGGCGCAGCTTGCGGCGCTTCTCGCGAGCCTCCTGCTGCTGGCGATTGCCGGGTGGTTCCTCGGCCGCTGGCCAGCCCGGCGCTGGGCGACGGTGGTGGCCGCGCTGATTGTGCTCACGGTGGTTGCGGTGAGCGTGGCCGCGCCCAGGGAGTTGGCTGAAACGCCGGAGGCTCAGGCGCCGTTGAATGCTGCCGGCCACGGCACGGTCGAGGGGCAGTGGCAGCCCTGGTCCGCCGAGGCAGTCGAGCGTTCGCTCGCGGCCGGCCAGCCCGTCTTTGTGGACTTTACCGCGAGCTGGTGCCTGAGCTGCCAGGTCAATGAGCGCGTGGCCCTTGACCAACCCGATGTCATGCAGGCGTTTCAGGCCAAGAACGTGACGCTGCTCAAGGCCGACTGGACGCGCCAGGACCCGGCCATTACACAGGCGCTCACTGCGCTGGGCCGAAGCGGCGTGCCGGTTTATGCGCTTTATGCGCCAAGCCAAACCGACCCTCAACTCTTGCCTCAGGTTCTGACCCCCGGCATCGTGACGGATGCGTTGAGCAAGCTGCCGAGCTCTGCAACTCAGGCCGGCGCAAATTCGTCGAAAGTACCGTAAACTGAAATTCCGGTAAGTCGATCGTCTGCATTCCCCGCAGGAGGTTGGCTCTCATGAAAATACGGCATTCTTTGGCAGGCGTGGCTCTGCTTGCGGCAACCCTCGCGGCTTGTGTCGCAGGCGCGCAGGCCGTGGTGGGTTCGCCCGCGCCGCAATTCACCGCAACCGACTCGCGCGGCCAGGCTCACACTCTGGACCAATACCACGGCAAGTATGTGGTGCTCGAATGGCATAACCAGGGCTGCCCGTACACCCAAAAAGCATTACGTCAGCGGCAACATGCAGGCACTGCAAAAGGAGTGGACCGCCAAAGGCGTTGTCTGGTTCACGGTGATCTCATCGGCGCCGGGCAAGCAGGGCTATGTGACGGATGCCGAGGAGAATGCGTATCTGGCCGAGATGCATGCCGATCCTACTGCGGTCCTGATGGATCCCGAAGGCAAGCTCGGCCGCCTTTACGACGCCAAGACCACTCCTGAGATGTACGTCATCGATCCCCAGGGCAAGTTGATCTATGAAGGCGCGATTGACGACCGCCCCACGCCCGAAGTGAGCGACATCAAGGGAGCCGACAACTACCTGAACGACGCGCTGAGCGAAGCCATGGCGGGCAAGCCGGTGGCGAAGTCGTATACGCGGTCGTATGGGTGCTCGGTGAAGTACCCGGATTGAAAAAGCAGGGAACAAGGGAACAAGAGTTCAGGCCGTCCGCGGACTTGTCCGTGGACGGCCGACGATTCCTGGGCAGCCGTGGCAAAGTTTCAAGTGTTCTCAGTTTTGTGATATCATGCTATCAATGGAGGGCGCCGTGGCCCAGATTCTGATTCGTAATCTCGACGAACGGGTGAAAGTCCGACTGCAGCGCCGCGCCAAGCGCAACGGCCGCAGCATGGAGGCCGAGGTGCGCGAAATTATCACTAACGCAACTCTTCGCAGAAGAGACGCCAGCGATCGGATTTGGCTCGGCAACGGTTGCACTTTTCAGTGGGAGCGGCATTTACCTCGATGAGCCGATCCAGGAGATTCGCGGGATGAAGATGCAGATTCCGAACTTCGAGGAAGATCGACCCGAAAAATGATCGTCCTCGATACGAACGTCATTTCGGAGATCATGCTTTCGGCACCGAACCCGCGAGTATTGCGCTGGCTTGACCAACAGCCGCCTCAATCCATCTGGATCACCACGGTCACTCTCTACGAGATTCGTTATGGACTGCAATCGATGCCCGCCGGGAAAAAGCAGACCGCGCTTTTGACGCTGCTGGAACGCTGGCTTGCGAGGTTGTCCAGCATCGAATTGCCAGTTTCGATCAGGCAGCCGCACGGCAGGCAGCCAATCTTGCGGCCGCGCTGAAGTTGAAGGGGCGTCCACGCGACCCGCGCGACACCATGATCGCCGGCATCGTCCTCGCCTCCCACGCCACCCTCGCCACGCGCAACGTCGAAGCACTTCGACGACATCGCCAAGTCGGTTGTGAATCCGTGGGGATGAAGCAGGGAACAAGGGAACGAGAAGGCTGGTTGAGGTTGCGCGGCATGAGTAGGATGGTAATACCACTCTGGAGTTGCCTGTGAGAGCTGCGCTCGAAGCGCTCAATCGCCTTGTTGCTGATCGCGTCATTCAGAGCTACGCAATCGGCGGCGCTATTGGCGCGTCGTTTTATCTTCCCGCCATGCAGACAGAGGATTTGGATGTCTTCGTCTTCCTTCCTGCGTCATCCGGATCGCTGGTTACGTTGGCGCCCGTCTACGACGCCCTCAAGGCGCAGGGTGGAAAGGTCGAAGGCGAGTATGTCCGCTTCGGCAAGTGGCCGGTGCAGATTCTCACTGACGCCAATGCTCTGATTGCCGAGGCGATCCGCGAGGCAGCCGATACGGACTTTGACGGGGTCCCCACGCGTGTGTTTACGCCGGAACATCTGTGCGCAATCGCTCTTCAAACGGGGAGGAGCAAGGATTTTGCCCGCGTTATGCTGTTCCTTGGGGAGAACGAAGTGGACCTGGAGGCGCTTTCGGCGCTCGCCGCGCACTTCGGGCTCTCAGACCGGCTGACTCGAGTCCTCAACAGTGCCCAGGGAGGTTCGAAATGACGGAAGATGTGCTCAAGATCGATCGCGAGAAGACCGCAGTCAATGCGCGGTCAAAGGCCGCGATGCGCGCGTACCTGAAGTCGCGCACCTGGCCGGAGAAGATTGAGTCCATCGAGCGGATGAACGAAGCTGCCCGGCTTGCGCGCGAGGGGATGCGAAGGACGCGAAAGGCAGGGACAGGGAAACCAAGCTCAACGGTCTAAGTCCTGCTGCGCTTCCCGGCCTTTATTCTCCGAATCTCTTCCAGCCGCTGCGCCAACTGCTTCTCGCGGCCTTCCTGCGTGGGGTGGTAGTAGGTGCGGCCTTTGAGCGAGTCGGGCAGGCAGTCCATGTCGGCGACTTTGCCTTCTTCGTCGTGGGCGTAGAGGTAACCTTTGCCGTAGTCGAGATCTTTCATCAGGCGCGTGGGCGCGTTGCGCAGGTGCAGCGGCACGGGCTCCTGGCGCGTGTGTTCGATGTCGTCCTGCACCGCACTGTAGGCGGTGTAGACGGAGTTCGACTTGGGCGCGAGCGAGAGATAGACGACGGCTTCGGCGAGGGCGAGATCGCCTTCGGGCGAGCCGAGAAAATCGACGATCTCCTTCGCTGACAGGCACAAATTCAACGCCTCGGGCGCGGCCAGACCGATGTCTTCGACGGCCATGCGCACGATGCGGCGGGCAAGATAGAGCGGGTCTTCGCCGCCGGCGAACATGCGGCCCAGCCAGTAGAGCGCGGCGTCCGGGTCGGAGTTGCGCACACTTTTGTGCAGCGCCGAGATCAGGTTGTAGTGCTCCTCGCCGGATTTGTCGTACATCAAGACGCGCTGTTGGACGGCTTCGGCGGCAATCGTGCGGTCAATGTGATTTGCTGGGCGGGAGGGTTGATTTGGAAGGCTTCCCTCAGGGGCTAAAGCCCGCGTCGATTCCGTTGGCCTATCGGCACGACTGAAGTCGTGCCCTTTCAAAGCACCGTGTTCTTCCTGAGATGGTTCCATCGCTAACTGCGCTGCAACTTCCAGTGTGTTGTAGGCGTTGCGGCAGTCGCCGCTGGAGTAGCCGGCGATGAGTTCGAGAGCATCGTCATCGGCGGTGAGCGAGAGCGCGCCCAGACCGCGGTCCTTATCCGCCAGCGCTCGACGCAGCAGGGCCGCAATCTGCTCCTCTTTGAGCGGCTCCAGAACGTACACGCGGCAGCGTGAGAGCAGCGCGGAGATGATTTCGAACGATGGATTTTCGGTGGTGGCGCCGATGAGGCGGATGGCGCCGCGCTCGACGTAGGGCAGAAACGCGTCCTGCTGCGCCTTGTTGAAGCGGTGAATCTCATCAACGAAGAGGATGGTGCGGGAGTGGCGCTCGGCGGCCTTGGCTGCCGTGACCATCACCTGCTTGATCTCCTTGATGCCGCTGGTGACGGCGGAGAACTCAATGAAGCTGGCCTTGGTGGTTTCGGCGATGATTTTGGCGAAGGTAGTTTTGCCGACGCCGGGAGGGCCCCAGAAGATCATGGAGCTGGCGTCGTCGCGCTCGATCTGCACGCGCAGAGGCTTGCCGGGGCCGACGAGGTGCTCCTGGCCGAGCAGTTCGTCGAGGCTGCGCGGGCGCATCCGCTCTGCCAGCGGCGCGCCTCCGGCGCGGGGGCCTTTGAAGGAGGGCTGTGGAAAGTCGGGCTGGTCGGTCTCGTCCTGGAAGAGGTTCATCGCGCACTCCTCTTGGGAGGTTTACGGGGTTGCGCTCCCACCCTGGCCGCGGTTTCAAGAATCAGGTCCTTCGACTCCCCTTCCCTGCGTTCAGGGTCGCTCAGGATGACATCGGCCAGGATGGGGCAACCAATGGCGCGTTGCCGCGACGCTTCATAGAGCAGCACGCCGGCGGCGACGGCGGCGTTCAGGCTTTCTACCGGGCCGGGGCAGGAAATCGTGATCGCTCCATCGGCCTGGCTGGCGATTCTCTCCGGCACTCCGCTGCCCTCGTTGCCGATGAGGAGAGCAGCCGGGCCAGCCATGTCGGCCAGATCGGCGGGTCGGGCGGCGCGAGCAGTGGTCGAGAAAATCTTCACGCCCGCCTCGCGCAGGCGTTGGAGGCACTCCTTTTCGCCGGCCGCAAGCAGCGGTACGCGGAAGACACTGCCCGCGGACGCGCGCACGGCTTTCGGATTCCACGCACTCACGGTTCCGGGCAGGCTTACGACGCCTGTCGCGCCGAAAGCCTCGGCGGAACGGAGGATTGTGCCGAGGTTGCCGGGGTCCTGCAGGCCGGCAAGCACCACTACCAGGGGCGCTGCATTTTGCCGGCCGCCAAGGAAGTGCGCCCAGGTCCAATCGGGCGGCTCAACCAGCGCGGCGATGGGCTGCGGAGTCTCGGTGGCCAGCGCGGAGTCGAGCAGTTTCCTGGGTAAACGCAGAATTTCGGTTCCGGCGCCGCATGTAACGCGTCGAGCAGTCCCTCTGCGCCTTGCGCCACAAAAACGGTCACAATCCGCAAGCCCGCGCTCAGCGCCTCTTCCAATATCTTTGGACCTTCAATTCCCACCAGTCCGCGCGCGCCGCGGCCGGGCGCGGCCAGCGCCCGCCGCAGCTCTTTCAGGCGTGCATTTTGCTTGCTTACGACCACGCGGACCGGCATGGAACCAACTCTCGGACTGCTGTGAGGATTGTAAGAGCAGCTACTAGCTACTAGCTACTAGCTTCTCGCTGTTCCTGCCCATCGGGTCATTGAGGTTTGTGGCTGTATTTTGTCGCTCAAAAGAGCGAGTTGCCGTGAGCTGGAGTCTGGAAGCCAGGGGCTGGACGCTGCATTGGAACTTGCACCAAGGCTGGTGCTGTGA
Organism: uncultured Acidobacteriaceae bacterium; assembly: GCA_963799445.1. GTDB lineage: Bacteria > Acidobacteriota > Terriglobia > Terriglobales > Acidobacteriaceae > Telmatobacter. The sequence goes on along the minus strand of CAWCXX010000116.1, from coordinate 37,005 downwards.
TAGTTTCCGAATCTATAGCGTATTCAAAGCTCGGGAACCCAGGCAGGCCTCTTTGTCCGCGGAAATTTTGCGTGTCCATCCCGATGAACCCCAACCGGACCGGATCGACTACATTGTCGCCTGCCTGCGTAAAGGCGGTGTGATTGCCCTGCCCACGGATACCTTTTACGGCCTGGCTGTGGACCCGGTGAACCTTTACGCCGTGGAGCAGATTTACCAGATCAAGACCCGCCAGAAGCACAAGCCGCTGTCGCTTTTGATTGCCTCCGTATCCCAGGCTTATGAACTGGCGCACGAAACCGGCGTGCAGTTCGATAAACTGGCCGAGCGATTCTGGCCCGGTCCGCTTACCCTCATTGTCCGCGCCGGGACAAAACTGCCATTGCGGTCCACGGCTAATACCGGAAACGTGGCCCTGCGCGTGCCGGATGCGGCCATCCCGCGCGCGGTGGTGGAGCGGCTCGGCCTGCCCATCACGGCCACTTCGGCCAACGTGCAGGGGGCGCCGGAGTGCACCAACGCCGCCAGTGTCCGCGACCAGATCGGCGACCGCATTCCGCTCATCATTGACGGCGGGCCGACCGGACATACACAGCCCACCACGATCGTCGATCTCTCGCTCGGATCCGGGCGCTGGGAGATTCTGCGCGAGGGCGCCATCCCCACGCACGAAATCGTTATGGTCCTGCAGCGGTGAATAGACAGGGACTAAGGGACTGAGGGACTGGGCGCAGAACTACAATGGAGCGTATGGGGTGGCTGGGCACGACACCGCACCGAAAATGGGCACTGAGCGCGGCCGTGTCGTTATTTCTCGTTCTGTTGGTTGGCGTTCTGTGCTGGTGCCGCTGGGTCTACACGCAAATTGAGAGCTACGCCAGCCAAGATCAGGCTGCGCCTGCCGACGCCATCGGCGTGCTGGGCGCGGCGGAGTACGACGGCCGGCCCTCCCCGGTCTATCGCGCCCGCCTGGACCACGCGCTGGAGCTTTACCATCGCGGCATCGCCCCGCTCATCATCACTCTCGGCGGCAACGGCGGCGACCAGTTCACCGAGGGTTCCGTGGGCGAGGAGTACCTGATCAGCAAGGGCGTTCCCGAGGCGGACATCATCGCCGAGACGGAGAGCCGCAATACCCAGGAGTCTGCCCGCCGCATCGCCGTCATCGCCCGCGTCAACGGGCTCCGCCGCCTGGTTGTGGTCAGTGACGACACCCACATGTTTCGCATCCATGCCATCTGCGCCGCCGAAGGACTGAATGTGCTGACTTCACCCCGGCCCCGTCCCGCCGCCGAAGACAGGACGCTGGAGGCCGAGCGGATCGGACACGAGATTCTCAGCTATACGCTGTGGCGGCTGCATCTGCACTGAAAAGCCAGCGAGTCAGCGAGTCAGCCTGATTGCGAGCTACACGCTTTGGCGGGTTGGGCTGAAGCAGGGCGACCCGCACGCACATTGACCTATCGGCACTTATCATTGGTGTCTACTGGGGTGAGTCATGAAGCGGATAATTATTTTCCTTGGCTTGATCTTCGGCGCATGTGCTGCTCCGGCGCAGGGCGGTACGGCGGAATTGATTCGTCTGGGCGGTATTTTGGGCGAAAACGGTATCTTTGCCCTGCAGGACTCGCAAATTACGGTTTACTCAGACAAAACCATCTACCTGCAGAGCGGCCCTGACCTCGTATCCAGGGGGGTTGATCACGACGGTGCAGTGTCGATCAAGGTGCTAGATGGAGGCATGAGGACTATCTCAACGCATCTGCCTCGGGCACAGGCGCATGAATTCCAGCTCTGTGATGCAGGGGATCAGATTTGGTCTCCGGGTGTCGTCGGCATGAGTGCTGTCCTACCGAAGGGCACAAAAATCAAAGAAATCGATAAGGTCGATGACCATTTGTGGCTGGTTCTTGCCGCCGTCCCAACTGGGGATTGGCCCAATATTACTATCTTTCTTCTCAGGCAAGATACAAGGTACCATTTCTCAATTCTCCAAAGCGACATAGTTTCCGGACATGGCTCTTCTTATTGCGGTACGCAATTTCTGGATCGGGATACAAGGGCAATTCTGGTGAATGAAGTTCTTGGCAATGACAATTCCAATTTCAGTGCGATCTACCTTTATCAAATCAGGAAAGGGGAACCGGGAAGCCCGAATGCTGCGAAAAAGCCAAACAAGTGATTGGCCTGATTTGGATTCCTAAGTATGCAACTCATTGGAACCGCAAATCGTTCCCCTGTGACTGTGCCATTTACCCGCCGAAGTGGACCATCGCCGCTAGCACCACAAGCGCCATTGCGGCCGCGCTGGCTGTAGAGAGGAAGTTGACTGCGTCGTTGTTCAGCCAGCCCCACTCCTCCAGAGTTGCTCCCAGCAGGCTGTCGAAGAAGAGGCCGAAGACGGCTCCCGCAGAACTCACCGCGAACAGAGTCAGATCGCCGCACAGAGCCCAGGTTCCAGCGCCGGCAACTGCAGCCGCCGCAACCACGCCGGCCAGCGTACCGGCCAGGCTCACCGCCCCGTCCTTGCCCGCATCTACCAAGCGCAAGGTTGTAATCATGCGCGGCCGGCCACCGAGCACCTGCCCGGTCTCGGAGGAGACGGTGTCTGCCGCGGCTTCAGCAAGCGCGGCCAGCGTCAGGGCAAGAAACGGCGCCTGAGCGCCGATATGGTGCGGAATCCAGCGGCAATCGAGCAGCCAGAAATGTACGGGACCGCTCGAAACCAGCGCCGCGAAGCCCAGATTGGCCGCTATCTGGGACGCAGATCGCCCCATTCGCCGTTCTGCCGTGCCCAGCCGCTCTTTTTTTGCCCGGCCCACCCTGGTGGCGGCAAAGGCGAGCACGGAAACCGCCAGCGTTGGCGTCAGGGCCGTATGCCACGGGGCATAAGGGAACAAAGCCGTCGAAAACATAAGGCTGGCCGTGATGGTTGCGCCCGTTACCGCTGCCGCCGGCGTGGCCGCCCTCAGCCTCCAGGTCACCAGCCCCAGCAACGCGCTTAGCCCTACAGCCCAAATTGCCACGGGAGCCGTTTGGGCCGTGCGCGAAAAGCAGGCAAGCAGCACATCGGTGCCCGCGAAGGGCAGCACCGCGAGCAACACCATCTTCGATTGCCAGGTCAGTTTCTCTTGAGCCACGCTTCATCGTATCCCGTGGCGGCGCGGGGAAAAAGGTACGCCGCACTGTCTGTCTGAGAGATGACAAACCCTCGTTTTCCTTGTGCCAAGAAGGCGCAGCCGCGGGCACGGGTTCTCCCCGCCCGCCTGATTTACAATCACCAAGTAAGCAGGAAAGAACAGGCATGAGGCTTTTTCCTATGAATGCAGGCCGGGCGCGCGCGGCGTTTGCGCAGATTGGTGTGACTGTTGCGGCTGTTGCAGTATCTGCCCTGATTGGCGGTTGCGGCGATAATTACAGACCGGTGGTGACACCGGTGAACACCAACGGCCCGGCGCCGCAGCCGACGTCCTATACGGTTGTGGTTTCGACTACGGGCTCCAGTAGCCCTGGTGTGGTCACCATCATCGACTACGCAGGCGATTCGATAATGACGGAAGCGAGAATCGGTCCCGGCCCGACGGCTTTTACGCTGGATGAGCTTGGCGCTACAGGCTACACCATCAACAGCGACGGCACGCTATCCGACTTTTCCATCACCACATCGCTGCAGACCAAGAATGTCTTAACCTCCACGCTGCCGCCCACGGCGCAGCCGGTCAACCTGATGCCGCCCTCCACCGGACTTTGGACCACCGACCTGAATGGGAACGTGGTCGATCAGTTTACGGGATCGCCCGAGGCATTCCAACGCGCCATTCCCGTGACGGGCACGGTGAACAATCCCAACACATTGCCCATGTTCATCGCCGGATCCCCGACAACCCTTTCCGGCGGGCGCGAATACGTCATCAGCCAGGACGTTCCCGATACCGCGCCCATGACCTGCAACCAAACGCCCAGAACGGTTTCAACGAACGGCGCGGCTACCCCCATCGAGCTATCCAGCAACACGGCCGATCCTGCTATCCCTGCGGGCAAGTGCCCTGTCTACGCCATACCAAGCGCCGATCAGCAGCGCTTGTATGTGTTGAACCGGGGAGACGATACTCTCACGGTCATCAACATCAGGAACAATACGCTGGATACAGGCTGTTCGCCTCCGGCCGGCTGCACCAACCAGAATGGGCAGACTTACTTCACCCATCCCGTTCTGCCGTTATCAACCACCGCGGTGGCTGCCACAGGCGTTACGCCGCCCAACGGAACGGCAGGCATGACGGCGATCGCCGGGCCGATTTATGCCGAGTACAACCAGGCAACACAGCAACTGGTGATAGCCAACTACGATGGCGGGTCGATTAGCGTGATCGATGTGAGCCTGGATGAGTACGGCAACGACAGCGCCACTTTTGGAACCACGTACACCATTCCGGTGGGCAATACCGCGACCCCCAACCCGGCCAGCGTGACGGTTCTCTACGACGGCAGCAAGGCGTACACAGCCAATCAGAACGACGGAACGGCGAACGGCACCGTGACGGTGGTGAACTTGTCCACGCATACGGTGGAAAAGACGCTTACTGTCGTCGGCCATCCGCGCACCGTGATGAACACGCAGAATTCCGAATACTCCAAGGTCTATGCGGTCTCGCCCGACAGCCCCTATATCACCATCATCGAGTCGAGCCCGACCGTGACTGATGTGATCGACACAACAGTTCTGGTGGAGGGCTTACCTATAGACCTGCGCACCACCACACAGAGCGGTTCTGGCGGCGGCAACAACAATTACAGCAGCCGCGTTCCCGGCTACGGGCAGCCGTGCAACCTGCCGGGCGGTGCGTCGCTGGTCTCGCTCGCAGCCTGCCAGGCAACTCCATAGCTCGGAGGGCGCTGGGGCGATCTCTGAAGGGCCATTCCCTCGTGTGGAAACGGCCCTTTAACTTTTTCAGAGGACCTGCGCAGCGGCAATGGCGAATGCGACGAAAATCCGTCCTGAAAGGCTGCGTCTCGAAAAATCAAGACCGGGAAAAACACGGCTCGATCTTTTGCTCGTCGAGCGAGGTCTTGTTGCCAGCCGCGAACGCGCCCGCGCGCTCATCCTTGCCGGCCGGGTTCTGGTGCGGGAGCAAAAGGTTGACAAGCCGGGCACGGCCATCGCGGAGGATTCGCCTATCCGCCTTCTCGGCGAAGACCAGCCCTATGTGAGCCGCGGCGGATTGAAGCTCGCGGCAGCTCTCGATCACTGGCAGATTGACGTGACAGGCCGCGCCTGTCTCGATGTCGGAGCCTCGACCGGCGGATTTACCGACTGTCTGCTACAGCATGGCGCAGCGCAGGTGACGGCCGTCGATACCGGCTTCGGGCAGATCGACATGAAGCTGCGCAACGACCCGCGCGTCCGCCTGCTGGAGCGCACCAACGCGCGCCTGCTCGAGCCGGGCTCGCTCGCCGCCGCACAAGCCGCGCCCGCGCTCACACTGCTCGTCATGGATGTCTCGTTCATCTCGGCCACGCTCGTCTTTCCCGCCGTCGTTGCTGCTGCGCCATCTCTTACGGAGGCCGTGATCCTGGTGAAGCCACAGTTCGAAGCCGGGCGCCAGCATGTGGGCAAGGGCGGCATCGTTCGCGACCCGGCCGCACATGAGCTCGCGGTCGGCAGGGTCACGGAGTGCGTGCGTTCGCTGGGCTGGGAAGTGGTCGAGACGATCCCGTCGCCGATCACCGGCGCGGAAGGCAACCGGGAGTTCCTGCTCTACGCGCGGCGGGTGTGAAGTGGAGTCTCGGCCTTCGCGAGCCGGCTGTGGGTCGCGACGGGCGTAGGAAAGACCGGCCTCTTCGCCGATCTCAAGCGTGCGCGCCACAACTGCCGCAAAACGTCGATCCAGGGTTCATGGTTGCGCCGCAACGATTGCATAACCCAACACCGTACTGACCCACGAGAGGTTGCGGCTGCGCGGGATACCCCGCCGGGGCGAAGGCTGCGTTCCCGGCGTACATCCCGGCGGCCTGCTCAGGAAACTTCGGATTGGGTCCGTATTGGTTCACTCCCGGTTGGCTGTCCTGACATAGGAGAACAATCTGGATCACAGCGGCGATGAAACCTACGAATGGGATGATGCCCAGGACAATCAACAACAGAAGAATCCAGCCGCTCTTACCGGAGTCGTGGAATCGGCGCGTAGCGGCGGCCAAAGTTGGAATCACAGCGGCCAGGCCGTAAATGCCAACCAGAACGAACAGGACGGCCCCGTAATCCTTAGATATTGCGAGGCCGACGACGCCGACCACACCTAGCGCGAGTATGGCCAAAAAATTGAACAGCACAAACATCCAATACTCTGTGCGCCGCGAGCGTCCATCGAATTCGGCATACTTTCTCCATACCATCAAATACCAATCCATCGCCCACTCCTTTCCTTGCAGCTCTTTGTGCACTGCGGTTCAGGCCTGTCACACTGTCAGTACTTGTCCCCGCCGGCAGCCAGCGAATAGGCTTCGCTTTTTGGTGCTGAATCAATATACAGCCAGAATCCCGATTATGTCTGCAGGATTTTGCGCCGGAATTGTGTACCGAATCGCGCTTTTGTCCCCAGCCGATGCGGTCCGTTAAACTGAAACGCATGACCTCGGTCGCCATTGTTTCGAAGCCGAACCGGGAAGAGCTCGCGCGGCTTTTGCCGGAGTTGATTGCATGGCTGCGCCGGCACGGCTTCGACCCTGTGCTGGACCTGGAAGGAGGCAGTTACACCGCGACTGCTCCCGCGGTCGCTCGCACAGAGTTGCCCGCGCGGGCGCCGGCGCTGGTCATTGTGCTGGGCGGCGATGGCACGCTGCTGGCAGCGGCGCGCATTTTTGCCACCGTGGGTACGCCCATCCTCAGCGTGAATCTCGGGTTTCTCGGATTCCTTACCGAAGTTCGTCTCGCCGAATTGTATGCCACTCTGAAGAAATGGTGCGAGGGTTGCCACAGCCTGGATGAGCGAGCCATGCTGCACGCCGCGCTGTGGCGCGAGGGCGCCGAGTACGCAAGCTTCGAGGCGCTCAACGAGATTGTGGTCTCAAAGGGCGACATCGCCCGCATGGGCGAGTTTGCTGTGGAACTGGACGGCAGGAGCGTAGCACGGTTTCGCGCCGACGGCGTGATCGTGTCTACTCCCACGGGTTCGACGGCCTACACGCTGGCCGCCAACGGTCCCATCCTGACGCCGAATGTGGATGCCATGGTGGTGACGCCGATCTGTCCCCACCTGCTCACGCTGCGTCCCATTGTGGTGCGGGGCGACGCATCGCTGACCGTGCGCGTCGAAGGCGTCCCGAATGTAGCGCTGCTGACCATCGACGGCCAACAAGGCGTTGAGCTGCGCCGTGGCGACGAGGTGAGGTGCTGCCGCTCCAGCCACACGGTCAAGCTGGTCCGCCTGGGCGACAGCGGCTTCTTTGACGCGCTGCGCAGCAAGTTGAGCTGGGGGGAACTGTGAAAAGCAGGGACGCAGGGACTAAGGGACTGAGGGACTAAGGGACCAAGGAGAAAGCAATGGGACAGTCATTCAGGGACCTCATCGCATGGCAAAAGGCTGCCGAACTAACTGTTGAGACGTACAGGTTGACCTCGCACTTTCCGGATTCGGAGCGATTCGGTCTTACGAATCAAATGAGGAGGGCGGCTGTTTCAGTCGCAAGTAATATCGCCGAAGGCTACGGACGCTCAACGAGGGGCGAGTATCATCTTTTCCTCGGCCATGCAAGGGGATCATGCTGTGAACTCGAAACGCAGATTTTCGTCGCCAGGAAGCTCGGCTTCGGAACTCCATCGGGCCTTGATGCAACCGATCATCTCTGCAATGACGTGGGCAGGCTCCTCGGTGCCTTGATGAAATCAATCCACCCGAAGAAGTCCTCAGTCCCTTAGTCCCTGAGTCCCTGTTTTCATCAGTGCGTAAGCTCGTTCAGCAGCACCTGGGCTTTGGCAGCCAGCGTGTGCGCTCCCTCCACGTCGCCTGAGGCGAGAGCCTCTTTGGCTTGCTTCACGAACTCGCGGATATGCGCTGCGCTCTTCTGCTCGGGTTCGGTCAAGGTGCGGTTGATGCCATTGAGTCCGCGCTCGATGGCGGCGATGGAATCCTGTGTTTGTTGGCGAAGGTTGGTGGGGTCGCCGGAGGAGAGCTCGCCAAGGGCGCTTACGCTGGGCGCCGGGATTGGCGCAGCTTCCGGAGCGTTTGCGTCTTCTTCAGGATTGGGATTCGCCGGCCTCCTGTGCCTGACTGGCGGCTTGATGGGCTGCGGCTCCTCCCTCATGTTGTAGATGGGTTCGCCGGGGATGAGGAGCAGGTCAGTCGGCAGCTCGACGGATCCGAGTTCAAGCGTCGGGGGAATTTCGATGGGCGGCGCCAGCGGGGGGGGTTGTGCCTGCTGATTCTTGTGGAAGGGCAAATGGAAGCAGCCCGCGAGCAAGAACGGCAGCAGACACGCAGCGCACTTGGCAGGCGACCTCATCCTCCCAACCCCTTTTCGTTGTCAATGTTTGCCGGCTGCAGATGCCGGCGTCCCCGCTCCGCGGAAGTGAGTGGAATGTGCATCCGGAATTCCGTTCCGCGCCCCTCCCTCGATTGTACGTCTACGCTGCCGTGGTGCAACTGCAGGATGCGGTAAGTCATGGCGAGCCCGATGCCGCTGCCGCCGCTCTTGGTGGTGAAGTATAAATCGAAGATCTTTTCCCGGATCTCCTCGGGAATGCCCGGCCCCTCGTCGGCGATGCGCAACAGGGCGGTTTTCCACGCCGATGGCGCGAATTTATCGCCGGCCGGTCCTTTGGCCGGCGCCAGCGAAGCGGAAGTCTCTGGGCTCTTCCAGTCTTCTTCGAGAATCACATCGAGCTGCCCGCCTTCGGGCATGGCCTGCGCGCCGTTCTGGATCACATTGAGCACGGCCTGCTTGAACAAATCGGCATCCACATGGGCGATCACGGGTTGGTTCGGCATGCGGCTGGTCAGCGCGACATTGTGCGTGGAAAACTCCTCGCCGGCCAAAGCCAGCACGTCGCCGATGACGAGGCGAAGATCGTGCTCGCGCAGATTCAGTTCCACGGGACGCGAAAAGTCCACCAGGGTTTGCACTACGCGGTCCAGCCGCCGAATCTCCGCGTCGATCACTTCAAGATGTCTGGCCGCGGGGTGCCTCGCCGCCGGTGCGCCGTCCTCGATCAGTTTCGACTTCAGCAACTCCAGATGCACCACGATGGCGTTGATGGGATTTTTCACCTCGTGACCCACGCCCGAGGTGAGGCGCCCGATGGCCGCCATGCGCCGCGAAAGCTCCAGTTCCGACTCAATCTCAGCTGCCGATTCCAGATCGTGCAGCGTAACCAGCGCGCCCAGACCGCGGCGGCTTTTGTCGTCGTAGATAAAGTCCACGGAGGCCTGGATGCGCCACCCGTTTTCGGTGCGAATCTCTTCCTTCACCATGTTGACGCCGGCGTCAATGGCATCGCACAGCGGCCGCCCGAGCAGGGTGGAGCGGTCGAAGATATCGCGCGCGTGGCAGCCCAGAATGCTGTCGCGCTCGGTTCCGAGGAATCGGCGCGCTGCCTCGGAGACAAGCACCGCACGTCTGTCCTCAGTGAACAGCAAAATGCCGTCCTGCAGGTTGCCCAGAATCTGGTCGAGGTTTTCGCGCAACGCGGAGTAAACCTCTTCCACGTTTTTCATGCGCTGGCCGATCTTCTCGATCTGGGTGGAGACGAGCGCGGCCACGTCCTGCTTTTTCGCGGGCTTTTCCCTGGCAGGTTCTCCCTGGGCGGGCGTTCCTCCGGCAGCGGTCAGGCGGTCGAGCTGGCGGCTGACCTCTGCCAGCGGCCGGAGGGCCAGATTGCTCAGCAGGAAGGCCGCCAGCAGCGCGACAATCAGCGCAATTCCCATTAGCCAGAATGCCTTCCTGAGCAGCGGCTCGTAGACGGCGCGGAGCAGCGAGGTGTGAACGCCAACATTGACGGTGGCGAAGAGCTTGCCGTTGTTTTCAAGCGACGCCACCACGTCAAAGACCTTGGGCTGGGCAAATACCTGCTTCATCACTCCGAAAGGACCGGCCTTGACCAACTGCTGATAGTTGGGGCGCGAGGGCAGCGGCTTGCCCTGGTTGTCGGGATTGGTGCTCAACAGCGTGACGCCCTCGCTGTCGCCGATGTTGACGTCGTATACGGTGGACGAATAGCGAATCACCGAGACCATCGCCGCTTGCAATGTGGGATCGCTTTGTACTGTCTCGGCAACCAGCGCGCGCAGCTCGTCAGGATTGTTGGGATCGACCGTTTGGCCCTTGAGACCGGCTTCGAGCGCATTCTGCAGCGCAAACCGCACCTGGTCGGCCACCATGCGGTTGGTGTCGTAGGTCTGCTAGCACTGCCGCTTTCACCAATTGGTGCACGTAGACCAGCGAAACCAGCCCGGCGATGAGGAACACCAGGGCCGTGATGGCCAGCACGAGTTTGGTCTTCATGCGCATGGATTGCGGGCGATTCTGCGGGAACGGGTTTCCGCCACGGGGATTGCGGCTAACTCGCCTGCTCCTGCCGCGCCCGGCTGTACTCCTTGAGCTTATTGTGCAGGGTCTTCAGGCTCACGCCCAGAATTTCGGCGGCGCGCGTCTTGTTTTGCCCGGCGGCCTCGAGGGTGCGCAGGATCAGCAGCCGTTCGGCCTCGTCCACGGTTGCGCCCACGCGCACCGTAATCGAGTTGCCGTCCAGGGCAGGCCCTCCTAACTCGTGGCGCTTGCCGAATCCCTGCGGCAGGTGTCCGGGATCGAGCAGCGCGCCATCCTGGCAAAGAACCACGGCGCGCTCGATGGTGTTGCGCAGCTCGCGCGCGTTGCCCGGCCAGCTGTGAGCCTGCAGCCTCTCCAGCATCGCCGCCGACACGCCGGAAACCCTGCGCCCATGCTTCTCATTCATCTCGATCACCATGGCCTCCACCATGGCCGGCAGGTCCTCCATGAGCTCGCGCAGCGGCGGCATGGCGATGTTGAAGACGTTGAGCCGGTAGAAAAGGTCGGCGCGCAGGTGCCCCTCGGCGACGGCCTCGCGGGGATCGCGATTGGTGGCCGCCAGCACGCGCACGTCGGTATCCTGCTCGTTGCGCGCTCCCAGCCGCCGGAACTTGCGTTCTTCGAGCACCCGCAGCAGCTTGGCCTGGGTGGCGGACGGCATCTCGCCCACTTCGTCCAGCAGCAGCGTGCCGCCCGAGGCCAGCTCGAAGCAGCCAGCCCGCCGTTCTACAGCGCCGGTGAAGGCGCCTTTCTCGTGGCCGAAGATCTCGCTTTCGATCAGTGTTTCGGGAATGGCGGCGCAGTTCACGGCGACGAAAGGCCGCGATTTGCGCGGGCTCAGGTCATGCAGCGTGCGCGCCACCAGTTCCTTGCCCGTGCCGCTCTCGCCGGTGATCAGCACCGGCACGTTCGACGGCGCAATCTGCTCGATCAGCCCGAAGATTTCGCGCATCGCGGGCGAGCTGCCCACCAGCCGGCCCAGCACTCCGGTCTCGCGCAGCCGCCGCCGCGCCACTTCCAGCTCGATTGTGGTCTCGCGCTGCCGCGTGGCGTTGGCCAGGATGGTCTTCAGGCGCGTGGCGTCCACCGGCTTCTGCAGAAAGTCGTAAGCGCCCAGCTTCATGGCGTCGACGGCCAGTTGAATCGATCCCATGGCCGTGAGCACCACCACGGCCATGTTCGCGCTCAGCCCCGGTCCCCCCTCGGCCAGCTTGGTCAACAGGCCGATGCCATCCATGCGCGGCATCTTCAGGTCCGTCACCACAATGGCCGGGTTCCACTGGAGCGCCTTTTCCCAGGCCTCCACGCCGTCGCGCGCGGTCTCGGTGCGGTATCCCCATCCGGAGATCAGCTCCGCGAGGCCTGCCAGCGCATTCGGCTCGTCTTCGGCGATCAGGACCTTCACTTCGCTCTGCATAGAGGCTTCCGCATAGCTATTAGCTTACCTTTTTGCGGTGCACTTTCGCCAAATCTGCTTGCCCTGTATTCAATGGCCGGCAGCCGCGGCGCGCCCGCCTCGCCGGTCTATACTCTCTTTTGACTGTTTTGGAAGGGAGTTCTCTTATGTCTTCGCTGGCTGTTGCTTACGCACGCCAGAATTATCCCCGTTTTCTCGATGAATTGAAGGCCCTGCTGCGCATTCCTTCGATCTCCACTTTGCCCGAGCACAATGACGATTGCCGCAAGGCCGCCGAGGCGCTGGCCGCCGAGCTCAAGCGCATCGGCATGGAGAATGTGCGGCTGATCGAGACCGTGGTTCATCCGCTGGTCTACGCCGATTGGCTGCATGCCGCCGGCAAGCCGACCGCGCTCGTCTACGGCCACTACGACGTGCAGCCCGTCGATCCCATCGACGAGTGGCTCTCGCCGCCCTTTGAGCCCGCGGAGCGCGACGGCAACCTCTACGCTCGCGGGTCGGCGGACGACAAGGGGCAGGTTTGGGCGCAGGTCAAGGCGCTGGAGTCGCTGCTGGCCGCCAACCACGCGCTGCCGCTGAATGTGCGCGTCCTGTTCGAGGGCGATGAAGAGGTTGGCGGGGAGGGAATCGAGCAGTTTGTCGCCTCCAAGCCGCCCGAGTTGAAGTGCGATTTCGCCCTGATCTCCGATACCGAGCTCTTTGCGCCCGGCTTGCCCACCCTTTGCGTGGGCCTGCGCGGCATGATCTACACCGAGCTGGAGGTGCGCGGCGCCAAGACCGACCTGCACTCCGGCATGTACGGCGGCGCGGCGCCGAATCCGTTTATGGCGCTGGCGCACATCATCGCCAAACTGAAGGACGAGAACGGCCACATCCTCATCCCCGGCTTCTACGACGGCATCATTCCGCCCAGCCCCGAGGAGCTGGCCGCGTGGCGCAGCCTGCCCTTCGACGAGGAAGAATACCGCAAGAACGAGGTGGGTTCGAAGCAACTGGTGGGCGAGGCGGGCTACAGCGTGCTGGAGCGCACCTGGGCGCGGCCCACGCTGGAAGTGCACGGCATGCCGGGAGGCTTTATCGGAGCGGGCGCCAAGACCGTTATTCCCGCCAAGGCCTCGGCAAAGATTTCCATGCGGCTGGTTCCCGGCATGACTCCGGCCAAGGCCTTTGCTCTTTACAAGAGCTACGTGGAAAAGATCGCCCCCGCCGGCGTAGATGTCGATGTGCGGCTGATTCATTCCGGCGATCCCAGCCTGATCCGCGTCGACAACCCGTATATCAAGGCCGCTACCAGCGCCCTGCACGAGGTCTGGGGCAAGGACACGGTCTTCATCCGCTCCGGCGGCTCCATCCCCATCGTCGGCGACTTCGACCGGCACCTGGGCGCGCCCAGCGTGATGATGGGCTTCGGCCTGCCCGACGACAATATCCACGCTCCCAACGAGAAGTTCCATTTGAAGAACTTTGAGCTGGGGATTGTCTCGCTGATCCGCTTCCTGGAGGAAGTGGGCAAATAAGCTGGTGCCCCAGGTTTCATTGGGGGATGTCGCTAGCCTTCCGCTCTCGGGAGAACGTCGCCGCCACCGCCGCGTCTCACGACGAGCCCTCAGGCCAGGCCTCCAGCCTCTCACCCCACACGCCATTCGAGCGGGCAGAATTCGGCGAGCCGCGCGAAGTCCCGCGGGTTTCCCGTGATGACTTCAATGCCACATCGCGCCGCGCTTGCCGCGATCAGCGCATCGTTGGTCAGCCGCCCCTGCCCGATCCGCTCAAACCCGTACTTCGCGCCAATCTTTGCCAGAATCCGCCCGGTCTCGGTCCAGTCACTCAAATTCGGGACCAGCACCCGCCGAGCCCTCTCAAAATCCCTCTCCAGTTTCGCGACGAGTCTGGCGCCTGCCGCATCCGCCCCTGCATAGAGTTCCTCCAGCACCACCGAACTCACCCAGATGGGCGCCTTCCGGCGCCAACGCTCGAAGATCGGCCCGGCGTCCCGATCACCCCGAAACGCGCCGATGTACACCGAAGAGTCGAACAGAACTTGCATTCGCCCTACTCAAGCACGCCGTAAACATCGCGCACGGTTGCCTTCGAGCGAACAAACCGGTCGTGCGCAAGATTCGCGATGCGGTTCCGCTCGTGTTCCAAAATGGCCATGTCGATTGCCCGCTCTACTGTCTCGGTCTCCGTCGGCGCATTCAGCAGTTTCTGCGCGCGCTTCAGCTTCGCGGCAGTCGAGGCGGAAATGCTTGTGAACCACCGTGGCCCTTGCCGTTCCCATAACGCCCTCCAATCACTCATTCTACCACGGATGTGTACAGAAAGTGGAATTATGAACACATGACCGTGCGCCGGGCGCCAAGGTCTCGCCTCTGAGACCTGGGAGTCCTGCACCTCAAGCCGCGCGCCGAACCGGCTCGACGTGAATCAGTTTCTCGCGCTTTCGCGTCTGGGCTATCTCGTAGGCCGATTGCATCCGCATCAGCGTATCCATCTTCACTCCGAATGCCTTCTCGATGCGCAGCGCCATCTCTCCCGACAAGCCTGCCTTGCCGTTCAGCAAGCTGGACAAGGTGGGCCGGGAGACCCCCAGCGCCGCCGCAGCAGCAGTCACCGTTAACCCCGCTGGTTCGACAATCTCGGTCCGGATAAAATCCCCTGGATGGGGAGGATTCTTCATGGGCATCGCGTTTTCTCCTTCTCTAGTGATAATCTTCCAAATTCATTTCGCGGATTTCGCGCTCGACGGCATCGACGCGAAAGGTCAGCCGCAGGTTGCCGGTCACGCTCAAACTCCACGTTCCTTTGCGGTCTCCGGTCAACCGGTGCGCCTTCCAGGTGGGAAGACCCTGCAATTCCTCCGCGTCGTCCATCCCGTCCAGAAAGGCAAGCATCTTGCGCAACTTATCCGCCGAACTCGCCGGAACCCCTTTCGCGCTGTCCTCTTCATAGAGCCTTTTCAGGCCCTTATGAATGAAATCCCGAATCTTCATCTGATCTACTGTAGCCTGTAGCCTAACGCCTGTCAAGCCGCGCACCGCAGCTTACGCTAAACTTTGATCAGCTTGCAGTCAGGATGAAGCTGGAGGCGGCATTCGATCTTGAGAGAAGGAAAGACGGAAACCGCAACCGCCGCGGCTCGGCCCGACGCCGCCGGCTTCGTCCTTGCCGGCGGCCAGTCCAGCCGCATGGGGCAAGACAAAGCGCTTCTGCTCTTTGCCGGCCGGCCTTTGGTGGCGCACGCGCTTTCCATCCTCAGCCAGGCCGGCCTTCCAGCCTCAATCGCAGGCGCGCGTCCGTCCGCACGCACGGCTCTTGAGGCTTTTGCGCCGGTCGTCGAGGACCCCGAACCCGGCCTTGGCCCTTTGGCCGGCATCTGCGCAGCATTAGCCTCCACTTCCGCGCGCTACGCAGTCTTTCTACCCGTCGATCTGCCCCTTCTGCCGCCCGCGCTCATCGGCTTTCTGCTCCATCACGCCAGAATCACCGGCCAAGCCGTTACGGTTCCCGCAGTCGCCGGCTTTAACCAGACCTTTCCGGCCGTGCTTGACCGCGCAGTGCTGCCCGCGCTGAAAGCCGCGCTGACGCCCGAAGCGGCGGCTGTCTTTCCGCCTTCCAGGCCGCCGCGGCCAGCCTGGGCCAGCCCATCAACAGTGTTGCCGTCGAGTTGCTCGCTCAATCCGGCCAGGTCACACATCCACTTGGCCTGCCTCCCGTCCGCTGGTTCCTCAATCTGAATACCCCCGGCGATGTTGAGCAGGCCGAAGCTTTCGCTCGGTCCCGCATCGCGTAAGCTGGTTGCACGAGAATGTCTGACGCTTCTTCCCATCCCGACCCTTTGGAGCCGCTGGAAGCGGAACTCGACGCACTGGCAGGCGGCGACGACAGCCATGCGCAGCCTGAGGCGAGCGCGACGCCGGGCGGCGCCTCCTCGGAGCCCATCATCGTCTTCAGCAACGTTTCCATCTCCTTCAATGGCCGATCCGTGCTGGAAGATGTGAGCTTCTCCGTGGGCCGTGGCGAGACCCTGTGCATCCTGGGCCGCAGCGGCGTGGGCAAGTCGGTGTCGCTGCGCCTGCTCATGGGCTTTCTCAAGCCGGACTCCGGATCGATCCGCGTGGAGGGTCAGGAGATCACCCGCCTCGGCGAGGAGGGTTTGCGGGCCATTCGCAAGCGCGTCACAATGGTTTTTCAGAATGGCGCGCTGTTCGATTCGCTCAGTGTGCGCGAGAATGTGGCCTTCCCCTTGCGCGAGCGCGGCGGCCTGGCCGAGGATCAGCTGGAACAGATCGTGGACCGGTTGATTGGCCTGGTCGGCGCCGAGGACGTTGCCGATGCCCTGCCTTCCAGCCTGTCCACCGGGTCGCAAGCGGGCCGTGGCCATGGCGCGCGCGCTGGCCGCGCAACCTGAGATCGTGCTCTACGATGAGCCGACCACCATGGTCGATCCCATCATCGCCCGGCGCCTGGGAGACCTGATTCAGCGGTTGAAGCACCAACTCGGCTTTACCGGCATTGTGGTCACGCATGACACGCGCTTTGCCGAGCTGCTTGCCGACAGTGTGCTTTTTCTCCACCAGGGCAGGGCGCAGTTCTTCGGCCCGCTCCAGGCTTTTCTCGCGTCAACCGACCCACACATCCGCGAGTTTCTTACTCTGGACGCCTACCTATTACCTTCGAAATAAAGGGTTTACTCTCTTACCACTCATTCGGGATACAGTCTTGCCACAAATTCGGGATAGAATCGACCTGCCAATTGAGCAGCTCGCGCTGGTAATCGGGTCGATCCTCTCTCGTAACCCTTCTGCCGTGCAATTCTCTTGCTATACTCCGCCTGCAATGGGTGAAGCTTAAGTTGATTCAATTGGACCAAACGTTGCGTTTCATGCGGAAGCAGTACGCAGGCTTCTTCTTGCAAAGGCTCTGCATCTTACAAACTGCAGTCGTTGCTTTGATCGCATCATTTTTGAACCTCTGAAAGACGTTGAACCTTGCAATTGGGGTTCAGCCTTTACGTAAATGTTTGCTCGGACTATCTTCCGGTCGCGTCAACTCGCTGACGGCTTTCGACAGCAAGCCTTTTTGAGGTCTGTCCGCGGCCGGCGCAACGCAACACCAAATGTCGGTCACATCCCGGTGAAAACAGGCCGGGAAGGTTTGCTGCACGCAACTCCTTTCGCTCCGCCGTGTCAGCCAAAACAGGGACAAAATCAGGGACTCCCATCAAGAAGTCCCGCACGCAATCATCTGGTTTACTTATGCCTTGATTCTTTTCCTTACCAATCAACCACACTAGCCCACTAGCCAGGCTCTTGTGAAAGTTTGAGGTCTGCGTATCCCCTATGGCGAGTTCGGATTTTTGGCAAAGGCTATCATCTTCTCTGGCTTCGTCGGCCGAATGGGAAGCAGGGGTCGCGGGAAGTACCCCGCGCGGCGCGCGTGGCGCAACCAGGCTGGGGATGGTTTTGGATGCGGTGACGGTATTGCGGGGCCGCGATGGTGGCCACGCTTTACAAGCTGCGTACCACCCCGGTGGCGGGCGCAAGAGGCTTTTGGCACGGCACCCTGATTCACGGCCGTTCGATGAGTATTCTGCTGGCGCTGCTGTGCGGATTTACGTTCGCGCTCATCGTCACCAGCCGGCGGTTGCATTTGTACACGCCGGCGCGCTTTCCCAGCTTTCTGCATGAGCAGAGGTTAAGCGCGCAAGCCTGCCTCACCTCGGGCCTGTTGCTCGCGGGCACGCTCTATCTGGCTCACGCCAACGATATTCCCCGCGGCATCGTGCTGGGTACGGTGGGTCTGGTGACCGTTGCGGTGGGATTCCGGCGCCTGGTGAATCGCATCCTGCTCTATCGGCGCTTCGACCGCGGCCTGGGCACACGCAACGTACTGATCGTCGGCACCGGGCCTGAGGCGCACGCTCTCCGTCATCACGTGGAGAGCATCCGGCATCTGGGTTACACGTTCAAGGGCTTCATCGAGTTCCCCGGTTCCAATTCCCATGCGGCAGTGACCTCAAGCGACGTCGTGGGCTCGCTGGATACGCTCTTTCAGCTCACCCGCCAGCAGTTTATCGACGAAATCTTCTTCACTACACCTTGCGAGCGCGAGCATCGTCCAGAGTGTGCTGGATCAGGCGCGCATCCAGGGCGTGGATCTGCGGGTTGTTCCCGATATGTACGACGGCGTGGCGTGGAACAGCCCCATCGAATACATCGGCCAGTTTCCCACCATTCCGCTGCACCGCGGCGAGGTGCCCGAACTGGGGCTGTTCTTAAAGCGCATCTTCGACACGGTATTCTCCACCCTGGCGCTTGTGGCGCTGTCGCCGCTGCTCCTGGCCATTGCGATCGCGGTCAAGCTGGATTCGCCGGGCCCGGTTTTCTACACCTCTGAGCGCATCGGCAAAAAGGGCGTGGTTTTTCGCTGCATCAAGTTCCGCACCATGGTCCGCGACGCCGACAAGCGCCGCGCCGAAATCATGCACATGAACGAGCGCGACGGCGTGCTCTTTAAGATATCCGACGATCCGCGCATCACCCGGCTGGGACGCTTCCTGCGCAAATATTCGCTCGATGAGCTGCCGCAGTTTTTCAATGTTCTGCTTGGCGACATGAGCATCGTCGGTCCGCGTCCGCCGCTGGCCGGCGAAGTGCGCGGGTACGATCTAAGCCATCTGCGCCGCCTTGACGTGACCCCGGGCATCACCGGTCTGTGGCAGGTACAGGGGCGCCAGGACCCATCGTTTGCCAGCTATGTCTCGCTGGATGTCACCTATATCGACAACTGGAGCGTGTGGCTGGATTTCAAAATCATAATGCGCACCATTGCCGTGGTTTTTGCCGGAACCGGCTCGTAAGAGGGAAAACCGCGGTAGCAGCTTTTCCCAGAATGTAGACGACCCCTCTAAACGGAAATCGCCGTGTCCGCAGCGACGGGTGGACCTCGGCGGCGACCGATTTGCCCTCGGGAATTTCCCATCCATCAAACGGCCGGAAGTGAACGGGACGTTTGCACCCGCCCGACCTTCAAACTAGTGGAGAAGTCGCTCCAAACCATCCCAATCCGAAACAATGCACTCGACTGGTTGCCGCGCTCTAGGGTCAAGCAAGCCCATCTCCTCTAGGGTGAATCTGTTGCGGCCATTGTTGCAGGGGTAGCACGTCAGCACCATGTTTTCAAGGTCACTCCGCCCACCTCTGCAATGAGGAACAATATGGTCGTATTGTGCGTTCATTACGTAGATTGCAGCGTGTCTTTCGACCTCTTTTCTGCCCCTCGGTATAGCGTCGGAATAGTGGGAAATGAGCAGATTTCGAACTTGGCTCCTGAAAACGGGAGTGCCACAAAAGCAACAGTGATAGCCATAACGTTCATGCAGTGTGCGCTTGTCTTCAGATGAGGGCATCCGAATCTTCTCTCGTTCTGCGACAGAAATCATTGGGAGCGAATCCAGCCGAAATCGTGGTGTGTTGTATTCCGAGTTCCTTCCAACTAAGGAGTAAGCCCAATCCATTATTGCGGGAATATTGGCTTGTTCTATCAAGCTTGCCGCTTCGCCAAACTTTCCGTCGATGTGAGCGGTTACTGCATCATTCAAAAGACGGGCAGCAATAGCAACTTCCGGGAAAGGTGGTCGAAGACATGTTCGCAAATCAGTTGTTGCTGGCACGCCCGTTGAGTCGAATAGCGAATCGTTCATGAATTCTCCATGTCTGATTTGAAGAAGGTGATAAAGACCCCTATTGGGTCTGCTGACGACCAAGCCTTTCCAGCCCACTTGAGAGCGGCCTCTTTCCCGCCCCGCTTCTCAACTTCCCGCAGTACCAAATCGGCGAACTCAGCACTGACTTTCAGCGGAACAAAACGAAACCATGGGTACCTATCAAGACGAATCAAGGCGTCTTCGAATTTGTCTACGTGGGCAGATTGCTCGAACAAGACGACGCTATCTCCGAGTTCATCTTTCGACAATACGTCCAGCATGGTCCTTTCATCACGGAGCGACCAATACTCCCAACTCTCGTGTTGGTTCCGTTGCCTGACAATGGCGAGGGTACCCCCCTCGACTCCGACCTCTAACACGGTATCCGGTTTGCTCGAATCCATTTGGGGCGACCTCGCACCCTTTCTGCGTCAATGATAGATTGAAGAAGCCGCCCAGTGGCCTGCTCTGGTCGGTTCGTTTAAACTTAAAGCATTTCTCTTTCGGATATAGCCGTTGCTGACGATGTACAGGGTTGCGATTTCTTGAGGAAATCGCAACTTAAAGTCGTGCCCCCGGGATACAGCAGAAGGAGAAATGCGTTAGCGATCTCTCGCGTTAAAGAGCCCTTCCTCTTAGTTAAGCCATGCGCCGCGGTGAGCAAGTTCTAAGCGCCGCGATCCGGTTTCGCTGCGTAATGCTTCTGGCTCTCGAGGGCGAGCCAGTTTGCGTGCGGCCCTGACCGCCGGGCGGGACCGGCTTCAACTGCTGGATTGCGCCGAACCCGCAGATTGTTGATTGCATAGTCGATATAGGGTGACCTGAGCTCCGGCTTCACTCCCAGGAACCGGCACGTCGCCACCACCTGATCGACGATGAATGTGGCGTGGAATCCGGCCAGATCCAGTCCCTTTTCTTCCCTCACCAAGTACACGATGAAATCGAAGACCTCATCGCTCAGGGTCAAATTGTGCCGTTTGCATTCCCTCTCAAAGATGTCGCGGTACTGATCGAAGTTTGGCGGCTCGACCTCGATCTTGTAGGGAATCCGGCGCAGGAAAGCGGCGTCGATCATTTCTTCCGGCTCCAAGTTGGTGGCAAAGATTACCAATTCTTCAAAGGGTATGGCAAAACTTGTGCCGCTATGCAACTTCAAATAGTCGACCCGGCTCTCCATGGGCACGATCCAGCGATTCAGCAGGTCTGTCGGTTTTACGAATTGCCGGCCGAAATCGTCGATGAAGAAACAGCCGCCAAGCGCCTTCATATGGAGCGGCGCCTCATAGTAATGGCCTACCGAGTCGTAGCGCATGTCGAGCATATCCAGCGTGAGCTCGCCGCCTGTCACGACGAACGGCCTTCGGCACGGAATCCAGCGCTGGTCGTGCGTTTCGCGCCGGAAGCTCTCGACCTCTTCGTTCTGCTCGCTGCCGTCCTTGATATCGAAAGGAAGATGAATGCGCGAGTCATAGAATCGGATGATCTGGCCCTCGACGATGATGGCGTAGGGCACATGGATCATGTCGCGAAACACGCTGGCGAAACCCATGGCCAATGAAGTCTTGCCATTCCCCGGCGGACCATAAAACAGGATGGCCCGGCCTGAGTTCAACGCCGGTCCGATCCGCTCCACGATGTTTTCTTCGATGGAGAGCTTGCTGACAGCTTCTCGCACGCGCTCCGCGGTGATGCGCTCATTGGTCGGTTTCTGCCGCTTCACCCGCTCCACAAAATCCGCAAGAGTTACCGGCGCCGGACCGACGTATCCCGACCGCTGCAATGCATCCGCCGACCACCGCCGTCCCTCATCGGTGAGTGCATAGCGCGTCTCCATCATGGTGTCGGAACTGTGCGCTCCCAGCGTGTACAGCAGTTGCCGCTCGATCGCAATTTTGGCCAGGTCCATCACGATGGACTGCGGAAGCTTGATAGCATCCGCGCACTGGCCCACCTTTTCCAGCCGGTTGCAATAAATCAATTTCATCAACAAGGCCAGCAAATCGGCTTCGTCGATGCCGGTGGCTTCAATGTCCTTGGGTCCGTCCAGACTGCGGCGCAGGAAACCGTTCAACAAATCCGCGTCGATGGCGCCAAGCGCAACAAGATTCTCGCCAATGCGGCCACCTTGAATCCGCTGCCGCTCAAGAGCCGCTGCCACGTCTTTCTCTGTGACCAGTCTTGCCCGGACTAGCAGTTCGCCCAATCTTGGTTGCGGTTCGATGGCGTCCTCCCATCAGGCCCTTGTATCTGTAGCTCCGATTGCCGAACGGCCCGACTGCGCGCCTGGTGGCTTCGGGGGCCGGCAAGGAATGAAGTCGATTCTACCCCTCCGCCGCTTCATCAAAAATCCCCCTTTTGGGGGTCAACATCACCAACTGTCTCATTTTGAGCCAGTTCGCTTCAGGGAATTCTGCACGCGCTCAGCCATTTAGACTGTATTTGTGAAGATCGCACTGGCCCAGATCGATCCGACGGTCGGGGATTTCACGGGAAATCTCGAAAGAATTGTTGCCGTCAGCCGGAGAGCGGCGGAGCAGGGCGCGCGCCTCACCGTCTTCTCCGAGCTCGCCATCTGCGGTTATCCGCCCGCCGATTTTCTTGAGAAGCCCAGCTTCCTTGCCCGCTGCCGTTGCGCAGTCGACGAGCTGGCCCGCGCCACGCGCGAGCTGCCCACCGCAGTACTGGCGGGCGTTGCTCTGCCCGCCGGGGGCAAAGACGGAAAGCCGGCCTTCAACGCCGCTGTGCTGCTCGACCAAGGCCAATTGCTCCTGGAGCAGCACAAGCGGCTCCTGCCCTTCTACGACGTCTTTGACGAGCAGCGCTACTTCTCGCCATCCGAGTCCCAGAAGGTGATTGAGCTCGACGGCATTCGCCTGGCCATCACCGTCTGCGAAGATGCCTGGAACGACAAAAACTTCTGGCAGCGGCGGCTCTACACTGTCGACCCCATGGAAGAGCTCATACGCCAGCATCCGGCCCTGTACATCAACCTTTCCTCGTCGCCTTTCTGGCACTCCAAGCGCGCCATCCGGCGCGAGATGCTGGCCGCTATCGCCCGCCGCGACGCGATTCCGGTGCTGATGTCGAACCAGGTGGGCGGCAACGACAGCCTCATCTTCGACGGCTCCTCGCTGGCCCTCAATGCCCGTGGCGAAGTGATTGCGCAGGCCGCCTCGTTCGAGGAAGACCTGGTTGTCGTCGATCCCTTCAGCGCGCCTCCCGTGCCGGTTCCCGAAGACGACGACACCGAGGCCGCCTACCGTGCCCTGGTTCTGGGCACGCGCGATTACGTGCGCAAGTGCGGCTTTCGCAAGGCCCTCGTAAGTTTGAGCGGCGGCATCGACTCTGCTTTGGTGGCCGCCATCGCCACCGAAGCCCTCGGCGCGGAGAATGTAATCGGCATCGGCATGCCCAGCCCCTATTCCTCCTCCGGATCCATCGACGACAGCCGCCAATTGGCCGCCAACCTCGGCATCCGCTTTGAAACCCTCTCGATCACTGCGCTCTTCGCGGAGTTCACGCACACCCTGGAGCCGCTGTTCGCCGGCATGAAAGAAGACATCACCGAGGAGAACATCCAGCCCCGCATCCGCGCTACGCTTCTGATGGCGCTCTCCAACAAGTTCGGCGCCCTGGTGCTCACGACCGGAAACAAATCTGAGATGGCCGTGGGTTATTGCACTCTCTACGGCGATATGGTCGGCGCCCTGGCGGTGATCGGCGATCTGGTCAAAACGCGGGTCTATGCCGTGTGCCGTTGGCTTAATCGGGAGAAGGAAGTAATCCCCTCAGCCATTTTGCAAAAGCCGCCCTCGGCCGAGCTGCGCCCGGGCCAGATGGACACCGATTCACTGCCGCCCTACGACGTTCTCGACCCCATCGTCGAGGCCTACGTCGAGCGCTACGAGACTCCCGAGCGCATCGCAGCGGAACACGGTTTTTCTCTCGATCTGGTGCAACAGGTGGTGCACCTGGTGGAGCGGTCCGAGTATAAGCGTCAGCAGGCCGCTCCGGTCCTGAAAGTAACCTCCAAGTCGTTTGGCATGGGCCGGAGGTTTCCGATTGCAGTCAAGGTCCAGGTCTAGAGCGGAACCAGAGTAAGCGTGCCCTTGCGTTCAGTCGTGAAAGGTGGCTTTTTCTTGAGGAAAAAGCCACTCAACTGACGTGCTTTCGGGGTACATCTACTCTGGTTCCGCTGTAGCCAGCGGCCCGGTATAAGCTAGAGTGAGGGAATTTTCCCGCAATCGAAGGAGAAAAGCTTGATCAGTCTGTCTGCTCGTTTCCTCAGCGCCGTTGCGCTGATTGCCTTATTCGTCCCAGTGCTCGAGGCCGTTGCCCAGCAGCATGTACCACCCGCGCCGGAATCGGACGCTCAACAGGGAGCGCCTGCACCCAACGCGAACGCCGCCCAGCCCGGAACTGAGCCCGCGGCTCCTGCGCCGTCCGATGTTCCCGTGTTTCCCAAGCCTAACCCGGCGGACTTCACCGCCTCCTCGCCGACCAAAGATGTCATTGACAGTTTCCTGCAGGCCAATTGGGGCTACGCGGAAAACCGCATGTGGCAGGTGCAGGCAATCCAAAAGACTTCGGCGGAGGGCGTCACCAAGGTGAGTATCCTGGTCGCAGACAAAGGTCCGAAGGCGCAGATTATGCAGATGGACTTCTTTGTCCTTCCCGATGGCAAGCACATCATCTTCGGCAATCAGCTCATTAACTTCGGCGCGCACCCGTTCGCTGAAGTTCGCCAGCAGTTGCAGCAGAGCGCCGACGGCCCTTATCGCGGCTCGGCCGACAAGAGTCTGGAGATCGTCGAGTTTGCCGACTTCCAGTGCCCCCACTGCAAGTCCGCGCAACCGAACATGGACAAGCTTGCTGTCGATTTCCCGAAGGCGCGGATTGTTTTTCAGAACTTTCCTATTGAGTCGATCCATCCCGAGTCCGTGATTGCGGCTGAATACGGGCAATGCGTGAGCAAGATGGGCGGCAGCACGGCCTTCTTCCAGTTCGCAGCCGCCGTCTTTGACGGCCAGGAGGGGCTCGCCACTTCCGATGGCGCCACGCTTACCCTCAACAGCGCCCTAACCAAGGCTGGGCTCGATCCCGCCAAGGTGGCAACGTGCGCCGCCACACCAGAGATCAAGGCAGCGGTAGATGCCTCCGTCAAGCTGGGCAAGGATGTGGGCATTAACCAGGTGCCCACGCTCATCATCAACGGCTTCGAGGTTCAGGCCAACTCTCCCTATGAAGTGCTGAAGAAAATCGTTGAATACCAAGCCAAAGCAGATGGCGTAGCCCTTCAGTAATCAATCCACAACCGCTTCTTACCCGATCCTTTTCGTCCACAGCTGTGAACGAAAAGGATCGGAAACCATAGACTGTCTAATACTGGTGACGGTATGACCATGGCAGGCGATGCGATTCATCCAAGGAGGTTCCTGGCCGGAAGAGCACCTTATAAGATACACATATGCAAGTTAATTCGCGCCCGCCCCTTCAGGCGCGCTTCTGCGCTGCTTCCTCGTACACCTTCGCGTATTCTTTTGCCGGACCGGACCAGCAGTAATCGCGCGCCATGCCGTTGCGCATCAGGCGCGTCCAGCCCTTCTTGTCGTGGAAGGCTTCGATGGCGCGATCAATTTCGACGAGCAGATCCTTCGGATCGAAGCCCTCGAACTTGAAGCCTGTGCCGGTTCCCTTCTTCGCATCCCACTCCTCGATGGTGTCGTCGAGGCCGCCGGTCGCGCGCACGATGGGGACCGTGCCGTACTTGAGCGAGTAAATCTGGTTCAGGCCGCACGGTTCGTAGAGTGAAGGCATCAGAAACATGTCGGCGCCGGCTTCGATCTTGTGCGCCAGGGCATCGTCGTAGCGAATCTTCACGGACACGGTGGCGGGATGGCGAAAAGCCCAGCCGCGAAAGAGATTTTCATAGTAAGCATCGCCGGTGCCCAGCGCCGACCACGGCCAGATCGCGATCGGCGAGCTCCTCCACAATCTTCGCCACAATTGCGAAGCCCTTTTGCGTGGCCAGCCGCGACACGATGCCGACGACCGGAGTTGTCTCCGCAATCTTTTCGAGACCGAAGGCATGCAAGAAGATCGGCGCGGCAGACGCGCTTACCGGCCAGATTCTGCGGCGTGTAGTGCGCGGCCAGATTGCCGTCCGTGGCCGGATCCCACAGCGCGTAGTCCACGCCATTCAAAATCCCGCGCAGGTCGGCGCGCGCGCCGCAGCAGGACGCCCTCCAGTTGCTCGCCGAACTCCTCGGTCTGAATCTCCTCGGCATATTTCTTGCTCACTGTCGTCAGCAGGTCGGAAAAGACCACGCCGCCCTTCAAAAAGTTGAAGCGGTCGAACTGCTCCACTTTCTCCATGGTGAAAACCTCCCACGGAAAGAGCAGTTGCTCGGTGGTCATGGGCGGAAACTTGCCCTGATACGCGGCGTTGTGAATCGTGAGCACAGTGGCCGCTCCGCTCAACGCGGGGTCCGCAGCATACATCGTGCGGAGGTACACCGGAATCAGCGCAGCCTGCCAATCGTGCACATGGAAGACCTGCGGCACGCCAAGGAGCTTCGACGCCTCGATCACCGCCCGGCAAAACAGGCCGAAGCGCTCGGCGTTGTCGGGATAATCGCCGCCCGTGGTTCCGTAAAGCTCTTTTCTGTCAAACAGTTCCGGGCAATCGATAAAGTAGTGCTGCACCCCGTCGCGCTTGCCGCCGTCGACGACGCCTACGAAGCGGTTGTAGGAACGGAAAGGGATGGTCAGCGAGCGCACCAGGTACTTTGGCTCGCCCTCAATATGCCGGCGGACGCGCGCATAGAACGGCAGATACACCGACACCTCGTGCCCGAGCTTCACCAGTTCGCGTGGCAACGCTCCAACCACGTCGGCCAAGCCGCCGGTTTTCGCGAACGGCGTGCCCTCTGAAGCGGCAAAAGCGATCTGCATCCGGCAATCCCTCTATTGGCAATGCCCATCCGTCTTCGATGTAGATGTGCAGACGGACCTGCGCGATGTTTTTGAGGTTCCGATGGACCCAAGGGAAAGTCTACACCGCCGTTCTTGCGGGACTGGCGTACGCGGCTTCCCACTGAGACCCGCGACAGCGAATCGCAGGTTGGAGAGATTGCGCAGGGAATATCGTCGAGCGCAAATGCGCGGTAATCCTGCGATTATTCAACCAGGACACTGCTGGCCGCTTCGGGGATCGCGCCCAAGTCTGCTTTTGCCTTCACGCGCTCGCGCCAAGCCAGGATGGCCTGGCAGCCGAGGATCAGCAGCAGCGGGTCGAGCGGGCGCAGATGATATGGCTCGGGATGAGTGAAGTAGTACATGATCGGGAACAGAAACAGTACGCCGCCGTAACGGATGGCCTCAAAGGGCGCCTTGCGCCACGCCGTCAGGAGGCCGAGAAGGCCCAGCAGGGTGAGACAGGTGGCGAAGGGAATGTTTGCCGGGTCCATCGGCTCCAGCGCCAGGTAATCGCGATTGAAGCTCCAATACCCGGTCCATAGATAAACGGCGCGGCGCACGCACATCCACGCGTACCATCCCGGATGGGCATGAATGTAGGCCTTGGCCACTTGCGCTTTGTGGTCGTTGTAGGCCAATTCGCCCATGGTGTTGTAATCGGCCATCTCTTGCGCGTCGTGCAGCGGGTGCAGGTCGTCGCTGGTCCAGCGCAGGTCGTACCCGTTGTTGCCCATCCACAGTTCGAGACCCATGTTGTCGCGCATGGGAATGAAACGGTGGAGGGCCACGGCGTTGCGAATCATCCATGGACAAATGGCCGCCGCAATCGTCAGCGACGCAACCACTCCCGGCAGCAGCCAGCGCCTGCGGTCACGAGCGAGCCGCCAGCATGCCAGCGCCATGAGAAAGGCAACAACCACGAGCGCCGAAGGCTCCGTGAGGCCCGTGAAGCCGGCGAGAAGGCCAAAGCATGCCCACAGCCATAGCCGCGAAGACCGCTCCATATCCTGGGCCACATAAATCAGCCAGCACAGGCTTAGCAGCAGCAGATGCGTGGACCAGGCCCACGCTGCCGCAAAGTAGATGCCGTAAGGGAAAAAGGCCCATCCCCATGCCGCCCACCAGGCCACGCGCTCGCCAAAGCTGCGCCGCGCAATGAGGAAGATCGGAATGCAAGCGAGCGAGTTGATCAGGCAGTCGAACACGTGGATGGCAGTGATTGAAGCGACGGTGTGAACGCCGAAGACATGGAAAAATCCAGCCACGATGAGGGGATAGACCGGCGTCATCATCGCCGAGGGCTGGGTGGAATCAAGCGTGCTGCCGAAGCCGTGGCCAGCTAACAGATTGCGCGCCATGTTGCCCGGCTCCCAGGCATGAATGTGGTTGGCATCCATGAGATCTTCGAAGAGGAAACTGTTGAACGGAACCACCGCCAATCGCAGGGCCAGCGCCACCAGAACGATCACGGCGAGCACCCGTCTGGTCCTTGCGCTTTGCGCTCCACGGGAATCTGGAACAGTCATATTCGGCGGGCACCCTACTCAGAAAAATTTAGACTCGGGCCGTTTTCAAGTTGGCGGCAGGTTGACCTGTTGAATTATACCGAATTGAGAACATTGCCTGGCGCATCCGGATGGGCACGCAGGGCAGCCCTTGCCTTCACGCGCCCTCGCCAAGCCAGGACGGCATGGCAGCCGAGGATCAGCAGCAACGGATCGAGCGGGCGCAGATGGGCAGATGGCATGGCCGGGACGGGTGAAGCAGTTAGGCCCCGTTAATTCTGCCGATTATTTTTCAGCCCATGCGCGAATACAAGGCATGGATTCAACGGTGCCTAACCCCTTGCATCTGGCATGATCATTGGCAATCTGCGTGATGCGCTACACTGGAATGGGTTGACGAAGATGCGTTCAAGCGGCGAGATGGCGGAAAGCGCGGCATCCGCGTCTCAGCTGCAAGCGGGGACGGACCCGAGTCCTGTGGCGACTCTGGCAGTAGTCATTCCCACACTGTGCGAGGCCGAAAACATCGGCGTCATCCTCGACCGGGTGCGCTCTGTCCTCGACCCCATGGAAATCCGGTACGAAATTATTGTAGTGGACGACAACAGCCCCGACGCCACCCACGAGATCGTCTCTGCCATCGCCGCCGCCGACCCGCGCGTACGGCTGGCGGTGCGCAAGGGCGAGCGAGGCGTGGCAGGCGCCACTCTCCTGGGCTGGCAGAATAGCAACGCGCCCATTCTCGGCGTTATCGACGCCGATCTTCAGCATCCGCCCGAACTGCTTACGAAACTCGTAACTGCAGTGGTTGATGGCCACGATTTGGCGATCGGCAGCCGGTACGCAAAGGGCGGGAGCCTGGGCAAATGGAATCCTGTCAGGAAATTGCTCTCGATCCTGGCACTGTCGGTGGCGCAGCCGGTCCAGAGAAAGCAGGTTCGAGCCAAGGACCCGACCTCAGGCTACTTTGTGCTGCGGCGCGAGTGCATCGAAGGCGTGAAACTCCAGAAGACCGGATTCAAATTGCTGCTGGAGATTCTGGTGCGCGGCCGCGTGCGGTCCATTGCGGAGATTCCTTACGCTTTCAGCCCACGCACCAAGGGCGAAAGCAAGGCCACATTCAAAGTTGCTTGCCACTACGCCTTGCTGCTGTCGCGGCTCTACTGGGTGCGATTCGGCTTCCACAGTCATCCCCGGCGCCGCGTTTCGGCGTAGCCTATTCCGCCGCTTCGACAAGAGGCGCTTCGTCGCCACGCCTTAAACGGTGAAGCAGCCCGCTCTCTTCGTGTTCTGCTGAACAGTTCGGATGAGTTTCAAAAAAAACGGGAATCGGCCAATCTCCCCTCCCTTCCTGCGCAAGTCCACATCTCCGGCACGCGGGATGCTATGTGCAACAGCACCGCGATTTTTCATGTCCTGCGGTGGATCATCCCGCGCCCCCATCCTCTATCCTGAAACTGCCTGCCCGGAGGTTTACGGATGCTTTCCCCCGCCGTCACCGCGCCCGCCACTCCCACGCCGGTGGAAGAGATCGCGGCTGCCCTCGACCACATCCCCGCGTTGCACGGCCTGCCTCTTGAGGATCGCCTGTGGCTCGCCCAGCATGGTCGGGAGGTCGTAGCGAATCCCGGCGACATTTTGTTTGAAGAAGGGGCTCCGGCCGACCACATGGTCGTGATCCTCAAAGGCGAGATCCATGTGCGGCGCCAGCACGGAGGCCCAATGGCGCTCTTCGTTGGCCGCACCGGGCAGATCACCGGCGTGCTGCCTTTTTCGCGCATGAAGGGCTATGGCGGCCAGGGATTCGCCGTTTCGCCTTTGTGGGCACTGCTCATTCACCGTTCGCTTTTTCCTGAGATGGTGGCGGCCATACCCTCGATGGTGCAGGGTGTGGTTTCCACGCTGCTCGACCGCGTCCGCGAGGTCACCCGCATCGAGCAGCAGGCGGAGAAGCTCACGGCATTGGGCCAACTGGCCGGCAACCTGGCCCACGAATTGAACAATCCCGCATCCGCAGCCCAGCGCGCCGCCGCCAGCCTGCTCGCTGTCTTGCACGCCAACCGCAGCAACCGGCTGAATCTCATCAATCTGCACCTCACGGAAGAGCAGACGCGCTCCTTCGTGAGATGGGAAGAAAAGATCCTGAGCCGCGCAGCACAATCTTTAGACGCGGCTCTGCAGCCCGATGCCCTGGGCTTCATCTCCCGCGAGGAATCGATCCGCGCCTGGCTCAACGCCAACAGCTGCAGCGACGCATGGGAGGTGGCCGCACAGCTTGCCGAGCAGGGTGTCACGACCGCCGACCTCGGTGAGCTGCACAGCTCTCTCGGCGCTGGCGAGATCTGCGTCCTGCTCCAGTACTTCGCCCGCTATCTGCGCTCCTTGCGCGCGGCGGAGGCCATCGTGAACTCCACAGCCCGCATCTTCGACCTCATCGGCGCCGTCAAAGACTACTCCAACATGGACCGCGCTCCGATTCTCGAAGTCGATGTGCCGGCCGGCCTCGACGCCTCACTGCAGATGTTCCGCTCGCGCATGCAAAATGTGGAGATCGAGCGCAATTACGAGCCGGACCTACCGCGCATCAGCGCCTACGGCGGCGAACTGAACCAGGTGTGGACGGCGCTGATCGATAACGCGCTCGATGCCCTCGGCGACGGGGTCCCCACGGACAGGTCTTCGTCCGTGGGGTGCCAAAATCAAGGCCGGCTGGGGGTCACGTGCAGGCTAGAGGCGGAGATGCTGTTGGTGGAGATCTGGGACACGGGTCCGGGCATCCCTCCCGAGTTGCAGGAGCGCATCTTCGAGCCGTTCTTCACCACGAAAGCGCCTGGCAAGGGTCTCGGCCTGGGCCTCGACAATGCCATGCGCATCGTGCGCAAGCATCGCGGCCATTTGAGCGTGAAGTCAGAACCGGGATTGACCTGCTTCCTCGTGCGGCTCCCATTGGACCAGTTGCAGGCGTACTGAAGGGCAGCCTCTAGCTCCTGCTTGCGGCCATCCGCGCGGAGTAAACCGGCGCGGTCTCTTCGCGTCTAAAATCAGGGGCTCCTATGCGAACGTTCATTCGGGCCGGTCTGTTTGCCGTCGTCTTTACCGTTGTGGTGGTCGTTTGCGGATGCGGTGGGAACGGGACGGTAGGGCTCAATTGCAGCGTGGGTACCGAGATTACTGTCTCTCCAACCTCCGCAACAGTCAACCACGCTGCCGCCCCACCGGCAAACCAGGTTCAATTTATCGGGTCTGGGCGGTACACCGCGCCGCCAGGTTGCGCCGTGCCTGAGTTGGCATGGATCGCCTACGGGACATGGTCCAATCCCGACCCCACAGACATTACGATCAGCAGCGCCGATAACTCTACAAACGGAACGGCCGCGTGCCTGGCGCCAACGAACGGTGCCGTCACGCTCACAGGAACGTTTCCCGCGGCGGAAAACCCTCCCCAATCCGTCACCAAATCGGTTCAATTGACCTGCGAATGAGGTAAGGGCGGCTGGGAGCGGACGGCTTCGCGGGATTCTTCAGGTCCAGCGCTCGTGCCTCACGCCTACTTCCTACGCCCTGTTCCCCGTCACTTCACCACGTCCACGCCCCGCCAGAAGGCCACAAGGCCCTTGATTTTGCGCGCCACCGGCTTCGGATCGGGGTAGTACCAAGCCGCGTCCTGATTGTCCTGCCCGTCGATCAGCAGGCTCATATAACGAGCCTGGCCCTTCGCGGGATCGGTTGAAGTGGTCGTGCTGGGCCGAAAGTACTCACGTTTCAGGCTCGACTCAGGGAAATAGACGTTCCCGTCCGCTTCTTCAGTCCGATCGCTTTCCGCAATAACTTTTCCGTTCCAAATTGCTCGTGCCATGGGTTTCCGGTCGATTCCGCTTGATCCAGCCCTTGCCCGAATCATGGCTTGAATCCGGCCCGGCAAGGGGAACCGATACGACACTACCAGAGATTGCACGTCGTGGCGAGTCCCTTTGTGCTCCTGAACGCCGTAAAGGACCTACTTTGCGCTGGCGATCGTGTCGATGTGCATGCTCTTGGCCGACGCATCCTCGGTTGCGGTCACGGTCACCTTTTCGCCATAGTAGTCCTTCACCGCATCGGGGTTGTCGATGGCCCAGACCTGCTTGTCAGCGTCAACGAACACCGGCTTCATGCCGCTTGCGATGCACTTCTTTACGCAGTCCGCGCCGGTTCCCATGTGCTTGGCGCCGCACATCGAATCCGAAATCCATCCTGTGCTCTGGGTTGAATTGGCAGCCTGCGCCACAAGCACGCTCAGGGCGAAGACGGCTGCTAACAGGGGAAATACACGCTTCATAACAAACCTCCTGGGGAAAGGAAGCATCGACCCATTCCTATCATGCACCGGAGTCCGGGTTTAGACAAGAGGCGATATCCGGGTGACCGGAAATGCCGTGTCCTCTTCATTTTGCCGGCCGGGCGCCCCGCATTGCCTCCATGTACTTCAGCGTCATCTCATAGCGCTGTGAAGCCGCCGAAAAGCGATTGACCAGCTCCGATGTCTTGGCCATGAAGATGGGATTCTTCTTACGGATTGCTTCCAGAATGTGCGCGAATTTGGCCAGCAGGAAAAATCCCTCGCCGTTGCAATCAACAAACAACTCAGCCGAGACGGCGCCGTGCAGTACCATCGCCGCTGCCATCTCCCAGTAGCCGAGCACCTGCCTGAGAAACGCGTTGTGCGGGTCGGCGGGGTTCTCCATCACCGCAAAGAACTCATCCGCGGTTTTGGGCCAGAACTCGCCTGCAATCCACGCGCGTGCCTGGCGCATCACCGCCTCGGTGCGCAGTTGGTAAAGTTTCAGAATGATTTCAGCATCGGCCGGTGTCGCCAGCATTCGTTCCATGAGAATCCTCCGTTGCCCATACTAACCGATTCGGGCGGACTTTGGTGTCCCAGGGGATGGTTCGCGTCTCTGCGTGCTGCGTGGACTTCGACTTTGGCTAAAGAGTGCGAACCGCTTCCTCAGCTCTGAATCCGAGTAGTAGCGGCCTGACCGGTCCAGCTCACCTGAATTGAGCGCCCGCGAAACCTCGCTGAGAGCGGCCCGGATTGCACCGTGGATTTGCCGAGAAGTCATTGATCGCATCGTGAGGCCCTCTTTAACTTTGACCACCGCTTCGAATCGAGGATTAGCAATATGCCACCTTCGGCTCTCTTGGCGATTCGTACGCGCTTAACAGAATTATCGTACACTTCCAATTCATCGGCTAGCGGAAGATAAAGATTGAGAAAGTTTGCTAGACCTCCAGCGTATCGACGTCGAACGATGTCGGGCGGAAGTCCATGACCACCCTCTCGAACTCTTTGCGCAACACGCTTGATAGCAGCCTCTGGTGAAGGCAGCCAAAGATAAAGCAAGGTGATTCGCCAGCCGGCTACTTTGCATTGTTTCAGGGGGTTTAGATACGACCTTCCGGAGAGTGTACTTTCAAGTCCAAAGCTTTGGTTCAGTGTAATTAACTGTCGCATTCGCGCCAGCATTTTCCGCCCGGCCGCAAAATCCGCTAACTCAGGATGTTTTGGATTTATTGCCCGTGCGAACTCATCCGCGTTCAAGAACTCGCGAATGTTTGGAAACTTCGGCAGAAGCTTACGGGCCGCGGTGGTTTTGCCGGCACCGTTGGGACCCCCGAGGATCACGATCTCTTTCACTGTGCCCCTCGATCAGGCTGGCTGCAATTCCTTTTTCTCTTCGGGTTTTTCCACTACCGGCCCGTGCGTTTCGGCAGTGGGAGGGGGCGGCGCATCGCCGATGCGCTTGAAGTAGCTGCACACAACCTGGGCTCCCTCAGCCGGCGTGGCCGCAACTTTCTTGCCGCGCTTCTTTTGTGGTGCTTCCTCTTTGGAAGCCTTTTTCTTGTTCGGACATTCGAGAAAAACGCCCGATTTGAGCGTTTTCTCCACGAGATACGGGCTGCCGCATTTCGGGCATTTCTTCGCGACCGGCTTCAGGTTTGACGTAAAGTCGCACTTGGGATAATTCGTGCAACCCCAGAAGACATTGCCCCGTCGCGCTCTGCGCTCGGCCAGGTCACCCTCGCCGCACCTGGGACACTTCATCCCCTCGATCAGGTTCTGCTTTATATATTTGCACTTGGGATAGCCGGAGCATGAAACAAATTCGCCGTATGCGCCCTGGCGCAGCACCAGCGGTTTGCCGCAAACCGGGCAATCCTCGCCGGTGGGTTCGGGCGGCTTTTGCTGCTGCTTCTGGCTCAGCTTGCGAAAGGTCTTGCACGGCGGATCGGCATTGTAATCCGGACAAGCCATGAACGGCCCGAAGAGCCCGCGCCGCATCACCATCACCTTGCCACAGTTCTCACAGTACTCTTCGGTATCGCCCGCCTCCTGCGCTTCGGGCGTGTTCAGGTCCGGCTTGGCGGCAATGTTCTCCCTGGTGAAGGTGCAGCTTGCGGGATCTTTCTTGTTATAAGCCGAGCAGGCATAGAAGGTGCCGAACTTTCCCCACTTGAGCAACAGCGGCGACCCGCACACCTCGCACTTTTCGCCGGTCTCTTGCTCCATCCGCTTGATGTTTTCCATCTTCTTGCCGGCGTCCTTCAACTCCTGCTCGAAGTAGCCGTAGAAGCCGTTCAGCAGATCGGTCCACTTCTCCTTGCCCTCTTCGATGTCGTCAAGCTCCGTCTCCAGCTTGGCCGTGTACGCCGTGTCGAAGATGTACTCGAAGTTCTTCACCAGCAGGTCGCACACCACCACACCGATCTCGGTGGGATAGAAACGCCCGCGCGATCCGCCATGTTTCACTACGTACTCTCGGTCCTGGATGGTCGAGATGATCGAAGCGTATGTCGACGGGCGGCCAATGCCGCGCTCTTCCAGCTCCTTCACCAGCGAAGCTTCGTTGTAGCGCGGGGGCGGCTGTGTAAAGTGATCCTCAGGCAGCAGCTCGTCCAGCTCCAGCCTCTCCGCGCCATCGAGGCTGGGCAGCCGATTCGCTGACTCGACTTCCTCGTCCTTCTTGTCTTCTGAAACCTCGTATACCTTTAGAAATCCATCGAAGCGAAGCACCGAACCGCTCACGCGGAAATCGTAGGTCTTGCCGGTCCTGGCCGAAACCGCGGCGATATTCGCCGTGGTCACGTCATAAATCGCGGGAACCATCTGCGAAGCCACAAAGCGCTTCCAGATGAGCGCGTAGAGCTTGAGTTGTTCGTCGCTCAGGAAGCGAGCAATCGATTCCGGTGTCCGCGCTACGTCTGTAGGCCGGATGGCCTCGTGCGCGTCCTGCGCATCCTTCTTGCCTTTGTACGCATTCGGCGACTCGGGCAGATACTTCTTTCCGAGCTGCTTCGCAATCCACTCGCGCGCCCCGGTAATGGCCTCGGGCGCCACGCGTGGCGAATCGGTACGCATGTAGGTGATGAGTCCGGTCGTGCCCTCGGCGCCCAGGTCCACGCCCTCATACAGCCGCTGCGCCACGCCCATGGTTCGGCGCACGTTGAATCCCAGCTTGTTCGCCGCGTCGCGTTGCAACTGGCTGGTGATGAAGGGGGCGAGTGGGCGGCGCTGCTGCTCGCGTGACTGAATCGAAGAAATTGTCCAGCTCGCCTTGTTGAGCGCCTCCAGCACCTCATCCATGGTCTTCTTGTCGGGCAACGCATTGGCTATGAACTGGTCTTTGCCGTCCTTGTCTTTACCGTTGGCGACGCGCGCCGATTCGCCGCCGATGCCGATGAATCCCGCCTTGAATTTCTTGCCGCCCTGCCGTTCCGGGTGCAGAATCGCGTCCAGCGTCCAGTATTCCAGCGGCTGAAAGGCGCGAATTTCCCGCTCCCGTTCCACGATCAGGCGCAACGCCACAGTTTGCACGCGCCCGGCCGAAAGCCCGCGCCGCACCTTATCCCAGAGCAGCGGCGAAATCTGGTAGCCCACCAGGCGATCGAGCACGCGCCGCGTCTGCTGCGCGTCCACAAGATTCTGGTCGATGTCTCGCGCGTGATTGAACGCCTCCTGCACTGCCTTCTTCGTGATCTCGTTGAAGGTGACGCGATGGATCTTCTTTCTCTCTTTGGCGTTGGTCCCCAGCTGCAATGCGAGATGGTACGCAATCGCTTCGCCTTCGCGGTCCGGGTCGGGCGCAAGATAAATTTCGTCCGCTTTGGCCGCCAACCTCTTGAGCTGCTCAACCACCTTCTCTTTGCCCGGGGACACTACAAGCTCGGGCTCAAATGTCCGGTTCTTCAGCTCTACGCCGAGGTCGTTCTTGGGCAGATCCATGATGTGCCCGATTGAAGCCCGCACATCGAAGCCCTTGCCTAGATATTTTTCGATCGTCTTCGCCTTGGCCGGCGACTCCACGATCACCAATCCTTTGCTCGTTGCCATTCCTTAGCCCAGTTCCCTCTCCGTGCTCTGTTCAGTTGGTCATCCACAACATGCTTTCGGTCCCGACCCCGCGATCAAGCCATTTTTCTCGCGTCCGCGGCGTGTCCTGGCATCCCCCGAAAAAATGAGCCGCAAGTGTTGCACCCTACCACGGAACACCATCTCATTTCCACCGGCAGAGCGAACTTTTCTTCGTCCACCGTCCCAATTCCGCGTGCAAAAAACTCCCTTCGCGGCTCGCAAACCTCCGCGAATCCGCCCCTTCGCATCAATCACGTGAAAATGCATCCGGAAATTAAATTTCTCTCCTCGGCGTGGGCAATAACATTGGAGAATTCTCCCGCCACCCCGATTCCCATCCGTCGGAACTCACCCGCCGATAGTCGGCTCCAACGCTCCCAGACAAGGACTCGACTGACCCCTGATCCCTGACCCCTGACACTCACATCGTCCTTACGTAATTCTTGCCCGGCAACTGCCGCAC
>CAWCXX010000115.1:0-14195 GCA_963799445.1 uncultured Acidobacteriaceae bacterium | reverse complement strand
AACCGGAGATCTTCGAGATGTTGTGCAGCAGATGAAGCTGACGTGACCCATCGCGCGTGGGACCATTCATGAAAGTATCTGCCCTCTCTTTTTGCATTCTCGGGCCAGATAATTCTGCGCGTCGTAAATAAGGTTGCGGAGGGTTCCGTTGCTGGCGTTTCCAATGGATCGTTCGATGGCGAGGAGCTTTCGTAGGAGGACGGTGTGATTCATCTAAGGGGCCCTTGAATTCTTGGTTCTAGGCTCCCAGTTTGCCTTGCGGAGCAGTCTCTGAATGTGATTTAAATCACTCAAAGACGCGAGGTCTCGCCGGACGGGACGAAAGATGTCCAATGTTTTGGAAATCGCCCCCCGGACTAAAGGCCGTCAGGGATTCTTGCCGAGGCTGCAGGGCCCCAAGGCCGCTGCTCCGTCCAGCCTATCGAACTACCGCGCCCCCATCGCCGCCGCGATACTCTTAGAACCAGCGCAATGAACGAAGATCGACAGCCCGCAGTTCCGCCCCTGCTTCCGCTGGAGAACAATCCTCCGCCGGACGGATTCGCCCTCAATTCCCTGCCCGGAGACAGGAGTTCCGCTGAACTGACCCCATTCATGCGGCAGTGGACGGCGGCGAAGCGGGAGAATCCGGATGCGTTGCTGTTCTTCAGGATGGGCGATTTTTACGAGCTGTTCTATGGCGATGCGGCCGTGGCCAGCCGCGAGTTGCAACTGACGCTGACGGCGCGCGACAAAGAGCGCAATGTGCCCATGTGCGGGGTGCCGTACCATGCCGTGGAGCAATATTTGACGCGGCTGCTGCGCAAGGGGTACCGGATCGCCATCTGCGACCAGATGGAGGACCCGAAGCTCACCAAGAAAATCGTCCGGCGTGAGGTGACACGGGTTCTCTCGCCGGGAACGGCGCTCGATGCGGGGATTGGGCAGGAGCAGAACAACTTTTTGGCGGCGCTATATGAAAGCGCGTTCAAGGGCGAACACGATCGGGTTTGCGCGGTGGCGCTGCTGGATGTGTCGACGGGCGAGTTTCGCACGGCGGAGTTTCGCGGCGAAGATGCGCGGCAGCGGGCGGTGGAAGAACTGCTGCTGGCTGGGCCGAGTGAGGTGCTGCTGGCTGCGAGCGCGGAGTTGCCGGCGCAGTTGGAGCGCATTCCGGCGCGGACGCACGTGGAGGACTGGATCTGGACGCCGGAGTTTGCCATGCCGTTGCTGGAGCGGCAATTGAATGTGCGGTCGCTTGAGGGTTTTGGTTTGGAGGGGCATGAGCCCGCGGCGATTGCAGCCGGCGCGGTGCTTCATTACGTGCGAACGACGCAGAAGAACGAGGCGCTGCACATCGATTCGCTGAAATTCGAGGAGCACTCGACGGCGCTGGAGCTGGACCAGGTGACGGTGCGGAATCTGGAGCTGGTCGAGCCGCTCTTTCAGGGGCAGGACGATCGGGTGACGCTCTTCCGCACGCTCGATGCGTGCCAGACGCCGATGGGCAAGCGGATGCTGCGGGCGGCGATCTTGCGGCCGCTGAACAATGCGCCGGAGATTGAGGCGCGGTACGGGGCTGTGACCGAGGCGCATGGGGACCTGCTCAAGCGCGAGGAAGTGCGCAGGGCCTTCGGCGGGATCCTGGATTTGGAGCGGCTGCTGGCGCGCATTTCTCTCGATTCCGCAGGGCCGCGCGATGTGCGGGCGCTCGCCGGCAGCTTGGCGCGCCTGCCGGGATTGAAGACAGCGCTGGACGCGATGACGGCACCGCAATGGCGGGAGTTGGCCGGGCGCCTGGACAAGCTGGACGACGTGACCGCGCGGATTGTGAAGACGCTGGTAGCCGAGCCGCCACTAACGCTGGTGGATGGCGGCGCGATTGCAGCGGGCGTGGACGAGGAACTGGACGAGTTGCGGTCTGTATCGAGCTCGGGCCGGCAGGCGATTGCGGCCATCGAGGATCGCGAGCGGCAGCGGACGGGAATCGGCTCGCTGAAGGTGCGCTATAACTCGGTGTTTGGATACTACATCGAGATTACGAAGGCCAACCTGGCGCTGGCGCCTACGGACTACGAGCGGAAGCAGACGCTGGTGAATGCAGAGCGATTCACGACGCCGGAGCTGAAGGAGTATGAGCGCAAGATTCTGACCGCGCACGACCGGTCGATCGAGATCGAGAAGCGGATTTTTGCAGAGCTGAGGAAGTTTGTGCTGGATAGCGCGGGACGGATCAAGCGCAGCTCGGCCGCGGTGGCTGAGGCGGATTTGCTGGCGTGTTTTGCGCACCTGGCCGCGGCGCGGCGCTACGTGCTGCCACGGCTCGCCGAGGAGCCGGTGCTGGAAGCCGTGGGCGCGCGGCATCCGGTAATTGAGCAGTGGCTGGAAGAGAGGCGCGAAGGCCGCTTTATCGCAAACGACGTGTACTTGAGCGCGGACGACGCCGGGCCAAGCCTGTTGCTGGTGACCGGACCAAACATGGGCGGCAAGAGCACGTATCTGCGGCAGGCGGCGATGCTGGTGGTGATGGCGCAGATGGGCAGCTTTGTGCCGGCGGAAAGCCTGCGGCTGGGGTTGGTCGATCGCATTTATACACGCATCGGCGCCAGCGACAATGTGGCGCGAGGCCGGTCCACTTTTATGGTGGAGATGGTTGAGACGGCGACCATTCTGAATTCGGCAACAGCCAGGTCGCTGATTTTGCTCGACGAGATGGGGCGCGGAACGGCGACCTTCGATGGGCTGAGTTTGGCGTGGGCGACGGTCGAGTTCCTGCACGCGGACGTGCGCGCACGCACCTTATTCGCCACGCACTACCACGAATTGACAATGCTGGCGGAGAAGTTGCCCCGCGTGCGCAACCTCAGAGTTGGCGTGAAGGAGACGGCGGGCGGAATTGTTTTTCTGTACAGCATTGAGCCCGGAGCGGCAAGCAAGAGTTACGGCATTGAAGTGGCGCGGTTGGCAGGGCTGCCGCCGGTAGTGATCGACCGGGCCAAGCACGTGCTCCGCCAGCACGAGAAGCAGGAACAGCAGAGCGTACAGGTGGAGACGGCGGCCGACCCGATGCAGATGACGATTTTTACGCCGCTCTCGCAGAAGATTGTTGACCGGATTGAGGCCACGGACGTGAATTCGCTCACTCCGCTGCAGGCGCTGAATCTATTGGAAGAGTTGCAACAGGAATTGAGAGAAACAGGGACTAAGGGACTAGGGACATAGGGACTAGTGTGGTGATTCCGAAGTTCATGGCACAGTTCCAGGTCCCGAACCGCAGATCCTTCGACTCGGATTGGTGCGAAAAGCGCGCCAATCCTCGCTCAGGATGACAGTGCATTTATAGTACGAACTTCAGACTCAGGACACTAGAAAGCGATTCGTGTGGGATTTGAGGGAGCGGGAATGACTGTGAGTTTGCGCCGGGCGGTGGGAAGCCTTCTGGTGGTGGGGTTGGCGGACAAGGAACTATCAGCAATGGAACGCGCATGGCTGAAGCTCATCCGGCCGGCGGGGATCATTTTATACAGGCGCAATATCGCGGACGCAGTACAGACGCGGGCATTGTTAAGCGAGGCAACATCGTATTGCACGAGCTACAGCCCACGATTTGTCGATGTCGAGGGTGGTACAGTCAATCGGCTCTCCGTAGCGCTCGCGCCTCTTCCATCGGCGCAGGCAGTGGCTACCGCAATGTTGCGATCAGGTAAGCCCGGCCTGGCGCGCGAACACGGTGAATTGGTGGCACGCGCGGTGGGAGCCTTCGGCTTCAATACCTCCCTGGCTCCCATGGTCGATCTGGCGCTGCCGGATTCGGCGGAAGTGCTCGGTACACGCTGCCCTGCTGCGGCAGCCGCAGATGTTGTAGCCTATGCGCGCGGATTTCTCGCCGGCCTCAACTCGCGCGGCATTGTGGGCTGCGGCAAGCACTTTCCCGGCCTCGGGGGTGGAACCCTGGACACGCACGTGGAGACTCCGGCGATCGAACGCAGTTGGCAGGCGATGTGGAACCAGGATCTGGCGCCCTACCGGGAACTCTGCGCAGAATTGCCGATCGTGATGATGAACCACGCCGCATACCCGCAGACGCCCGGTAGGAAGTTGCCGGCAAGCGTTTCGAACTTCTGGATCCGCCATGTGCTGCGCAAACGAATCGGCTATCGCGGCATCGTTCTCTCCGACGATCTGGAGATGGGTGGAATCCTGAAGTTCATGCCCATTGACGAGGCCGCGGTTGCCGCCATCCGCACAGGGTCGGACCTGGTGGAAATTTGCCATCATCCTGAACCGATTTTGAACGCCTATGAAGCGCTCGTGGCGGAGGGCGAGCGGTCACGCACGTTTGCGAAGCTGCTGCAAGAGCGCGCTTCACATACAGCGCAGCTGCGTGCCGCATTCTTTCCGAAATCCGCGCCGCCGTCATTGAGCACGGCGCAGTTTGAGGCGCTGCGGGCGAGGATTCTGCGCTTCAACGACACCATTGAGATGATCGTTCCTCGCGATTTGCAGGCGGCGCCGAAAGCGCCAACGCTTGTGGAGACAGCGTGAGGAATGCGAAAAGGCAGCCCGGCATGAGCGCGAAGACAATGACGGTGGCGGGAGTGATGAGCGGCACCTCGGCCGATGGGATCGATGTGGCTGTGGTGCGGATTGCGCCAAGTAAACCGCGGCCAAAGATCACGCTGCTGGCACATGAGGGATTCAAGTTTCCCGCTGCACTGCGCCGCGCAGTGCTGGCGGCGATGAATGCGAAGTCGACTTCAACGGCGGAGTTGGCGCGGCTGAACTGGCGGCTGGGGCTTGCGTATGCGGAGGCCGTGAAAGAAACTGTGCGCCGGCACGAGGTAAATCTCGATCTGGTTGGTTGCCACGGCCAAACGCTCTATCATCAGGCGCGCGCGGAAGCGTATGCCGGGCGGCGGTTTGCCTGCACATGGCAAGCGGGCGAGGCACAGGCGATTGCTGCCGCGCTCCGCATTCCTGTTGTCTCGAACTTTAGGCCGGCTGACATGCTGGCGGGCGGCGAGGGCGCGCCACTCGTTCCACTGCTCGACTATGTTTTGTTTGCCGATGCGAAACGTGGGCGTGTTCTGCAGAACATTGGAGGCATTGCGAACCTGACCGCAATTCCTGCCGGAGCCGCGCCAGGCGCGGTGATTGCCTTCGATACGGGACCGGGAAATATGGTGGTCGACTGGCTGGCGCAAAAACTGTTCAACAGGCCGTTCGACCACAATGGCGCTTTAGCGGCGGAAGGTTCTGTGATCGCACCGGTGCTGGCCGAGGCGTTGCTGAATCCGTATTACCGGCTGAAGCCGCCGCGGACTGCGGGGCGCGAGCAATTCGGGCGCGAGTATGCGGCAAAACTTCTTGCCGCGTGCCGCAAGCACAGCAAGAACAATCATGATGCGCTGGCGACGGCGACGGTGCTCACAGTAGAGACGATCGCACGCAGCTACTCGCGCTTTGTCTATCCGAAAATGAGCGGGCACGGTGTCGACTTCATTCTGTCTGGCGGCGGGGCGCGAAACAAAACGATGGTCTCGATGTTAGAGGCGTGCTTAGGTCCGCTGGGCTGCAAGCTCGCCGCGAGCGAGGAGTTCGGAATGCCCGCAGAAGCCAAGGAGGCGGCGGCATTTGCCCTGCTCGCGTGGCAAACATGGCATCGGCTAGCCGGGAAATCTGCCCTCGGCGACTGGAGCCCGGCGCGCCGTTGTGCTGGGACAAGTTACGTATGCATAGATTAAGGCATGTAGTTCCTTCGCTCTCAGGGAGTTATACCTTTTTGGAAACGGCGGAGCGGGCGGGGGACTAAATCGGAACTGCACGCATGCCACATCTCTTGTCGTCCGCAGTTTTTCCCTGCCGACCTCTGCTACCATAAGATTGATCGCGGTTCCCGGCGTCACGCTGATTTTGATCCCCTCGAAGATTTGAGCGTAACGGCTGCTGGAGCAACCAAAAGGAGATTTTTATGCCTCTCGTTTCTATGCGGCAGCTCCTCGATGAAGCTGCCAAGGGCGGATATGGCGTAGGCGCGTTCAACGTCAACGACATGGAGCAGATTCAGGCCATTATGATGGCTGCGCGGCAAACCAAGTCGCCCGTCATCGTCCAGGCGAGCCGCGGTGCGCGCGCCTTTGCCGAGGATCTCTACCTCTTCCGGCTGATTCAGGCGGCTGCCGAGTTGAATCCCGACATTCCTATCGCGATGCACCAGGATCACGGCAACAGCTTTGAGACCTGCAAGAGCGCCATCGAATTGGGCTACACCTCGGTGATGATGGACGGCTCGCTACGGGAAGACGGTAAGACCCCGTCGAGTTTCGAAGAGAATGTCGATGTAACTCGCCGTGTGGTCGATTATGCGCATGAACGGGGCGTTACCGTAGAAGGCGAGATCGGCGTGCTGGGCGGCGTGGAAGACGGCCACGGCGCGGGCGGCTCGGGCCTCGAGCATGTTACAGATCCCGACCAGGCGGTTGAGTTCGCAGAGCGCACCGGCGTGGATGCGCTGGCCATCGCCATCGGCACCAGCCACGGCGCTTACAAGTTCTCGAAGAAGCCGGACGGCTCCGTGCTCAAGATGGACATTCTGATCGCAAT
Source organism: uncultured Acidobacteriaceae bacterium (assembly GCA_963799445.1). GTDB lineage: Bacteria > Acidobacteriota > Terriglobia > Terriglobales > Acidobacteriaceae > Telmatobacter. The sequence goes on along the minus strand of CAWCXX010000115.1, from coordinate 7,613 downwards.
TCACAAGCGCCTGCCCCGCACCCACCTGGTGATGCACGGCAGTTCTTCAGTTCCCAAGGAACTGCAGGACATCGTGAACCAGTACGGCGGCAAGCTGAAACCCACATGGGGCGTACCCATTGAAGAAATTCAGCTTGGCATCCGCAACGGCGTACGCAAGATCAACGTCGATACCGACAATCGCCTGGCCATTACCGGTGCAATCCGCAAGGTATTTGCCGAGACTCCCGAGAAGTTCGATCCGCGCGACTATCTGAAACCTGCCCGCGAGGCGATGGCAAAGGTTGTTGCGGAACGCATGACTCAGTTTGGCCAGGCCGGCCACGCAGGCGACTACAAACCCATCCCGATCTCCGAGATCGCCAAGGGCTACGCCAACGGCACGCTCACTACGCAGCCACTGGTTGCGGCGAAGTAACTTCAGCCTTCGGCGCCAAAGGAAATGCGCCACTGCAGCAAACGCGAGTGGCGCATTCTTGTTCGTAATATACGCCCGGTGCCGGGCTCTATCAGTCTCAGAGGCTGTACCCTTCGCCGGATTCTTCTCTGTCATCGCTTGGCGTTTCAAATGTAACGATGTCGCGCGGCACGACAACTGTCCGTTCCACTTCTTCCTGCGCTTTCATGGCCTGGTCGACTCCAAAGGTCATGGCGATTTCGTCGATCTTGTCGCTGTAGTGCTTGCGGAGGAGGGCGAGGTCGGAACGCAGTTCGGCGCGGCGATCCGGACTTTCGCTGTCGGAAGCTGCCCATCTTGCGGTGAGAATAACGGAGAAGCGCAATGCAGAGAGCTCATCTGTGTCGCAGGCAAGAAGTGCTTCTGGCGTCTCAACGACGTGCGGAGAGGTTGGTCCGATTGCAGTTATACCAAGCGGTGCATGAAGAGTTGACGTGGACACAGAAGTCCTCCTCCGGGGCTTTACCCACGGGGTCGATCGCAATAGATCAGCCGGAAGGCGCCGGCATGAGTAAACGCCGGCTTATTACCCTCCTATTCTTTCGCTGGATTTGGTTCCCAGTGTGAGCGCGTATTCGTAGAGGCGCTGTGAGCTATATCACACGACCTCAAAATCGGCGCGCGCTTACGGGGGGGTGAGGCTCAGCCTGGCGGCGTGGCCCTGAAGAAGCCAAGCAGAATCTGATTCTTGCGCGGGGCGCAGATCTGGCGAGAGTCGTCTTCACGCCACTTCAGTTGGGATTTGTGCTGTGGGGTTGTCGGGGGGCGCGGCCGATTCACCGGCTTGTTGCAGCAGCCAATAGTGGAATCCATCCACAATGGCCATCAACGCGGCCTGGTTCAGGTCGCTGCTCACGCCCGCTGTGACCCAAGGCTCGTAGCCGTCCGCATTGAAGCTCACAGTGACGCGGACGTGGGCCGCCGAATCTTGCGCTTTGATATCAAGCGCCGCGACCGTGAAAGTGCCGAGCCGCATCTGCTTGAGAGCGGGATACCACTTATCGAGCTCGTGACGCATGGCCTTGGTCAGCGCGTCCACCGGACCTGCGCCTTCGGCTCGGGTTGTGGCGACAGTCGAGTCGCCGATAGTCAACGTCATGAAGGCCTGCACAAAGCGGCCGCCGACTTCGTCGGACTCGTCGAAGACCCGCCAGCTCTTCACGGTGAACCAGTTGCGCAAGGTTCCCAGTATTCTCATGCAGGCCAGCCGGAACGAAACTTCGCTGGCCGTGAAGCCGCCGCCCTCGATCATGGCCAGGTTCGCATCCATCAGCGCCTGCGCCTGCGCGCCCGAGAGCGGCACGCCAAGCGAATCGGAAAGCAGCATGATGTTGGCCTTGCCCGACTGCGCGTTGACGCCGATGGTGGGGCTGGCGCCCACCAGCGCGGGATCGCACCACAGATAGGCGCCGGGGTTCTTGCGCTCGCTGGAGCCGTGCATGCCGGCCCAGGTGCCGAATGCGCCGGGACCCACGATGGGCGCGCCGTGCGGCGGTTCGAGCCCGAAGGCAGCGTAGGCTGAGTGCGCCAGACCGGTGAGGCCGCTGAGAGACTCGGGCGGAACAAACTCGGCTTCGCCGCGGAGTTGCATGGAGCCTACCACCGTGGTCAGGTTCACGTTGCCGCAACGCTCTCCCGTTCCAATCAATGTGCCCTGCGCCTGCACCGCTCCGGCAAGAATTGCCGCGCGCGTATTGGCGACGCCAAATCCGCGATCGGTATGACCATGGAAACCGAATTTTGCTTGAGGAAAATCGCGGGCCAGGCCTTCAAACACTTGCGTCACTTCTTCCGGGCTGGCGCCGCCATTGGTGTCGCACAGAACGATGCGGCTCACTCTTTGACGCACGCACTGTTCGGTCAATTGGCGGAAATGCTCGAGGCTGCGCTTGTTGTAGTCCGCATCGCAGAGAATGCCGTTCTCGCACCGGCCGCAGTTCGCGTCCATGGCGTGCTCGAGATCGACGAAAACCTCAAGACCGTTTGCGTGCAGGTACTCGATGGTTTCCCAGGCCATGAGCAGGTTCTCTTCCGGCGTTGTTCCCAGCGATCGCTCGACGTCGAGCAGGCGCGACTTGACCACAACGACTGCAACGGGAATGTGGCGCTTGTGACGCACGATGAATTGCACATCGGGCCAATCTTCCACTTTGACGCCCATGCCGCGCGTGCGCCCGAATAGCGCCAAAGTCATCGCGCCTGTATCGACGGATTCCAGAGCGCCGGTCAGATCGGTGACGAACTGGTTGGCGCCGGCAAAGCCGATCTCGGCGTAGCGCACGCCAAAGGCCGCCATGTGCTCGAGCAGCAGCACGGCGTTGGGCACGGAGATTTCCAGGTCCGGCTGTTGCAGGCCGTCGCGCAAGCTGGTGTCGAACAGCTCAACTTTTCTGATGTTCTTTTCCGTCATTTCTTCCCGTATTCAACCGTGAATATGCACTTGCGCATATCCCGACAGGCAAATATCCCTCGATCTTTCATCATATCTGCCCTCGCCTGAATGACCCGCATTCGATGGTGGGTCAGTTCGCGGAGCGAAACTCAAACTAACCCGCGACCCTGCATTCGGCGCCGGTTCCCTATTCCTCCCTGTTCCCTTCTCTCTGATTCATTCACATCGCCGGCGCTGTTGAGGCTTCGCGCGAAGGCTGCGGGAACCCGCCCAACTCCTGGTCTCTGTATTGCAACTGGTAGAGCTTCCAGTAGAGGCCGCGGTGCGCCAGCAGCTCCTGGTGCGAGCCCATCTCGCGCAACTGGCCTTTGTGCATGACAAGAATGGTTTCGGCGCGCTGCACGGTGGAGAGCCGGTGCGCAATCAGGACGCTGGTTCGGCCCTCGACCATGCGCTCCAACGCGCCACGGATGCGCAGCTCGGTATCGGTATCGACGCTCGAGGTGGCTTCGTCGAGAATCAGAATGCGCGGGTTGTAGGCGAGCGCGCGGGCAAAGTTGATGAGCTGCTTTTGGCCCGTGGAGAGCGAGTTGCCGCGCTCGCGCACCGGCTCGTCGAAGCCGTGCGGCAGGCTCTCAATAAAGTCGAGCACGTTGACGTCGCGCGCCGCCCGGCGCATGGCTCCGTCAGTGATCTCATCGTTGCCGAGGCGAATGTTTTCGCCAATGGTGCCGGAAAAGAGAAACGGATCCTGCAACACGACCGCAAAGTGCTGGCGCAGCGCGGTCAGATCGTGATCGCGCAGGTCTACGCCGTCGAGCAGAATGCGGCCTGCTGTCACCTCATAGAAACGCATCATCAGGCTGGTGAGCGTGGTTTTGCCTGCGCCGGTGTGGCCGACAATCGCCACCGTCTGTCCTGGCTCAATGGTGAAGGAAACGTCCTTGAGAATCCACTCGATACCATCCAGACCAGCCAGCTCCGCTCCGTCTGCCGCGGACCGTTCCGCCTTCGCCACAGCGGCCTGCTGCGCTTCGGACAGCTTTTGATAGGTAAACCATACATGCTGGAATTCGATCCGGTTGGAGCCGTCGCCGGCGACAGGCCGCGCAGGGTTGACGATCTCCGGCTGCGAATCCATCAGCTTGAAGATGCGCTCGCAGGCAGCCATAGCGGACTGGAGGATGTTGTATTTGTCGCTCAGATCCTGAATCGGCCGCCAGAATCGCTGCGAGAACTGAATGAACATGGCGAGCACGCCAATGGTGACCACGCCATTGGCCAGCACGCTGAACCCGCCGCGCCAGACCACCAGTGCAATGGCGACCGAGGAGAGCAGTTCGACCGCGGGGTAATAAAGCGAGTAGGCAAAGATGGTGTCTTTGAACGCGACCATGTGCTGCCGGTTCACAGCCTCGAAGTCTTTGTAGGCGCGCTCTTCGCGATTGAAGAGCTGCACCACGCTCATGCCCGAGATGTGTTCCTGCGTAAAGCTGTTGATGCGGGCGATGGCAGTGCGCACGCGGCGGAAGCTCTCGCGAACATGGTCGCGGAAGATGCGCGTGACGATAAGAAGCAGCGGCAGAACGGCAAAGGCCAAAAGCGCCAGCCACCAGTTGATGGCGAGCATGACGGCAGCCATGATCGTCAGCATGAAGAAATCATTGACAATGGCCAGGACGCCGTCGGTAAACATGTCGTTGATTGCGTCCACGTCTGAGGTCAGGCGCGTGACCAGGCGGCCGACGGGGTGAACGTCGAAAAACCCTACGTGCATGCGCTGCATGTGACGGAAGATCTCGCGGCGCAGATCGAACATGATCTTCTGGCCGATCCACTGCATGAGATAAACCTGGATGAATTGAAAGAGGTAGGCCGAGAGCAGAGCGGCAAGATAGATTGCAGCGAGCGTCGTAATGCCCTGCCCCGCGTCCTGCGGAAGCATCCTGCCGAGCGGACTGCGCATGGCCAGCCAGTGGGCGAGAGCCCTGGATGTGTCCAGACTTTCCGAGCTAGGCGCCAGGTAGCGGTCGATCGCCACCATGAAGAAGATGGGCCCCGTCACGTCGCAGAGCGACTTGAACATGACGGCGAGCGAGGCGATGGTGGCCTGCAGCCAGTAGGGGCGCACGTAGCGGCCAAGGCGCCGCATCAGCCGCGCATCGTAGATCTTGCCGGCAACTTCGTCGTCGGGCCTGCGCTTGGGCTCCTGCGAGCCGGATTGCCGGGGTTTGTTGTCGTCTTTGTCAGCCATCGGCGGGATGGGGGGCGCTTCCTCCTCCATTGTACGGGGACGAGGGGCGCGGCGTACCCCTGGGATCCTGCCCTGCGATTCCGTCTGCCGAGGCGCATTTCATCCGGGCTATTTTCTATGGCTTCTTCCGGGAGCCGGGCGGCGGCGGATCTGGCCGAGCGGGTTTCCTCATGGGCTTAGGCGTGGGGCGCGAGACGCCCATGCTCAACAACAGAAAGCCGAATCCCTTGCGCAGCAGGTCAAGCACGCTCATGGTTGCACTTCCCTTCGGTTCTGTTGGCGGCGCCACGCGATAGAGTGTGCGCTCTAGGGCTTGGGTGCGGGTGCATTCTGTGCCGCGGCCGGCGCCTGCTCGCCGCGCACAATCGCGAGCGCCTCGGGCGGCAGCGGCTTATCGGCGTTTGCCAGCAACAGGCTCACCTGCCAGATTTAGGTCTCGCTCAAAATGTCCTTGAAAGCAGGCATGCCGGTGAGGCGGATGCCATTCGCCACCTTCCAGACTGTCTCGCCCGAAGGATCGTCGCTCACGCCCACCGCGCCGCTCGTGCCTGTGCTTCTCCCAAAGCTGCGGAGCATCGGGAAACATGTGCGCTGCGAGCGAAGACGGCTTGCCATGAAAACCGTGGCAGCCCGAGCACTGGTCGCGGTAAATCTGCGCTCCGGCCACAAGATTGTCCTCGTCCGCCTGGATCGGCGGTGTCACTGACCATCTCGCGGTCGATGCGCGCGTTGAGGGGAATTTGGGTGATCCAGCGCTCAAAAGGCAGCGGCCCGTCGGCCACGGCCACCGGCGGGTGTCCCAAGCGAAACCACGCCAGCAGCGCCACCGGCGCCAGCACCATGCCCAGAATGATTCCCAACACGATCTTGCCCATCGTTTTGCGTGCCTCCGTTGTCTCTCATCGTATCTTGCCAGGGCCTTGCAGATCATTTCGATGATTTAAGCAACAATAACAATCAGCCGCCCTTCCCGTGGGCTAAACGCGGAGGGCGCATCCCCTCTCCGGTCACCGCCGGCCCCAAGCCGGATGCGATCAGGAGAGCGCAGAAAAGGAACTCCCTCATGGCAGATCACTCGAAGATGAAACTGGGCCGCAAGGCCATCAAAACCGACAGCCGGACCCTGGCTCTGGGCCGCTACCTGACGCCCAGCCTGCCGCCCCCGCCGCCCGCGCAGGATTGGACCAAAGGCATCACCGCATGGGGCATGATGCTGAACGGCCCCGAACCATCGGAACCGCAGTTTCCCGATGGATTGGGCGACTGCACCATCGCCGGCTGCGGCCACGCCATCCAGGTATGGACCGCGAATACCGGCAGCATGGTCACCGTCCCGGATGCCACAATCCTGAACTACTACGAGCAATGGGACGGCTATGTCCCCGGCAAGCCCTAGCACGGACAACGGCGGCATCGAGCTGGACGTGCTGAACGACTGGCAGAAGCAGGGCTTTGCCGGCAATGCACTGATGGCCTTCGCCGATCCCAAGCCGGCCAACCTGACCGAGGTGCGCCAGTCCATTGCACTGTTCGGCGGCGTCTACATCGGCCTTTCGCTGCCTTTGACAGCGCAGACCCAGGACGTATGGGACGTGGTGCCCCATGGCGGCGCGAAGACCAAGCCGGGCAGTTGGGGCGGCCACTGCGTCTTTGTGCCCAAATACGATGCAAAGAGCTTTACCTGCATCACCTGGGGCCAGCTGAAGACGATGACCGTGGCGTTCTGGAACAAGTACTGCGACGAGGCCCATGCGCTGCTCGCTCAGGACTGGCTCACCGCCAAGGGAGCACCCAGCGGCTTCGACCAGGCCCAGTTGCAGGCCGATCTCAACGCCATCGTTTGACGGCAGGTGACGGCGTTTGTCTCTTCCCAGCGCCCGATTTGTGCACTTCAATTCGCAGGCCTATCGCAAGACAAGAGTTGCTGTGGTCCGAAAGGGGGAATTGGGCCGACACTTGGAATTTGCACTACAATTTAGGTGCTTCAGCAAAGGCAGGCGGATTTGGCGAATTCAGCCGTCCGCCTTTCGATTGGTCTTTGATTTGCTTATTTGCCGGGGGACGAAATGGTTAGGAAAATCCTCTTCTTGGCGGCGAATCCAACCGACACCGGTCGGCTCCGCTTGGATAAGGAGGTCCGCGAGATTGACGAAGGCCTTAAGCGCTCCAACGAAAGGAGCCTATTCCAACTAGTCCCGAGCTTCGCGGTCAAGGTTGATGGCCTGCGCAGGAGCCTGCTGGACAATTCTCCTCGAATTGTTCATTTTTCCGGTCACGGTGGAGTCGATGGCGTGGTGGTGGAGAACGACCAGGGCCAGACTTTTCAGGTTCCAAGGGATGCCCTAGCCGATCTGTTCAGACTGTGCGCGGGGCAAATCGAATGCGTTATTTTGAACGCCTGCTACTCCGAGGAGCAGGCGGAGGCCATAGCCGAGCATATCCCCTACGTTATCGGGATGAAGTCCACCATCTCGGATGACGCCGCCCTCGAATTTGCCGTCGGTTTCTAC
>CAWCXX010000114.1:0-6284 GCA_963799445.1 uncultured Acidobacteriaceae bacterium | reverse complement strand
ATCTGTTCTCCGGAGAAAGGCCCCCACGTGCAGCCCCGCGGCAAGGCTCCTTCAATCGATCTTGCTCCGGAAGGATTGCCGCTTGATTACTGACTTTACGGAGGTGTGAACGCAGGGTCAACGGCGCAAATCCGGGTTTTTGTGGATAAGGAGGGGCGGAATTCTGGTTCGTCAGAAACTTGTATGTTGTCGGGTTATTTTTGGCATTTTTGCCGGTTACATCCCTGTTTTCCACAAGTGCCGAACCGGCCTCGACCGGCATTGCGCTCATTACCAGATTGATTCCGCTGGTGCTACAAAACTGGTGCAAATGTGCCCCGATGGGCTGACTCGAACTGTTCCGATGATCGCTTAGCGGATCACTTTTTAGAGAGTTTGGCACGCTTAAAGCGGGGTGACGCGGCCGCTAGCGAGCGGGCCGAAATGGGGGGCGGGGCTAAAGAAAGCGCCCTGCTTCAGTTCAGGTGTGCCGTTGCGCTGGTCCATTGTGATGGAGTTTGCGCCAAGATGCAGTTGCGCCGCCTGGCCCCAAGTGATCGTTCGAGTGCGTCCGGAGGGAGGGATGGCGATTCGCGCATGTTCTTTGGTAAGCCCCACCGGCCAAGGCCGCTACCTTGTTCAAAAGCGAGACGCGTGGCGTTCATTTTAGCCTATGCGATGTTCCAATCCACTCGGCAATTCCTGGCCAATTTTCCGCCAGGGTCTTGGTCCCCATGAATAGGCCAATGTGGCCTCCTGGAACGACGGTCTTCACGATCTGCTCCTCGAGGGTCCCAAGATATTTCTCGGCATCAAAAACCTGTTCCTTAGGCGTGATGTCATCCTCCTCACCGGCAAGCAGATAAACCGGACAGGTAATGTCCTTCAGAGACAAGCGCTTTCCTAGCCCGATGAATTCTCCGCGGGCGAGGCGATTCTCTTTGAAAAGTTGCTGGACTGCCTGGAGATAAAAAGCGCCGGGCAAATTGACGGGGTTCTCGTACCAGCGCTCGAACGTTTCGGTGCGCTCAATATAGTTCTTCTCCTCTATGTGTTCGTAGAGATCCAGGTACTTCTCTAATTGCTTCTCCGGATGCATGCTCTTCCAACCGGCCACCATAAACTGCCCCGGCAAAAGGCCGCCACCAGCTGCCACTAACTCCTCAAAGAAAGACATCGGCAGATTATGGGCGATCTCTTTGATGACGCCGTTGCCTGCGTCGGTGTCGATAGGCGCTCCCGCAAGCACAAGGCTCCGCACTTTTTCAGGAAAACGCGCCGTGTACATCGCGCTCATCCAGCCACCTTGGCAAAGGCCAATCAGGTGTACACAGTCCCCTAACGCGGCAACAGCCTTGTCAAGATCGGCGAGGTATGTGTCGATGTCGAAGTCCGTCATCGCCGCCGTGGCGCTCTTCCAGTCCGTCACCAGCACACGCTTCAACGCGCCAGATTGCAGAGTCTCAACCAAACTCTGACCTTTCGCGTAGTCGGCGATTGTGGAGCTGTGTCCTGCATAGGGAGCGTCAATCAGGACTGGAATGTCCGTGCTCCCCGCCTCGCTCTGGGAAAAGTCGCGCAGCCGCATGGTATCGAGATCCATCAGTATGCGGTTTGCGGTAGCCCATTCGGGTGGAGGCGGGAATGTGATTTCCTCCGCCTCGGCAATAAAGCGGAGATTGTCCTGATACATCCTCAACCCTTCCTCCTCGAGTTCGATGGCGGCCGCAAAGGGCCAGAACCACGGAACGCTGTGTTCCCGGCGATTTTTTGTAGCGGGTCGCACGGCTGTAGTCATTCTCGTGCCTTCTTTCTCTCGCCTACCTTGTCCGCAGGTAATCATTCGTTATTGCCGTTGCTGATCAACTACGCAGTGTGCCGAGTAATCAGCAGGTCTTTATCCGTTGGAATAACTCACGTGGCGACTTGGCGCTCAGAGCCCGTAATTGCAAAGTTCGTCGGCCGCATTGCCGCGGAATCTCCTCCCATTGCACTCTCGCTTCTGATCTCTCCACGAGGAGAGGCTTAGGCGAACGGTCATTGGAAAGTTAGGGGGCATCAACTGGCCCGCGCGGGCCAAGGTTTGGCCCGCGCGGAACTTCATGACAGATTCTAATGCTCAGGCAAGGTCGAACCGATCCAGGTTCATCACCTTGCTCCACGCAGCCACGAAGCTATTCACAAACGCCTCCTTCGAGTCGTTCGATGCGTAGACTTCCGCGATTGCCCGGAGCTGGGAGTTTGAACCGAAAACGAGATCGACGCGGGTACCCGTCCACTTGATTTTGCCCGTCGCGCGGTCGTGCCCCTCATACACGCCTCCCTGAGTCGAGGAGGGCTTCCACTCCGTAGACATGTCGAGCAGGTTGACGAAGAAATCGTTCGTCAGCGTTTCGGGCCGGTTGGTGAAGACGCCATGTTTGGACTGGCCGGAGTTGGCGTTGAGAGCGCGCATGCCACCCACGAGAACTGTCATCTCGGGAGCAGTAAGGTTGAGCAACTGCGCCTTATCCACCAGCAGTTCTTCCGCTGAGTTGCCGTTTCCGTTGCGGAGGTAGTTGCGGAAGCCGTCCGCGGTTGGCTCCAATACGGCGAAGGAGTCCACATCGGTCTGCCTCTGCGATGCATCCGTGCGCCCCGGCGAGAAAGGAACCTTCACTTTGTGGCCAGACTTTTTTGCAGCTTCCTCCACGGCCGCGCAGCCGCCCAGAACGATCAGGTCAGCGAGTGAGACCTTCTTGTTGCCGGATTGCGAAGTGTTGAAGTCCTTTTGGATGGCCGTCAGCTTCCTGAGAACCTTGGCCAGCGCATCCGGCTGGTTCACTTCCCAATCCTTTTGCGGCGCCAGACGAATGCGCGCCCCATTGGCTCCGCCGCGCTTGTCGGAGCCGCGGAAGGATGCGGCCGCAGCCCACGCAGTCGCGACAAGTTGAGAGATCGACAGACCGGAGGCGAGGATTTTGGCCTTGAGAGCAGCAATATCCCGCTCCCCGATCAGCTTATGATCCACGGCCGGAACCGGGTCCTGCCAGATGAGGGGCTGCTTGGGAACGAGCGGTCCCAAGTAGCGGGAGATGGGCCCCATGTCGCGGTGCGTCAGCTTGAACCAGGCCCTGGCGAAGGCATCCGCGAACTCCTTGGGGTGGTCCTTGAAGCGCAGCGAGATCTTCTTGTACTCCGGATCAAACTTCAGAGAGAGGTCCGTTGTGAGCATGGCCGGCTGGTGCTTTTTCTGGGGGTCAAACGCGTCGGGAACCGTCCCGGCGCCGGCATCGCCCTTCGGTTTCCATTGGTATGCGCCGGCCGGGCTCTCGGTCAACTCCCAGTCGTAGTTGAACAGGTGCTCGAAGAAGTCGTTGCTCCACTTGGTTGGCGTGGTGGTCCAGGTGACCTCGAGACCGCTGGTGATGGCATCCTTGCCAACGCCGGTGCCGAAGTTGCTCTTCCAGCCAAGGCCCTGCTGCTCGATGGGCGCGGCCTCGGGCTCTTGGCCCACATGGGTTGCAGGCGCTGCGCCGTGCGTCTTGCCAAAGGTGTGGCCGCCGGCGATCAGCGCCACGGTTTCCTCGTCGTTCATGGCCATGCGGGCGAAGGTTTCGCGGATGAATGGGATCGCCGCAATCGGATCATGATTGCGCTCCGGACCTTCGGGATTGACATAGATCAGGCCCATCTCGGTGGCGCCGAGAGCGCTTTTCGTGTCCTGGAGCTCCTTGGGGGTCCGGTGAGCCAACCAAGTCCCCTCAAGACCCCAGTTCACATCCTCATCGGGCTCCCACACGTCTGCGCGTCCGCCGCCGAAACCGAAGGTCTTGAATCCCATCGACTCCAGCGCGACGTTACCGGCCAGTATCATCAGATCGGCCCATGAGATTTTCTTGCCATACTTCTGTTTGATGGGCCAGAGCAGGCGGCGCGCCTTGTCAAGGCTGACGTTGTCCGGCCAACTATTGACGGGAGCAAAACGCTGTTGGCCTCTGCCTGCTCCGCCGCGTCCGTCGTGGATGCGGTAAGTGCCCGCAGCGTGCCAAGCCATGCGGATGAAGAACGGCCCGTAGTGACCGAAGTCGGCCGGCCACCACTCCTGCGAGTCGGTCATCAGGGCATGGAGGTCCTTGATTACGGCATTCAGGTCGAGGCTCTTGAATTCCTTGGCATAATCGAAATTCTTGTCCATGGGATCGGACAGAGAGGAATGCTCATGAAGGATTTTAAGGTTGAGTTGATTCGGCCACCAGTCCGCATTCGTCCAGGCGCCGGCCTTCGCTTGGTTGCTCGCCCCGTGCATTACCGGGCATTTGCTTTCGTCTGACATTTTTCGCTCCTTTTCTTACAGGGGACAGGAGCCCCTTGCTGTCGTACGTTTTTCTCCGGGTATTCATCCGCCTTCGAATGCATACCCAAATCATTGCGACAAACTTATGAGCCCATGCTGCTCTTGCCACGCGCGCACTTCTTGCACAGCCCCCGAACAATCAGTTCGCATTCGCGAAGAATCCGCTTGCCCAGGGAGCTCGAGGCAGGACGGGGCACGTCGTACCATTCCAAATCTTCCACGCTGCCGCAACGGTCACAGATGAAGTGGTGATGCTGCTTGGCCTTGGCATCGAATCGCGCGGCGCGGCCCTCGACGGCCACTTCACGCACCAAACCCGCCTGCAGCAGATCCCTCAGATTGTTATAAACCGTGGCCCTTGAGGAGCGCGGATGCAGGCGATTCACGGCCTCGAAGATTTCTGGAGCCGTGGGATGCCCGGTGTGCTCCATCAGGAATGCCATTACACCGTAGCGCTGCGGAGTGCAGCGCAATCCACCTGCCTCCAGGCACCGTTTAATTTCTTCGGCATCCATGCGTACTTTAGAATCTATCTAATGTGACATTATGTCAAGAAGTATGTATTTGGTTGCCGCCCCGGGCAGAAAACGGCACCTGAGAGCATCAACTCACCCTAATTCCTCGTCCGGTAAAACCGCATCGCCGTTTCTCGAAACCTGAGCAAGCACCCAAGGCCCGTCCAGGGGGCACTGGATGGGCGTTTGGGCAGGAACTGATCAGTTTTTTGCCTTCGACGCCATATCTCGGATCTGTGTTTCGGTCCCGGGCATCTTCGCGGTCATTTCAGTGTCGCTCTGCGGCGAATTGCTGAGATTGGTTCTGCCTCTAGCACTAGATGTCTTAGCATCAACCCTGCTAAAGCGAATTGCTACTGCAGCGAAAACGACTAGAGTCCACGCAATCGAAGATAACAATTCGAGGCCTGCCAGCATCCGCGCAATTTCGGATCTCGGGGCTATATCTCCGTAGCCAACAGTCGATGCAGTAACCAATGAAAAATACAGGAATGTTGACAAGGGTGGAGTTGACGGCAGCCCGGAGAACGAGACGCCTCCCTCCAACTTCCACGTAGCGCCGAAAAAGGTCGCGAAAAGCACGATGATTGTCAAATATCCGACGCCGAATGCAATGAGTGTGCGGGCCATTCGTCTTAAAAGAACGAAGGTTGGCCGCAATGCTTCAGCCCACAGATTAACCTTCGCCCCGAGTATGAGTCCGAGCCAAAGGCCCATTTGGTACGTCAGTATTGCGCTGCCTCCCGCAATCAGAGATCGATTTGGCTGGCCGGCCGAGAAATAGAGCAAGACTCCCAACGCGAATCCCAGCACAATTCCAATGATCGCCCAATATGGCACGTCCGGAGTTCTTGGGTGATCAATGGTTGCGTACGGGGCAATCGTTAGCAGTCCGGAGAACATGCCGAATTGGAAGCCAGCAACAGCCGCCGTGGCTTCGATGCGGAAGCTTTCGGAATGAAGAATACTCGGGAAGAACCCTCCGGCGACACTAACTATTAGGTACGGGATCGTGGATATGAAGGCTATCCTGAGTCTACGGTCAAAGCTCCGATCTGCAAAAAACCTCGGAAACATCCCGGTCAGACGGGATACCTCCAGAGCTGCGACGAGCACAAAGATTGCGCTGATCGTCAAGCAGTAGCGAGTGGCACCGATTGGTCCGTTTTCGTAAAGAAATATCGGAAGATTGAGAAGAAGGCTGGCGAGTAGAGCCAGGAATAACTTCACAAAGTTAAGCCACGGTGGTCTCATTTGCACGGATTGTACCGCAATTTGTGATTCATTCGGCACATTTGATAGGCATAGCGACAGCCAGCAGCGGCGGTTCCGGGACTCGTAAGGCAAATGAAGTCAATATGAGCCTTGTGGCTGCTGATCGAGGGCAGGATTCTGACAGGAGAAAGGCGAGCTGGAGTCTGACCTTGAGGGCGTCTGGCCATCGGCCCTCGGAT
>CAWCXX010000113.1:0-48976 GCA_963799445.1 uncultured Acidobacteriaceae bacterium | reverse complement strand
ATCCGCCAAATCCCGCAATCTTCCCGACGCCAGCTTGTTTTGGATCAGGTCTTCGGCGGAGATCAGAGCGCCATCAATACCGCTCGCGAGTCACCCGCCGGATCGTTTTGTCCACCGGCTTTGTGGGTCGTAAACGACTCCGATCTTCTCCCAAGACGCGAGGCTCAGCTCAGAGGTGAGTTCCATCCGGTCGCTGATTGAGAGGCTGCGCCAGTTCTTCACCCTTTCCTTCAGGTGCTCCGCACATAACCGTAGGGAAACTTCGATTCGTCCACGCCGCTCAAACCGTCCAATCCTCCACCGCCAATCCCTTTACACGCCGGAATTCGCGCGTATTGGCGGTCACCAGCGTCAGGCCTCTTGCATAAGCCTGTCCGGCGATCAGCGTGTCGTACTCACCGATACGGCGACCCTTTCGCTCCAAAATGGCTCGTCCCCGCACCGCAGCCGTGGCGCGTCCTGCTCGGAATATTCCAGCACCACAACTGCGTGGGTAAGGAATGTCCTCAAACGGCTGGCGTTTTGAATGACGCGATTGCTTTTGCAGACGCCATACCAAAGCTCATGCGTAACCACGGAGGAAGTTTGCGGAAGGTCGCCCGGACGGGCCTCTCGAAGATAACGCTGCCTTGCCAGATCCGAGGCGCCATTAATGAGTGCGATACAGATATTCGTATCCAACAGGTACTTCACTTGAAGTACTCACGAATCGGAGCAAGGTTTTGCTTACGACCCTCCGGAAAGAGCGGGTCGGCGCCCATTGCATCCATCCGCGCAAACAGCTCTTCAAGAGATTCCTTTCCAACTTCGGAAACCGGCTCCAACAGAATCCCCGCTCCCATGCGCGTCACGCGCACACGGTCGCCCTCGAAGCGGAACTCTTTGGGCAGACGCACAGCCTGGCTGCGCCCGTTCCAGAACAGCTTGGCGTCGGCGGATTTCCGATTGGCCGCGTTCTTCGTGGTCATCGCCCCTCCCCGTGGTCTATATCAATAGTATATACCACTTTGAACTAAAACTGCACGACTATTCCTGCAAGGCCTTTTCCCCGCTCCGCGATTCCCCACTCCGCGACCAATATAGATAAACCGGAATCCCCACGAGCACCAGAATCAACCCCGGTCAGGTGTACTCCAATGGGATCTCTGCTGTGCAATCAAGACCCAACCGGAGATTCCCAGGCGGGAGAATCAGGCGGCCCATGGCTTATCCGGCGAACTACTTTTTTCTCCCGAGCTTCCGGTCAAAAGCAAGCGCCCCTCCGCCGACGATGGTGAGCAGGAGGAAGCTGGCCAGATAGAGAAAAACCAGTTCCAGGTGACCTCCAAGACCCGGCATGGGCGGCATCGGGGGCATGCCTGGGGGTGGCACAAATTTAAAGATCGCAAGCCCCAGCGCGTTATGCGCGACAAAATACACCACCACCATGTTGATGAGCGCGAAGAATGAGGCAATGCGCGTTCCCACGCCGAAGATGATCAGTAATGAGCAGATTCCATCGGCGAAGGCGGCATAGAGCAGGCTGGGGACTGGTCCAATGTGCAACGGGTCCAAAAAGTGCTGCGACATGCGCGAAAAGCCCGACAGCTTTTCCCATCCGTGATGCCAAAACAGGCTTGCGGCCACCATCACACGAAAGAACAGGAGCCCAACATCGTTAAGTGTCCAGTTTCTGTTAACCGCTACCAATCCTCGCAGGCTCAAAGTTTTCTCTCCTCTTCTTGAAATTGAATCCCCTTTTCTGCCGCATCGTGACATTTGTCGACATCGCGATCGCGCCTGCGCAGCTTAATTTCCGGTGAATTCAGACTTTCCCGCGCTCCGCGACCAATAGAGATACACCGGAATTCCCAGAAGAACCAGAATCAGGCCGGGCCAGGTGTATTGCGGCTTGTAGCGGAGCAGCGCGGCACAGATGCCCGTCGCCATTACAACATACAAGCCAGGCAGAAATGGATAGCCGAAGGCCTTGTAGGGCCGGGGCGCGCCGGGTTGCTTGAAGCGCAGCACGAACAGCCCGAGGATGGTCAGAATATAAAAGACCAGCACCGCAAAGATAATGTAATCGAGCAACTGGCTGTAGGAGCCCGAGACGCACAGAAGCATCGTCCAAATCGCCTGAACAACCAGTCCGGCGGCCGGTGTCTTGTAGCGCGGATGGAGCTTGCCGACAGACTGGAAGAAGAGGCCGTCGCGCGCCATCGCGTAGTAGGCGCGCGCGCCGGCGAGCGTGATGCCGTTGGCGCAGCCGAAGGTTGAGATCAGAATCGCCGCCGCCATCAGGTAGCCGCCAATGTGCGGAAACATCTGCTGCAAGACTGCAGCGCCGATGCGGTCCTCGGCTGCGTACTGCACGCCGCGTGCAAAGACCGTAGCGCCATGCGGATCGCCGTGGAGCGGAAGGACCATGATGTATGCCGCGCTGGCCAGGAGATAGACGACCAGCACAAACCCAACGCCGAAAGCGAGCGAAAGCGGGACATTGCGCCGCGGATGCTTGATCTCGCCGGCCGTAAAAGTGACGTTGTTCCAGGCATCGGCGGCAAAGAGAGAGCCCACCTGCACCACGGCCAGAATGACGATCAGGTTAACCATCACGATCGGCCCTTGCGCGCCCACCTGCACAGGATGCAGCGAACCCCAGCCTGCGTTTCGCCAAAACTCGCTGCAATGGCTGCCGAAGTTCGCCGCGATGGCCGCGCTGTTGCGGCCGACGGTGAATCCGAGAAAAATGAGGCCCGCGAGCGAGAGCGCCTTGGCCACGGTGAAGACGTTCTGCACCAGCGCGCCGAACTTCATACCAAAGATATTCACGGCGGCAAGAAAAACGACAACGGCGATTCCGGCAAGATTCGCAGTGCTGATGCCGATCTCCATATTGCCAAGGACCATGGGGCCGAGAGGGATGGCCGGAACGTGGGCGATGTGCCACAGCCAATGCGTGCTGGAGATCGTTGGAAAGAAGACGCCGAGAAATTTGCCGAAGGCCACGCAAACCGCGGCGATGGTTCCGGTCTCAATGACGAGAAAGAGCGTCCAGCCATAGAGAAAGCCCCACAGCGGACCAAGCGATTCGCGCAGGTAGATATACTGGCCGCCGGCCCTGGGCATCATGGCGGCCAGCTCGCCGTAGCTGAGCGCGCAGATCATGGTCATGACGGCGGTGACGACCCAGGCTGCGAGATAGAGCGCCGGAGAATCGGTGAGGCGCGCGATATCGCTGTTGACAATAAAGATGCCGCTGCCGATCATCGAGCCAACAACGATGGTGGTAGCGCTGAAGAGGCCCAGGCTCTGCACCAACTGCGGGCCGGCTTTCGGATCTGCCCCGCTGCCCGGCACGGCGGAAGCGGGCTGCTCTGAAGAGGACGGCGACGCGGCGCGGGCGCTTCCGCCTTGCTCCGCTTCCGGTCGTAGATGCGTGCTGGTCATGGTATCTGAATCAGGCGCCCGGAACGATGGTGCCCGGAGGGGGACTTGATACTCGGCGACCCACTGATTCCATTCAAGTTATTCACTTTTGAGGACGCTCGAATCGTTCAAAACGCAGCCAACGCGGTTCTTGAGTACGCTACAAGTACACAGGATTTCGCTCCGGAATGCGGCCGATATTTAGCGTGATCCCAACTTCTGTCCGTTTCGTCGCGGATCCTTCCATAACCCCGAAAAAACTGGATTGGAGACGAGTTGCAGCTCACCACCAGGAACATTTCAGCCATCGGGAATATCTTACTAAAAGCTGACTTCCATTACTAATCTGCTGCTCAAAATGCGCTTTGGCGTGAAGCCAGAATTCCACCTGGCTAGATGGGCGTTTACCAGGAGTAATCCAACGAACCTCCGCCGTGACAGAAGTGCTTTTGACAGTAACGCTTTGAAACTATGGGCACTGATGGCAATCAAAAAGCACTCAAAAGCTGTGGAATACACAGGCGGGAATTCTTTCAGCACCCTCGTCAGCATCTGGCGCTAAATTTCCTGATCCGTTTCCAGGATCAGTGCTGGTGAAGATCGAAAAAGTGTCGAAGGGTTATCCGCAGCCGCTGGGCGGGAATGGAAGAACTGATGAGCGCCGGCGAGCGCTCCCGGCAAACACCAAAGCCAGCTACTGACGGCGAACTATGCCCCATCAAGCGGGGCGGGTAAAAAGGCCCATGCCCGACTGCGCGGCGCGGGTTCCGAACGTGTGACGCCAGAGTAGAATTCAAAGCTCACCAAATCCGCAGCCTCGATTGTCTTTTCGTGCGGGTGCTGCATGGAAACGATGTGTCTCGAGATGCCGACACCTGGGAATACAAATGGGGATGGGTTGGGGAAACTCTCTTTCGTGCTCACCCGCTGGGATTCGCTGGCTGATCGAGCGCGATCGCGTGACGGGAAAGGAAAAAGCGCTTTGACCGCGGCGACAACATGGTTCGCCTCGACCACCTGGATCGGAATGGCGCGGAGAATACTGCTGGAGCATTTGTTGTTTTGTGGGAGTAAGTTGCGGAAATTCGCCCAGAACCAGCATGATAAGTGGTTAGACCATCGGCATCATGGTTGGGTATGATGAAGGCCGGTGCAAACTCATGTCCAGACTCTCCGGATTTAACTTTCGCATTTCCTGTTCAAGTGCCCGCATGGGGCTTGCCTCGGTCTGCTGCCTGCTGGCTCTTCTCTCCGCGCCAACGATGTTTGCGGCGAAGGTCTGCGATGTGCGCGCCTTTGGCGCGAAGGGCGACGGCGTGTCAAAGGACACGGCGGCCATTCAGGCGGCGATTGACGCATGCGCCGAGGCTGGCGGAACTGTTGAGTTTTCGGCAGGCACTTATCTGAGCGCTCCGATCGTGCTGAAAAGCGGGGTCACGCTACAACTGGACAAGGGGGCGACGCTCGAGGGATCGGCGGAGCACGCGGACTATCTGCCGAAGTCCGAATTCCGCCTGCCCGATTTTCAGCCGCTGGTGAGCGCGGAAAACGCAACCAACATCGCCATCACCGGCGAGGGCACCATCGACGGCAACGGCGAGAGCTGGTGGCAGGAGGCGCGCAGCATTCAGGATCACGGTGTGCTCGGTAACCATCCCCGGCCCAAGCTCATCATCCTTGACCACTGCAAGCACGTGCGCATCGAGGGCGTGACCATTCAGAATTCGCCCATGTGGCAACTCGTGCCCTGCTACTCGGATGACGTCGTTATCCGCAACGTCAGGATTCTCGCGCCCGCAGATTCGCCGAACACGGACGCCATCGATCCGTTCTCGTCGACGAATGTCATTATCGACCACGTCTATTCCGACGTGGGCGACGATAATGTGGCCATCAAATCCGGCGCCATCAACTCGCCCGGACCGGATGCGCCCAGCCGCAACATCACGATCACGGACTGCACCTTCATGCACGGCCACGGGCTCTCGGTGGGCAGTGAGATTGCCGGAGGCGCGCAAAACATCACTGCCGAGCGCATTCATTTCGACGGTACGGACAACGGCATCCGGGTAAAAGCCAATCGCGACCGCGGCAACGACGTCAGCGATCTGGTCTTCCGCGACATCGAAATGAAGAACGTGAAGAATGCCATTGTGATCAGCGAATACTATCCCAAGGTAATGCCGCCGGAAGACAACACGGCACAGCTGGTGACGCGGCTGACGCCGCACTTCCACAACATCCGGTTTGAGAATATCGAGGTCACGGGTGCAGGGACAGCGGGAGCGATCGTGAGACTGCCGGAGTCGCCGGTACGCGACGTGGTCCTGCGCAACGTGCACATCGGCGCGCAGACGGGGCTTTCGGTGGGCTATGCCAGCGTTACTGCGGAGCATGTGTCGATTGAACCGGCAAAGGGGCCGGCGATCGACAAGCTGGCAGGCGCGGAAGTAACGATTGAGTGAGTCCAATAGGGGGAAGCAGATCGAGAGAAGGCTGCACCCTCGGCGCAGCCTAGGTGTAGCGCAGCCGAAGCTACTGATTCACGCCGCTGGCAAGGAAGCCGCCGTCGACGACAATCGTGTGGCCGGTGATGAAGGAGGCGGCATCGGAAGCGAGGAATACGGCCGAGCCGACAAGCTCTTCGGTCTTGCCGAAGCGGCCCATGGGGGTGCGCATGAGAAGCTCCTGGCCGCGTGGCGTTCCATCGAGGAGGACCGAGTTGAGATCGGTGCGGAAGACACCGGGAGCGATGGCGTTGACAGTGACGCCTTTCTTTGACCACTCGACGGCGAGGGAACGCGTGAGCGAGACAACCCCGGCCTTGCTTGCGGCGTAGGCGGCCACTTCACTGAGGGCGACGAAGCTGTTGAGCGAAGCGAAGTTAATGATGCGGCCATAGCCACGATCGAACATGGATTTGGCGAAGATCTGACAGGCGCGGAGGGTGCCTGTGAGGTTGGTGTCGATGATTTCGGTCCACTCTTCCTCGGGGAAGGTCAGCGTGGGAGCACGCTTGATGCGGCCGGCGCAGTTGATCAGGATGTCAACCTTGCCGAAGGCCTTGATGATCTCGTCGTGAAGGCGTTCGAGCGAGGCGCGATCGCAGACGTCGGACTGGATGCGAAGTGTCTTGCGGCCGCGGGATTCAAGCGCAATGGCAGTCTCTTCCACCTGCTCCTGGCGGCGGGCTGTGGCGATCACATCAGCGCCGGCGTCGGCCAGGCCGAGGCTGAGCGCGCGGCCGATGCCGGATGTTCCGCCGGTGATGACGGCGACTTTTCCTTCAAGGCTCATTAGCGAATAGCTCATCGATCTCTCCATTTGGGACAAGGTTTAACGTGCCAACCTGCCGGCGAGTGCATTGGGAATCAGCTCTGCTGGCCAAGAAAGACGGGTGCGATGTGGCGGACGACAAGATTCTCCGTGACATTCTTCGCAATGATTTCTTCGCTAGCTTCAAGAAGATCGAGATAGCGCGAACCCATGTTTGCGGCGACTTTAAAACCGACGTGCAACAACTGACGCAGGCTGCTGTTGTATTCCGGTGAGTCTGGGACATGGCGCAAAGCGGAAGTGTACTGCTCGGATGTCCAGCCTCTCACAACGGAAGGTGTGGGGAGTTTGGCGGCTTCGATGTCGATGACAGCGGTATAGGGCTTACAGAGCTCTTCCTGGTGTGCGAAGGCTTCTGCGTAGACTTCTTTTGCAAGCGCGAGGCCATCTCCGCCAGCCTCGGCAAGGCCGACGAGCTCTTCAAGCCAGGTAGTACCGGCGGTCTTGAGATGGACGCCGGCGTTGAATTTCTTCATGGACGCGTGAATAGCAGGGTAGATGGAAAATTTGTCGCTGCCGGAGTGCACGCTGAGCTTGAGGTTTGCGGGGAGACGGAATTGACGCACGGCCCAGGCAATAGCAGCGGCGTCGAGGTCGAATTCGCGAGCGAAGGTGGCGACATTGCCGATGTAGTCGACGCCTTTGTTGAAGCGGCCACTGAATTTTGGCGCAATGGTCTGGATAGGAATGGCTTCGTCCGCAATGGCGGCGAGGATGATGAGAAGTTCCACCGGAGTTTGCGGGGCGTCGGTCTCGTCCATAGAGACTTCAGGGATAAAGTTGCCTGCGCCCTTTTCCTTTTCGATGGCACAGAAGATCATGCCGGCTTGCTTAACCGCGAAGAGATATTTGCATGCGGCTTTTCGAAGGTCGTCTTTTGAGATGTTGAAGACTTCATCGATCCCGTCGAGTTTGATCGGGCTCAAAAGTTCGGGATGGCGAGAGACAAAGGCGTCGATTTCGGCGGCGGAAGCGTGCTGACCTATGTAGTCAGCTACGTCGAGAGTGTAAAAGTCGCAGGCTTCGAGAAAGCGCTCGAACGTGTCGAGGTTGATGTGGTCTGCATCGCAGAAGTAGGCGTGCTTCCACTTCAGTTCCTTCACCGCGGCGTCGGCCGCCAGGCGTACAGATGCGGGCTCAGAGCCGATGATGATGTGCTCGCGGTTGGACTTGTTCCATACGGGATTGGCGATGATGCCCTTCTTCTCCGCGAGTATGCAGGCTTGGAGTTGCGCCTTGGCTTGATGTGCGAAGCGGTCTCCGGTTCCGACTGAGTATTTGCCGAGCATTAAACCTGGTTCTGACATAGTGACTCCAAATCTAGAGTTTGCTGCTGTGCGCCCAGAGGCCGAGGCCCGGGTTGGAGATGAAGAAGATCTTTTCGCCATTCACCGTGTTATAGCCGTGGGCGAGTTTTGCTGGATCGTAGAGCTTGAGCATAGACTGCAAGTTGCCGAACTCGAAGCCAACGGATTCAACTTCTTGCTTCGAGAGGTGGCCGGGGCACCACGTGATGCGGAAGCGGCCCTCCGAGGACCCGTGGATAAGATGCGCGGCAGCGCTGAGATCGTTGGCGAGATCGGGATTTGCTTCCACCGCCGCTAGAGTGGCGGGCGTTCCCCTATAGCCATATTTACGGATAAGTTTGTCAATGCCTTTGTCCTCGCCGAACTCGCGCACCCCGGGAGCGAGAATAATGAGCTCGGCGCCGTCGGCCAGCGCCATACGAGTGCGGTAAACGGCCTTGTTGCCGAGCCAAGTGGAGTGGAATTCATGTGGATCGAGAAAGACGATTGCCTTCGGGATGGGCTGCTCGACGATCTCGAAGTTTACCTTGAGGCTTAACTCCGCTGCGCGCAGGAAGCACTCGGCATCGTCTCCGATGAAGAGCCCTCGCACAGCTAGGCCGCCCTCAGTTTTGCGCCCCACGACAGTGTGCACGTAGACGATGGGGAACCGTCGCAGGAAGCGGTCCGATGCCAGGTTGAGCACGTTGCGCACCGGGTTTTCCGCGCGGCCCATGATGCGCTCCATGCCGTAGACCGCCCCCAGGTAATGGCTGCGATTGATGCTTTCGAGCCCACCCGTGCCCACCAGAATGTTCTTGGTGTAGTTAGCCATGCCCACGACTTCGTGGGGCACGACCTGGCCGATGGAGAGAATCAGATCGAAGCCGCCCTGCGCAATGAGGCGGTTTACCTGCGCTGGCCATGCGTAACTCAGCTTGCCCTCCGACTGCTCGCAAATATATTCCGCCGGAATCTCGCCCAGCGTTTCGATGCCGGTGCGCCAGTTGTGGACGCTAAACAACTCCAGCGGCACGCCGCAAAACATGTGGGCGAGCTGATGAGGACGCATGGGCGTATGCGTGCCAATGGCTGGCAGTACGGCCTTGAGCTTGTCGCCGTAGTAGTCCCACGCGTAACGCGTGAGCAGGCCGGCGCGGGATTGCTCGCGGCTCTGGTCGGGCGGCACGGCCAGCACATTCGCACGCGGCCCGAGTTTGGCCAGTGCGTCAGAAAGCAGGCTCTGCAAGTGCGGCGTCAAATCGGCGTCGATGTTTCCCTGGGCGCAGTAGAGGCTCATACCGTGATCTCCACCTTTCTCAATCCTGGAGCCAACAACACAAGGATTGCCAGCGCCACCAGATAAGCGCTGGCGGCGATGCCGAACAGGATTGCGTAGTTGCTGTTCGTGAGCGCGAGAACATAGCCGACAAATATGGCGAAGAACGATCCGGCAGCAGAACCCGCCATGCCGCCGATTCCCGTCACCGAAGCCACCTCAGTGCGCGGGAACATGTCAGAGACGGTGGTGAAAATGTTTGCGGACCAGCCCTGGTGAGCCGCCGCGGCGAGGCTAAGCAAACTCACGGCTGCCCACTCCGAGTGCATGCGGGTCACAACGATGATGGGCGCCACCGCGCAGGCACAGACGAGCATGGCGCTAAAGCGCGCGTTCGCCGCGGAGAAGCCGAACCTTCGGAATGGCACCGGAAGCCACCCGCCGCCCACACTGCCCGCCGACGACGCCGTGTAGACGATGATCAGAGGCAAGCCGATGTTCTTGAGGTCCAAGCCGTATCGCTTGCTAAAGAAATCTGGCAGCCAGAAGAGGAAGAACCACCAGATGGGATCGGTGAGCGCCTTGCCGAGGGCGAAGCCCCAGGTTTGGCGAAAGCCCAGCAGCTGCAGCCACGGCGTCGCGGGTCCGGGTGGCTCCAACTTTCCCTCGTTGATGTGGCGCATTTCAGCCTCAGCCAGTCTGGAGTGTTTGGCCGGGCTGCGATATTTGAAGAGCCACAACACGATCCACGTGGCGCTGAAGGCGCCGGTGATCAAAAAAGCCGCGTGCCAACTGTAGCGCAGCGCCACCCAAGGCACCAAGGCGGGCGCGATGATTGCGCCCAGGTTGGCGCCGGAGTTGAAGATGCCGGTGGCCAGCGAACGTTCGCGCTGGGGAAACCATTCCGCTACCGTTTTGATGGCGGCGGGAAAATTTCCCGATTCGCCCAGGCCCAGGCACACGCGCGCAATGCCGAACTGAAACATTGAGTTCACCAGCGCGTGGCCCATCGCCGAAAGGCTCCAGATCGCCATGATGACCATGTAGCCGATGCGCGTGCCAACTCGGTCAATAAACCGCCCGGATGCCAGTAATCCTAAGGCATAGGCCACCTGAAACGCAGCCATGACGTAGCCGTAACCTGCTTCGGTCATGCCAATGCCGTGCTGCGCTACGCTGTGCATCAATGTTGGCTTCAGCAGCGACAGCACCTGCCGGTCCATGTAATTAATTGAGGTGGCGACGAACAGCATAGCGCAGATAGTCCAGCGCACTTTTCCGATGCGCCCGCCAGGCGATGAACTCTCCTGGATCTGGATCTCCGCTCCTGTCCTGGTGGTCATTTCACCTCGCGTCAATCGCCTTTGCGTGCCCCGCCCACACTACAGTCGATCAGCCTTCTTCACGAATCGATCAACATTGCTTTCATCTAAACCCTCGCAAGAAACGAAGAGGACTCTTCCACGGAGGTCAGACCAAGAGTATACACATGCCTCCCGCAGCCTGCCAGCCCCGCATTGCAGATAACTTTTGAATCGAGCAGGAAGATAGTGTTAATCTTGTCTTGCCACTTGTTTTTATTCAGGTGCGTTCTCATGCCGCGACACAAACCCGAAGAAGAAGAACCGGATAAGCAAAGAACCATGCAAGTGGTTAACCACATCCTGGCTCTTATGGAAAACGGCACGCTCAAACCGGGCGACAAAATTTCGCCGGAGCGTGAGTTTGCCCAGACCCTCAAGATCAGCCGCGCTAGCCTGCGCAGCGGAATCGGCTACCTGGCCGCCATGGGCGTCATGAAAGTCCGTCATGGCGTCGGCACCTTTGTCGCGGACGGACCACCGCAGTTCGGCAAGGCGTCGCTCGGCATCATGGGGGCCCTGCACGGCTTTCAATCCTGGCATATGTTCGAGGCGCGCATCGTGCTCGAGAGCCAGGTCGCAGCCCTAGCCGCGGAACGCGGTAAAGAGGAGCACCACGCGGCAATGGCGGAGGAGGTGGCGGAAATGTTTGCCTCCATCGGCGCGCCGTCAGAATACCTGATCCACGATATCCTGTTTCATCGTGTTATTTCCCTGGCCTCTGGAAACCCCATTCTGGCGGCGCTCATCGAGACCATTACCTCCGCCATCTACGAGAACCGGCGCAAGACAGTGGCACGCTCCACCGACCTGCGCGAGTCCGCCGAGATGCATCGCGAGATTTACCGCGCCATTCGCACGCACAAGCCGCAAGAGGCGCATGACCTAATGGAACAGCATCTGCGCATGGCGCAGATAGCGCAGGGACTGGAACGTCCCACCGGCCACAAAGCATCGTCGGGCGCGGCAAGGGACAGGCGTTTACGCCCAGCGTCTGCTGCTTGATCGGTGTTACGAGGCCCTAAGTTGTGTGCTGCCTACAGGGTTCGGAGTCAACTGAAAAAGCGAGCCAGGCCGATCTTTGGCATTCGTCGGCGTGTCACTGTCGACCAGGCAACTTTCTCTCGGGCAGCAGCATCCGACGTGAGAGTGCTATTCAAGGTCCGACCAGAGACCAGATTGGATGGCGACAGTCAGGGAAGTTGCATTCGAATCGTCCCCGGTGTTGACCGTTAATCTTCAGGTCGCATGCAGTAATTTCCTATTGACAGTCGTAAACCCGGCGTATCAAACTAATCAAGCTTCGTAATGTGGTCAGACCACATGTGCGAAAAGCTAGCGATGCCTTGTGACCGCTGCGCGGCGAGGCGATGCGTGGGACCTAATGGAGGCAATAAGATGTGACAACTTGCTTTGGAAATTCAATCGGGACCGAGGAAAGCAACGCGAGAAACGCTTTACGGCTTTCTTCGTCTCGCGGCATGGAGTTGCGCGGCGCTGTTGGTCATTGCCATGATGACCTCCCTTGGCGCATGGGCGCAGTTGGCCGGTACCGGCACGATTCAGGGGACTGTGGCCGACCCCTCCGGAGCAGTAGTGGCTGGCGCCACAGCTCACGGCGCAAAATCTGGCCAAAGGAACCCAAACCATCCGCACCACCACCAAAGACGGCTTTTACAGTCTTGCTCCGCTGGACGCGGGGAACTATTCCATCACCGTAACCGCGCCAGGTTTTGAAAAGCTAGTGCGCCCGAATATTCATGTGGACGGCATGCAGGTGTTGGCGCTTGACCTGACGCTGCAAGTCGGCACAGCCAACGCGACCGTGACTGTTGCCACCACGCCCCCGGCGCTGGAAACCGAGAATGCTACATTGGGCGCCGTGATGGAGAACGATGTCTACAATCGCTGCCGCTGGAGATGGGCGGCGCCAACGGAATTAGCACCGACCAGCGCAGGACCACGGACTACGCCATACTCATGCCCGGCGTCACCAACAATGAGATCAAGAACAACGAATCCGATGAGCCGATGGTGGTCAACGGCAACGCCCAATCCACCGTATTATACATTGAGGGCATTCCCCTTGAGTCCGCCTCGGTGAGTCGGCGATCCGCGCTTCATCTGGCCGGCCTTTTCCGTTGATACCATCGATCAGTTCCAGCTCAAGACCACGGCCTACTCGGCTGAGTACCAGGGCCTGGGCGTGGAAAACTTCACCGTGAAGAGCGGCACCAACCAGATCCACGGCTCATTCTACGAAATTTTTCGTAACACCGCCCTTGACTCGGCGGGCTTTATCCCTGCCCAGTACCCGTCCAACTACCCCATACGCCGCGCTCGCCGGCACATATTACAAACCGCCGGAGCACATGAACGAATACGGCTTCTCCATCGGCGGTCCCATCTGGAAGAACAAGATCTTTCTGTTCGGCAATTACATGGGATTCCGCTTCTCCGCCCTCACCAAGCCGCAAGCCCAGAACATTCCCACTCCGGCGGAATTGTGCGGCGATTTTAGCGTAGCGGACACAGGAAACACGCAGTCCATCTACGACCCGACGTCGCAAACGCTGGCGGCACGCGCTATACGCGCACGCAGTTCAGCGCCCCCGCTCCCACCGTCACCACCACCAACGGCCTAACCACCTGCAGCCGCCGGCACTGGGCCGGCCGTCGCCAACGTGATTCCGTATAACGAGATCTCGCCCATTGCCCAGTATCTCCAGCAGTGGATGCCCCAGCCCAACATTTCAGGCGCCGCCTTCAGCGGCCAACAACTATATTGGCTCGTATCTGTACGGCCTCAACAACTATTCGACTGCCCATCGGCTGGACTTCAATCTCTCCGACAGGCACAAGTTGAGCATCATTACGGCAATTGGCCGCCAGGGCCTGGTGGGCGCCGCCGGCAGCCAGACCACGGACGTGGCTCCCGCTGCCCTACGAGTACGCCAAGACCTATGCTCCCATCTCCTATGATGGGATCTTCGAGGATACGTATGTTATCAACCAGAACATGGTGAACCAATTCAAGTATGGCGCCGCGAAGTATCATTCGCCCGATTACAATCCGACCTCGGCATCGCAGCATATGCGGCCGACCGCGGCCGGCATCACTAACCTGCCCAGCCACGGACAGGCTCCAGGCAGCTTCCCCATCGTAAAGTTCAAGGGTGGTTCGCAAAATCCGGCGCAATGGGTGGATCCAGCAGGCGGGTCTATTGGCAACACAGACGACTACACGCTGCTGGACAACCTGCAGTGGGTCCACGGCAAGCATGCCTTGACCTTTGGAGGGCAATTCGAGTGGATGAGCCTCAACGACCTCTACTCAATTGGAGGCACAAGCCCATCACCCTGAACTACACCGAGACTGAGACCGCTCAAGTCAGCGGCTCCTCGGCAACGTCACGAGCAAAACCGGCCAGCCCTTCGCCAGCTACCTGGTCGGCGCGGTCGATACGGGCTCGTACTCTGAGTACGCTCCCATCGCCCAGGAGACCGGCGCGCGCTACCATCCCTTCGCGTTCTATGTGAACGACGACTGGCGGTTAACCCCGCAGTTGACGGTCAACCTCGGCCTGCGCTGGGATTCGATGCCGCCCGTGCGCGAAGCCTGAACCGCATCTCCTTCCTCGACCCCACCGGGACCAATACGTGTGACCGGCGCCGACGACGGAACGCTGCAGTTTGCCGGCAACGGCATGACAGCTGTAACTGCCACAGCCCCTATGCAGGCCTACTACAAGGACTGGGGCCCGCGTCTGGGCTTTGCCTATGCGATCGGCAACAAGACCGTGCTGCGCGGGGCCTACGGCATGTATTACGCGCATGGTGGGGGCACCTCCGGCGGCAACAACTCGCTGCCTTCCTCGAACATGGAGCTGGGCTTCTCGGCCCAGCCCAGCCCCAAGTCCCCCGGCGATTCGCTCCCCGCCTTCTACCTGAACAACAGCGGCTACAACTCCACCCTTACCACTACCACCACGGCCTTTGGCACGTCCACCGTGGCCGCGCCGCCGGTTTACGACCCCACCTATGGAACCTACTATTCCATCTAACGCATCGGGGCAACGACAAAATCTCCTCCACGCCGGCCTATCTCGATCCCCATTACGGCGGCCGTACGCCCACCTTCGAGGGATGGTCGTTTGGCATCCAGCGCTTAATCACCCAGAACATCACCGCAACCGTGAGCTACGTCGGCAACCAGGGCCACTTCCTGACGCCGTACTCGCCGTCGAGCAGCACACCCGCAAACGCGCGCGGCTACTGGAACAACCAGTTGAATCCGACGTATCTCTCGCTGGGAAGCACGGTGCTCGGCGCAAATGCTACGACTAGCACGCCAGGCGGCTTGCCCTTTCCATCCTTCAACTACAAGGTCTACCAGGCTCTGGTGGCGTTCCCGCAGTACAGCGGCCTCACCGATCAGGTGCAATCTGTCGGCAACTCGAACTACAACTCCCTGCAACTGACCATCCAGCAGCGGCTCGCCTATGGCCTGACCTTCATGCTGAGCTACACCTACAGCAAGACCATCGACGATGTGGGGTCCTTCCGCACCGGCTATGCAATTCCCGCGGGCGCTGTTGCCAACAGCTCGCAGCCGTGGCCGATGGACCGCATCGACCGGTCTCTCAGCACGCAGGACCAGCCGCAAAACCTCGTTTTCACCAGCACCTACAATCTGCCCTTTGGCAAGGGGCACATCGGCGGCGGCAACCCCATCGTGCGCAACATCGTCGGCGGATGGGGTCTCTCCGACATCTTTACCTACGTCGCCGGCAACCCGCTGGCAATTTACTCCAGCTCCTGTTCTGAACCTCACCGGCCAGGGCGCCTGCATGCCCGCCTACGCTCCTGGATTCACGGGTTCGGCACGCCAGAACGGTGGGTGGGGCCACGGCGCGACCCGGACCAACCTGAGCACCATTCAATACATCAACCCGGCGGCCTTTGAGCAGACCGGCACCATTGTCAACCCCGCCTGCACAGCAGCCGGAACAGCATGTGAGGGCGAGGTGATTGGCAATACTGCCCGCACGGCGCCCTACGGGTTGCGTGGCCCTGGCAACTACGACATTGACGGCAGCCTGCGCCGCACCTTCGACATCTGGAAGGACGGTAGAGCGAAGTTCGTCTTTGAGGCGAACGTCTTCAATGCCGTCAACCACGTCTGGTTCGGAAGCACGGCGGCCACCGCGGACGGCTCCATCGGTTCTGAAGTCGGAGCAGATACCTCCCTGGGCACGGTCGCCGGCCAGGCCAACAACCCACGCCAGTGGCAGTTCGGCGGACACATCAACTTTTGAGATTGAGTCAACACCTATCCAACCGGAGGGGCTGGCAAAAAACCAGCCCCTTCAACTCTTTGGCTTAGAATGGGATGCCCATGTCCCAAGAACCGCGGCGCCCTGCCGCAGCCATGCCGCACCGCTCGGAGGTTTCCATGCGTTCCATCTCGCCGTGGTTGCTTTCTGCGGCTCTGCCTCTGTTCGTTGCCATGGCCTTGTCCGCCCAGGACACCCGTACCGTCACCGAGCCGAAGATTCCCCCGGCTTGTGTTACGCTCGACGCCGACATCGCCGCCAGTCATGGTGTGATTGCGCCTAACGATGAGCAGAGGCTATCGACGGCCCGTCTTCAGGATGCCATCGACCATTGCACGGCCGGTCAGGTGGTGGTGCTGCGCGCCCACGGCAACAAGAACGTCTTCCTCACCGGGCCGCTCACCCTCCGCTCCGGCGTCACGCTGGTGGTCGACAAGAATGCCGCGCTGGTGGCTTCGCGCGATCCGCGTCTATACGATCTTGCGCCGGGCAGCTGCGGAGTTGTGAGCGAGAAGGACCACGGCTGCAAGCCGCTCATTAACGGCGATGGCGCGCACGATGCGGGAATCATGGGCGAGGGCGCCATCGATGGCCGCGGCGGCGCCAACCTGCTCGGACAGGACGTGACTTGGTGGGACCTCGCACACCAGGCCAAGATTCTTGACAAGCAGCAGAGCGTCTTCGCGCTGATCGTACTGCGCCACGCCGATAACTTCACGATGTACAAGATCACGCTGCGCAACTCGCCCAACTTTCATGTGTCGGTCAATCAGACTGACGGCTTCACGGCGTGGGGCGTCAGGATCATGACGCCTAAAACGGCACGCAATACCGACGGCATCGATCCCGGCTCCTCGCGCAACGTTACCATCATTCACTGCTTCATTCACACCGGCGATGACGATGTGGCCGTCAAATCAAGCAAGGCTGGCCCCTCGTCGAATATTTCCATCCTGCACAACCACTTCTATACCGGTCACGGCATGTCTATCGGCAGCGGCACCGATGGCGGCGTCGATCACCTCTACGTCGACGACCTGACCATCGACGGCGCCGACAACGGCATCCGCATCAAATCCGATCGCAGCCGCGGCGGCCTGGTGCACGATGTGCTCTACCGCGACGTGTGCATCCGCAACGTGGCCAACCCGCTCGTCTTCACTCCGCTCTACACCACCTTCAGCGGCAACCTGCTGCCCGTCTATCGTGATATCACGCTTGAAAATGTGCACGTGCTTACGGCGGGCAGTTTCACGTTCCTCGGCCTCGACGCGGAGCACAAGCTGGAGCTGAAGCTCGACAATGTCTTCGCCGACGACCAGCAGCACTCGCTCTTCTACAGCAAGGACGCGGTCATCGTCATCGGCCCTCGCAGCGGCAACCTGGTGCCCAGCGGCCCCGATGTGACCGCAACGCCGGTCGCGAACGCTGTGGCCGGTCAGCCGCTGGCCTGCGACGCGCGCTTTGTACCGTTCCCTGCAGTTCCCACTGCGCCCGAAATGACGGGCAAGATTCCGCCCGAAGACCACACGCTCTACGTGGCCGCCGACGGCACCGGTGATTTCTATTCCATTCAGCGCGCGCTTGACGCTGCGCCGCCCACTGGCGCGCTCATCATGGTGGCGCCCGGCAGCTATCGTGAGGTGCTCACCATCGACAAGCCCAACATCCGCATTCGCAGCGCCGATTCCGATCCCAGCAAAACAGTGGTGGTGAACGACCGCAGCGCCGGGCAGAACGGCGGTACACTCCACTCTGCCACTGTGAATGTTACTGGCGATAATTTTTTCGCGGAAAATATCACCTTCGAAAACGATTTCAACCGCACACATGAACAGGTTTCCCAGGGATCGCAGGCACTAGCGCTTCTGGTGACGGGCGATCGTGCCATCTTCCACAAGGTCCGGCTGTTGGGGAACCAGGACACGGTATATGCAGGGAGCTGCAATTGCGCGCCGGATGGGGACAACTGCATTCCCGCCAGACAGTATTTTTCCGACTGCTACATCGCCGGCAACGTCGATTTCATCTTCGGCGACGCCAAGGCGGTCTTCGATCGTTGCGAGATTCACTCCACACCGCACGACGGCGGTTTCATCACCGCGCAATCGAAGCACTACCCCGAAGAGGATTCGGGATTCGTGATCGACCGCTGCACGCTAACCGCCGATCCCGGCGTGACCGCGCCCGTTTATCTCGGCCGCCCGTGGCGGCCCTATGCTACGGTCATCTATCTCAATACAGAGATGGACAACAAGATCGCGCCGGCGGGCTGGCGAGAGTGGCATCCTGGCGAAACGCACTCACTGGACACCGCCATTTATGCGGAATACGGCTCTGCCGGCCCCGGTGCACACCACGACCAGCGCGAACCGCACACCCATTTCCTCACAGCCGAACAAGCCCGGCAATACCTGCCCGAAGTGTATCTGCGCGGTGACGACAACTGGAATCCCCGCGATTTCCCGAGACAGTAAGACAAGCTGGCGTGTTTGCTTCCAGCGGCAGGACCCCTGTCAGCGCTGAATGCGGGCTGAGCCCCCGGCGGCGAATGCGCGGACCTGTTCGACGGTGGCCATCGTGGTGTCTCCGGGAAAAGTGGTGAGCAGTGCGCCGTGCGCCCAGCCCAGCTTGACGGCGCACTCAGGCGACTCGCCCATGAGCAGACCGTAGATGAAGCCGGCAGCAAATCCGTCCCCCCGCCCACCCGATCCAGTACTTCGAGTTCGACAGTGGGCGCGGAATAGGTCTGGCCATCGATCCAGGCGACGGCGCTCCAACTGTGGTGGCTGGTGGAGTGGACCTCGCGCAGCGTCGTCGCCACGGCTTTCACATGCGGATGCTTCCTGACGACACTGTCGATCATGCCCAAGAAGACCGAGGGGTCGAGCTTGGACTTGGCCTTTACGTCGGGGCCGGCGATGCCGAGACCTTTCTGGAGGTCCTCTTCGTTGCCGACGAGGATATCGACGTTTTGAACGATGGAGGAGATGGTCTCAACCGCACGTTCATTGCCTCCATGGATCTTCCACAGCTTTTCGCGGAAGTTAAGGTCGAACGAGGTGATGGCGCCGGCAGCCTTGGCAGCTTTCATCATTTCGGCGGCCAGGGGAGCGGTGGTAGGTGAGAGTGCGGCGAAGATGCCGCCGGAGTGAACCCATTTGACGCCCCTCGAAAAAATTGCCGCCCAATCGAAGTCCCCGGGCTTGAGCCGGCCGGCTGCCTCGTTCGACCGGTTGTAAAACACCACCGGCGCGCGCACGCCGAAACCGCGGTCGCTGTAGACGGCGGCCATGTTGGGGCCGGTCACGCCATCTGCTGGAAATGCTTGTAAAAGGGCTTGACGCCCATGGCGCGGACACGCTCGGCGATCAGGTCGCCAATCGGATAGTCCGACATGGCGGTGGCGATGCCGGCGCTCATGCCGAAGCAGTCGGCGAGATTCGCGGCCACATTGAACTCGCCCCCGCTGACGTGAATCTGGCACTCGGTGGCTTTGCGGAAGGGGATGATGCCGGGGTCGAGGCGGTGGACCAATGCTCCGAGAGACAGGAAGTCCAACTCCGCTTCTTTGCGAATCTCAAGGCCACTGCTCATGGTGACTCACTCCTGGTGGTGCCGACATGCTGAGTGGAATGCCGGGAGGACGCCTGGATCGACAAAGGTGAGTGGACGCCGGATTTCTCTCAGGAGGCATACGGAAAGCCGTAACCTCCAAGGTCCATCCAGTGGTCTGACCACCAATCTACGACGATCATACAACAATTGCGCTCAAAAGGGAAAACAAGCGTTCCACACCTTCGCTGGCCGTCGGCGGTCCAGGCGCAGTCTCAGTTCAAACGCTCTTGTAATTAATCAACAGCCAATTTATATCGGATCAGATTGCTGAAAGTTACTGATAACAGGCCATTTAGGCCACACTTATTGAAGATTAGAGTGCTGCCTCTATATCGTTGATTATAAATGACTTACTGGTGCCCGGAGGGGGACTTGAACCCCCACGCACTTCTTAGGTGCTGCGGATTTTAAGTCCGCTGCGTCTGCCAATTTCGCCATCCGGGCTGTTGGCTGGTCCGTTACGTGCTGGAGTCATTCTATCGTGGGAGTGGCTGATCGCAGCGGAGGAGCGGGGCCCTAAAGACAGGGAACGAGGGAAAAAGGGACCGAGGGAACGAACGAGCGACGATTAGTCGTCATCATCTTCGTCGCCGGCGGGGATACAGCGGGGGCAGGCGTCGGAGTAGGGGCAGTCGTTGCAGTCGTCCTTATCTTTGCAGACGCATTGGTCGGGGGCGAGTTCGTTGCCCTGGGAATCATCCTGCTCCGCGGACTGGACCGCGTCAGGCGCGTAGAAAAACTTCTTGCGATCGATGAACTGCGATGCGATCTGCAGCCCGCACAAGAGATTGCCGGCTTTCTTCAGGTCGAGGCGGCCGTTGATGACGGCGTCGGCGATGCGGGCGACGGAGAGTTGAATCGCAGCGGGATCTTCCGGCGGGGGCAGTTGCAGGTTTCCGAACTTCACGTTGGGCTCGGCGCCGAGGCTGTGGACTTTGGCGTGGAAGTAGCAGAAGCTGTGGCCGCGCATGGCCGGGGACTTGCAGCGGAGGCCGTTGGGTTTGATATGCCGGCATGCCATTTACATTTCAGTTACTCCCCCTACCCCCATCCCCTTCGATGGGTTAAGAGGTTTGTTTGCAATGACCTAGTCCTTGATCTCTGCCTGCGAGCCATTAAAAACAAATGGTTTATTCCGTAAAATCCGACAGACAAAAGACTTAAAACGGCGTTTTCCGGCTTTTTGCGCTCAATTACGGCATTTTCGGAATCGACGTAGACATTTCAAGAAGCGTGCAAAGTGGCTTTTTCTTGGGGAAAAAGCCACTCGAAGGGCGTGCCTTCGGTCTACAGTAATTCCGAAAATGCGATAGGTGCAGATCCGCAACAAAAAACGGCGCGGGCTGGGAGGAAGGAAGCGCGAAAAGAGGGTGGCGCGGGAGTCTCCTCGCCGCGCCGCCCAGCCGCCATGCTCACTTCTTCAGCCTGAAACCAGTGTAGCGATTTGTGGGAAATAATATGCAAAACCGTGGCCAGGGATCGGTGGCCATGGATCAGATTCCGATTCAAGGAACTTAGCGAGGCAGCCTGCGCCGATTTCGGGTGGCGGCCGGCTTGACAAAGCGGTGGGGTGCACCCCTTCGGTGAGACAGTTTGTGTTTTGACAGTTCGCCGTTGGATGAAAAATGGTGTTCATTCTGTTCGGTCCCTGCAGTGTGGCTTTCGGTTGGTGAGGCGGACTCCTTGGCCTATGCTCGTCTGGAAACGGTAGATACTCCCCTAATATCATCTATCACTCCCTATTGACACTCCCTATACTTCCCTATATGGTCTTATCATGGATAGTGCAATGTTGTCGATTGAGCAGGTTGCGGAGCATTTGGGACTACACGTCAAGACGGTCCGAAACTATGTCAGGGAGGGCAGGCTGAAGGCTGTTCGCATTGGAAAACAATACAGAATCGCTGCCTCCGACTTAGCTGCAATGATGGGCAGGCCGGTTTCGGCCCTCGATCCGCCGCCAGTTCGCAGGACCCGGCGAGTTGAAGTTTACAGTGTCGTTGAAGTCAACGCGGTGAGCCCAGAGTTGTCCGAACGTGTCACGAATATGTTGATGGGAGCAGCGAAGGGCCGCGACTATTCCGAAGACGAGCCGCTGCGAGTGCAGGCGATCTACGACGCCCCACTCGGACGGCTTAAGTTGATCCTGATC
The DNA here is from genome assembly GCA_963799445.1 of uncultured Acidobacteriaceae bacterium. GTDB lineage: Bacteria > Acidobacteriota > Terriglobia > Terriglobales > Acidobacteriaceae > Telmatobacter. The sequence continues at coordinate 27,197 of CAWCXX010000113.1, read as the reverse complement.
GGAAGCATTGAGACCATCGGCGCGCTGCTAAAGATGATCAATCCATTGCTGGAGGTTGAAAAGTGACGGGAATCTACAAGAGTTCAGAAGGGCAGCGCCTGGTCGAGGAGCAGTACCGGAGGATATTGACACATTGGCCGGTTGCCAATCGACAATTCCACGTGGCGACCCGCCAAGGCGAAACGTTCGTGATCGCGTGCGGTGAAGAATCGGCGCCGCCAGTACTGTTGCTTCACGGTTCGCTCGCAAACTCCGCGTCATGGATGTGGGATGTGGCGCTCTGGGCACAAAGTTTTCGCGTCTTTGCCGTCGATGTTATTGGCGAGCCTGGTTTGAGCGCTCCCTCCCGCCCGCCGCTCCATTCTGACGCGTATGCTATGTGGCTCGACGACGTGATGAACGCCCTGAGCGTGAGCCACGCTTCATTCGTCGGCGTATCCCTGGGCGGTTGGCTGGCACTGGACTACGCCACGCGCCGGCCAACACATGTTGATCGAATGGCGCTGGTTTGTCCCGGCGGGGTTGGCCGCCAGAGGATCGGAATACTCTTCAAGGTCGCATTTTTCAATCTTTGCGGATCGTGGGGGAAGCGCAAGCTAAGGGAGGCTATCCTCGGACGGGTGACGGGCGGGGACGTGAGCCCCGCGATCCGCAGGCTTGCAGAGTTTTTCGCATTGATGCACAAGAGTACGCGACCGCGTTCGGAGAGGCTGCCGGTCTTTAGCGACGCGGCGCTAAAAGGATTGGCGATGCCCGTGCTGGCAATCGTTGGGGCGAAGGACGTGCTGCTCGATTCGGCCGACACGCGCCGTCGGTTCGACAGTCTATTGGAAAACGGTGAAGTCCGGTACCTCGACGACGCCGGTCACTTCATTCCCGGGCAGGGTGCAATTATCAAGGAGTTCCTGAGCTGCGACCGCCTTGAGCTCCGTCGAGCATGAGGCTAACTGGACGATGCCTCCTGCCTTGTCGGCCCGCGTCCATCGACCTTCCCAAAAGGGATTGTGACCTGACGGTTAACAGGACATTGCGCTCATCCAGCTTGGTTTACTTGCCAAAGGCAAAATAAGTATCGGGAACGCCGTCGCATGAACGAACCGCGCCGGGCTACGGCGCCCCGCCAATGAGGGCGGTTTCGGAATTGGTGTATCCGTTTCTGTCGGTGGCGAAAGGTGGCTCTTTCTTGTGGAAAGAGCCACTTGGCAAAGTGGGTTCTGGACACGGTAATTCCGACACGAGGCGGCGATTTGCGATGGATGGGTTCGCGGTTTCCCACCCTTGCCTAAAAAAGCGCGCAAGGATGGGGCAACCGGCGCGGGGCAGATTTGGTCTTGCCAAACCAGCTATCTGCGGTAAACTTTAGGCAAATCGGAGCAAAGGAAATTCCAGTTTATTAGGGAGGGCCTCATGAGAGAGAGTGTGCCGATACAATTTCGCCGAGTCTCATCGCTCCTGTTCAAGTTGACGATTCTCTTTGCACTCGCCAGTCCCTATGCCCTGGCCAGGGCGGGCGGAGGAGGGATCGTTGGAGGCGGCGGGCTTCTCTGGCTGATCCTATTGCCGTTTGCGATCGTATATGCCTGGTATTTAAATCGAAGGATCAACAAGAAAAAAAAAGAAACGGAACGGCTGCTGAATACCCTCTCGCAAAACGACCCTGCATGGAAGGAGGCAGACCTTGAAGAGCACGCGCGACAAACCTTTCTCGAAATTGAAGCGGCGTGGAGCAAGCAAGACCTCGCACAGCTCGAGAGCCTTCTGCATCCTCAACTGTTCTCAGAATGGAAAGCGCAAATTGAGCTCATGCAATCCATTGGTGAGCGGAACATCATGGAAAACCTCAGGATCGACGATGTGAGGCTCGTGGAGGCGCAGAGCTATCGAGACAAAGAGAAAGATATTTTTACGGCCTGCATTGATGCCGCAGCCACGGATTATACGATTGGCGCGAACGGGGAAATCGTCAGCTCCAATACGGGGAGCCGGCGCAAACAGGCAAATAAAGAAAAGTCTCAGGAGGCATTTCGCGAGTTTTGGACCTATGAGCGCCACGACGAAAAATGGCTCTTGCTGAGGATCGACCAATTGAAGGACTGGAAGAAATCGGTCGATGCGGAACTCGTTGACGAGAAATAGCAGCAAAACATACCCTTGCGCGCTCTTCAGTCGATTTCTCAACTTCAGCGTCGCTCACGAGTAACACACGCTAAACTGGCATATCGGTACTCATCTGATCAATCAGGGGAATCGAGAGCCTTCCCCGGTCCCCAAATGCGAGGGACCGGGGGCACCCTCGTTGTGGTTTGAAAAGTCACCGGGACCGGGACACCCTCGTTGTGGTTTGAAAAGTCACCGGGACCGGGACACCCCCGTTGTTGTTTGAAAAGTCACCGGGACCGGAGCCACCAGCCGGTCACACTTGATGCTGATCGACGTAGCGGACGGTGTTGCCATCGCGCTTGATTTTGAAGGATGAAAAGGGGTTCATGGCAGGGGGCTGAACCACACTGAAGAGCCGGTACAATTCGGGAAGAAAGTCTCCCCAGTAATGAATCTCCTCAGTGGCATGCTTGGCCCAGATTTCTCCCCGCTCCAACTCCAGAGGCTCGGCTTTGACGGGCACCGCCGAGGAGCGGCCGCGCACTCCGGCATCGGTAGCTTGCCATTGATGCACGCGGTAGGCCAGGGCCGGGTTGCCGGGGTTATAGGTTTCCCGCGACAAGGCAATACCAGCCGCAATGACGCAGTGGTCGTAGACAATCAGGGTCGCCACTCCCTGAGGAATGGCGGCTACATCTTCGAAACGGATATGGGGCTCGAAGAGCTTGCCATCAGACCAGCGCTGCGGCGCAATATGAATTGCGCCCAGAGCAGCGCCAGAACGCGGCGGAATGGCCCAATAGAAAGCTTCGTGCTCGATTGGATGCCAGAGCGCGTAGCCCTTTTCCATGTTGTTCCAGAACCAGTCGATCATCCGCGGAGTGACGGCATCCAACTCCCAGTCGAAATGAGTCCAATACTTTTCATCTTGTTGGATTGGGACGTTCACCGTTCACCTCCGAGGCCGCTTCGAAGCTTGCTTGCATCCCACATCAACGCACGCCTCTCCTTGAATAGTCTAACCACCTGGGCCGAAGACTCAAATTCTAGCTGCCGGAAGAGGAAAGCGGCGAGGGAGGGGTTTGGCCGTCGATGAAGGTGGGTTCTGGGGCGATGGGATGAGGCGGGGGCAGGAAATTGAGCAAATGGGCGTTGGCCGCTTCGACAAGATGCGGCTCGATCTTTTCGCGGCTGCCGTGGCAGTGCTTGTAGAGCTCAAGGCCCAGGCTGGAGGGGGTGATATCGAAGCTTTCGGCCTCACGATACGAGGTGAAGTCGAAGACTTTCTGAATCAACCCCAGGTTGAATAAGTAGGCGACATCGGTAGCATTCCTGTGTAAGGTCGTGCACGCCGGTGAGTTCGATCATCTCCTTCGCGTTGAGAACGATTGACGCCGGAGGGGAGATTCCCGGCGCCCGGCGCGGAGCCTATAGCGCGCTCACATGCGTGGCTGAGGATTCTGGCCTGGACGGGCGTGACGTGGATAAGCAGATTGACAAAGACCTGATTGGAGTCGTCCGGCGCATCGACCGAGCAGGATGAGGCGAGGAGACCCGTCCATAGTTGTCTCGTCAGATCATCGGTAGGCCCAGGACCCTTCGCGCAGGATGTTTGCCACCAGCTTGGGATGGGCGCGCATGCGGTCGGCATCAGGCTCCGAGGCAAGCAGTTTCTCCGTGGCGAGCGCGATTTTGATGAGGGTTTCAGTGCGGTCCGAATCAAGTTCTCCGCCCAGAAGAACGATCGCTTCCTCAGCCTCGGACTGACAGAGGCGGCACACGAAGAGGAAGGTCCGGAGGGTGCGGAACATGTGCGCGATTTGATCCCTATCGGTGAGAACGGCGATGTTCCGTACGAGCACTCCCCAGAGGTCTGTATCCAGGCCCGGAGGCAGAACAAACGATAGCCCGACGCCGTCCTCTCCCTGCCGGGCGACACGAGCGTGAACGGAAAACTGGAGCTCGGAACTGTGCCTCCGGCTTGCCTTCCCTCTGCGAGGATCGAGGGTGATCAGTTCGCCGGTGGGAAGGCGCTTTTCAGTGAACAGGTAGAGGCCGGTGGCGCTGATGTCTTTGATGCCGGCGGGCGTGGAGGCGGAGTCGAGCCCAAAACGGGCTGCCAGCCCGGATGCGGCTCGCCTTTCAGCGCGTGGATGCACCGGATTGCCCAGCTTCTGGAACTCGCGTTTCAAATCTCTCAGCCAAGACATCTTGCAAAATCTCCTATCTCAATGGAGCCAGCGGCGCCGCCGCTTTCTCAGGATTCGGACCGCAACCGGCGCCAGTGCTCTCCTGCAAACACGATACACCGCTCGAGAGGCGGGCGCGGGCGATGCACAGGGCGCGGATTGGTGTGTGCTAGCGTAACTATTGGAGAATTTCACCAAGACCTAAAGCCACCCGATTTTGAGGTAATTGTCATGAAGGACTGTCCCGGAGAATCTCTCATGGGAAAAGCCGTGACCGGAAAGCCGGTTACACAATGCAAGGACTTGAATGAGGTATTTGAGGAATCTCTACCGGCGTTCGGCGGAGCTTATCTGCAACGGGTTTACGAGGTCCTAAAGCAGGTGATTGAGCGGCAGATCCCTCTGGTGATCACCTGTGCCGGGCCTGTGACGGTCTCCGATCAGCACCGCGCCTGGCTCATCCCGCTGCTGCGAGCGGCGCGGACCGCCTACATCACCGTTACCGATGCAATCTGCTACCACGACGGCCACGATTCCCTGCGGCACGGCGTTGAGCGGCCCATCCGCAAAGTAGATCTGTTTGGCGACGACGCACGGTTGCGGGAGGAAGGCGTTATTCGAGTAACGGATACGGGCTTTGAGGAGCAGGTGCTCTTCGATCAGGACGCCGTGCTCACGTCGATCCTTCAGAGACCGGAGTTTCAGAAGCGCATGACCACGACAGAACGCAATTATCTCCTTGGCAAATGTTATGCCGAACGGGAGCGCGCGCTGGGCATTGCGCCGGGCCTAATGAGTACCTGCGCGGAGATGGAGTTACCAGTGTTCATCGGCGCCCCTGCCGACGGCAGCGCGTTTCTGAATTCAGTAAAGCTGTGGACTCTAAAACGGATGGGCAAGATCCGCTACGAGTTCGACTACGATCTCCACGAGGATGTCTTCGAGTCCTGCGCATATCACCATTGGGGGCTCTTCGAATCGGAGCCGAAAGCGATGGCCATCATGATCCTGGGCGGAGGCGTGCCTAAGAATTATTCATTGCAGCCGGAACCGACGCTCTCGCAGATCTTTTTTCTCAAGGGAATTCGCGGATACGATTTCGATGCGCAGATCGTATCTTCACCAGTGACGGATGGGAGCCTTTCGTCTTGCTGGCCGGGCGAAGCGGTCTCCTGGGGCAAAGTCAATCCTGAAGGATACCAGGCGCGTACGGTGAGCATGCAGGGCGACTATTCGTCCTATATGCCGTTTATCGTTCGCGCGCTCGTGGGCAGAGAGTTGCTGCACAATCCTCCCGAGCCGCTTCGCCTTTATGCCGAGCGCGACACGCTGAAGAAGAAGCTTCTCGGAAAAATCGGCAGCGACGAGGATGCTTTGCGAAGACATCTGCAGACGCTTTCGCTTCCCGACGTGCTCAAGGCATAACCAGGGAGCAGGTGTCAGGGATCAGGGAGTCAGGAAACGGAATGAAGAAGCGAATGATGATTGCCGCGGCGGCGGGCGTGGCGCTGGCTGCTGCTCTCTTTCCTGCGCAGCGCAGGACAAGGGATACTGGCGCGCCGCGAGCAACGAGACGATGAAGATGACGGGCGATATTTCGATTGCCGACCTCAAGGTGACGATCAACTTCGCGACGTTTCCGCTGGCGCCGATCCGCAGGCTGAAGCCGGTGGAGGTGAGCGCGGTGTTCGACGCGGATGTGAACGCGGGCATCAGCGGGGACCTTTACAGGTTGCGCGTGCCGGCCAACAAGTACATTGTGAAGCGCAACACCTTGTGCGGCGGCGAGGACACGCAGTGGATGGCGACCTACGTCACGGGGCGCACGCTGAGGGTGGCGTTCTTCTCAGGCGACGATATGCCGGTGTTTACGTTCGACGCGATGCAGAAGTCGACGACGCTGTGCGGGACGTACACGTACTCGAGGTGAGAAGGACAGTGTTCAGTGATCAGGTCTTTGTGCTCAATTGGCAGTGGTGGGTTTACCAATTAAGAGCGAGATCCTTCGGGCCTAGCGGTCGGGCAGGACCGCGAAGGGGCCGTTGAGTCTCGCGCCCGCCCGCGCCTTCAAACGCAGCCTGGCCCAATCCGGGCATTCCCATCTCCCACTTCGGCCCTTCGAGCTCCGGCATGGGCCGCGCCTGGAAAAGCTTCTTGCATTGCCGAGCCGTCCAACGGGCCCAGCGCTTCGACTTTTTCCGACGCGCGCTGTCGGTGGAGATGCCCGTGCCTGCGTACATCTGGCGGTAGAGCTTGGAGAGGAAGATGAATCCGAGCCTGGCGCGCAGAGTCGGTGTGCAGGCGGACCGTTCCCAGATGGCTCCCCAGGTGTAGAACCTGTCCCAGACTTTTTGCGTGCGCATGCGGATTTCGTCGGAGCTCATGGTGGGATGCGGCGTGAACATCTTGGGCCGCACTTCAGTGGGAATCATCCAATAGCGCGTGATGGGCACGCCGGCCACCATCATAGGATCGACAGCCTGCTCTTTTTCCCAACGCGCGAAGTCGACGGTGCCGGGGAACGGAGTCATCATGACGAACTGCGCGAAGGTGACGCCCGCCTTGAGCGCCATTTCGACTGTCGCGGTGAAGGTGGCGGGCCGATCGGTGGGCAGGCCGAAGATGAACGAACCCAGGACGTGCACGCCATGCTGCTTGAAGGTCTGCAGCTGTTTGGCGAGGGCCTCGCCGGAGTAGTTCCAGTCCTTATAGATGGCCTTCAAACCCTCCGGAGTGACCGCTTCCACGCCCACCAGCGCGCCCTTGATGTTGGCCCTGCGCATGGCGTCAAGATAGCTGCCGTCTTCGCCGGCCTCCATGGTCATTTGCGTGAAGAACACCATGTCTTTGGGTAGCTTGGCCAGCTCTTCCATCAACGACAGGCGCTCGTTGCGAATGGCTGTGAGTTCGTCGAACTTTGCTGTGTTGCCCTGCTCGCGCGCGAGACGCAGATCAGTAAACGTGACGGGATAGAAGTTGTCATCGGCCAGCGCGATGAAGCGGAAACCGAGGCGGCGCAGCGCGATGATTTCGTCCACGACGCTTTGGAATCTTCTCTGGCGGGGCTTCTGTCCGTCGGTGCGCCACACGCTGCAGAAGGAGCAGTGCTTGGGGCAGCCGCGAATGGTTTGCACCGAGGCCCACATATATTTGCTGGGATCTATCAGGTCCCAACGCGCGGAGAGAAATTCGCTGCCCTCGATTCGTCCGCCCTCGTAGACCTTCTGCGGCTTGCCGGCGAGACAATCGCTGACGACCTTGGCCCAGGCAAGATCGCCGTCACCTTTGACAACCGCGTGGGCCTCGCCGCGCTCCAGCGCTTCGTCAGGAAATAGTGTGGCGTGAATTCCGCCATAGACCACCCATGCGCCGCGAGTGCGCGCCATGCGGCCGACGGCGTAGCCGCGCAAAGCATTGCCGGTGTGCACGCTGATGCCGACAATATCTCCCGGCTGAATGGTGGCGGGCACAATTTGCTCGATCGATTCATCGACGAGAATGGGATCTCCGACGGCAGTGGGCGTAGCGGCGGCAAGCACGAATAGCCAGCGTGGCGTGATGACTGCGGTGCCAAAGGAATTGTCGCTGGGATTGACGAGATGGACGCGCATGCGGGCCAACCTTTCGCCGTACGGTTGTGGTTGGCTTCACAGCAATTGCAGGGATGCCGTAATGCGGGTTGACGATCGGAAGCGGCGCCTTACTGAGGAAGATGCCGCGCTGAAGTAGCGCTACGGCGAATTGAACCCGAAAGCGACGGTGCGCGTTTCCAGGAGAGAATCGACCGAGAAAATCCTTGCCAGCCTTATCGGCTGTGCGGACTTTTTCTCGCGAATTTCCCCCCTAAAAGAGTTGTTATAATTTTACAGGTATTGGGCGGGAGAAAGTGGTCAATATTGACCACTTTCTCAAGGAAGACCAAATTTTCATGGAAAAGCGGGGGAATTCCCTATGCGAGCGCTTCAGCCGACGCGGGAGCATTCTTCGACGGGGATCGGCACCTGCTCGACGATTTCGAGGCCGAAGCCCTCGAGGGCGGGGATGTGCATGGGCGTGTTGGAGAGCAGGCGAATGCGCTGAATGCCCAAATCAGAAAGGATTTGGCCGCCGAGGCCGATGGCGCGCAGGATACGGCCGTTGCGTGCCTGGGAGCCTTCGCGGGCGCGCAGTTCCTGATGGAGGATGAGGCGGCCGGAATGCTCCTCGCGTAGCTCGGCGGGGACGGCGGAGCCCTCGGGACCGAAGGCCGGAGCCGGCGTGCGGTCGATCTCGAACCCGCGCGAGGTGTTGTGGAGATAGAGGATGACGCCGCAACCCGCCTCGGCGATGATGCGCATGGACTGGTCGAGGACTTCGCGGCAGCGGCAGTCGGCGGCAAAGACATCGCCGGCGGTGCAGCGGGTGTGTACTCGAACGAGCACGGGAAACGGGCAGGGCGGCCGAAGTTCTGACGGCGCAGCGGCGGCGGGTTGCGCGCCGTCGAACGGGAAGTTGGCGATGGGCGCGGGTCCGGCATGGAAGGCGGGACATCCGGGGCAGAGATCGCCGCGGATGAGGGCGATGTGGTTTTCGCCGCCGTTGACTTCGGACTCGTAAGCGATCATGCGGAACTCGCCGTAGCGGGTTTGGATGATGGTTTCGCCGGCGCGGACGATATAGCGTTCATTGCGCAGGCGGAAGCGGATGAGCTCGGCGACGGTGAGGATTTTAAGCCCGTGCTGCTGGCAGAAGGGGATGAGGTCGGGGATGCGGGCCATCTCGCCGTCGTCGCGCATGATTTCGCAGATGACGCCGGAGGGAGTGAGGCCGGCGAGGCGAGCCAGGTCGACGGAGGCCTCAGTTTGGCCGGCGCGGACAAGGACGCCGCCGCGGCGAGCGCGCAGCGGGAAGATGTGGCCGGGACGGGCGAGGTCGGCTGCGGTGGAGCGGGGGTCGATGGCGGTGCGGATGGTGTGAGAGCGGTCGGCGGCCGAGATGCCGGTGGTGACTCCCTCGCGGGCCTCGATGGTCTCGGTAAAGGCAGTGCCGAAGCGGGAGGAGTTCTGCTGCGTCATGGGGAAGAGCCGCAGGTAATCGGCGCGCTCCTCAGTGAGGGTGAGGCAGATGAGACCGCGGCCGTAACGGGCCATGAAGTTGATGGCTTCAGGGGTGACGTGCTCGGCGGCCAGAGTGAGGTCGCCTTCGTTTTCGCGGTCCTCGTCGTCGACCACGACGACCATGCGGCCGGCACGAATCTCGTCCAGGGCGCCGGGGACGCCGGTAAAGGGGGGTTCGAAGGTGCGGGCGGTGTAAGGCATGGCGCCTCTCTATTTTCGCATGAAGCCGGTGATTCGATGTGCCGGCGGCTCGGCGGGGGTGGGTTGAGGTGTGAATCAGGGGGCAAACAAAAACGCCGCCCAAAGGCGGCGCTTTTGTTTGGCTGGCGAAAGTGCTACAACGTCGATTCAATCTCAAAACCCCAGGCTTCGAGCAGAGCCTCAGGGATATATTTGGAATTTTTGTTACGCCGCGCCCACTCCCGAAGACGGGTGGACCGGATGAATTGGTCCGGGGGCAGCTTAAACTCCTTCGTGATCTGCTCGAAGGAGGTGACAGTGGGCACAACAGGGCCAATGGGCTCAGGTTTTCCCCAATTTGGATTTCCACGACGCTTTGCCATCGATTTTTATGTCCTTGAAAGGGATATTTTCTGTGTAACATCCTCGGACGTGGGCTGGGGGATTCAGGAGGGCCCGAGGAACTATGTATCTTATTCTACGGATATTTTGTTCAAAAATCAATAGGAAAAGTGCGACCCAGCAAGGGAGAGGCGACATGCGAACCGGGGGAGTTTTCGCTATTATTTCGCTGATTTCAATAGGGTTGTATGGGGCGGCATGGGCTTTTTCGGGGATCGCGAACTGCCCCGGAGCGAAAGAAATTGGCATCATCCTGGGCACGGGTGGCAGGATACTCTTATGACAACATATTGGAGGGCGATTGCAGTGGGATTGGTGCTGTTGGGCGGGTTGGAGGGGTGCCACGGCGTGGAATTGACGGTGAGCCGCCAGGCCCTGGAACGGACCCTGAAGCAGCAGCTCTTTGGCGGCCCCGACGGCCGCTACTACCTGAAGGGCAACGCCCAATCGGGCTGTTTTATCTCGACCGAGGATCCACATCTGACATTTGAGCAGGACCGGATCGTGGTGCGGGTGAAGACGCGCGCGCGGCTAGGCAAGACTATGGGCGGATCGTGCCTTGGCGTGGCCGTGACGGTGCCGGCTGAGGTGTCGCTGGCGCCGGACGCGGAGGGCGAGACGATCGGGTTTCGCGACGCGCGCCTGGACAAGGTGTCGGACCGGAAGGAGATCGATTTTGTGCTGGCGCCGTTTCTGCGCGGGCAGGTGCCGAAGGGCATGAAGGTGAATGCCGCCGATTTGCTGCGCAAGGCGCTGGCAGGATCGACGGCTTCTTCCGGATACAAAGTGAACCTGGATCGGCTGAAGATCCATTCGATCCAGATTGTGGGCGACAAGCTGGTGTTGGACGCGGATGGGGATCTGAGCGTCGAGTGAATGAGCAGCTTTCAACTTTTACGGCATTTTCGGAATCAAGGTAGACTTTTCAAGAAGCGTGCAAAGTGGCTTTTTCTTGAGGAAAAAGCCACTTGAAGGGCGTGCTTTCGGTCTACAGTAATTTCGAAAATGCTATAGCGATTCGCTCTCAGCCGGGGGCTGGAGATGGCGGTTTGCTGCGGCGTTGTATCGCCGATCATTTGCTGGAGTTAATAAACGCGTCGGCAGAGACGAGCTTTGCCTGCGCATCGTCTTCCAGCTTGACGACAGAGTTCTCAAATGTCTGTAATGCATCGCCGGTAGCGGCAAAGGCCAGCCAGCAGGCGACGCCCTTGTCGAGGATGCCGCAAAGAACCTCTATCTGCAAATTCGTATCCGGACGGGATTTGAAGGCCCCCTGCGCTTTTTCGATCCAGATGGAGTGCGAACCGATCTTATAAGAGCCGTAGACAGGATTCTTGACGTCTAAGTTGGCGCTGAGTCCACTTGCCACGCCCATGCCCACCGAAGAGGAATCCGAATCCTTATACCTAATGCCGAGGCAGTCAAAGGGCATGACCATTGTCTCGATGATCGAGACAGGCGAACCATGACGGATGAGCAGTGAGATCTGAGAGCAATCGATGCCCTTCTTCTCATCATTGCTGGCGGCCGTGGAATCGAGCGAAGATTTCAAGGCTGGCAAACTGGGATTGATGTTAACGACCTCCCAATCCGAGGGGTAGTTGTAAGTAAAGCCGAGATCGCTGACCAGCGGCGTGTATGGGGCGGGAACCTGCGCTGGGGCGGCCAATGCGAGCGAGGCGGCGAAGAAGGAAGCGAAGGCAACAAGGAGTGTGCGCGGCATGCAGGGAGTTTAGCACCGATGCCGTGTCGGATAGCATTTTTGTGGAACAGAGACGCTTCCGAACCCTGACAGCCGGATTTGCCCGTGCTGTTTGATGCGCCGCTATTCTTCGAGGCCAGACCACTATGTTAAGAAGGCAGAAAGAAACCGGAAAACCCGCGGTGCTAAAATTTTGTTCTCGGAGATGCTATGCCCGCCGCAACGTGTGACATTGGCCTGATCGGCCTTGCAGTGATGGGACAGAACCTGGTCCTCAACATGAACGACCACGGCTTCAAAGTTGCCGTGTTCAACCGCACCGTTTCAAAGGTGGACGACTTCCTGGCCAACGAAGCCAAGGGAACGCAAGTGGTGGGCGCGCATTCGGTGGAGGAGCTGACCAGCCTGCTGAAGCGTCCGCGGCGCGTGATGCTGATGGTGAAGGCCGGCGAGATTGTGGACGAGATGATCGACCACGTGCTGCCGCATCTTGAAGCGGGCGACATCGTTATCGATGGCGGCAACTCGCTGTTTACCGATTCCAACCGGCGCGCGAAGGCGCTGGCCGAGAAAGGGATTTTGTTCATCGGCACCGGCGTCTCGGGCGGTGAAGACGGCGCGCGTCACGGCCCGTCGATCATGCCGGGCGGCAACCCGGCAGCATGGCCGCATGTGAAGCCGATCTTCCAGGCGATTGCCGCCAAGGTGGAGGACGGAACGCCCTGCTGCGACTGGGTGGGAGAGGACGGCGCCGGGCACTTTGTGAAGATGGTGCACAACGGCATCGAGTACGGCGACATGCAGTTGATCTGCGAGGCGTACGACCTGCTGAAGCACGGGCTGGGATTGACGGCGGACGATCTGCACGAGGTATTCGCCGCGTGGAATACGGGCGAGCTGGACAGCTACCTGATCGAGATTTCGCGCGACATCTTCGCCAGGAAGGACGAGGACGGCACGCCGCTCGTGGACAAGATTCTGGATACCGCCGGACAAAAAGGCACGGGCAAGTGGACGGTAATCAGCGCGCTCGATACCGGCCAGCCGGTGACGCTGATCGGCGAGAGTGTATTCGCGCGCTGCCTGTCGGCGCTGAAAGAGGAGCGCGTGGAGGCGGAGAAGATTTTGCGCGGGCCGAAGTCGGCGCCGAAGGTGGGCGAGCGGGTGAAGTTCATTGAGGACGTGCGGCGCGCGCTCTACTGCTCAAAGATCGTCAGCTACGCGCAGGGCTACATGCTGCTCGGTGCCGCGGCCAAGGAGAATGGCTGGAACCTGAACATGGGCGGCATTGCGCTGATGTGGCGCGGCGGATGCATCATTCGCAGCAAGTTCCTGGGCAATATCAAGGATGCTTACAAGAAGAATCCCAAGCTGGACAATCTGCTGCTGGACAAATTCTTTTCGCGCGCGGTGAACAAGTACCAGGCGTCTTGGCGCAAAGCGCTGGGGCACGCGATCAAGCTGGGCGTGCCCACGCCGGCGTTTTCAACTGCGCTGGCATTTTTCGACGGCTACCGGACAGGCCGGCTGCCCCAGAATCTGCTGCAGGCGCAGCGCGACTACTTCGGGGCCCACACCTACGAGCGCGTCGACCGGCCGCGCGGCCAGTTCTTCCACACCAATTGGACGGGACACGGCGGAAGGGTTTCGTCGACGACGTATACGGCGTAGAAGCTAGCTGTCGGCTATCAGCTTTTAGCTTGGTCGTGGCGAGCCGGCGGTTGTGGTTTCCCAGGTCTCAGAGGTGTGGCCTGAATCAGCCCGCGCCGAAAATCAAGCGGCGGTCTGCAAATGAAAATCGCTGCCTTTTTCCCGGACGCTTTTCGCGCTATTGGCGGGACGCCTGCGCCTTGGTAAGAAGAACTGCGTCCTGGAGCGCCATTTCGAATGCGTGGGCGGCAGAGCGATCGGAAAACGTGAGGCCGAAGGCTTCGGTGTCATCGGGGGCTTGCCCATACGCGGAGCTCGAGTGCGGACCGGGGCCGAGATGAGCCAACTTATCACGATCGTACGTAATGGTGTGAAATTGTTTTCCCGGTCGGGCCGCGATGACAACCATCGTGGTGTCGCCAACATCGCCCGGCTTGTAGGATTTTGCGGCGTCTGGATCGGTAAAGACAAGCTCATCCGAGATGAGAGTCTCGTCGACCGAGGCCAACGGGACAACAATCGATGCGAGCGGAAACGTGTAGTAGTCCCACGTGGTTTTTCCATCCTTGATGATGGGCATGGCGCAGAGCGGAGCCGGCATCTTGGGCTCAATGAGGATGGTGTGGTCATCGAGCACCACGATATTGCCGGATGACGCATAGGAACTCTTCATGGATTGGAAGTGCGATGCAAGGTTCTGCGCCGCGCAAGGCAAGGCAAACGAGAGAACGCAAGGCAACGCAAACGTGAGACAGCACCGCACCAGCAGAGGCAGCTTCTTCATAATATAGGGGCCCATGTAATGTAATTATGCTGCAAGATTTGCTGCCGAATCTATATGACTTAAATCACTCTTGATGGCACTTTTGGGGGATGGGAAGACCGCAGGCGTGGGCGCCGAGGCGCGGTTTTGGCGCCTGTCGCGCGAGCGGGGCGGCAATTATCCACTGTTTCAGCAATGGGTTAGCGCGTATCCGAGGAGGCCCGGCGCGCAGCCGCGGATGCTTTGCGGCCGGTGGGGCGCTCCGGTCCCCGTGCTGCCTGGGCCATGCGCAGGTGCTGCTCCATGAGGTCATGCGCCTCTTGCGGCTTGTGTGCGCGAATGGCGGTAAATCTTGCGATGCATCTCCGCGGACTCGCGCATGTCAGTCGAACGCTCCACCGTCTTCCACCCCAACGACGAAGACCTGTCTCAGAAGATCACGGTCAAACCGACATTATCACCGAAAAAGTGGTTTGGGAGGGGAAATTGCGGGGCGCCACGGCAGGTGATTTTGAAGAAGGCGCAGGCCGCAAAGTGTATACTTGTGGTCTGACCTCAAGGGCGACCAGGTATCTGGAAAGACAACGCGAGGTGAGATAAAGGCTATGCTGCTCCATGAAGACCGTTTGTTCCCCGCCGAAGCAAGTGCCCGCAAAGTGGCCCGTGCCTTGTACGCGCACATACATAAGCTGCCGCTCGTGAGCCCCCACGGGCACACCCAGGCCGGGTGGTTTGCCAAAAACGAGCCGTTCCCCGATCCCGCAGCGCTGTTTGTGCAGCCCGACCATTACGTCTTCCGCATGCTCTACAGCCAGGGCGTGCCGCTGGACGATCTGGAGATTGGGCAGCCGGAAGTGAAGGAGCCGCGAAAGGCTTGGCGCATCTTCGCCAGCCACTATCATCTGTTTCGCGGAACGCCCACGCGCATTTGGCTGGATTTCGCCTTCCAGGAGTTGTTTGGGTTCACGGAGCGCCTGTCGGCGAAGAACGCCGACTTTTACTTCGACACCATAGCGGAGAGGCTGAAGACGCCGGAGTTCTTGCCGCGCGCTCTTTATGAACGCTTCAATCTTGAGGTGCTGTCAACCACCGAGTCGCCCCTGGATCCGTTGAAGGATCACCAGGCCATTCGTGACTCGGGCTGGAAGGCGCGGATACTTCCGGCGTTCAGGCCCGATCCTGTCGTGGATCCGGAATTTGCTGGATTTGCCGGGCTGGTGGCTCAACTGGGCGAACAGAACGGCGAAGACACCACGACGTGGAAGGGATATCTGAACGCGCTGATGAAGGCGCGGGCGCGTTTCAAGGCGCTCGGTTGCACGTTGACCGACCACGGGCATCCCACGGCGCAGACGGCGGACCTGCCGCGGGCTGTGGCGGCAGAACTGTTTGGCAAGGTGATTGCGAGCAAGGCTGATGCGGCGGAGCAGGAATTATTCCGCGCGCAGATGCTGACCGAGATGGCGCGCATGAGCCTGGAAGACGGGCTCGTGATGCAGATTCACCCAGGGAGCGTGCGCAATCACAATCGCTTCATCTACGAGCGCTGCGGCCGCGATATGGGCGCCGACATTCCCGGCCCCACCGGCTTCGTGCATGCCCTGCGGCCATTGCTGGATCGCTTTGGCAACGAGCGCAACCTGACCATCATTCTTTTCATGCTGGACGAATCGACGATCAGCCGCGAATTGGCGCCGCTGGCCGGCCATTATCCGTGCTTGCGCCTTGGGCCTCCGTGGTGGTTTCACGACAGTCCCGAGGGCATGATGCGTTTCCGCGAGCAAGCCACGGAGACGGCCGGCTTTTACAACACGGTAGGGTTCAACGACGACACCCGGGCGTTCCTCTCGATCCCGGCGCGGCACGACATGGCGCGGCGCGTGGATTGCGCATTTCTGGGCAGGCTCGTCGCTGAACACAGGCTGGACGAAGACGAAGCGTTTGAAGTGGCGTACGAGTTGACCTATGGACTGGTCAAGAAGGCGTATCGGCTGTGAATGAATGAGCCTTTACGGCATTTTCGGAATCAACGTAGACTTTTCAAGAAGCGTGCTTTCGGTCTACAGTATTCCGAAAATGCTGTAGCTCGTAGCCGGCAGCCTATAGCTTCTATCTGGCTACCGGTTGATGGCGGCTTTTTGGCGAGCGGAGTCAACCAGTAACTTTCACGCGGCCTCAAGAAAATAGCAAGAAAACTTTCACACTCAGCAAAATTTACTTGCCCGCAGCGCTTCGAAGTGAGTAGAGTTTGTGGAATGGCTTCCCCACACAAACATCGACTTTCCAACTGGAGGGAAAAGTGAAAACCAGCATTCAACATGGAATTGCAGCCGCGGCTGTCGCTCTGATGTGTTTCGGCGCCGCAGCCTGCGGCAGCGGTGTAAGCGGTCACACCTATGCTGACAATGAGGGAATGGTCAAGATCGAGTTCCAATCAGGAGGCAAAGCCAATGCCATTATTGGACCGCTCACCACGGCCTGCACCTACACGCAGAGCGGCAAGCAGGTAATGCTGACGTGCGAAAAACAAACAACGCAATTCACGGTGGGCGACGACGGAAGCCTCGCAGGGCCCCCGGATGGCATGATGAACAAGTTGACGAAGGTCAAGTAGCCTGGAACTGGGATTTACGGCAAAACCAGAGAAGGTGTGTCCTGTTCAGCTTTCTTTGAAGGCTTCGGGTTACAGCATCTCTGGTTTTGCTATAGGACTCCGGCGCTGGGCCTTAGCGCGAGTCCAGCTGCGCATCACCGCATCGTGACGCTGGCTCCGGCCAGCTTCATGATCGCATCTCCCTGCGCGGCTTCGACCTTAACGTTCTGCCTCGCAACATGTAAATTGTGCGCTCACCCATCATGCGCTGAACCAAAGGAGTGGTCCTAACAACCTAGGCAAGATGATTGCGGCGTGCGACCCAGACGGTGAAGCAGCTCGTAGCTCGCAGCCTATGGCACGTAGTTTTTGGCGACCGGCCGCTGGCTGTTGTCTGGAGACGATGAGACAGAGCAGTTCTTCGGCAGGCGCACGATAAAGCGCGTGTCTCCCGGCTTCGATTCCACCTGAATCGTTCCGCCGAATTCCTGGGTCACGATGCGGTGAACAATTTCGAGGCCCAGTCCTGTGCCGGAGCCTTGCGGCTTTGTGGTGAAGAACGGCTCGAAGATGTGGGGAAGAGTATCGGACGGAATGCCTGGGCCGCGATCGCCGATCGAGACCGCAAGGAACTCCGGCTCGCTCCAGGTGGCAATTTCGATCTTCGCGCTCTCCGGCGATGCGTCGATGGCGTTGTCGATGAGGTTGGTCCAGACCTGGCTGAGGGCATGGCCGCGGGTATGGATGGCGGAGGGCGAGGCCGCGAAGCGCTTTTCGACCTGTATCTGCTTGAGGCGGAGCTTGTGACCGAGAATGGTGAGCGTGCTCTGCAGGCTGTCGTGGACGTCCAGTTCCTTGTCGGGCGTGCGCTCGTCGTAGGCAAATTTTTTTACCGCCATCACCAGTTCGGAGATGCGTGAGATGCTGTCTTCGATGGCGCAGACAAGCGAGACGCTGGAGACGAGGGCTCCGAACCAGTTGAGCGCGTCGGAGAACGAGGCGGGATCGAATTGCTCCTGCGCGCAGGCCATATCGCCGCGATTTAAACCCATGGAGACGAACACAGGACCGATGGTGAAGGCATTTTCCACATTCGCGCCGGCGAGCCATTGGCTCATGGCTTCCTCGGCGTCGGCCTGCTCTATGCTGCTCATCGCGGGCTGGCCGCAGCCATGCAAGGCGCGCTCCAGCAGATTCCTCATGCATTCAATTTGCGCTGGGGTTTTGGGCTTGCCGCTGTTGCGCAGGCTCAGTTGCTGCAGGCGCAGCAGGTTCTCGCGGAGTTGCGAGGCGGCGCGCTTGGCGGCCGAGCCGGGGTTGTGCAGCTCGTGCATGAGTCCGGCAGCGAGCGTGCCCAGAGACACGAGTTTCTCGCGGTGCAGCGCCTCAACCTGGTAGGCCTGAATCCGCTGCGCGCTATCGGCCAGGACGGTTTTGCGCACTGAGGGGCAGCACGCCAGTAAAGACCAGAAATCCTGCTCGCTGAAGCGGACGAGCACCGAATCCTGCGCCGCGGTGACGCTGAACATCCCGGTGGCTCTGCCGATAAGCAATGGCACCTCTCCGAATCCCTCGCCCGCATGCAAGATCCCCACCAGCGTCAGGGTTCCATCCGGCCCCGGCCGCTCGATGCGGATCGCGCCCTCGAGCACGAGCCAGTAGAAGAGCCACGGGTGCCCTGCTTCGACGAGCGTGGCGCCGGCTTTGACCGTTACGCGTTCGACGCGCTCCACGCCTGCGACGGCGGCGAAGGGAGTCGCAGCAAAGATACGCGTTTGAGGCAGAGCCCCGGCGAGATCCTTGAGCAGGATCGGTTCGACTGCGATTGATCGTGAACTGTCAGTCATCTTGCTTATCGCGCTAAAACCCCGCCAGATACTGGTGGACGAGCTGGACTGCGATGGAACCCTCGCCTACCGCGGAGGCCACGCGCTTCACCGAGCCGTGGCGCACATCGCCGGCTACAAACACGCCCGGCACGCTGCTTTCGAGCAGAAACGGCTCGCGCTTCTCCTGCCAAACGTCCGGCAACTTGCCGTCCATGCGCAGGTCCGGCCCGGCCAGCAGAAATCCTTTCTCGTCGCGCAGGATGCAAGGCGGCAGCCACGCGGTGACCGGCACCGCGCCGATAAGAATAAACAGCGAGGACGCGGGCACTTGCACCACGCTCGACGGCCCGGACAAACTTAACGCCGCCAAGCGCTCTTCACCGATTGCCTCCAGCACCTGGCGCCGCGCTTCCACCACAATATTTGATGTTCTGGCGATCTCATCGATCAAGTATTTTGACATGGTGGCGGAAAGGCCCTCGCCGCGCACGAGCATGGTTACTTTGGCGGCAAACCGGGCAAAGTGCAGGGCTGCCTGGCCGGCGGAGTTGGCGCCCCCTACGATATGGACTTCCTCGCCCTTGCAGGCCAGGGCCTCGACGAGCGCCGCTCCGTAGTAAATGCCACGGCCCGTGAGGCGCTCGCAGCCGGGAATATCGAGCTTGCGGTACTGGACGCCGGGAGCAAGCAGCACGGCGTGGCTGGAGACTTCGCGGCCGTCGGCAAGCTGGATAAAGCGGTATTGTCCGTCGACGCGCATGCCGGTGGCGCGCTGGGTGACAAACTCTGCGCCGAATCGCGAAGCCTGGGTATGCGCGCGCCGGCCGAGCTCTGCGCCCGTGACGCCCGACGGGAAGCCGAGGTAGTTTTCGATCCGGGAGGTGGAGCCGGCCTGTCCGCCGGGCGCTACCGGCTCGATGACCACGGTATTGAGCCCCTCACTGGCCCCGTAGACCGCGGCGGCAAGGCCTGCCGGGCCAGCGCCCACCACCACCAGGTCGTAAAAATCCTGGGCAGCCTGTACGCGCAGCCCCACGCGGCCAGCAAGATCCTCGAGGTCCGGATCGACGAGCGCCGTGCCGTCGGCGAAGAGCACCACGGGCAGCTTTTGGGGATCGAGCTGGCGGTCCTCAAGCAATTTGAGCGTTTCAGGACCGGCGGTTACATCGAGCCAGCGGTAGGGCACATGATTGCGCGAAAGGAAGTTGCGGACGCGGTGGTCGTTGAGCGACCAGCGGTGTCCGATGACGCGCAAGCCTTCAAAGGACGGACGATAACCTGCGTGCCAGTCCTCGAGAAGATCGTTGAGGACGGGGTAGAGCTTCTCCTCTGGCGGATCCCAGGGCTTATTGAGGTAGTAGTGAATGCGGGCGGAATTGATGGCGCGGATGGCCGCCTCAGTGTCTGCGTAGGCGGTGAGGAGGACGCGGCGGGCCTCGGGATAGAGATCGCGGGCCCGCTGCAGCATCTCCACGCCGGTCATCCCGGGCATGCGCTGGTCGCTGAGCAGGAGCGCCACGGGCTCCTCGCGGATCTTCAACTGGCTCAAGGTGTCCAATGCGGCCTGGCCGCTGCCGGCGCGCATCACCCGGTAGGTGTTGCCATATTGGCGGCGCAGGTCCTGGACCACGGCCTCCAGCACGCCCGCGTCGTCGTCAACCGCCAGGAGAATCGGCCTCGCCATAGGGAAAGTGTAATGCGCGCAGGTCCCATTCTAGTTAATGATTTTTACGGCCCCGTTTTCAGGTTCTTCTACCCGTTTGGGCTGAAAGGATATAATCTCGCTTATAGCGTGCGAGGGTCGTACCGAAGTTGCCAAAGCCGCCCATTGAGCAGCAAAGCGGCAGGGCTCGCACATGTAGCAATTGCAGACATTGCCAAGGTTCCGCGCCGTGGTGCCGATAGTAACAGGGGAATGGAAACAGCAGACGCCGTGGTTCAAGCGCTCCAGGGGTTTGGCGAACATCAGAGTCGAGAAACTCAAATTTCCTGAAGAGGGACTCGCGCAGGCAGAGCACACATCATGTACAAGATCATCCTGGCCGATTCGCAAGCGATCTTCAGGGCCGGCACCGCCAAGGTTCTGGCCATGGACGAGGATCTGCGCATCATCGCGCAGTGCACAGATCTGGAGCGCATGTACCATGCCATCGCTACCTTCCCCAGCGCCATCGTTCTGTTTGCTTCTTCGCTACGCCCGGAATTTGCGCGGCTCGTCATGCTGCTTGAGACCACGGGCAGCCGCGGCATCGTGATCGCGGAGAACAACGAGAACCCGGCAGCCTATTTTCAGCAGGGCTTTCGCGGCGTAGTGTTTCGCAGCGTGACCGGCCCCACGCTGGTAGATTGCGTGCGCAAGGTGGCAGGCGGCGAGGTGTGGTTTCCCACCGCGGCCATGAAGCCGGAGTCGCCCGAAGAGGACATGGTGGGCACGCGCGTGCGCGACCGCCTGACGCCTAAAGAAATGCGCATTGTGGCCCTGATTGTGCAGGGGTGCAAAAACCGCGAGATTGCCCTGCGCCTGAAGACCACGGAACAGGTGATTAAGAATTACCTGCGGTCAGTCTACGACAAGACCGGGGTCAGCGATCGTCTGGAGTTGGCCCTGTTCACCATCCATCACCAGGTGCTGGCAAAGGCCGCCGCAGACGTTGGCCACAAGATGGAAGCCGAAGCCAGGGATGCATCGGGCGCCGTGGCGTAGCTCAAATTGCCCGAATCAGGCTGAGAGCAAGAATCAGCAGGACCGTCAGACTGACAACCGTATACAAACGGTCGCGCTCCAGAGCGAAACCCACGAGAGCAATGGCGACACGCGCCACGGGCGTGGCAATCAGCAACAGCAGCCCAAATTGGATCAGCCCTTCACTGTCGAAGTGCGCGGCCGACGCGACGATGCCCGGAAGCGTGCGGACGCTTTGGCCACCGGCGACGAAAGTGCGATAGTTCACCCGATCGGCATGATGCTGGACGAGATAGGAAACGCCGCCGGCCGTGACGATGGCGGCAGCCAGCAGGACGCCGGCTCGCAAGA
The DNA here is from genome assembly GCA_963799445.1 of uncultured Acidobacteriaceae bacterium. GTDB lineage: Bacteria > Acidobacteriota > Terriglobia > Terriglobales > Acidobacteriaceae > Telmatobacter. The sequence goes on along the minus strand of CAWCXX010000113.1, from coordinate 5,659 downwards.
GCTGGCCGATGATCCCCTCCAGACGGCGGTCATTCATATCCGCTAAATCCTCCCGCTCAGGCCGTTCACAATCATCTCGATGGCCAGGGCCAGAATGACCACCGCGAAGACCATCCTGAGAGTGCGTACGGGCGCATGGACCAACACTTTGGTTCCGACGAGCGCTCCGGCCAGCACGCCCAGCATCACGGGCATGGCGACGCGGGGATCGATGTACCCATGGCTCAGATAAACCCCGGCGCTGGCCGCGGCGGTAACGCCGATCATGAAGTTGCTGGTGGTGGTGGAGACTTTGAAGGGAATGCGCATGAAGCGATCCATGGCGATGACTTTGACAGCGCCCGAGCCGATGCCGAGCAATCCTGAGAGCGCTCCGGCCCCGAACATAATGCCAAACCCCGTGCGGACATTGCGCACGCCGTACTGCTGGCGGCTGCCGTTGACGGGATAGCTGCCGCCGAGGCGCAAGCGCCGGCCGAGCGCGTCGGATTCGACTGGCTGGTCCTTGTCCTTCGCGCCCTTGAACAACGATTGGTAAGCAGCCTGAATGAGAACCAGACCGAAGATGATGGCGAGCGCATGGGTGCCGATGCGCCCGGCAAGCAGAGCGCCAAAAACCGCGCCGATTGTGGTGGCGATTTCAAGAAACATGCCGATGCGGATGTTGGAGAAGCCCTCACGCACATAGGCTGCCGCCGCGCCCGAAGAAGTGGCGATGACAGAGACCAGCGAGGCGCCGATGGCATACTTGATGTCGACACCCAGCGCGAGAGTGAGCGCGGGAATCACTACGACTCCGCCGCCAAGGCCGGTGAGCGCGCCCAGAAAGCCAGCAAGCGCGGAAAGCGCCCAGACCGCGACTGTGAACTCGAGGGCAGTCATTGGGTCAGTCGAGGCTCCTTTGACCGGATCAGGAATCCACTTAAGGAATCCGAGAATGTGCGGGGTACCGTTTTCTTCGGGAAATCCGTACTTTTGAGCATCAACTCGCCCTGCGCAAATTCCTAATCCGGTGTGGGCCATCTCGTCAAGATGGATAGAGCAGCCGGTTCTTCACACCCCTGATACGCCCTGGCTTTTGCGCTGGCTGGCTGGTTTGCTGGCGGCAATTTTTCGGCCCGCCGGCCTATAGCCAGCAGGGATCTTGTCGAATGCTTCGGGCGGACGGCCGTCCGTCCGGCCGAGAATGTCCAGTGCCCTTTTCGTCAAGGCGTCGGTGATTTTGGGACGCCGCGCCAGCCACTGGTCATGCTGAAGGTGAGCCAGCTTCTCAGCAAGCGCAACGTTGATGAATTGGTTGAGCGAGATACCCTCCTTTTGAGAGAAGTCCTCCGCTACGCTCCGGACAGAGGGCATCATGCGCAGAGGAAACTTGCTCGCCACAAATCTCTTTTGGTTCATACGCATAGTCTCTATCTCCTCTTGGCGATCTTGCGCAACAGCTCGGCGGGAGTCAGCGTGGCCACGTGAAAACAAAGTGCGGGTTCTCGAAAATGTCGCGTGTTGTTAGTCACAATGGCGTCCGCATCTCCGTTGATTGCGACGTCGAGAACCATGTCATCGTTCGGATCCGTCGATAACGGACGATGACGGAACGCCACAAAGACGGGATCGGCAACTGCTTCCAGCGCGTCCAGAATCGCCGTCGTTTCTGCGCGTGACTTGCCGGAAACATGCAATTGCTCGGCCCGCAGCGCAACGTCCTGATATTCACAAGCCAGCTTGTAGTCCATAAGCGACACAAGTTCGCCGCGTAATACGAGCCTGATCACCTCCGCAGCCGCTCCCGCGCTGGACCGGAGCGCGGTAATGAGAACGGACGTATCGACCACCACTCTCATTCCGGCATGATATCACAGGTGGCATCACTGCAGCCAACGGTGCGACTCCGATCGGAGCTTACGTTGGATCGATTGCGCCAATCAGTCGGAGGACGCCAATCCCTCAATCTGCCTCTGCGCAATGAACAGACCGACTAAGCCATAAAGAACGGCATTGACCGCGCCGCAAAGCTCTACGGGACGGTAATCACAATTTTCCCAACCTGTTGGTTAGACTCCAGGTAACGATACGCCTCTACCGACTGTGCAAAAGGAAAAGTTTTGGCGATTTTGGGCACGAAGCGTCCGTCGGCCAACCGTTCGAAGATGTACTTCACCGCCTTTTCTTTCGGGGCTTCCCCCATGAAGTAGCCGCGAACACTCAAACCGCGCATCGCGGCTTCCCCCAAAGGAAATGGGGTGACTTCGCCGGAGAGCCAGCCGTACTCGAAGATGATGCCGCCCTGGGCCGATGCGGCTGCCAACTTCTGGATAAACGGCCCGCCAATGGGGTCGAAAGTGAGCCTCACACCCAATCCGCCAGTGATCTCCTTGATGCGGGCCACGTAGTCTTCTTCCTGGCTTGCAATCACATGCTGCGCGCCAAGAGCAATCAGTTCGGCGCGCTTGGCCGAGGTGCGGGTTACCGCAATGGCCGTGGCTCCCGCATCGCGCACAATCTGGATGGCTGCCAAACCCACGCTCGAAGAGGCCGCTGGAATCGAGACGAAATCCCCGGCCTTTACCGCGCCAATGTGCACCAGCGCGCCATAGGCGGTCCGATACTGCATCCAAATCGCCGCCCCCTGAATGGGAGTGAGATTTGCCGGATACCCGGCCAGCGCATCGGCGGGAACAATAGCCTCTTCGCCCAGCGCGCCGTATCGATTCATCGAGTATCCCGGGATCGTGGCAACGGGCTTGCCCAACCATGCGGCATCCACGCCCACACCCACCGCTTCCACCACGCCAGCGACCTCATAGCCGATGCGCGATGGAAACTGCGGCTGTTCGAAGTACATGCCGCGGTAATACACCGCCTCTGCACGATTCAGGCCCGCAGCCTGAACCCGCAATTTCACCTCGCCCTGGCCCGGCTTCTGCGATGGAATCTCTTCAAACCGCAGAACCTCAGGACCGCCTAATTCATGAAATCTGACGACTTTGGGCATTCGATTCACCTCGCGGTTCGTTGGATCGATCGTGGCTGCGTAAAGATGCAGCGCAATAGCCTTGGACGGCGCTGCTAGAGCTTCTCGCCCACGCTCTTGGCCTGGGTAAAGAGGTAGAGGTAATCGGGACCGCCGGCTTTGGAGTCTGTCCCGCTCATGTTGAATCCACCGAACGGGTGCGCCCCGACCATGGCCCCCGTGCATTTGCGATTGAAGTAGAGATTGCCTACGTGAAAATCGCGGCGCGCGCGATTCATCAGTTCGCGGCTGGACGTGTAAACAGAACCGGTCAGCCCGTACTCCGTGTTGTTGGCCACGCGCAGACCCTCGTCAAAGCTGGCCACTTTAATGAGCGCCAGCACCGGCCCGAAGATCTCCTCCTGCGCGAGAACTCCGTTCGGGGGGATCTCGGAGAAGATTGTAGGCTCGATGAAAAATCCGCCCTCTCGAGTGGCGGGAGCGGCTCCGCCTGCAATCAGCTTGCCTTCCTTCTTGCCGGTTTCGATGTAGCCCAGGATGGAGTTGAACGACGCCTGATTAACGACCGGGCCCATATTGTGATTGGCCGCCGGATCGCCCACGGTCAGAGTGGCGACGCGCTCGCGCAGCCGCTCGACGAAGACGTCGTAGACGGGAGCTTCAACGATGGCGCGGGAGCAGGCCGAGCACTTTTGCCCGCTGAAGCCAAAGGCCGAAGCCACGACGCCCTCCAGGGCAGCGTCGAGATCCGCATCCGCGCAAACCAGAATCGAGTCTTTGCCGCCCATTTCGAGAATGGTGCGCTTGAGCCAGATCTGGCCGGGCTTCATTTGCGCGGCACGTTCGTGGATCTCGAGACCCACGGCCCTGGAGCCGGTGAAGGCGATGAAGCGGGTCTTCGGATGCTCGACGATGGCATTGCCGAACGACGCGCCCGAGCCGGGGCAGAAGTTCACCACGCCGTCGGGCATTCCGGCCTCTTCAAGCACCTCGACAAACCTGGCGGCGATGGTGGGGGCGTCGCTCGATGGCTTGAGGATGACGGTGTTGCCGGCGACGATGGCCGCCGCCGTCATGCCCGCCATGATGGCGAAGGGAAAGTTCCACGGCGAAATGACGGCGCCCACGCCAAGCGGAATGTAGTGAAGTTCGTTGCGCTCGCCGGGAAACTGAATGGGAGTGGTTGCCGTGGCCAGCCGCAGCGCTTCGCGGGCATAAAACTCGAGGAAATCGATGGTTTCGCCCACGTCGGCGTCGGCTTCGGCCCAGTTTTTTCCCACCTCATAGGTGAGCCAGGCCATGAACTCGAATTTGCGCTTGCGAATAACTTCGGCCGCACCGAGGAGCAGCGAGGCTCGTTCTTCGGTTGACCTTCTGCTCCAGGATTCGAAGGCGTGAAGCGCCGCGGACATTGCGATCTCAACTTGGGTTGCGCCGGCCTGCTGATGCACGCCGACCACCTGCGCCGGCCGCGCCGGATTGATGGAGCGAATCTTGTCGGGAGTTTTCAGGCGCTTGCCGCCGACGATCAGGCTGTACTCGGAGCCAAGGTGCGTGGCGACGTGATCGAGCGCGCGGCGCATGGCGTGAGCATTCTCAGCATTGTTGAAATCGGTAAATGGCTCATTCGAAAAAACGCCCAGCGGTGTGCGCGGTTGAATGGAGGGGGAAACACCGGCGATAGCCATGACATGGAATAGTTTAGTCCAGCCAGAGGCGGCGCGGAACATCGGTGAATCGTTGTTGGGAGTTTTTCAACGGGACATCAAACGGACCTCGGGCGCGCCGGCAGTTCAAGCTCTGCTTATGACCGTAGGTCGCCGTTGCGTTTGCGGAAGACGATTTTGAGGTCGCGGCGCCAGTGCTCGGCGAGGGCGATGAGCTCCCACTCGATCTCCGGCGAGAGATAACGCAGGACCGGCTCGTTGGCGGGATGGATGCGAAGGGCCGGGGCGGCGAGGACCAGGCGCGGCGGGAGCGGCGAGATCTCGACACCAGGGAAGTAGCCGGCGCGTTCGAATGCTGAGAGAGGCTCGGCGGCGCCTGCGGCGGGCTGGCGATCGGCGTTTAGGGCGCGGACGCGAATCCAGTAGTCGAGCGCCTGCAGGGGCAGTTGCAAATCCTCATCGGCCTTCAATTCCAGGACAACCAGGCGCGCGCTGTGGTCGAGGGTGAGCAGGTCGAGCATGCCGCGGTCGCCGGTGGAGAGCGCGGGGACCTGGGTGTAGAGCAGATCGCCGCGCAGGCCGGGTAGCAGATCGGCAAGGCGTGAGCGGAGGCGGGACTCAAGCCAGCGCTCAGGCGCCATGCGGAAAAGCGGATCGGTATGAGCGCCGTCGGCGTGGCGGCTGAGGAAGAGACGGCGGAAGAGATCGCGGCAGAGGTCTTCGTTTTCGGGGGTGAGCGGGGTTTCGCTCGCGGCCGCGCCGAAGGTGACTTCGTCTTGGCGCGCGAAGGAGTGCGCCGAAACGCCGTTGCGCACGCGGGCAAACTCCAAGCCGTGCAAGAGGAGCCCAACTTCAGTGGGCGAGTGGGGACGGATTTCGACGCGTTCGCGCGCGGCAGCGGGAACAAGCGCGAGGAGCCGGTCGATACTGGACCGAGAGCGTTCAAGGGCCCCGGTGGGCGAGAACGCGTGGACGAGGCGCGAGTCGAGATTGCCGGTGTCGCGGAAGTCGACGGGAGCGA
>CAWCXX010000112.1:0-15165 GCA_963799445.1 uncultured Acidobacteriaceae bacterium | reverse complement strand
GCGCATCTGGCCGGCTGATTGCGCGTCCTTGAACTCGAGGCGTACCTCGCCCGCGTTGTCGAGCGCCTTGAGGAAGTCGAGAATGTAGCCGGAGTTGAAGCCCACCACGATGGGTTCGCCCGAATACGGCGTGTCGATGGTGTCTTCGCTCTCGCCGGATTCGGTGGAGTTGGCGCTGATCTTGAGCTCGTTGTCTTCGAGGCGCAGGCGGATGGCGCCGGAGCGCTCGTCGGCGAACTGCGCCACGCGCTGAATAGCGAGCGAGAGCTCGCTGGCACGCACCACCGCGAACTTGGTGTTGTCGCGCGGCATGACCGCCTCAAAGTTAGGGAACTGGCCGGAGAGCTTGCGGGTGCTCAGCGTGCGATGGCCCACGCGGAAGAAGAGCGTGTGCTCGTCGTCGGCGAACTCCACCTTTTCGGCTTCGGTGGAAGAGAGCAGGACCTGCAGCTCCTGCAGCGCCTTGCGGGGAATAAGCACGCGCTTCTCGCCGCTGATGCCTTCAAGGGTCTCGCCGGGCTTTTCGACGAACGAGAGCCGGTGCCCGTCGGTCGCCACCATACCGAGCGATTCGGCCTTGAGAATGAGCAGTGCGCCGTTCAGTGTGTAGCGCGACTCCTCGTTGGAGATGGCGAAGATGGTGCGGGCAATAAGCGTGCGCAGCGCCACGAGCGAGATGCTGGTGACCGCGACGGTGGGAAACTCGGGGACCTGGGGGTAATTCGCGCGCGCCATGCCGACCATCTTCGTGTTCGAGCGGCCGCTGCGAATCTGCACCCAGTGGTTCTCAAGGAGTTTGATGGAGATGTCGCCGTCGGGCAGGAGTTTGATGTAGTCGTAGAGCTTGCGCGCGGGGATGGTGCACGCGCCGGCCTTCTTCACCTTGACTGCAGCGCTGGTGCGGATGGCTTGGTCAAGGTCAGTTGCGGTGATGTTCAGGCGGTCTTCCTCGGCTTCGAGGAGAAAATTAGACAGAATCGGGATCGTGGTCTTGCGCTCAACCACGCTTTGTGTGGCTGTAAGTTCCTTCACCAGATCCTGGCGGCTTACGGTAATCTCCATCGCTGCCCCCTGAGCGGCCGGCTTCTCGACTTCAGTTTCCGCGGTTGGCATAGGTTCTGTTCGTCCCCAAAGCCACTTTCCCGCTCCTGCCACACTCTACAACACACTGCGGCGGGACGGAAATGGCTGTCTTTTGTTCCCTTTGATTGTAGCCATCAAAAGGATTACGTGCGCGTGGAAAACTGGGCTGGTTCTCTGAATTGTGCTGGTGTTTTACGGGGATGGATGCCTTTCGGCAGCATGAACCGGCCAACGAGTCTCTGGGATAGACCGTTGCCGCGGCGCATAGGGCATGCGACGGAGGGGTATTGAATCTATCTTTAGAAGAATTAAAAAGATAATAGTACCCGTAGTTGGGTTCGGAAAAGTGGGAATTCAGGCGAAGTGGTTTTGTGGGAGCGGGTTGAGGTGTAGGCAGGTTTTCTAAATCAGGGTTGTGGAATACAGGAGAAATGGAAAACGGGGCGTTGGAGGGGGAAGCGGACCCCGGTTTCCCTCGTCTCCCACAGGGTGCGCGAAGGCGACTGTGGAATGGGTATGAGATGTGTGCAAGCTGCGCCGAAGGGGAGACAGAACAGTAGTTTACAGCGTGCCCGTCTTGCACAATACGAAAGAGGCGGCTAGCCCCTCGGCAAACGCAGCAGGATTCTTCGCCCGCTGAGCTCTTATACTTAACTTCGCATGTCCTACACAGCAGCCATCGATCAACTGAATGCAATGGTGCCGGAACTTTACGCCCATAGCGGGCAGCCGCGGCGCAAGTTTGCACTGGAAGAGGTGCGCACGCTGCTCCATGCGCTGGGCGATCCACAACTGCGCTTCCCGTCCGTGCTGATTGCGGGAACCAATGGAAAAGGGTCAACTGCTTCGACGCTTGCATCGATCCTGACGGCGGCAGGGCTGCGTACCGGGCTTTATACCTCACCGCATCTCGAGAAGCCTAACGAGCGCATTCGGGTGGATCACGAAGAGATCGCGGACGGAGATTTTGCGCGGCTCTATTTTCGCGTACACGATGCGGCGCAGGAGCTGGTGCTGGCGGGCCAACTGGCGCAGCTTCCCAGCTACTTTGAGATTCTTGACGGCACAAGCGTTTTTGTATTTTGCCGAGCGCAAGGTGGACATTGCGGTGCTGGAAGTGGGTATGGGCGGCAGGCTGGATGCGACCAACGTCGTGGACCCGCTGATTTCTATCGTCACAGACATCTCGCTCGACCACATGGAGTGGCTCGGGCCGACCATCACGGCCATCGCGCGAGAGAAGGCGGGAATTTTGCGGCGCGGCGAAACAATGATTACGCTGCCGCAGCATCCGGAGGCAAACCAGGTTCTTGGCGAGGTGGCGGCGGAATTGGGCGCGCGCGGGGTGAGCGCGGCTCACTACATTCCGGCCGCCGGTGCGGGGAGTCCCTATTCCGTTGAGGCGCTTGGCGCGACGATCGCGGTGGATTCGCCACTGGGTGGCGCTCACCAGCAGCGGAACGTGGCGCTGGCAATTGCCGCTGCGGTCGAGCTTGCCAGCGTGCACAAGTTTCCCGTAACGCCTGCCGCGATCGAAGGGGGAATTCGCAACACGCGTTGGCCAGGACGGCTGGAACGCATGACGCGCGGCGGTGTGGACTGGATTCTGGACGTGGCGCATAACCCGGCCGGCGCATGGGCGCTGCGGGCGGGTCTGCGCGGCATTCTGGAAATGCACGGGCCACGTACCCTCATCTTCAGTTGCCTACGCGACAAGCCGTTGGCAGAGATGGCGCAGATTCTGTTTCCAATCTTCGAGCAGGTGATCGTTGCGCCGATCCATATGGCTCGGGCCGCGGTTTTGGACGATCTGCTGGCCGCGGCCAAAGCTACGGGAACGCCGGCAGTTGCGGCACAATCGATTCGAGAGGCTCTCGAGATGGCGCAAGATCGTTCAGCTGGCGGCGTGGCGGTGGTGTCGGGGTCGGTGTACATGGTTGGCGAGGCGCGGCCGCTGCTCCTGACTGGAAGAGGCAAATCGCTATGAGTGCGCGGCCCAACCCGTTACCCCTGCTCTACCGCTGGCGATCAAACGTGCTGCAGGCGCCGATGTTGGGCCTGGTGACCGCGGTTTGCGGGCTCACAGCGCTTGCGGTCTCGCCGGTGGACAAAAAAGGAAGGGTTCAGCATTGGGTTGCGCGGATCTGGGCGCGATGCGGGGTGTGGGCTTCGCTGTCGCGGTTGAAGGTGGAGGGAAAGGAGAACCTGCGCAAGTACCCGGTGGCGGTGTATGCCCCGAACCACACATCCTACATGGACATTCCGGTGATATTTGCGGCGCTGCCGTTTCAGTTCCGCATCCTGGCGAAGAAGGTTCTGTGGCAGTGGCCGTTCATCGGCTGGTATCTCGAGCGTTCCGGACAGATGCCGATTGATATCGAGAACCCGCATGCAACGCTCTCCAGCCTGGGCGGCGCGGTGAAGGCATTGCGAGCAGGCATGCCGCTGGTGGTGTTTCCTGAGGGCGGGCGAACTGCGGATGGCGAACTGAAACCATTCCTGTCGGGCGCGGCGTACCTGGCAATTCGCGCACAGGTGCCGCTGGTGCCGATCGCGCTCAAGGGCGTTTACGATCTGCTGCCGATTCACACGCGGCACTTTTATCCCTGCAAACTGACGGTGCAGATTGGAGTGCCGATCGAGACCAAGGGAATGTCGGTACGGCAAAATGGCGAGCTGACCGAGCGTCTGCGCGTTGCGATGGAGGAGATGCTGGGGCAGCTGGCGAAAAGCGACGAAGAAAGCCCCGTGGCCGTCCCCTGAAGCCACGCGAATTCTGCCGCGACGAGGTTGCGCAGCCCCGCATCCAACGCCAAGATGCTGACGGAGGCCGCGGCATGATCATCGAAATGCGCACCTACAAGCTCAAGCCGGGCAAGCGTGCGGCGTTCCTCCAAATCTTCCGCAGCAAATCGATGCCGGCGCACGCAGAGATCGGGATGAAGATCCTTGGGCCTTGGCTCTCGATTGAAGACCCCGACACATTTTTCTTCATGCGGGGCTTCCCTGACCTCACTTCGCGCGAACCGATGAAGGCGAAGTTTTACGAAGGCGACTTGTGGAAGAGCGAGCTGGAGCAGATGTTGATGCCAATGATCGAGAGATATGACGTCGTGCTCGTTGACGATCCCGAAGGCCAGGTGCGCTGGTAGCAACGCCGCAAAGCTGCTACGCGGAATCGCCTGGCGTAGCCATCGTGGCCAAAGCGCGCGGGCTTTACACTGGTTTCATGGCCGTGCGCATCGCCATTCCGGTGCCCACCAGCAGCGACCGGGAGTACAACCGGCGGTCGTTGCCGCCGTATGTTGACGCACTGAAAGCTGCCGGAGCGGAGCCGGTTGTGGTGCCGCTCGACGAGCCGCAGGAGCGCGTGGCCAGGCTGCTGGCGGGTGTGCAAGGAGTTCTGCTGCCGGGCAGCAGGTACGATGTGGATCCCGAGCGGTATGGTGAGGCGCGAGCTCCGTGAGTGTGGCGAGGCCGATCCCGCGCGTACTGCGGCAGACGAGCTTTTGCTGCAAGACGCGTTCAACCTGCGCAAGCCCATCCTCGCCATCTGTCACGGAGCGCAATCGTTGAATGTGTGGCGCAACGGCGCGCTGATTCAGGATTTGAAGACGACGGTCAACCACCGGCCAGGGCGCGACGTGGTGGAGGCGCACGCGGTGCAGATTGCGCAGGGATCGAGATTGATGGGGATTCTGGCGCAAGCCGCGCAGGCGGAGGTTCAGGTAAACTCCAGCCATCATCAGGCGATCCGCGCGCCGGGCGACAATCTGCTTGTCGCAGCGGTCTCGCCCGGCGACGGCGTGATTGAAGCGGTGGAACTGGATGCGCCCAACCACTTTGTCGTAGCGGTGCAGTGGCACCCTGAGCGGACCTACACGCAAAGCGGATTCTCTCGCGCGATTTTTTCTGCGTTTGTTGATGCAGCTCAAAGTTGGTGCGTGCCGCAAAGCGATGCGCCAGAGAGAAGTACCGAAACGAGCGGAACCCCTGAAAACGAGATTTGACCGATGGATGCAAACGGCGCAAGCATGCGACTCAATGCCCTTTTGGTCGAGACAGGTCTTGAGCCACTGGACGAGCAGACAGTGAGGCGGTTTGGCGCCTATATTTCGCTATTTGTTCGCTGGAATGCCCGCCTGAACCTGAGCGCTATTCGCGATCAGGAAGGCGTAATTTCGAGGCATTTCATTGAATCGATTGCATTTGCGCGCGCGTTGCCGGGAGGGATTGCGACGTTGCTCGATTTCGGCTCCGGAGCGGGCTTACCGGGAATCCCGATTGCCCTTTGTTGCCCGCAGATTGCGGTGACACTGGCCGAATCGCAAGGCAAGAAGGCCGCGTTCTTGCAAGAAGCTGTCCGCGTGCTGGGAGTCCGCGCGACAGTTCATGCGGGACGGGCGGAAGCACTTCGTGTGGTCTTCGATTGTGTAGTGTTGAGGGCGGTTGAGAGAATGCCGAAGGCCGTCGCGGCCGCAGCGCAGATGGTTGGACCGGAAGGCTACCTGGCGCTGATGACGACCACGAACCGGCTTGACGAACTCAAACAGGCGGCAGGGACTGAGTTTTCCTGGACCGCCCTAACGCCACTGCCCGGCGCGACGGACCGGATCGTTGCCTTCGGCGCGCGGCGTTCAGAGTGTGCTTGATGCGGCGCGCGAGGCGTTCTGAGTTTTCCATCGGCCGCCGCGGCCACCCCCTTATTCACGCCTTCGACATCTGAACCAATGCGGCGCTGGAAAGCGGCACATAGTACGATCCAGGAGCAATTCGGACGCGGCCACTTCTGGGGTTCGACCAGTTATTGCATCAGTATGCTCCGACTAGGCAACGTTGCTGAAAATGAGCGAGGTTGCTTGAGCCGCGCGTAATGGAGTGTGATCGTCAGTTCGACGGCCGGGCGCTCGATGCGCTCCACGGTGTATACCGGCAAGATGTCCTCTTGCCGCTTCAGTTCGAGACCGAGTGTGCCGAGGACCGTGAAAACTGTTGGGAGGCCGGCGAAGTGGTATACGTCCGGCGTGGCGTTTGGCGGCGGTGGGGGCAGCCGCATGGGGAACCAACCTTCCGTGTTTACGGTGAACAGCCCGCAAAGCGCCGTGCGGTTCACGACTGGCAAATCCGTCCAGTTCCCAATGTAGTGGGCAAGGTCGTCCATATCCACGGCTTTTGCATCCAGCGGAGGGCCGAAGCCGGCAACAAAGTTATGGCAACCTTTCGGGTCGGTATCGAAGGTGCAGTCCTTCTCGGGGATGGCTGACTTCTGGAGCTTCGGACCACCGCTGGCGACGGTGAGAGCATAAACCGACATCGATTTATGCTCGACCCGCATCACCAGTTTGAAACGAACGGCGAGCAATTCGCGGATCATTTGCTGAATTCGGCTTCGTGCTTCGCTGTCCTGAAGACTGGGGGTGATGGCGTTGGCGGGCGCTATCCCTTCGATATCGCACCTCTCACGAGCGGTCCAGTCGGGAAGAGGAGAAAGACGCGGCGAAGGGCTGACCGGCACGTCGTAAACGTAACTCATAAGCATGATTACAGGGACCGCAGTCGCAATCAAGTCGGCGTTGGGCAGCACTTGCACGCGCATGTTGGGCGGGTCGGATGAGCGAGCAGGCCTTATGGTGATCTTTGCAAACGCCTGCGACTGAGCGACAGCAGGCAAAGCTACGAGCAAGTACACGATCGCTCGGCAAAACACGGACATGGACGACCCTCCACAGCTTGATTCGACGGCGTACCGCAGAGTTTGTTCCAGTTATGCCGCTCCCTACCGGGCCCGGTTCTGCACGCCAGTAGGCATTCTCGATGGCAGATGTGGTTCAGGCCGCACGACGGTTTCTTGACCGCAGAGATGCGCAGCGTTTTGCCCTGTTCCACGTGGAACACTTTGAAGTTCGGACTCGATACCCAATTCGACCTGCTGGGAATTGTTCCACGTGGAACACAGCAAGAAGGCCAGCGAGGGCGCATCGTTCCACGTGGAACAGCCTTCACTTCGACCCAATTTTGGAGCCGTTTCAAAATGGAACACACCTCGCCGCAAGCAGAAAACCCTGCCAGAAAACAACCCCGCAAACCGTTAGTTTTCCACCGAGACGCGTTTTTTGTGCTCGCCCTGCCGCGTTAGGAGCTTTCAGCACGAAGTTCTTCCTGCACAAGCGCTTGCTGCCATGCTGCTGCCTGCCGTACCGGGCGCTTTCCACAGACGCGCCGCGTTCTCCACAGCGCAAGTGCCTACCCTCAAATCGCTCTTCCTTTTACTCTTGAATGCCATGGGCAAGATCGTCGGTCTCGTCAACCAAAAGGGAGGTGTGGGCAAGACCACAACGGCCATTAATCTTGCTGCATGCCTGGCGCTGGAGGGCCTCAAAATCCTCCTGGCGGATTGCGATCCGCAGGCCAATGCCTCTTCCGGCCTCGGATTCCAGCGCGACGACAACCGCCATTCCGTCTACGATGTGCTCGCCGGCGACAGCCCCGCGGAACAGGTGATTCTCCCTACCGAGGTCGAACTGCTGTGGCTGCTGCCCGGCTCGAAGAACCTCACCGGCGCAAACATCGAACTGGCAGGCGCAGAAGACCGCGCCCTTCGGCTCCGCCGCGCCGTCGAGCCAATCAAGGACCGCTTCGATTTCGTCATCCTCGATTGCCCGCCTGCTCTCGACCTGCTCACGCTCAACGTCCTTTCTGCTGCGGAATCCCTCATCGTGCCCATGCAGGCCGAGTACTTTGCCCTCGAAGGTATCTCGGAGCTGATTTCAACCCTGGAACGCGTACGCTCCGCCTACAACCCAAGCCTCACTATTGAAGGCGTGCTACTGACCATGTACGACGATCGAACGAATCTAGCGCAGCAGGTGACCGAGACGCTGCGTGAGTACTTCCGCGAGATCCTCTATCGAACCGTCATCCCGCGTAACGTTCGCCTGGCGGAAGCGCCCAGCCACGGCAAACCGGTTGCACTGTACGACCCGCGTTCGCGCGGCACCGAGGCGTATTTTGCGTTGACGGGGGAGTTTCTGGCCCGAAACCAGATCGAGAGCCCGCGTGCGGCTGAACGGAAAACCGTGACGCCAGGCCCTCCACACACAAAGGTCACGTTCTGGCCCTACTCCTGACCAGCTGACCGCTTGCTGGCCCTGATCGTTGCCCGGTTTGAGCGACTTCAAGTTCTCGCCGGAATGGAGGTTTTTTCCTGATGAATGGTACCTCTCCTGACATCAAACGCCGTGCCTTGGGCAAGGGGCTGGACTCCCTGCTTCCGCGGGTGCATGCCGTGCCCTCAGCTGAAGCCGAAGGTGGTAGGCCTCGTGAGATTCCCCTCGATCAGATCGACCACAATCCCTTCCAGACGCGCTCGCATGTCGATGAGGAGCAGTTGGCGGAGCTGGCTGCCTCGATCACCGCGAATGGCGTGGTGCAACCAGTTCTGGTGCGCCCGATGGCGAGCGGCCGATTCCAGCTCATCGCTGGAGAACGGCGCTGGCGCGCCTCAAAATTGGCCGGCAAAACCACCGTCCCGGCCATCCTGCGCCAGGTCTCGGACGAGCAGGCGATGGAGATCACCATCGTCGAGAATCTGCAACGCACAGACCTGAACCCCATGGAGCAGGCCCGCGCCTTCGAGCGCCTCTCTCGCGAGTTCCACATGACCCAGGAGCAGATGGCGCAGCGCACCGGCAAAGATCGCGCCACAGTGGCCAACTTTCTGCGCCTGCTGAAGTTGCCAGCCACAGTGCAGGCTAGAGTTGAGGCAGGAGCGCTCAGCTTTGGCCACGCGCGCACGCTGCTGTCTTTTGAGCACGCCGAGGAGATGGAAAAGGCGGCACAACGGATCGCAGCACTTTCGCTGTCTGTTCGCCAGACAGAAAACTATGTACAGGGTCTCATCGACCCCAGCCGCAAGGCCAAAAAGGGGTCCAAGCCGGCGCCCTTGCTCGATCCCAACGTTCGTGACGCGCAGGAGCGCCTGCAGCGCGCCCTCGGTCTCAAGGTCACCATCGAGGATCGCAACGGCCGCGGCAAAGTTATTATCGAATACGCGCGCCTGGAAGACTTCGACACGCTGATGGAGCGGTTCGCAGCTGAGTAAGGAAACGCGTCGCATTGACGTCAACCTTAGCCGGCGCAATGCGGTTGCATCGCGACTGCGGGAGATTTATCCTTCGTTTCTGATCGTTTCTGCGTAAGGCTCCTCTGTCCGGCGGGGGAGCCAGTCTTTTTTGTCGAATCGAATTCTCGAGTTCCCTTGCGGAGACAGGAACATGGCCCTCCGACCCGTAACGCAAACGAACCATGCGGCCCACGCCGTCGAACCCATTCCCGTGATTCTGAACGGTCGAACTCTCGAGGCCAACCGGCGCATTCCGCTCAATCTGGACTGGGTGGACCAGGTGCGCGTGAACACCAGCGCGGTAGAACGTCGAGCGGCGACGCATTGCGCGCGGCGCACCGTGAAGAAGGAAACACAGGCGGCGTGGCTGCTTCGCGCCATCGCGTGTATGGACCTGACGACGCTGAGCGGCGACGACTCGGCCGATCGCGTGCGGCGGCTATGCGCCAAGGCGCGCAATCCGCTGCAGCGGCACATTGTCGAGGGTCTTGGCATCGAGGATCTGCATCTGACCGTCGGCGCCGTATGTGTCTATCACGCCTTTGTTGAAACGGCCGTGAAGGCGCTTGAAGGCTCGGGCATTCCCGTTGCCGCGGTCTCGGCCGGATTTCCCGCGGGGCTGTCGCCGCTCGCCGAGCGCGTGGAAGAAATCCACCGCAGCGTGGAAGCGGGCGCGCAGGAGATCGACATTGTGATTACGCGCGCGCATGTATTTGGCGGGGAGTGGCAGGCGCTCTACGACGAGATTGCGGCCTTCAAGGAAGCTGCGGGGCCGGCGCACTTGAAAGCGATTCTCGGCACAGGCGACCTGATGACGTTGCGCAACGTGGCGCGGGCAAGCTGGGTGGCGATGATGGCCGGCGCGGACTTTATCAAGACCTCGACGGGCAAGGAGGCGGTAAATGCGACACTGCCCGTTTCTCTCGTCATGGCCCGCTGCATTCGCGACTATGCGGAGCGGACCGGCTATGCAGTAGGATTCAAGCCGGCCGGCGGCATCCGCACGGCGCGTCAGGCACTGGACTGGCTGGCGCTGATGAAGGACGAGCTGGGAAGGCCGTGGCTCGAGCCGTCGCTCTTTCGATTCGGCGTCAGCGGGATGCTGGGCGATATTGAGCGCCAACTGGAGCATCATCTGACCGGCCATTATTCGGCAACGTATCGTCACCCCATCGCGTAGTTTGCTGGAAGGAGACGCTGTGAGCATTGCGGAAAAGTTCCACACCATGGAGTACGGCACCGCGCCGGAGGATCCGAAGGAAGCGGTTTCGTGGCTCGACCGGCATCATCGCCGCTTTGAAGAGTTTATTGGTGGCGCATGGGTAAAGCCAGCGAGCGGCGAGTACATGACCACGAGCGATCCCTCCACCGGCGACGCCCTTGCCGAAGTAGCCAAAGGAAGCACCGATGATGTAGAAGCCGCTGTCTCTGCCGCGCGCAAAGCTCTTCCCGGCTGGCAGGCGCTCAGCGACCACGAACGCGCGCGTTATCTCTACGCGCTCGCCCGTCAGGTGCAGAAGCATTCTCGCCGCCTCGCCGTCCTTGAGACCATGGACAACGGCAAACCCATCCGCGAGAGCCGCGACATCGACATTCCCCTCGTCGCGCGGCATTTTTATCACCATGCCGGCTGGGCGCAGTTGCTGGAGGCAGAGTTTCCCAATTACACGGCTTGCGGCGTTGTAGGGCAGGTGATTCCATGGAACTTTCCGCTGCTGATGTTTGCCTGGAAGGTGGCGCCCGCACTGGCCGCGGGCAACACGGTGGTCATCAAGCCCGCGAAATACACGCCGCTCACCGCTCTGGCCTTCGCCGAGCTGGCGATGGAAGTCGGGCTTCCCCCCGGCGTTCTCAACGTGCTCACCTGCGATGCGAAGACCGGGCAGGCGCTTATCGAACATCCCGGCATCGATAAAGTGGCGTTTACAGGATCGACCGAAGTGGGCCGCATCATCCGCAAAGCCACCGCAAACTCGGCGAAGAAGATTTCGCTCGAACTCGGCGGCAAATCGCCGTTTGTCGTCTTCGACGACGCCGATCTCGACTCCGCCGTCGAGGGCTTGGTTGACGCCATCTGGTTCAACCAGGGCCAGGTGTGCTGCGCGGGCTCGCGGCTGCTGGTGCAGGAGCGTGTGGCAGAGACGCTCTACTCCAAGGTTCGCGCGCGCATGGAAACGCTGCGCGTCGGTGCGCCGCTCGACAAAGCCATCGACATTGGCGCGATTGTTTCACCGGTCCAGCTCGAAACCATCCGCAAGATGGTCGATGCCGGAGTGGCCGAAGGCGCCCGATGCTGGCAGCCGAGCAAGCCAATGCCAGAGAAGGGCTGTTTCTATCCGCCCACGCTGCTCACCGATGTGCATCCCGCTGCCACCGTAGTCCAGGAAGAGATCTTCGGTCCAGTACTGGTTGGCATGACCTTCCGCACGCCGGCTGAGGCCGCGGAGCTGGCAAACAACACGGTCTACGGGCTTGCCGCGAGCATCTGGAGCGAGAACATCAACGTGGCGCTCGACCTGGCTTCGCAGGTGAAGGCGGGAGTGGTCTGGGTCAACTGCACCAACCAGTTCGACGCAGCCTGCGGATTCGGCGGCTACCGCGAATCGGGCTACGGACGCGAAGGCGGACGCGAGGGCATGCTGGAGTATCTGACGCCCAAGTGGCTGCACACCCTGTCCGCGGCGCACGAAACGGCGAATCATATCGCGGCGCCGCACGAGGAAGACAGCATCGCTTCGGGCGGCGCTTCAATTGATCGCACCATCAAGCAGTACATCGGCGGCAAGCAGGCGCGGCCCGACTCCGGCTATTCCTTCCCAGTTTACGGACGCGACGGCCAGTTGCTCGGCGAAGCTCCGCTCGGTAATCGCAAAGACATTCGCAATGCGGTGGAAGCGGCACGCAACGCCTCAGGCTGGGGAAGAACCACAGGGCACGCCCGCGCGCAGGTGATTTACTACATTGCTGAAAACATGATCCAGCGGCGCGACGAGATCGCACACCGGCTCGCTGCGGCGGTTGGCGAAGAGCAAGCCGCGGTCGAAACCGATCTCTCCATCCAGCGCATCTTCAGTTATGCCGCTTGGGCCGACAAATACGACGGAGCGGTGCATCATCCGCCGGGCCGCAACATCACCATCGCCATGCCTGAGGCCGTGGGCGCCATCGGCATTCTCGCGCCGTCTGAAGCGCCGCTGCTGGGATTGCTCTCATTGGTGCTGCCGGCGATTGCGGTCGGCAACACCGTAGTGGCTGTGCCTTCGGAGCGCTATCCGCTCGTCATCGGCGACGTTTATCAACTGCTCGACACCAGCGACCTGCCCGGCGGCGTCATAAATCTCGTCGCCGGCCGTCCCACTGAACTGGCCAAGACTCTCGCCGAGCACGACGGCATCGAGGCCATCTGGTGCTTCCGCAGCAACGAGGAGGCGACCATGGTGCGGGCCGCGTCGATCGGCAACATGAAGCAGGTGTGGACCAACGACGGCCACGAGTACGACTGGTTCAATCCCGCCCACACTGAAGGCCGCTGGTTCCTGCAACATGCCACGCAGGTCAAGAACATCTGGGTGCCGTACGGGGAGTAATCCGCCGACCGCAACTCGTCGAGTTATTGTCCGAAGCAGGGAGTATTACTGATCAGTTTCCCGCCACAAGCGGCAAGACTGATCGCTGCGTGTGGCGGGTTAACGGTCGGCAGGCGGGAAGCCGCAAACGTCAACTGACTTATGCTATGCGAGCGAGGAGCTGACATTGTTGAACACGTGGGTTACCCCTGTTGCTATGGGGGGATACTTGCGATGAGCGCGAGCGCAATCAACGAGCTCAGCAATGCATACTCGACCAAGTCCTGCCCCCGTTCGTCATTGGCCAGACTCTGAAACTTCACGTACAGCTTAAGAAACATGTTCTGCATCTGACATTCCCCCAATGTGTGATTTTCCGGCCTGAGCCGGCTAACCTTGCTTCTGCAAATTTTCGCGTCTTTCAACGAGGAATAAACCGGTAAGAAGCAGTTCTGGATTTACGTGCTATCTCATGGGTCCGCGTGGACCGATGGATTAGAAAATAGCCGTTTGAACCTAAGTGAACAATTCCACCAAGGTAGAAGAGGAAGACTAAAATACTGGCCCGTTCGAGATACACTAAATCGGCAATTAGGTAACCGATTCCTGGTGACTTACGGCAAAACCAGAGAAGGTGTGCCCTATTCAGTTTTTTTGAAGGTCGCCGCTCCTTGGGGTCGCGGCGACTTAAGTGCAGCGGCTTCAGGTTACAGCATCTCTGGTTTTGCTGTAGGTCCGCGTTAAGCCTTTGAGGTGATTCGCAAGCGAACTTACCCGCGCATCTTGCCTTGCTTTCTTCTCCTCGGGCTGGACCTACAAGAGGCCGGTTCATTTTCCGATGCAGAAAGTCGAAATCGCGCTGATCTCTATTTGTTGCATGTAGTTGCGGATGAAAGCTCGTTCCAGAGTCCCACCAGAGTCCCAAAGCTGTCTGGTGCCTTGGCTCGTGTCGCGTAGCTCATTGCGGTCTGCGGGTGATTCAAAGGGAAAGCAGTTTCCCTGAATTGCCCATACTTTCTCTCAAGACTCCCCACAGACGCCAACTGGCGCGACGGCCTTAAGAAGACCTTGACGCTTGCCGACCTTTAGAGATCAGAGCAATCCCGGCGATTAGGCTGCCCACAGCTACGATGCCGATGATGCCGTCAAGCTGCTCCGCTTTTTCTACGTTATAACCCCCACCTAGCAGTGCATATTCTTGTTTGAGGATGGGGTCGAGCTTATCCTGCATCTCGTCCGCCTCTTGCCTGGCCTCATCCTTGGCTTGCTTGGCCGCGTTTGGATTCGGTCTGTGTTCTAGCTCGGCGTTTTCGGCGTCGAGCTTATCGCCTTCAACCGCCGTGTTGTCTTGGAGTTCTCTCGACTCGTGGTCAATTTCATCTGCTCTCATCCTAGCTTGCTGCTCAGCCTGCTGCTCGTTCTCGACGTAATCGACGACGGACCAAACGCCCAAGATCGCGGCGAAAATTAGGGCAAGAATTCCGGCGATTTTCACGGCGTTCCCCCTCTCGAAGGTACCAAGGTATCACACCACATCATTCTTCCGAAATCACCCTGGACGGTGATCCCACTGTGCTCTCTACCAGTGTTCCCTCATCTGCTCAATCCGCGCTGGGTCCGTCGGATGCGCGTGTCCTTCCATCGAGTTTCCGAATCAGCTCTTCACGAACATCCTCTATGTCCACTGGCGGGCGCGGCGATTCAATCCGGCTGGTGGGAACAAAATGCCCCCCCAGCTTGACGATCAGTTCCGCGTAGGCTCTGCGCTCCCCGTAGTCAACGAATTCGCGCTGGTCCGTGATCTTCCCGTCGGATGCGGCCACCTTGACCTCCACTGCGTCCAAGCCCTCATTCAATCGCTGCACCAGGCGCTCTACCGGAATCGCGCGGCGGATCACTTCGCAGAATGCGCGCTCCGCGGCCGGCAGAATCTCCGTGGTTGCATGATCGGCGCTCGACTCGCTGTAACCGGCGTCCAGGGCCGCTCGGCGGGCGCTCTTGCCGTCCGTCAAGCCTTCCACAAAGCGCGCCTGTTTCACCGTGGGCCTCCTGTATGCGGGGTTTTGCTGGGATTGCGTCATGGCATACCCCCTGCTTCTATTGCATCGCGGATGCAGGAGCCAGCACTTTTCTCCACACTATATTCGAGGTCCAAGTCGGGGGTTCTGCCAAGCCGAATGGTTTCAAGGTTCATGTCATTGATCTTCCGGTACTCGTCGATGTCGCCTGCGCAAATGCGTAGTTTATCTTTCGATGACACAGCATCTTCACTCAAGACCGGCAGCCGCTCCAACGCATCCATCGCCGTATCAAAGTCCTTCAATCTCGGCTCATACAGCAGCACCCCTGCATCGCGGTAGTCGTAAGCCCGCTTGTAAGCGTCCAGTGCCTCTT
>CAWCXX010000111.1:0-10628 GCA_963799445.1 uncultured Acidobacteriaceae bacterium | reverse complement strand
ACTGGCAAGAAATCTAACTGGAGTGGTAGCGCCGGTCTCCAGACGGGGTCCCCAACGACAGGTTTTCGTCGTTGGGGTGGAAGTTTGGCTGTACTGGCAGCGTCCACGCCGCCAGTCGGCAACCGTACCCAGGAACATCTTCTACTGGTCAGTGACCTGGATCTTGAATCGAGGTTCCATGCAGAACGAGAATACGCAAGCGGAAGTGAACGCGCCGAACAAGAAGCCAGTACCGCTGCGTAAGCGGATGCTCGCCTGGGCGCAGCGGCTATGGCGGCCTTCGGGAACCGTGATTGCCGTCGGACTCACGTTGCTGATCGCCTGGCACGCCATCAACGGCAGGCACGGCATCTCGGTGTGGCAGCAGAAACGCGCCGAGGACCGCGCGCTGCAACAGGAGATCAAGAACCTGGAGCAGGAGAACGCCCAGATGCGCCAGCAGATCCAGCGGCTGCAGTCGGACCCCGACGCGATTGAGCGCGAGGCGCGGGAGAAGCTGCACTACGCCAAACCCGGCGAGGTAATCTACGCGCTGCCTGAGCAGCCGCAGACGCAAGCGCAGCCGGGCAACAAGTAGATCGCAGTTCTCAAATCGCAGTTTTCATACGGGGGCGCACTTCCACTGCGCGGCACGTCTGCAACCGGAGTGCGAGCGCTCGTGATGCGCGAACCTGGATGCAGCCCTGACTGATAAAATGGAATCTGCCGCGTTGTGCGGCGAGATGCATTCACTCCCCACACCGGCCCGCTGGTCTCAGCGCCCGGACTCACGCGAAGGAAAACCGCACTTGTGAGCCAGACGATACGCAATATCGCCATCATCGCCCACGTGGATCATGGCAAAACCACACTCGTTGACGCCATGCTGCGCCAGTCGGGAACATTCCGCGCCAACGAGCAGGTGGCCGAGCGCGTGATGGACTCAAATGAACTGGAGCGCGAGCGCGGCATCACCATTCTCGCCAAGAACACGGCCATCAATTATGCCGGCGGCAAAATCAACATCGTCGACACGCCGGGCCACGCCGATTTTGGCGGCGAAGTGGAACGCGCGCTCGAGATGGTCGATGGCGTGATGCTTCTGGTGGACGCCGCCGAGGGGCCGCTGCCGCAGACGCGCTACGTGCTCTCAAAGGCGCTCGAGGCAAAGCTGCCGCCCATTGTCGTCATCAACAAGATCGACCGGCCCGACGCGCGGCCGCAGGAAGTACTGAACGAAATTTACGATCTTTTCATCGACCTCGATGCGGAGGAGTCGCAACTGGAGTTTCCCGTGCTCTACGCGGTGTCGAAGGATGGAACGGCAACCACAGATCCGGCGAAGCCGGGCGTTGATTTGCAGCCGCTCTTTCAGACCATCGTGAATACAATTCCCCAAGCCACGGGCGATCCGGACGGCACGCTGCAAATCCTGGTGACGAACCTCGACTACTCCGATTACTTCGGCCGAATCGCCATTTGCCGCGTCTTTCAGGGCACGCTGCATATGGGCGACGAGGTGAACATTTCGCGGCGCGACGGCTCGCTCTACAAAACGCGCATCACCAAGCTGTTTACCTTCAGCGGCCTCAAGCGCACGGAGATTGCAGAAACCACGATGGGCGACATTGTAGCCGTGGCAGGCATTGAAGGCATCACCATCGGCGAAACCATCACCAGCGTGGAAAATCCCGCGCCGCTGCCGCTGATCGTCATCGACGAGCCGACCATCGCCATTCAGTTCAACGTGAACACTTCGCCGTTTGCCGGCCGCGAAGGGCAGTACGTCACCAGCCGCAACCTGCGCGAGCGCCTGGAAAAAGAACTGCTGACCAACGTGTCAATACGAGTAGAGGAAACCGGCTCGCCCGACGCCTTCAAAGTGCTGGGCCGCGGCGAGCTGCAACTCGCGATCCTGATCGAGATGATGCGGCGCGAGGGTTACGAGTTGATGGCTGGCCGGCCGGAGATCGTGACCAAAATGGTCGATGGCGTGCGCATGGAGCCGGAGGAGCACCTCACCATCGACGTGCCCGAGCGGTTCACCGGCGTGGTGATTGAAAAGCTGGGGCCGCGCAAGGGCGAGATGACGAAGATGCACAACCACGGTTCGGGTCGCGTGCGCCTGGAGTTTCGCGTGCCCAGCCGCGGGCTCATTGGCCTGCGCTCGGAGATGCTCACCGAAACCCGCGGGACGATTGTCATGAATTCACTCTTCGACGGCTACATCCCCTATCAGGGCGAGATTCCGCAGCGGCCCACCGGCGCGCTCGCCGCCGACCGCGAGGGATTGACGACTACGTACGCGCTCAACGGTTTGCAGGAGCGCGGCCGGCTCTTCATCGGTCCAGGCGTCGAGGTCTACGAAGGGATGATCGTGGGCGAGCACTCGCGCGACAAGGACCTGGACGTGAACGTGGTGCGCGAAAAGAAGATGACCAACATGCGCGCCTCGACCGCCGATGAGGCCATTCGCCTGGTGCCTTACACCACGCTTAACCTGGAGCAGGCCATCGAATTCATCGCCGACGACGAGTTTGTCGAGGTCACGCCCAAATCGCTGCGCCTGCGCAAAAAAATCCTGCAGGCAAACAAGCGGCCGAAGAGCTGGGAAAAGGCGGGGCAGCTTAGCTAAGCCATCGTTTCAAGCATCATTATAGAATTGTCATCCTGAGCGACCGTAGCGTAGCGAAGGGAGTCGAAGGATCTGCGGTTGTCTCTTTTCCGGCCGCCCCGCATGGGGCGATTACTCCGGCAGCTTGGATTCCAGCACTTCCCTGGCGCGCGCCGCGCGCCACGCGGCCAGCCTGTCGTAAAGCGCCGCATCGGTCAGCGCCAGAATCTCAGCCGCAAACAGCGCGGCGTTGGCCGCGCCCGGCTTGCCGATAGCCAGCGTAGCCACGGGAACGCCCTTGGGCATCTGCACCATCGCCAGCAATGAGTCCAGGCCGTTGAGCGGCGTAGCCGCAATGGGCACAGCCAATACGGGAAGCAGCGTTTTGGCTGCCATCACGCCGGCCAGATGCGCCGCGCCGCCGGCTCCGGCGATCATCACCTTCATTCCCCGCTCCCGCGCTTTTTCAATGTATGCGAAGAGTTGATCGGGGGTGCGATGCGCGCTCAGCACGCGCGCCTCGTGCGGAATCTCCAGCGCGCGCAAAATCTCCACGGCAGCCGCGAGCACTTCATAGTCGCTCTTGCTGCCCATCACAATGCCCACCAGCGGTTGCTCGCTCATGGAGCGATTATACGAGAGGCGGGAAAGCGAATCGCAACGGAATCTCTAAACCGGCAGGCGATCTGAAAGGTGCGGACCTTGAGCCATGCGCCAATCTTCTCCTGTCCGCTCAATGATGGCGCCACGCTTCCACGGCGACTTCAATCACCGCAAACAGTACGCTCACTGCGGCCAGAAAGCCCTTGGCGCGCTGCCAGTTCTGCTCATGGCGGTCCATGCGCCGCTCCAGCTCCGCCAGGCGGCCGCCGTTGCCGTCGCCCATCAGGCCGGTCATCTGTGTCTTGAGCACACTCAGATCGCTCAGCACCTGGGCTTCGAATTCATTCATCACGCGCATCCGCCGCACTCCGTAAAGGGATCAGATTTCAGGGGTCAGGCAGATTGCCCGACGCTAACTGCTGACCTGCTGACTCGCTGACTTGCTAACTCGCTAACTTGCTGACTCGCTGACCCGCTGTTTCGCTCATCCGCTCAACGGCAAATTGATAAACAACGCCGTTGAGAACTCCGAATAGTTAGGCGGTGTGGAACCATCGTATATCCGGATATAAAACCGGTCGCTTGCTGAGACGCGAGAGAATGTCAGGTTCTGTTCCGAGCCGCGCAGCACCAGAGTCGGATCTTCGCCAGCCATAAAAGCAAAATCTCTGAGGCGTATCTCAAAGCCGCCGCCGGTGGGCGGAGTCGCGCCGGTATTCACCGTGACCGTGCTGCCGTTCAGTGCTGTCACCGTAAGTCCAGTAAGGTTTGCAAGCACGGTGGGATTGATCGTCGCCGGAAGCCAGGTATTGGCCGGGACCGTCGTGCTGGTCCTGATGGCTAAGTCATCGGCCCAGTCGTTGGCAAAAGCTATCTCGTACTCCACTAAGTCGGGATAACTCGCGCTGTAAGCCACTTTGACCGTGCGCACTACAACTTCCGCATTCAAGTTTGTCGAAGGCGCGTTCAAGAGCAGCGCATCCCCAGGCCAGACATCAGCGGCAAAGCTCGCCCGGTTGCCTTTGTAGGTGCCGCTCCACAGCGCGCTCACGCTGGCCGCTGCCTGCTCCATCGCCAGGGCAGCGTTGCGGCAATCCGCGGAGCTGCGTGCCGCGGGGCTGGTGACCGAGCCGATCCATGCGGCTACCGGCGGCGAACCTGCCTCCGCAAGCGCCTGCTGGCTGGCCGTATTCACTTGACGGCCCACGGCCCGTCCGATGGTACGATAACTCACCGCGATCTGCTCGCCGGCGACGGGCGTGTAGCCGGTGTAGAAGGCAATCTTGCCGGTGCGCTCGAGGTCGCATTCGGCGGATTCGGCGGTTGTTCCAACCCTTCGTGTATACGCGCCTCCGCTGGGCGGAGTGCTTACCACCCAACCCGAGCCAAGATTTGTCAGGTTAACGGCGCGCATGGTCCCAATTAGATTGATGCTGCTTGCCGGCGTCACCATGCAGGTCCCGGGCAGGTTTGCGACGCCGCCGTCATAGAGAGTCACCGGAGTCGCGCCAACGCCGCTGACAAACTCCTGAATCTCCATCTGGATCTTGCCCGGAGCCAGAACCAATTCGCCACTGGCCGCGATGAGGCCGTTATCTCCAAAGGAGTAATAATTCGCTTGCACCCGCTCGCACTCCGGGCAATGGATGCGAACGCGCAGCGTGTATTGGTTGGCGGAGTTCAACGCAAAGGTTGATCCCGCGGCCGAACCCTGCACGATCGGTTGCAGCGTGACGGCGCCCGTGCCTGATGCCGCCGAAACCTGAAAACCCACAGTGCAACCGGCAGCCGTTTCCAGTCCGGTAAGAAACGCAGCCAGAATTCCCGTGCTTCCCGGCGAGAGAGTAACGCCTACGGCTTCAAGCAGCAGCGTTCCACCCATTTCGATTGCATCGAGCCAACTGATAAGCGTCTGCCCATCGATGCCGCTGCCGCCGTTCATTGCCAGTCCGCTCGGTCCCAAAGCAAGACAGCCGGCTCCGCCGCTAACTCCCCATACGCTTTGATTGATCTGCGGCTCGTTGAAAAGCTCGCTAATGATCGTGGACTTTGCTGCTGCGGGAAAGTATGGGTCCGCGGCCAGATCGAACTGTGTGGTAACTCCGTCGCCCAGGAAATACTCCGTGACATACGCCACCGGCTCATTCTCGCCGCACACGGTCACGTCGTTAGCCAGCGCGCGCTTCACGCTGGCCGTAAAAGCCAGGCTGGCGAGATTCAAACTGCCGTCGGTTTCGTTCAGAGTATGGACGGTCGCCTGCACAGGAGAGAGCGTCACGGCGCCGCTGAGCGCGCGGTAAGCGGCCCGCGCCATACCGGCAATCTGTCCGGCGCTCTTGCTCCAATTCGCGCCTGGATCGGGAGCAAAACTGCCCACCGGTGTGTTCAGCGAAAGCCCCTCCCTGGAGAGCGAGGTCGATCCGGCGTGAGCTACAAGGGATGCAAGCAATGGGCCGGCATTTTCACCGGCCGTGCCCGCGCTCGGAGGCATCAGCAGTTGATCGAGAAGCAACTCATCGCTCACTGCCTGGATTGCCGTGCGATAACGTGGGCCTTCGAGGCCCAGCCCTGCGTACTCGGGGAGCGGACTTACCGCAATGTAACCGGTGAAGTAAGTTGTGCCGTCGTCGCCCGTCACCGCGAGAGATTGGAACCGGGAGGGCGCCGCGAGGCTGCCGTTGGCAGGTAGGCTCAGCCATAACTCACAGATGGAGGGCTCGTTGATTTTTCGTTCGATGGTCAACGGACGCACGGCATCGAGAGCAGCCGTGTAATCCTGCCCTTGGATCGTAATCTTCATGATGACTCTCTGCTCCGGCCCATTGCTCCGCCTTGCGATAACCGTGTGAAGAGGCGTTTGCCTTGCCTTGCGGGCTTGCCGACCCGCTAACTCGCTGACTTGCTGACTTGCGGTTTCATATCAAAGCATTGGCCGCGGGGAGAAAGCTGCGGTAACATACCACCCGCTCGCCATCCAGCGGGTCGCTAACCGGAAGCGCCAAAAACTGTCCTTTGAGCATCACGCGCGACTGGCCGTTCTGATTCTTCCCATTGAGCGGAGATATTGCTTCTTCCGCGCCGCTCGTGGCCTGCAATCTTGGGTAGTGAAAGAAGATTCTTTCTCCCTGGCTGCCCTGCATTACGAACAGCGCCGACCACTCCTGAAAAAAGCTGCCGCCTTCGCGATCCACAAATCCCGTCACTGCCTGCGCCTTTGCGCCCGTGGGCGGAGCGCCCCCAGGCAGCGGTTCGGCGAGGGTCAGTCCGGCTGTGCTCACTTGCGCGACCAGCGCAACATTGAACGTGACGCGCCGGATGTAATCCACGTCGCTCAACGCCTGGCGCACATACGCGCCCGCAACTGGAGCGCCCACGAAGCCCGTCTGGCCGGTGTAATCCACGTCCAGCGCTACGATCGAGCCGGCCGTGAACTTCGCCGCGTCGCCTGAGGCCAGTAAGATCGATGTCGCCGTCGAACCCGTCTGCGGAATCACCGCCGCCGTTGCTGTCGCTCCGTCGGCCGCCAAGCTCGCGCCGCTCGCCGGTGCAAGCAAGTTCATATGTTGCGAGCCTGTCGCCAGCGCCATCGTCAACTTCGTCCAGCTTAGAAACTGGAGACTCACCTGCGCCTGCACAGTCTCACGCACCTGCTCCAGCGTTGCGGCCGGAATGCCTGTCAGCAGCGGCGCCGTTTTACTCGCCGGCTTGCGCACAAAATCCTGAATCCATCCCAGGCTGATCCATGGAGTGGGCGAAGAGTCGAGGCTGAACCGGCCCTGTTGCGATGGGTCGAAGAGCACCGGCGTTTGCGCGGCCCGGTTCACCGGTGCAAAGTATGCTCGCACCCGCCGCGCCACCGGCGCCGGAGCGGAAAACCATGTTTCGGCCATTTACTCCCCCTGTTCCTGGTAGCTGTAAACCATTACACTTGCGCTGCGGCTCAGCCGGTCGCGTTGCGTGACAACGGGCGAGAACACGGGCTCGTCCCAAAAGACCTGTGTCAGCATTGCGCCCGGCGGCGTGGCCGTGTAATTCAGCTTGGGTGTGTAGAAAGGCTGAAGCATGGCAATCAATTCCTCGTCCATCTCGCTCATTGCTCGGCCGCGGTCCAACCCTCCGAAGCTCTGCGTTCCGCAAGTCTGGTAGATTACTTCGCATTGTTCGGCTGCCATGGTCGACGGCAGGTCCATATCGGCGCCCAGACCGAGCCAGCGCAGAATGAACACGTCATTTGGAAGCTGGCCAAAGGGCGCTTCTGCCTCCTCAACCAGAATCCCCGGCCGCACCGCGCCGCGCAGCAGGATCGTCCGTTCCGGATTGATCGTGGTCAGCCGCGTGCGCAGCGCCATATAAAACGAATCTTTCGCATTCTGCATTTGTGCTCCGCACAGTGAACAGTGGACAGTGATCAGTGATCAGAAAAGGCTCGTTCCCAATTACGCTTCCTGGCCTTCCCAATCATTTTCCGGATCGCTGTTTGTTGTCGATTGAGGGTTAGTCGTCGCGAAGGCGTTTTGCAAATCATCGATCGCGTCTCCTGGTCCCTCGCTCCCTCGCTCCCTCGTTCCCTTGTTCCCTCGTTCCCTGCCTTTACATCGCTTGCCCACGCGCCTCGCGCAACAGCAACCGGTAGAGATACACCTGGCCGAATGCTTCGTTCGATGAGATCGACTCAATCAGATAATCCTGCCCGGCCACGGTGACCGCCAGCGTCATGGCGAAGAGGGATTGCGCCGAAGCCAGATCGAGCGTGTTCACTTGCTGCTCCACGCTCGTTGCCGACATCAGCAGCTCCCACTTCGACTCGCCGCCCTCCTGCCATGCCGGCCGCAGCTTGCGCATCAACACCGGATTTACCGGAACCTCGGCGAAGGTGGTTGCCACGAGCCCGACCTCCGACATGCCGGTATCGGTGCTTGTGCCCGTTACTCGCAGAAGGGCCGTGGTTCCCGTCACGCTGCGCAGCAGCGCATCGGCCAGCATTCGTGGCGCTCCCGAGGGGTTGCGCGACGCTGTATCGCTCATCGTTCACCCCAGCCTGTTCGCAACGTACGGATTCAGCCACGCCTGCACCGTTTCGTCGATCAGCGAACTTGAGAAATACTTCATTTGCATGGTGTCGATCCTGCTCATGCTGGCATTCAGCGCCGGAGTGGCCTGCGCGTTGCGTACAACCTGCGCGCATGCCGACCTCACGTCGTCGCCGATCGTCGCCAATCCCGCCGTGTACGTGACCTGCACCTCGTTGTAGGGCAGCCCGAACACATTCCAGGGCAACGTTATCTCTCCGGTGTTGGGATCCAAGTCCACAAGCGTGAGATCGATGGCCGCCCACTGACCCGGCAGCGAAAACGCCCACGCAATCTCAAACAGCGGTTCCTGCGGGAGCTCTCCGCGCCTGGGCCTGGCGTACCGGCCCTCGATGCCCACCAGCGGCGTGGTCGCGGGCGCAAGCGGCGCCAGGGGCAAATAGCTCAAGCGCACCGTCTGTGCGCCGGCGGTCACGCGCAGGCGCTCGATGTACTGGATGATGTTCAGGTCCGGCCGCCTGCAGTAACTGTTGATCAGTGCCGTCGCGGCCGTAATCCAGTCCGCCGTAGTCCCAGCCGGCAATCCATAGTTCGGGTAATCCGCTGGCTCGAGATATGCCATCGCGTGTCCTTTCACAAAAGCAGGGACTAAGGGACCAGGGACTTAGGGACTAGGCTGACGCCGTAAGCGGCAGCCCAAATCCTCGTTCCCTTAGTCCCTTGGCCCTAGCCCCTAGTCCCTGTTTCTCTACCGCTGCACTATCACCTGCATGTGGGCGAAGCCCGCGCCCTTCACCACCGGAGCGCCGAACTTGACCGCGACGTACTGATAGGTCATCGAGTTCGGCAGCCCGAGCTGGAAGATGCGCGGCGCCGGATCGCCGAGCCAGTGATACTCGATCAGATCTTCGGTGACGATGTAGGCCAGATAGGTGCCGGGGGTGTAGGTGCCGCTGGAGGTGGTGCCGGGAGTGTAGGGCAGACTCCAGTCGGGAATCAGGGGCAGATCGCCGGCTTGCGTTGACAGCATCTTCACCGTGAAGCCCGCCGAGATCTGCGTGGTGTTCAGCACCACGTTATAGTCGGTCTTCATCTCCTGGTCGATCAGATCGAGCAGTACCGGGTTGCCGTAGATGGCCGTCGGCCGCACGCGATAGCCGGTGCTCGCAACCATCTGCGCGATCGTGGTCTTGATAGTGTCCACGATCTTCATCGAAGTGGTCACAGTCATTGAGCTGCTGCCGGCCGCGATCTGCGCCGCGCAGCCCATGTACTGATTGTTCGTGGTATCGGTCAGGCTGGTTTCGGTTCCGTTCCACAGCGCCACGTCGTGCGTCACCATCACGCCGCTCACCGTGTCCACCAGGTCCTTGGCCTGCAGATAGGCAAACTGCTTCTGCTGGTCGCCCAGCTCGATGTCGAAGAGGTTGTAGTTGATCTGCGCCACGATGGCCTTCAGCATGACTGCCATCTCCGTCCGCGTGGGCGTAACCAAGGTAGGCGAAAGGGTGCGCGGATTCTGGAAGCCGGCCGTGCCCGGATTGGGAATAGCCGTCTCCTCAAAGAATCGCGACGGATGGCCGGTTGCCGGAACCTGCTTGATGCGTTGTCCAAATGGACTTGACCGCCGGCAGATGTCGAAGATCTCGGTCTGATACAGCGGAACTTCGATAGCGCCCGGCCCGATGTAATCCGCTGCCGCGTGAATGTTTGCAAAAGTTGCGTTCATAGCTTTTTCCACCCCCTCCATGGGGCCGTTGCTTGAGTGATCAGTGATCAGTGGTCAGTGATCAGTTGACGCCGATCAGCAGTCAGAGCAGGGGTCACAAGCGACTGACCACTGATCACTGACAACTGACAACTGTTCTTACGCGATCGCGCCCGCACGCAGAAGTTGCGTCTTCACCGCGATGCGCTGTTCCAGGCTCAGGCCGTTCAACGCCGCATCCAGTGCGCGCACGTCCACCGGGCCGTCGCCGATTCCGTGCTTGGCCAACATTTCGGCCGCGGCTGCAGGCATGGTCCGGCGCAGTGGGTTCAGTGCGTTTTGCCCCGCCGCTGCTTTTATTTCGGCCAGCTCCCGCTCCACCGCGGTCAGCTTTTCGGCCAGCTCCGTCTCGCGCCGGCTCTGCTCGACGGTCGCCGAAATCCTCTCCACCTCGCCGGACAACGCGCCCTGGCGCTCTTCCAGCCAGCTCAGCGTTTTTTCCAGCAACGTGGTTGCGGCTTCCAGCCGCTCCACAACGCTCTTCTCGTCTGTTTCCATGTCCTTCCTTTCCTGTTCCATGAATTTCTCTCTGACACCCTGCTTATTCGCCAAGAAAAAGGCCCCGCATCGCGGAGCCTCTCAACTGATTCGCTCACTCGCTAACCTGCCGACTTGCCGACTCGCTGACTTACTA
>CAWCXX010000110.1:0-31538 GCA_963799445.1 uncultured Acidobacteriaceae bacterium | reverse complement strand
GGCTAACTAATATGGATGCACAGGCATTACGAGCAAAACTGGCACAGCAACGCGAGGAGATTGCCGCCCTGAAAGAGTATTTCAGCAGCCTCTTCCCCGAAGATGAGTACAAAGTGCCCGACAGCCAATTTGGTGTTTGGATCCGCCAATACGGATTTGACAACGCCATTATCGGTTTCGAGGAAGCGGCCAAGAAACTCAACAAAGTCAACCAAGCAATAGAAGAACAAGATGACGCCGAACCATGGAGTCGGTTAAGTCTGGTGAAGTTTGCCAGTTGGGTCATGAGTCAGGAAAAGAAGAAGGAGAAAGCTGAAAATGCGTAAACGTAAGACTGACCGTGACGATGATGCACGGTATGCCATTAACTATGACCACCCCGACTGCCCTTTTATCCAATCTGGTTCTAGGAAGGAACGGGAGATTATCAAGGCATGGGCAAGACGCATTCTGGAAGAAGAAGCCCAAGAGGCAGGAAAAGAGTTCCGCCGTGAATGAAAAGGAACTTGAACAAGTAGAATCATGGTTCGATGGCAAGGGCCGGTACAAGCTGTTCGACGTGAACCGGCTGGAGATACTCCGCGCCCTCAACGGCAACGAACTCAAGATTTGGATGCTGCACTGGTGCTATGAACTCCGTGGGCAGGAGTCATGGCTGTCTCTATCTACCATCATGGAACTTACCGACCTCAGCAAGCCCACAGTTATCGCCGCTCATCAACGGATGGAGGAACTTGGGTGGCTCGTACACACGGGAGAGTATGCTGCCAGTAAACGGGACAAACCCACACGTGGCTCATATTTGATTAAGGTATACCGCGTGGACGACCCAACTGGTAAAAAAGTGTTACCACCAGAATCAAGTGGTAAAGAATTCTGCGGTAAAAAATCTTTACCCAATGTTTCTACCGTTACTGTTTCTGTTACTTCTGCCGTTGGGACTGGTCCTACGGTTGGTACTGCCGTTGCAGCTACGCCGACTCACTGCCCGAAAGACAACCCGGACGAATCTTTCTCCCTCCGGGAGGTAAAACAGGAACTAGAACGAAAGACAAAGACAACAACAAAAGCAAAAACCCTCACCGCCGCCGCTAAGTGGGAAGCTAAGTACGGCGCTCCCAAACCAGATTGGTTCGACGAAGCCGCTCATACCGCTGAAGGTCAGATACGCCGTTCCAATTGGCTCTATGACCACGAGGTCAACACCGAGGGAGAGAAGCTTAACCCTCCCCGTAGGCCCCACCCCTTAGACCCGCCACCCCCTCCCCGATTCAAATGCCCGGTCACGGGCTGTGAGTTCGGTCACAAGTACGGGTATGAGGTCTCCGACCATATCGAAAAGGAACACCCCGAGCAAGGCCAGCAATCGTTTAGGATTCCCTGCACCGTCGAAGGCTGCAACTGGAAGACTTGGTGGAACAAAATTAACGACAACAAGGCCAAGGGTGACGCAGACTTACTGAAGCATGTGGAAGAAGACCACAAGAACGATTGAAGGAGTCTCCCCGTGCTGGCACGAGGAAGAAAAGAGACTCACATGAAACCAGAATGCACAGTATGTTTCGACCGATTTATCACTCATTCATGGAGCTTCAGGAAGTTCTGTTTGCTTTCCTTGACTGTGTGGTCGATGTGAATGACGCTTTCTTCTACGTCATACAGGCCAAACATTTTCGAGATTGCCAGCTTGATGCGATTGGCCGCGTTGGCGGTCTTGCTTTTTACGAACGCAAGAATGCGGGCGGGATCAAAGATGCTTACCGGGGCAACCTGCAACTTCGCGGCAGCGAGAATATCCTCGATGGGCGTTGGGAATCGCTCCCATACGGACGCGCGGTCGAGGAGCTGACGGGCGCGCTTCTCAACCGCGCGGAGCTGATCGGGATCCAGACTGCTGTCATCAGACTTGGCCACTCGGTCGCTTCCTTGTACGGATATGTTTGAGGTAGTCGATCAGTTCCGCCTCTTCCGTAGCCGTAAGGTTATGGTCTGCGAAGGTCGCCGCGCTTATTTTGGACATCGGTTTTGGCGCCTCTCTCGAGCAGCAGTTTCACAACGTCTGTCTTGCCCATTGCAGACGCGGCAATGAGCGCCGTGATGCCATCAGCACCCTGGGCATTGATATGGGCGCCTTGATCCATAAGTTGCAGAACCATCGCGAAATCCCCTTTCTCGATGGCTTGGAACATCTGGTCATCCAGGCTGGCGGCAACCTGGCCGCTGCCGGTCTGGCTTGCGGCCGGCAGACTCCACGACAGAGCCACGATGGAAACGACAATCCCGACTAGAATTCTCTTCATACTTGCTCCTGGCAAAAGACAACCCTACGCGTGATTCTATTCCTGGGGTAAACTCGCCGAATTCCACCTTCTTCATACAGGAACACCGAGGGACAATCGGCAGCATCGGTTGATTCCTCAAGTGGCCGCTTGTATGCTCCTACTTCGGTTCGTGCAAGAACCAAGTGACCTGGACAGAAGCGGTGGTATCGCTCTGAGCGCCTGATTTGTACAGTGGAGCTTTCCAGCCCTCGTACATCGCCCAGCCTCGAATCTCGATATCCTTCAGCACGCGCTTCGAAACCAGGAACGAGTAGTCGTTCTGCGTCGTGCCGCCAGGCAAGAACGCGCTCGAAGCTTTGGCGTTGCGGTACTGGAACTGTATCTCATCCCGTGGAGAAAGGTGATAGGTCAGCCAGGCCTGGCCGCCCTTGCCTTGCCGTCCCACCCAATCGCCGGGCAGGACGCCATGATTCGTTGGTCCTTGCCTTTGGATCGTCTCCCAATAGAGGAACTGCCCCTGGTTAATCAGAGTGCCGTCCGGGTTGGCGTGGCTTGTGGGTTCAGTGTTGGCGCCTTCTATGCGCAGATCCAAATGTTCCAGCCCCGGGACGCGCGCAAGATAAATCCCCGGATGGAAGCCCGAACGCCTCGGAGCGCTGACGGGGCTCACGTCGTCATGCACCAGCGAGTCGGTATACAGTGTGACCCAATGACTCAGAAATGGCATCCGGTAACTGAAATCAAACGTACCCAATCGATATCCAGGATCGTCCCGTCCGAGCTTTTCCGATCCAACGTTTTGAAAGCTGAAAAAACTGTGCAGAAAAGTGTGCATGGTAATCGGCGCGTGTCCCTCGCCGCCCCAGACGGTCAGGCGATCGAAACCGAACTCCAAATCGCGCGTGGGCTTGAAGCTGATCTTCTCCATGTGCACCCAGGGGTTGCCGGGGTTAATGACGTTGGGCTCGTACTCTGGTTCCTCCAGGATAAAGCGGGTTGGGCACAAGGTGTGGCCGTGCAGTGCGCCCACAAAAAACTCGTACCGGAACGGTCCGGTGAGCTGTGAGAGTCAGCGGAATTCGCAAGCGGCTCGATCCGGTCGATCTCGAAGTCGTAAATATTCTCGGCATTGTTGCCCCACAGCATGGACGCGCCTTTGTCCGGACCGAGCCAGTGGTCATCTTTGCCGAAGGAAATCTCGTGCCCCAAAAAATGATAGGAAAGCATGGCCTCCATCACCCGTAAATTGTTTGCCGCCGCAATCGGACCTTCAGGCATAGTGTCCTGCGCCAGGTTCGAGCTGAAAGGGATGACGTCGATCGTGTTGGAAAGATAGGCCGCCAGTGAGGCCGAATAGCCGGCCGCAGAAGGCGCGTGTTGAGTTTCGCCGCGAAAGTAGAGCGAGAACCGTCCTGCCTCGGCGCGGGCGCTGAAACCGGTGTAATTGTTGAATCCGCCTTCATACGGCCGCCCATAGTCGTTTACGATCGTCTGGCCCAGGTGAAAGCTGTCGCGCAGTGGCGTGCCGCTGATGCCGCGCATCTGTGTGTAGATGCTCTCAAGCTCGGCCCGCGGAGACGCCCCGCCCATGCTGCGATCGATATCGGGCTTGAACTCCCGTACAAGCGCCGCATAGATCGAGCGTGCCTCGTCATTGTTCGTGTCGGACTCGATGCGGTCGGCGCTCCGCTCGAGCATGTGTGCGATGCTTATCCGGGTCCAGGGCCGCAGCCCGAGAAATGCGGTGTCAACATAGCCAAGCGCATGCAGCCGGTCGAGCGCTGGATAGACCCAGTTGTCCAGCGGCACATAGACCGAGCCCTGGGTATCCGTCTCGGCCATGGATGCATCCAGTTGCGAATCAGGCGGAAGCGGCTGAGAACTGACGTTCTGCCCCTGGGTGCCGCACCATGCCGCCGCCCAAAACACCACGGCAGCCAGGAAAAGCAAACGATATTTCACCCGCACCCCGCATCCGGCAGTTAAAGGGTTCCGAATCTTCCGGAAGTTTCAGTCTCGGCGAACGCGCTTCCCCTGTCAACCTGTGCCAGTGGACGCCCTACACTGGAATCTAGCCGGCTCACCCCACCGTCAAGCTTCGGTATCGCGTTCAAAAAAGGCCAGAATGTTAAGCAAACTTCATTGCAGCCGGGACGGTAGCAGGACGCGAGCGCAGTGTGGTTTAGTCATCGATTCAGCACTTGAGCGTATTTATCGGCGATGAGGTTCCACCGGTATCGGCGGGTGGCAATCGCTTTCATCGTCGCGCGCTGGCTTTCCCATTCCGATGGAGCCACGCGGTTCAGCAGCGCGGCCAATTCTGAAGCATTCCTGAAGTACTGCGCGGCGTGTTCTGTCGTAGCCCTATTGTAGATCACATCGAACGCTGCGATGGGAAGCGACAAGTGCATTGCCTCAACCAAGCTTGGGTTGGTTCCGCCTGCTGAGTGCCCATGAACATAAAGAGAGCAATGACCACGCAGCACGTTGAGCTCTTCGGGATCGTAAATCGCATCGAGCAGATGTAGGTTGCCGTAATGGATAAAACTGGCTTTCAGTTCGCGGCCAAAGGCGCTACTACCCCAATTACCGACCATGACCAGCACGTGGTTAACTGATTGCGCGAATGCCTCTAGAATCATTTCGATGTTGTTGTCGGGCTGAATCCTGGCCACAGAGAAAGCATAGGGTGCATTCAAAAATGGATATCTGTCTAGCCACTCTTCAGTAACCGGAGGGAGGCTGACCTGATCCCCGCCATACTCAATCAAGACACTCGGCTTCCCGTACTCGTTGGCAAAATACGACGCGATACCTTCGTTATCGGCCACCAACACATTGGCCCATCTCGCAGCAACAGCTTCCGAAAACTTGAGAAAGCGGCTAGCCCATCGCCCCCATTTCGACCTTTGCCAGTCCAGTCCGCCTACGTTCAGGATGACCCGCTTACCGAATAGCCGCGTCAACGGTACAAAAATCCCGCCTGAGACGCCCAGCAGCAGAATGGTGTCTGCACGAAAGCAACTGTCTGCAAGCGACACCAGATCGAAAATTACGCTTTGTACTCCATTGGCGCGGAAGGGAATGTATCTGAGTTGGGCAGATAGGTACGCCGTGGGATGCATGGGGTAATCGGGGCCACTACAGTAGACAACAAAATCCGTCGTTTTGCCGAGATAGACAACCAAAAAATGAGCGAGCGTTTCAAAACCGCCATAACGCGGGGGCAATCCTACAGTGCCAACCAAAGCCACCTTGCGCCGAGAACTCACTTAAATTCTCCGGCTAGTTCCATTGTTGCCTGCATGTGCCTGCGCGAAGAGGCGCCGAAGACGATCGATCGTATCCCTTGTTGCCCGATGTAGCGCACGGCATCCGCCGCCGGAATCGCTCCAGAAGCAAAGATCGACATCGCAGTCATAGGATACTTCCGCGGGCTGCGAAAATACGCTTCATATGCGGCAACATCCGGCGACATGAGATAACCAACCTTGTTGACGGCCCCGCAGATTACCGCATTTTCAATGCCGCAGGATTCAAGATAAGCGGCAAGCCGCGGAACATTCATTGTCAAAAAACCTGGAACCGTGTGAAACTTCTTCTCGACATAAGTGCAATACTCGATGAAAACGTCGCGAAATTCGAGGCCCAGCAAGAGATCGGTGATAATGTTCTGCAGATAAATTGCCTTGAAATCGAGGCGGCGGAAAATGCTCATCTCGACATCGATGAGCATCATGAGCGTGTGGGTTATATCGCCGATCAGAAGAGAAAGACCCTTTCTCGCGAAACCGAGAACATCGCCGGCAGACTGGCTGGCGAGCGCAGTCTGAACGGCCCCGATAATTCCCTGTTCCGCGACGAGATTGGCGTACTTATGAGGATAAGGGATCGATGGATATAGAACCAGTCCGGGAAATACAGAACGATGGTCGCGAAAGTAATCGCAGATTTCGCCTGCCTTGTCGTTGCTATTCAGCATGAACGCGCGAATTCCAAGGCCGTGCGCTGTCCGGTAGGCGTCAAAGATGCTCGATATATCGTTGAACCGTTCCGCCAGTTGCTGGGCCTTTTCCTGCGACATGTGGTTAATGCCAAAAAACTGATTATCCCCGAGAATTAGCGAATCCAGTTCGATCATTTAGCTCTCCATACCAACGTCTGCTAACACCATGTCGATTACTTCCTGAGTAACCGTTGCGTCGGAGAATCCGCAAAGGTTTGGCTGGGCCGGATCTTGTGCCCGTTCGGCAAAATGAAAGAGTTGGCGGGTAAACTCGCTGCCGCGCACATAAAAAGGGACCGGGGTAAAGCAGTCTGTAATGTAGATCGTATTCCAACCAGCGCCAAAAGGAGGCGCCGCCCGCTTCAGGTAAAGCTTCATCTCATGCTGGTCAGCGAGGATCTTGCCGTGCTCGCCAAGAATATCAATTTTATTGGTGGGCTTCCTGTAGCTCTCGTCGCTCCAGTTTACGCTAATGCTCCCGATGAGCCCACTGTCATAGACGACATTTGTCCTAACCATATCGTCGGCGCCACTCGAATAGATCGGCGTGAGGCTACTGCCCGTTACCCGAGCAGGCTTGCCCAAGAGATAAACCATGAGGTCGATGGCGTGCGAACCGAACTCGTAGAGACAGCCGCCGCCGGTCTCGCGCCTGTTGCGCCAACCCCTCCCGCTGGATGGCCGTGTCACGGTTCGTCCGAACATGTCTGAGCGAAAGCCGATGAGGCGTCCCAGCAGTCCTTCATCGATGAGCCGCTTCACCTGCATGAAAATGTCGTTGAAGCGGTTTACGTAGCCAACCTGGTAGGTTCCGCGCACTTCGCGGCTACGCGCGGTCAATCTCCGCGCATCTTCTGCTCCTAATGTGAAAGGCTTCTCAACAAATATCGACAGGCCCGCGTCCAGCGATGCATCGATCATGGATGCGTGCAGATGAGGAGGGGTGGCGATGAGCACCATATCCAGTTCGGCATCTTGAAACATCGCACGAAAATCGCCATACAGTCGAATATCGGGCCGGAATTTCTTAAGCACCCGGTTCATTAGTGGCGAATCGTCGGCAATCGCCACAACCTTCACGGCCGGATGGCCGCCCAAAATGGCAAGATGGGTAATCCCCATTCGTCCCGCGCCGATGATTCCTGCCCGCAAAGTCCGGCGGGTCTCGGTCCAGCCATCCTGCGGCGCGCTAACATCCTGCAAGCCATAATCCTTTTGCATTCATCACGATCCGATTGATACACTCAACTCCAGCGCGTCGATTATTGTCCCCCTATTTTAAAAGACTGGATAAATTCTCGCAAGGCAAGAGAATGTCTAAGTGGCGTCAGCCTAGTCCGATGATTTCGGTGGCGCTTGCAGGATGGCCTTATCGTTCATCCTGATCCCGGTCTTCACGATCCGTCCGGGATTGCCAACGACTACACAGTTGGACGGAACGTCGCGTGTGACGACTGTCGAAGCCCCGACAACAACTTCATCTCCTATCCTGACCCCGGGCAAAATTGTTGCGCGAACTCCGATGAAGCAATTCCGCCCGATGAAGGTGTCCGTTACCCAAGGCTTGC
Source organism: uncultured Acidobacteriaceae bacterium (assembly GCA_963799445.1). GTDB lineage: Bacteria > Acidobacteriota > Terriglobia > Terriglobales > Acidobacteriaceae > Telmatobacter. The sequence continues at coordinate 23,682 of CAWCXX010000110.1, read as the reverse complement.
GGGCATCCGATGGATCGCGCTTGATGTGTTCGTGGCACAGAATCAGCGCATGACTTCCCACAAGCGTGTTGGCGCCTATGCGAATTCCCGAAGGATGGACCTTATCAAGCACCAGCTTGCTCTCAAGAATTGCGGTACTGTCGATGTTTGAATATCCCAGCAAACTGTACCGAAAACGGCGTACCCTTTGAACGAGTTTCGCACCAATCTTCATTAACCACAACCTGACATTCATTCGCTATCCCTCACAGACAATCACTCCTCATGAATTGGTCCAGCAGCCAAATCCCCTTAAAACATTGACGGCATTGTTTAAACGGATGAATTTCGCCAATTCTCAAAATCGAGTTATTCACAAATGAGTTTTGCCGCGCTGGAAAACCGAAAGGGTCACCTCGGTTATCATCTGGTTAGTGAAACGGCTCAGGCCGCCGTGAAAGCATGGTCCAATAGACTTGATGGGTTTCTGCGCCGATCTGATTCCAGTCGTGTCGATGTCGAACATACTTCAAAGCCCGCGCTCCGATTTCCTGGCGCTCACGGTCCCCCTGAAGCGCGCGCACCAATGTCTTGGCAAGATCTTCAGTTGATTCCCGAGTAAACAGATAGCCATTCTCACCATCGGCCACAATTTCGGTCATGGCGGGAATATCCGAAACAACCACGGCCTTGCCATAACTCATAGCAAGGAGAAGCACGCCGCTCTGATAGATTCTGCGGTAGGGGAGGACCACCACATCCGCCGCTGCATAGTACTGTGAGACCTTTTCATCGGGAACATATCCGACATCTGCGCGGCAGAAGTCTCTGAGCCCCAGCTTATCGATGAGCAAATCATATTGCGAGAAATCTGTCCTCGATGGCCTGCCGGCGATTACGAGCATAGTTTCGGGAACTTCGCGAACGACCTTGGGCAGCGCTTCAATAAGAAGATCGAGGCCCTTCGCCTCTTTAATTTGCCCGAAAAAGAGGATCACCTTCTTTGTATCACTGACCGCCAGCGCAGGCTTCGCTTCGGCGGCGCAAGGCACGTCCGAAATAGCGTCCAAGTAGTTGCCATGGGGAATCACGTTGATTCGCCCAGAGTCGAGTTTCAGGCGCTCAATTAACTCATGTTTCGAAGTTTCGTTGTGCACGATCAAACACTCGGCCATCCGATAAACTCGGTTCGACGGTTTTTTCCCCAACAACGTCGGCCGTGCAAGTGATTCGACATCATGGACGGTGAGGACGATCTTCCGCAGGCAGAGCCTCATCAAAAGGACGAGACTGAATTCCGACACGCCGCCCTGAAACACGTGAAAATGGACGATGGTCTCCTTACGCCTAATCGTGCTGAGTGCCACGGCGAGACTGCCAGTCAGGAACCGAAATGCGCGAAGGGCGGGGCTGCTCTTTCCAAAGATCCCATTATAGACGGGGCAGAAGTTGAGGCCAAGTATGTCAGGGTTCTTTGTTTCGCTGCAGGTATAGAGACTGACGCGCACCCCTGCGGAAAGGAGCCCTTTGCACAGGCCAATGTCGTAGTGGTACATACCGCCATGGCCTCCCACCAACTCCACAACGGCAACTTTGGGGCCTTCTGCCATTCACTCCTCTCGATCGGGGCGTATCGCTCACCCGGATACGCCCGTATCGAACCTCCACTGAAGCGACTGCCTTGGGACAGGTTATCTTCTTAGTTAAAGTGTTCGCGTCTCCCCGTTCGTCGCAACAGAGGTCCCTTCGCTGGACGGGGTTCGTCTCGCGAGCCAGAATCCGGCCACACCCCGCAGCATACCAACGATAGCATCGAACCGGCCGTGACGAAGAAAGGGCAGGGCACGCCGGATCATGAAGAGGGGAAAGAAACAGACTGCCACTAAGAAGTCTTTGCCCCGGGCATGCAATGCCATATTCAGCAACCGGTTTCGGATCACGTGATAGCAAAGGAAGGGTAGCTGCGGATTGCCTGGTGCCCAGAAGTCTGTCCGCGCGTGACCTGAGCCTTTGTTGCTTCCTTGAGCGCGATGAAGAATGAAGGCGGATGGGAAGTACCGTATCCGAATACCCTTTTCACGGGCCCGCAGGCAGAATTCCACATCCTCTTCATACATGAAGAAGCGGGGATCGAACCCCCCCAGTTGATGGAGAACGGAACGGCGGAGAAAGAGCGCGCACCCGGTTGCGAAGGTTACATCACGCTCGGACATCGCCAATGGCGCCGAGGCGCTTTGATTGAATCCGGGAGTGTAAGCGCTGGCCCGGCGCCAGTCTACTTCTCCTCCTCCATACCAGAGCAATTCCGGCTTATCAAGGTAGGAGATCCGAGGTACCATGATGCCGACTCCGTTCTGAACAGACATGCCGGCTTCCAGCCGCTCGATAGACTCCGGATAGGTGACGGCATCATTATTCAACAGGAAGATAAACTCGCAGGAAGTATGCTTGAGGGCCCATCCAATTCCCAAATTGTTGCCCCGGCCAAAGCCCACATTCTCGCTGGCGTGAATCAAAGTGACGTCAGGAGCAAAGTCCAGAATACCCGGCAAGTCGGGATCGTTCGGGGTCGTATCAACCACCACGATTTCCACCGGGACGGTGGAGGCCAGCAGCGACCGCACACATACAGCGGTGTCGTCTGCTCCCCTGTAGCTTACTGTGATAACGCAAGTTCTTGAAGGCCGCATTTTCACCCAGTTCTCGCATCGGAAAAACGCAGAGAGGACCTCTGCCTTGCAATCTCTCTCATCAAAACAATGAAAAAAAGCGGGACCTCTGCGGCCCATACAAAGTCGCTCAGCTGCACTGAGGAAAGGACGGTATACAGGAGGATTGCCTTGGTTGCATCCAGTAGCGGACTATAATAGGAATCCGGCAGCTTCTTGGCTGCGCTCCACGCAAATCGATACTGGTACAAGAAAAGGAGCAGGCCAACAATGCCGAAGGAAAATTCGACGCCGATAATCCCAATATCGGAAGCGTAGAAGTTTTGACCCAGCACCGACCCGTTTGCAAGTTGCCATTGGTTACTGATCACTCCAGCTCCGAGGAGGGGGTGCTCCTGAATATAGGGAAACACGCGCAGGATCTCGATGGCTCGGTTGTTGGCTGAGGCGTCCGACGTTGATGGGTTGCCGGTGGTCAGTACGGTAAATGCATCGGAAAAGCTCCCGATCCGCGTAGAAACCTTGCCCGGGGAAATGGCGTAAACGACCACCGTCAGGACTATCACAGCGCATGAAACTTTTGCTACGGCGACAAACGCCCTCCCCATGCCCCGCAGCCGGTAGAGAAAAAACAGCAAAGTGGCAGGGGCAAAGACCGTAAATCCGCGCTCGACGCCCAGCCCCGCGCCAAGAAACAGCGCAACCGCTGCCAGATAGTATCTTGCGCGCCGAGTTCGCATCCCTAGCATGGCGTAATAGAATGCGCCGAAGAGAATAAAAAAGCTCTGAAATTTGAATCTTTGTTCTGTTCCAACCATAGGTTGAGTGACAAATCCTACACCGAAGTCATTAAAATCCGCCGGGTTCAGAAAGAGCCGCATTGCTGAATAAAGAATAAAGGTGGCCCAGGCCAGAAACAACAGCGCGGCCTCAATGTCGGTCAGATCAACCATTCCAGTCCGCAATGCGTTCAAAAAGATCAGCAGCATTGCAATGAGCGCCATGTTCCGCTGACTCAGGACCCCGTAAAGGAGGGGCTGTCCAAAAACCTGATGCGCCTGCCATGCAGTCAGGGCCACATCGGCAAACATCAGCAGAAACAGATAAGATTCGAACCATGAAAACCGCAGCCCCATCCGCAGCTTCCAGAACGGGTAGACGAAGAGCACGACTAGAAAGCAGAGCAGGAACCACGCTTCTTGCACGTTGGGCATTCCAGGAAAGAACTGGAACGCGCGGAAGGTCATCACCAGCGCAAGGGCAAGAAGGATTCGGACCAATATAGTTCGTCCTCCCGTTAGTTTGCCGGTTTGGCTCATGCTCGATCCCTCGCTTCGCCCCGCGTCGGGTTGACGAAGTGGAAAATAATCTGCAGATTCCTGCATAGGACAGGCCTTCCCAGAGCCAGGCGCGCCAGGTTCTTCAAGCGTACCTGAATCCACAGATCATTCAATCCAAATTGAGACCAACCGGCGCACGGGAACACTTTAAAGGAAAACTCGCCAACACCTCTAAAGTGATTTTCGTCATATGTGCGAATATGTTCCAGGGAAAGAGGGGCGGCTTCTTCGTAAGGCGTGATCACGTAGAGATGTTCGCACTTGGATAGAAGATGACTGGCGATTCTGCGATCACCATCCAGATGTTCTAGCACATTTGAAGCGATGATCACGTCAGCTTCCGGGACGCAACTGAAATCACCCTGCCTGAATTGAGCGAAAGAACCGTAACGCTCCTTGCATATCTCTATCGCAGACTCACTGATGTCAATGCCGATCAGATTCGCTTTCGGATAGCTCTCTTTGTAGACCGGCATGGCATCGCCGAGGCCGCAGCCAAAATCCAAAAGAGTGCCTTCGAAGTTCTTACCGAGATGAATAAATGGAATTTGGCCCCTGGCAAAACTTTGAGTCTGCCATCTCCCACGCTTCGCTTCCCAGTCCCCAGACGAGAATCGGCGCTCCCAATAGCCGCGAGTGTTTATGTTATCGTCCATGAAGGCCCTCCCCGATCCTCTTCCCGCCGGAGCGATGACTCCCTTCTTCCAGAAAAGTGATTTGTCATAGACCGGAGATGCTCATCCTGGCGCGATTCGCCACATTGCCTACTTCAGCGTATCTCTCTGCACAAGAGTTGCAGCAAGGAAAGCCCGCTCCGTCCACGAGTTTGCGACAAGAAAAGTCTGGCGTTCAGCCTCTGAGTACTTTCTCCCAAGGTCGCCGGTCGCAAGGCGCGCAACCAGATCGAGCGCCTCCTCATGGGTGCGATAGAAATGAACAAATGGGGCAAATCGCGCGATCTCATCATAGTACACGGCGACGATCGGCTTGCCGAAGTTGATGTACTCATATAACTTAACTGGGTCGACCGATTCGATCAGCGGTGTCACGACGAATGGCAGGATGAGGCAGTCGAACTCTCCCATGATCGCAGGCAATTTGCTGTGCTCAACTGGGCCATGCCAGATAATCCTGGTGTGAGGGATGACTGATGCGCCGAGGTCGTGGGCGCCTATCAGATGGACCTCGACGCTGGGGAGCGCATCAACAAGCTTGACGAGAAGACCCCAATCACACCACTGCGCGATGGTTCCGCAGTAACCAATTTTATAGACTTTCGCGCTGTGCTGCGGGGGTCCGCTCTCGGGAAGCAACTCTCCGTTGAAGGCATTGCGCAGCAGGTAATACGTCTTCAGGGGTCCATAACGAGACTGCAGGACACTTCGCAAGCGCTCGCTCGAAGCAAACACGACGTCGGCCCTGGCGATTAGAGCGCGCTCCATAGCCTCCAGACGTGCGGCCCTTACTCCTTCGTGAGGAAATGCCAGGGCATTGTCCATACAGTCGTAGATGAGGGAAGCCTTGATTCTGGCCGGCAAGAACGAGTTCAGGTCAGGCCAGGTTAGCCACACGTATTCGGGGCGAGTAAGCCAGATCGCTACCCGCAAAACCGCGCGTGTGATTAAAAGGTCGAACATCGCGATGAGCGGAACGCGGCCGCGCAGTGGAAGGCGCGGCAGCGGGATGCAAGAGCGACCCACGCGGAACTGGTTGACCAGACCCTTTCGCCTCCAATTGCCATTAAATACGACAGTGACGTCGAAGAATCGTTCAAGTTCCTCTGCAAGGTGCTGCGGGCGCTGCTTGATCCACCCCCAATCTACGTGAGAAACGTAAAGGATCCGCTTCCTGGACGCGGGGCTCGAGCGGCGCCTGGACCAGCCACCCCTGAGCGAACGAAGTTTAGTCTCGGCGCGTGCTCTTTCCGACTCCGTCATCACGAGCGCCCATCCGAGCCCACACAGCAGAACTGTGGCCACGCATCCAATCAGGGCGGAAAAATGCGGCAGTCTCTCCAGCGTTAGTTCCGCAGCCGCGAAGCCAAGCCCCGACAGAAATGTCAAGGCCGGAACTTTCTTCAGTGACATGTTGCAAAAGAAGCGGCCGTAAAGGCAAGCCAGGATCGTAAAGATGGCATAGGAGCCGAAGTAACTGAGTGCCAGCCCGCGAGACGCGAAGCGTGGAACCAGGATCAAGACGAAGGCCGCGAAGAGAGCTAACCACAACATGTTCAGAACGAGCGCCTGCCACATTTTCCCCGTGCTGGCAATCACGCTGCCGATGCTTGCGCAGACCGCCATTGCTAACCCTGCCATCATCATGAAGAGGAGCAGCGAATGGATGTCGCTATACTTTCCGCCGAATGCAATATGAAGAAGCTGTGGTGTAGTAAATGCGAGAAAGACTGCTGCGATGAGCGCGAGGCCCCATGCGACACGCAAATTGAGGTTGGAGAGGAACCCGAATGTAGCGTCGGAACGAGCGTGCGACTCCGACAGAAAACTCATGGCTGTCATGCTGGTCACGTTGGGAATGAGGATGACGAACTGCATGACTCCGAAGGCGATGCCGAACTCAGCGACCTCCTGCACGCCGAAAGAATGCGAGAGGCGCGCCATAGCGAGCCAATATGCGGGAAGGACCAAAGCTCCGGAAAGGAACACCGGCAGTGAGAATCCCGTCACCATGCCGAGGAATCGGCGATCGAATCGCGGCATGAGGCGCGTCCCGAAAATCCCGTGAAGCGTGCCAGAAGCCAATCGGCCGGCGAACCAGGCCATGGCCAATGAGCCTATTACTTGAGCCGCAAGCACACCTTTAAGGCTGAAGGCAGCCGCCCCGGCGACTCCGAGGATAAGCAGGACGCAACTGCGCACGAGCTGGGCAGTAGAGTACCGCGCGAACTGCTGCAATCCAGCCAGAATTCCGGAAAGGACGTTGAAGAGTCCTGACGCGGCCATGATGACTGCTGCCACGCGCAGGTAATTGACCAGAGAAGCATCGCCGTACAGGCTGAGCGCGACCAGATGACTGCTGAGAATCAGGATCGCCGCGAGCGCGAGCAGGCAGCAAAGGGCAATTGCGAAGATCGTATCTACGACATCGCCGATAGACTTCGGCTCGCGGATCGCATAATGAGGCAGGAACTTCTGGAGAGTGGCGGTCTGACCTAACTCACCGATCCCCGCGCCCACGGCCACCGTAGAGGCAACGATGGTGAAGACCCCGAAGTCCGGACGAGAGATCAGTTTGGCAACCAGGAAGGGAAGCAGCGCCTGGAGAACCCGCGCGGTCGCCCCTGCGACCGTTGTCAGCTGCGCTGCACGAACGAAGCGCGCGGCAAGACTGGGCCTATCGGAGTTTTTCGAGCCTATGAGTGGAGCGCTAATCATGCCCGTTTTCCGATTCCGCCAGGAGCCGGTCCGAGATCCGGCGTCCTGCAAGTCCGTCACCGTAGGGGTTTTTCGAGGAAACCATCGCCTGATACCGATCTCGACTATCCAGGAGATCGGCGGCTCCTTCGGCGATAGCCCGCGCGGAAGTGCCAACCAGCCTGGCCGTTCCCGCCTCCAATGCCTCGGTGCGCTCGGTAACTGTCCGCATCACCAGCACCGGTTTCCCGAGGCTCGGCATCTCCTCCTGGATCCCGCCGGAGTCGGTCAAGACCAGATAGCTGCGCTTTGCCAACTGCACAAAGGTCAAATAGTCGAGCGGGGAAAGCAGGCTGATGTTCTGTACTTTGCCCAGTAATTCATAAACGGGCGCATGAATGCTGGGATTGAGATGAACCGGGTAGACGATGTGAACATCGGGGTTTCGCTCAGCGATCTGCTGGATTGCGGCACATATCTCCCGCAAGGGCGCGCCCCAGTTCTCGCGGCGATGTGCCGTGACCAGAACAATCCGCTTGTTCGTAAACGGGATTACGGAAAGCGGCGATGCTTCGATAGAGAAGGGCTTGCTGGCCACATGCAACAGAGCATCAATTACGGTGTTACCGGTGACCGCAATACGGGAAGGCGAGACTCCTTCGCGCAGGAGAACGTCGCGGTTCCGTTCGGTGGCGGCAAAATGCATGCTCGCGACGCAATCGATATATCGCCGGTTCACCTCCTCAGGGAAGGGATTGAACACGTCGTTGGTTCGGAGCCCAGCTTCCACATGTGCGACGCGAATGCGCCGATAGAAAGCGGCCAGCGCCGCGGCCAGTGCCGACGTGGTGTCGCCCTGAACCACAATCCAGTCCGGCTGCCGCTCGACGATGATCCGATCCAGCTTCTCGAGTACCTTGCAGGTAACCTGCGCCAGAGTCTGCTCCTGAATCATGATGTCCAGGTCGTGATCGGGTTCGATGCCGAAGAGTTCAAGCACCTGGTCAAGCATTTGACGGTGCTGTCCCGTAACGCAGGTCACGCAATCGGCCCTGCCATCGTCAAGCAAGGCGCGGATGACGGGCGCCATCTTGATAGCCTCAGGGCGCGTACCGAACACAGCCAGAATCTTCTTTTTTGTCGTCGATGAATTCAACAGCTTTCCTTTGCTCCTGGTGGTCCCATGCGTATCGGGTATCGCCTACTCATGCCGGATTTCGCCCCATAAAGTTCGCAGGTATCAGGGGTAATCTCCGGCTCTTTTCAGGAGTGCCCAAGGCGGCGTCTCCTCCGGGTGCTGCGGGTCCCAGTAGATTCCGAACCTCTCTACATCCTCTGAGTGGATCCGTGCTAAGTCGAATGACGCATTGTTGCAATCTTGTAGCAGGGCACCCTTCCCAAATGCGCGAAATTCAACGTTTGTTCCGGGACCCCCGTGAAAGATGGGTCGCGCAAATTTTTTGATGTGACCGTCTGGCGTCTCACCGATCGCTATCCATTCGTCGCCCTCTCTCTCTACTGAGATCTTGCATATATCCGGGAAGTGTTCTCGGGTTTGACCATCTACATAGGGGACCGTAAGAATCATGACCCCTCCCGGCTTGAGGAGCCGGTGAGCGTTCTCAAACGCCCTCGAGACTGGTTGGCAGACGTGTTCGAAGACTTCACTGGCAATGATGAAGTCATAGTGTGCAGTGGGAACCGACCCGGTGGACGTAATGTCCAGGAATGGCTCTTTATGGAAGAACGTGTTCGTATAGTTTAGCTTGCATACGAGGCGATCAGCGTATCCCTGCCAGTCGCTGAGGCCAATACCCACCAAGTCAGGGCGATGAGGGAACTCTGCTATCGGCAAGCTTTTTCCGAATAGCTCCATTGATAAGGCGTGGATTATGCTCCGAAATCGAACCGTGGAGCCGCAATACAGGCAGCTCCACATTTCTCGCCGCAGCTTCTCGCGTGGGAATGAAGTGTATTTACTGCAGACGTTGCACTGAAAGTGAACGAGGCTTTCACTGGATGCTTTCAGATAATTCAGCCACCAAGAAAGCAGGCGTTTGCAATAAGACCGTTTCCCTGCAAACAGTCGCGAGAATGCAGGTGCGCTGAGGAAACAGGTCATCATTCAGGCAACCCGTTGCCTTTTTAATCTTAGTGCGCGGTATAGAACACTGAGCTTTGAAGCGACCTCAGGGTCTTCTCTCAATCGATCAAGTCCCGCCAGAATGAAGGCGGTAAGCAAGCCGATAAACAATCCCGCAGCGGTTGCACAGATTACGATGAGCCCGCGCCTGGGGAATGATCGCCTGTCCGGCGGAATGGCGGGATCAATGACCTGGATGAGCGCGCCCTCCTTGGCTTCATCGAGCTTGGCCAATTCGAACTGACGGGCGAGAATGTCGAAGATCGTCTCGTAGTACTTGACGTCGCGCAGCTTGCGGACGTATTCCACTCCGGCCTCGGTCATTTGGCCCTTGGGTACGATGATCGCGGCGGAATCGTCGCCGCCGCCTCCCAGTTTGGCCAGTTGCGCCCGCAAGCCGTCCAACTCCTGCTGGGCCTCGACCAGTTGCGCGTTCTGGCCGGTGGCGTAGGTCTGCATGCCCTGAATCTGCACTTCCTTGGCCGCGATTTGCGCGCGCAGCGCGGCGCCGGATTCGATAAGCGCGCTTCGCCTGGCTATCAAGCTCGATCAAGCCGGTCCTTTGCTCTGTCTCTTTCAAAGCTTCTTCGGCATCGGCGAGGTTTTGATTGGCCTGCTTGAGCTGCTCCTCGAAAAAGAGTCGGCGCTGCCCGGCCTCGGTGATGGCGAGGTGCTGCGACAAATCGCGGAACTGATCGACGTAGCCGTTGGCCAAGTCGGCAGCGCGGCGCGGATCGTGATCTTCAACCGAGATGTGGATCAGACCATCTTTGCCGCTGTCGTCAACGGTTGCATAATGCTCAAACCTCTTGCGCGCATCGGAGAGGTACCGTTTGCGGTATTCCTGCATCAGGCCGAAGTGCTGGATCATCGCATCTTCGACAGTGCGGCTTTTGAGCATTCCCACGTACATGTCGTTGGGGTTCTTGAGCAGGCCGCCTCCGCCGCCGGCCAACGCGGCCACCTGACCCAATGCGCCAAACTGCGAGGCCAATTGGCTGCTCAACGACGAGTTCTGCTGCGGCGGCAGCAGCGTCACCGTTGCCGTGTAGCGTACAGGTAGAAGCAACGCGACGACGATGGAGAGGATCGCAAATCCCGCCGTCACCCAGAAGATGGTGCGCTTTCGCTCGGCCAGCACGATGAGAAGATCGAGCAGCGAGATTTCGTCTTCTTCCCCTTCCGCGATCTGCTGCGCAGCGGGAGAAGCGGGAGCAGGCTCAACCTGCTCATTCCGATCCGAAACTGGATTATCAGTCATCATTGGTTTCTTCCGGAGGATAGATCGGTCTCGCGAACTCATCCGCATTCTACAGGAGGCGCACCCTGAGACTTGTCAATGAACCACGTCCAACGCAGCGGCGCCGAGCGCGAATTGAGAGAACATCTGTGACCAGTTCATCACGCCATAGAGCGCAGACGCCTTCGGGAGTTTCTCTGGAACCACCATGGTATCGCCCGGATAGATGTGCAGGTCGTTGAACTCGCTCCCCCACGGTCCGTTGCTCATTTCGCGGCTCACCACCTCTCCGTCGGCGCGGATGATGAATTCGCGCCGGCGGTCGGCATCCTTGCTCGGGCCCCCTGCCAGCCGCAAATACGCTCCTACACGCGAGCCCGGCTTGAACAGGAAGGAGTTCTGATCGTTGACCGCGCCGACCACATTAACCGCGGCTGGAACGGACGGAACAACAAAGCGGTCGCCGTCTTCCAAGGCGATATTCGGGAGGCTGCCGAGGCCAGTGCTGTCTGGCCGCAAAGGCAACACAATCCGGCCGGTGGCGCGAATTTGCCGCAGGCTGGCAAGAACATCTTGTTCACTGCTCCTCATCGCGCCGCCGCTGCTCCCCACCGCGCTCACCTCGGACGCCGCCACCAAATTATTCCGCTGGATTCTCACGCTCAGGCTCTGCACGTACTCATCGATTCTGGCCTGCTGCATGGCGCGGGTCGACACCCGGGTGAATTCCGAGGCAAAGAGGTAGGCATTCGGCGTGAATCCGCCGGCGCGCTCCACGAGCTGGCGCAAGGTTTCGCCGGGTTGGACCATATACACGCCGGCATGCACGATTTCGCCGTCCAGCTTGACCCGCTTGTTCTGCTCTGCAACGGGTACCTGGATTTCAGCTTGCGAAAAGACGGTGACTGCGTCTCCAGCCTGCAGATCGAAATCCTGGGAAGCGTCGTGTTGCAGCACAAGTTTGCCCAGGTCAAACGGGATGAGAGTGCTCTTCAGGGTGTCGGGGTCGAGGCGCTCGACGACGGCATAATCCCAGTCGATCTCCGGCGCGGCCTGGCGCATATCGGTGAAGCCCGGCGCCGGCTCAAATTCCGGAACCGGCAATCCAAGCTGTGCCCGCTTCCACCAGTAATTCCGCGTGATCAGCGACTCCTTGTCGGGAATCAGATCGCTAATGCGCATGCCGGAATGCCATGCGAAGCGACCGGGATTCGCTGTATTTCCCCTCAGAATGACCGTCTTCTCGTACTTGGGCACGATCGAGTACACACGGACGATGTCACCGTCGGCCATCGGCAGCGCCATGCCCGCCGCATCGTACGCCACCTCCATGGCGTGCCGGTCGCGATGCTCATCAATGCGCTCGATAGAGACACGCGCCTCGGCAGCGACCGAAGAAACACCCCCGCCATCGGCCAGCAAGCCAGACAGCAGCTCCTGCGGCTGAAGCTCGTAGATGGCCGGATTGCGCACGCTGCCAAACAGAGCAGCCTGGGGGCCCACCGGGAGAATGAAAATAACATCGCCGGGCAACAGTTTGGCGTCCTTGGACTTGTCTCCCCGGATGAGAAGATCGTAGAGGTCGAAGCGGGTCACCACCGCTCCGCCTCGGCGCAGCTCGATGGAGCGCATCGAGCCTTCGACCGCGGGCCCGCCGCTCGCGAACAGCGCGTCCACCAATGTGCTTAGCGAGCTGACCGTGTAAACGCCCGGCCGCCGCGCCTCTCCGGCCACATAAACCTGGATGGCGCGGATCTGCCCAACATCCACGGTGAGATTGAAGTTGCGGTAGACGCGGCCTACGGCTTCGCTCAAATGCGTATCGAGCGCGGAAAAGGGCAGACCCGCAACATGCACTGGGCCCACTTGCGGCAGATAGATCTCGCCCGAGCGGTCTACGCGCTCATTGGCCGCCAGGTTCACCTGCCCCCAGATGCGGATGCGCAGCTCGTCGCCCGGTCCGATGACGTAATCGGCTGGGACTGGAGTCATTTCCAGAGGCGCAAATGTGGACGGCACGCTGCGAAACAGATCCGCCCCAAAGATCGGTAGAGTTTGGCCTGTCGTAGAGGATACAAACCTCTGGAACTCGGTCGCCGCCTCGGGCGGGAGCGGCACAGGATTTGCGGTAGCCTGGTGTGACAACTGTTCAACATCCGAATAATTGGCCGGAACGCTCCCTGATGGGACACGGTCTGCCTCCGGCGTTACGGGCTGCAATTGCGGCGTTTGACTGGAACACGCCGGGGTACTCGCAAGCACAGGGTCGGAACAGTCTAGAGTGGTCGGACTTTGCGCCGAGAGCACGCTGGTAAACGAGCCGGCCAGAACGAGGAAGCTGAATCGCCGAACGATGGAAACGATGCCTCCAGGTCGAAAGCAGGCAAGACAACTCTTGCGGCCCCGGTCGCTCCTTCCGCGCTGTGCAGATTGCATATGCCACGAGTCTAGCACGGCCGCAATATGCTTCAGCCCTGGATTGCGGATCTCCCACAGTTTCAACCATTAAGGAATGGCTGTTTCGCAACATAGGGTAGCTCTGAAATTCTGAAATTTCCTTTAGATGGGGGCTATCAAGACTATAAAAGGGCGTGTCTGTAAGAGGGCTTAATTTATTGGTTAACAACCAAATGACCAAAGTCATGTTTGCGCGCTCGATTTCATACTCTGTTCCTACTTTGCCAAACCGTTCTGTAGCCGCTCCGTATCGCCCATTTCGGTACGAAGTAGACCACAGTACCAAATGCGACCTCCAACACAAGACTTGATGTGAGAAGAGATGCAATGTGTCACGTAATTTCAAGAGATTTTTGCTATAGTTGTCGCATAGCTTGCTCCTTTGCTTTGATCGTTGCGCTCTGGGCCGAATCCTGTGTGAACGCTACGATTGTCGAACTGTAACGAAGGACACCGCCTTCGTCAAGACACCGCGCCGATTGAAAGGACGACGGTGAGCCGTATCGTCAAATTGCACGTGGGCAGACAACTTTCTTTTGCAAGTCTCCAGCCTGCTGCAATATCGACCGCTGTTACCGCATAGGAGGACCAGCTTGAGCACTGAGCCGCTAGTCTATCATTCTGCAGATTCATCTTCTTCTCCTCCGCAAGCCGTTTACGAAGAAATGAATCGATTCGGAGAGCAGGCTCAGGAACCGCTGCTGGGCGAAATTCACCTTTCCGCGCTCCAAGAAGAAATGAAGATCGCGGCTGCGCTGGAGTTGCATGCGGGCTGGAAACGATTGAGTCCCTGGTCGGGCTCAGCGCTCAAACGGTTCTTTGATTGCGCGTGTGTTCTTGTGGCGCTGCCCGTGCTGGTTCCCCTCATTTTGGCGATCGCCGTGGCCGTGCGCGTCACCTCGTCCGGGCCGGTACTGTTCCGGCAGAAACGCGTGGGCCGTCATGGTCAGCCCTTCACCATACTCAAATTCCGCACCATGATCCATGTTGCCGATCGGGCACATCATCCCGTCACCACGTCGGACAATCAGCAATTCACTCCGGTTGGTCCTTTTCTGCGCCGGTGGAAGCTCGATGAGCTGCCGCAGCTTGCGAACGTATTGCTCGGACACATGAGCTTAGTAGGTCCCCGCCCCAAACTGCCGGAACATATTGTTTCCGATCCTCCATGCCGCCCGGGAGTCACCGGGTTGGCCACGATCGTTTTCGCGTGCGAGGAGGGAGCCCTCGCCCGCGTCCCGAAGGATTATTTGGATGCTTACTATCACGCGGTGGTGCTGCCCACCAAGCGCCAACTGGATATCGAATACATGGCCCAGGCCACCTTCCTTTCCGACCTCAGGCTTCTCGTCAACAGCGTTCTTCACCGCTGGGATGACACTGCCCTGGAAAGCTCTCTCCTTGCGGCGGCAGTTGAATGTGAAAACGGAATGACTCCATCCAGAGTGTCCGATCCGCCCCGGATCAGTGATCGCAAGCCCATACCGATCAGCGCGAATCAGCCGGCCGAAGTTGAGCAAGCTTCAGCTTCCTGATGCATTCCATTAGGAATGCAGCGGGAGGATCACGACTTTTCGTTGGCGTGCCTCTCCGGCGTACCCATACGCGCGTTTACGGCAACGGCTCCTGCCGGTAGAGTTGCGCGGTGTGGCGCACGGTCACTGTCAGCGCCATTGCCGCCATGCCCAGCGTCGCAATGGCTCCTCCCAGATCGAACAGTAGCATCCTGTGGCCGAACAGCTTCGCGTACGGATTGCGCAGCGCCGCCAGGTTGCCGGCAATGAGCAGAATGCGAATCTCCGTGGGGCCGAAGATGCCTTGCGAAAGCTTGAAGCACTTGAGCGTATACGTGGCAAGATAGCTCTCGCTCGACAGGATCAGAAACGCGATCAGCATCGCGATCGCTATTTGCCAGTGCAACAGTCCGGAGCAGCCGAGCCCGCACATCAGCGCCACCGATCCCAGAATATCCACCACATGATCCACGTAGAACCCGTAGCGCGGGCGCTCGTGCCCACGCACGCGGGCCAGCGTGCCGTCCAGGCTATCGCCCAGCCAGTTGAGCGCCAGGCACACGATCGCCAACAGCAGAGCCCTGCGGTCGTAACGCGCCAGGGCGTAGCAAACGCCGGCTCCAACTTGCGCGGCCAGTCCGAGGACCGTCAGTTGGTCCGAGCTCACCCACGCCGGCGCGCGCCTGGCCATCCACAGTAAAGCCCGCTTCTCCAACCGCGCCGTCAGCGCCTCATTCACGCGCCGTGCGCTCTGAAATGCTGTCTCATTCTCGAGTACTACCGATTGCGTATTCATCCTGGTTTCCTCTTTTTGTTTTTGGACGGTTCCTTCCGCCAGCAGTTGCCGCGCCGCTTTTGAATTTCTCGGGTTGGTATAGAGCAAAGCCACCACTGCCTCGTGGATTTTTCCTCAAGAAAAATCCACATTGCACGCCAACTGGTGACTCCACAGAAATCCGAGAAATGCCGTATTTCTTCAGCGCTTTGCATGTAGCGTTCAGCGTAAACTCCAGCGATTCGCGTGGAATGCTTTCAATAAACGGCCCCATCAGCCAGCCCAGGCCTGTGGGTATCGAACGGCTCAGCGAAACCAACTCGATCTGGATTTCGAGTCCGCCGTCCCGCTCCTCGTAGCTCCAGTAGGTGTTCAGCCGCCACATAAAGCCGTGCTCCTCGCCGGGGCCGAACGCCCGCTCGTGGGCGGTGCCAGGCGAGTCAATCTCCGCAATCTTTGTGCTACGCGATATGCTGTATCCGCGCTGCGCATCCAGTATTCCAAAGGTGACGTCGTACGCCGTATCCAGCACTACCGTCAGGACGTGCTTCTGCTCGACCCGCATCGTCACCTGATATTGGTCGCCCTGTTGCGCCAGCACTTTGGCCGTGAGCACCTCCGGCGCATATCGTTGCGGATAGGCGTTGAAGTCCCTCATCACCCGCTCAAAGTCGGCGGCTGTGGCCCCAGGCACAAACGCCGTGCCGCGCCAGTCATGCAGCAGGGCTCCCGGCAACTCCGCACCCGTGGCCGGCGTCAGCTGCTCAATGATTAACTCGCCCCGTTGCAGGCGCGTGAAATCCTCCGCAGCCAGAAATCCTCCCTCCGATCTGTGCTGCCCGGCCAGGCGCGCCTCAACTTTGCTCACATACGAGTTGAAAGCCGCGGTCGCCGCAGGCGTAGGCTCTTCCGCTGCCAAAATGGAAGCGGCCAGAAACATCAGCAACCCGCCGGCAACCCAATACCTTCGCGAATGTGAAGATTGGTCGTGCTGCATGCTCCGAACCTTACGCTGCGACGCTTTCGAAGGCAATGCACGAAATCTCATCTGTCGGTGATTGATTCTCACCGTGCAAAACGTTCCAGGCGTTGAACTTCCGGGAAGTTGTATCTTGGGAGGGCAGGCTCGGTTCGAGTTCTCCATCGGCTAAACTTAATCAAAGACATGGCGGAAAACATCATCGGCTCTCGCCCATCACCGCGCTATCGCTTTGGAACCTTTGAAGCGGACGCCGCCACGGGAGAGCTGCGCAAGCAGGGAATGCGCGTCAAGCTGAACACGCAGCCCTTCCAGGTGCTCCTCATGCTCCTCGCTCGGCCCGGCGAGCTGCTTACGCGCGAGGAAATCTCCCGCGAGCTCTGGCCCGACGGAACCTTTGTCGATTACGAGCACGGCGTGAACTCGGCGGTCAATCGCATCCGCGAAGCCCTCGGCGACACCGCCGCCAGCCCCCGCTTCGTTGAGACCCTCGCCCGCCGCGGCTATCGCTTCGTGGCCCCGGTAGAGAGGATCTCCCCCGAACCGATCCCTGCCCGCATCGCTTCCGGCGAAGTTCCCTCGCCCGCGGCCGCCGAATCCGAAACCGCTGCATCGACTCAGCAAACCTCAGCCGCAGCGGAGCCTGAAAGCAAGCCGCGCATCCAGATCCTGGCCACTCCTGAGGATCTGCCCAGGACCCCGTATCCGGTCGTGCAAACGCTCTTCGTCCTGTTCCAGTTGATGTACCTGGGCTTTTATGTCGGTGCGCTGGCTAATCTGGCGGAGATTCAAGATCTCCTTTCGCCGCTGCCACGGGCAACCGCCGTCTTTCATGTCCTCATCCTCACGGCCGCCATCTTCATTCCCGCGCGCGCCTTCGTTCTCTGCGCCGGGCTCTTCCACGCACCGCGATTCCGCGAAAAATTCCTCAGGCTTTGGCTGGTTCTGTTTGTCTTCGATGTGCTGTGGTCGCTCTCGCCCTTTTTGCTTCTGCACCACATCAACTTCGGGCTCGCGCTCGCGTGTACCACGCTTCTTGTCTATTCGCCATTTGCGCAGCGCTCGCTCGTCCTCATGGGCGCTGGCAGCGAGGATCGCCGAGTTTCAGCAGCACTTCGCTGACCCCTGATCCCTGATCCCCGTATCAAAACTCGGTGTGGAAGCGAAACGCGGAAATCGCCACAGGGCCGCGAGCCTGGTTATAGCCAGGATTGTTCACGTGCTGAAAGTCGTAGGAGACGGAGAAGCCGCGCCACAGGTGCGCTGTGTAGAAGCCCTCTACGATTTTCTCCTGGCCGTAGGTCAGCCCGCCGTCGCCCAGCAAAAAGCCGAGCCCGCCCATGGCAAGATACTGCTGATGCGCGGCCACAATGCCATTAACCACAAAAGCCGCGCCGGCGCGGTCCCTCGGGCGGCGCCAGGAATGGCCCATGGCAAAGCCACCGAATTCCGCCGTACGGTCGTCCTCGGTAAATGCGAACGACTCGTTGTGGCCGTCGCTCCAGCCCAGGCGGCCGAACACACTCACCTGCTGCGTGATCGTCTGCTCGAAGTTCAGGCCGAAACCATACTTGTGACGGCCCTGCTCGCGGGTCGCAATGATGTCCGGCGTAGCGGTCTTGTGATCAAGGAACTCCGCGTTCGCTTCTTCATAGTTCCCCATGTCGGCGTGGTTCATATAGGCAAGCAGCCGCACCACCCCCGGCCGATGCGCGATACGGTTTCCGCGCGCCTCGAACTCCAGGTTCTCTGACCGCGCCCGCGCAATGTCGGCGTCGAGGTACTGGTCGTTGGCCATCTTTGGCATCAGCGCTTCGGCAAAACGCGCAGACCACCAGTGATCGTCGTACTCCACAATCGCGCCGTCGGTGTAGCCGCGCGTGTCCGCGGCGTAGTCGTAGGCGCCGTTCGAGTCTGCCGTCGTGTTGAGGAATTGCAAGTGACTGTCGGAGCCATAGGTATTCACATCGAAGAAATCTACCAGGTCGAACTTGCCGAGGCGGAATTCGATGCGCCGCGCGGGAAGGCTTGTTGCCAGATGAAGCTCGTCCCGGTCAGCTTCAACGCGCTGCTTCGTCAGCGGAATGATCTGGCGCAGCATGAGGCGCGCCAAATAGGGGCCCTTGGAAAGCGGCAGCCCCTCGGCCAGATGCACCGAATCCATGTTCGAGTAGCCGGCCAGGCCGTTGGCATTCCCGATGCCGCTGCCCGTCGCATCTTCCAGGTCGGCAAGTACTTCCGTCGTGTGCGTGAGCTGGTAGCCGGTGTAAAGCGTCAGCACGTGCGTGGTTGAGGTCTGTGCCCAGTTGGTCAGGCTGTGCGGCCCACTGTATTCTGCGCGGAATGCCGGATGACCCTGCAAAATCACGTTTGCCTGGCCTGAAATCCAATAGCGTCCGGTCTCAGTATGCGGGAAAAGCGTTTCGGGATCGCTTGAGCCGGAATCTGCCTGAGCCGGCTGGTTCGCCGTGGTGCTCGGCGCCCCGCCGGGCGCCTGGGCGGCGAGGGCAGAGCTAAGGACAAAGAGACAAGCCAGACTGAGCAGCGCAGCAAGCAACGAATTGGAGCGGCATACAAGCATTGAATAAAAAGAAGTGAGACTATACCCCCACTCGGCTTATACTATACCGGGGATGGGTACCGTCAAGCGGAGGTATGGTGCTGTGTCGTATCAGGACCGGGAAAAACTGAAACTGCTGCAAAGATTGAGAAAAGTTCGCGGCCAGCTCGATGCGGTGGAGCGCTCGTTGACCGCCGATGAGGACTGCGGCGGGCAGTTGATGCTGCTGGCGGCGGTGCGTGGCGGCGTGAACGGGTTGATGGCTGAGGTGCTCGAAACGCACGTCCGTTTTCACCTGGTCGACGGCGCGAAGGAGCAGATTGCGCCGGAGCTCGCCGAGGATCTGATTGATCTTGTGCACGCCTATTTGAAGTGAAGCCGTCTCCGGTGAAGGAGCCGGCGCCGGCTCGTGTGCAGCCAGGAGCGGCGCGCCCCGCCACACGGCGATGGCACATAAATTCAGTGCTGCGGTTTCGAGTAGTCTGCGCATGTCTGCGGGAGCGGGCACAGATGAGGAAATGCCCCTTTTGAATCTCAGTAGATCATCCGCGGCCACGCGCCACGTTGCAATAACGTTAAAACCAACGCGACGGCTGTCGAGCCGGAGAAGCAAGGCCTGTATTTACTTCTGCTTGGGCGGCGTATTGGGCTGCTGGCCCGGTTGCTGGCCGTTGTTCGTGATGTCCTGTCCGCCGTAAAAGACCTTGGTGGTCGTGCCGAAGCGCTTGTAGTCGGTGTATTTCACGGTGTCGCGGATGTGCACGTCCTGCGCCATGTACCCGTAGCCGCCGGAGAAGTGCAGAATCCCCTCGCCCTTGGTATAAACGGGGAACCAGTAGTGGCCGTCGATCTGCTGCCGCCACGTCATGAAGGGCGGGTGCAGGTCCTCCTGGTCCTTGCTTGCGTGTCGTCGGGCACCATGCGGCCGTTCGTCACCACAATCTGCAGGTCGGTCGCGTCCACCCAGATGCGGCCGTCCAGGTAACGCTTGCCCTTCTCGATCGTCTTGGGGCTCACGTCGAAGACGTAGCAATCCACCTCATCCACCTTCTGCCGGCCCACGTATTTGATGTCGTATTCGGGAACATCCGCGGTGGTCAGCACAAACGGATAGCCGTGCTGGATGTCCTGCAGATCGGAGGGCGACATCATCACCGCGCGTCAAGGTGTTCGCCGGCGCGTAGACTACCTTCTCCGTGCGCGCGCCGCCGGGGTCGAAGATCACGTCGTCCACCTCGTACCACTCGCCATCCACCTTGTTGTCGTCGTCCAGCGTTTGCACGCGGGCCACGCGGCGATAGGTGTAGTGGTTCAGCGCCTCCTGGAATTCGGTTTCCTTGGCGGAGAATTGCTTGATGATCTGCTCCGGCGGAATCGCTGGGTCGGAAAGATCCATGCGCCCGAAGCCGGCATCGAGCGGCATCGGCGTAAAGCTGTCCTTGTCCTGCGCTGCGGCCGCAATGACGCACGCCGCGACGGCAACGGCCGCGATCCAGCTTCGCATTCGCACCCTGGTCCCCCCTTCGATTCTCGCGCATCGCATCAGCGGCCCGCACCGGTCTGCTGTGCCCTCTGCAGCTTTAGACGCACATTCACCGCTATGGGAGGCTTTAAGCTGGAGACTGTTCCCACGGCCAGAGGCAGCCGGTCTCCACCCTGGCCAAGCACCGCTCCTGCTGACACGCTCAGTTGATCTTGAATGAGTCCATGAACGCCGAAGTCTGGGTGGCGGGATGGGCAGCGGTGGAGACAACGATCAGTTGATACAGGCGTTTCCCCTGCAGGAACTGCCGCAGCGTGTAGTTCCAGGTATCGTCCTTGGCCGTAAACTCGCGTCCCGGAACCCCGTTCAGGCTGATCGCCATGTCCGACAGCAGCGTCTTGCCGCTCACGGCGCCGTCGCGGGTTGTGGCCAGCACGGATCTGCGGATCGCCGTTCGCGTAGTCCGCTGAGTAGTCGTTGTACATCACCATATAGGAGAGGTTGCTGTTCTCAGGTTCTGTCCAGAACTCGTAAAGGGTAGTCGTAGCCGCCGCCCTTCATATTGACCGTCTCCGTGTCCAGCTTGGGGGCGCCACCGGGAAATGTCACGGCTGAAGCGGCCTTCGGCAGAAGTGTATGGCTGCAAGACTGACTGGTCGCCCTGCGCGGCAGGGGACGTCTGCGGCGAGCTTCGGGGCGGCTGCGCCACTCGGCGGGTTGGGCGGATTGCCCGCGGCGACGCCTGCAAACAGCAGCACGGCAACGGCACTCTGAGTCAAGAGCTTGCGCATGGTCTTCCTCTTTCCGTTCCGGGTTTCTTTCCGCGAAAGCCTGCACGCCCGCGAGGGGGAACCTGGCCACGGGAAGTAAGCCTATTCCACCGAACGCGCCTCAAACTGTCAAGTGAATTCCCGTACCCGCGCAGCCCCGGCTCGCGTCAACGCGCCGCATGGCGGCCAATCCGTAGAATAGACTTGGGATGACATTTACCGAACAATACGATGTAGCCGTGGTAGGCGCGGGCCACGCGGGCTGCGAGGCCGCCATGGCCGCGGCGCGCATGGGCCTGAAAACCGCGCTCATCACCATGAACCTCGACCTCATCGCCCAGATGAGCTGCAACCCCGCCATTGGCGGCGTGGCCAAGGGCCATCTCGTCCGCGAGGTCGACGCTCTCGGCGGCATCATGGGCGAGGTCGCCGACGCCGTCGGCATCCAGTTCCGCCTGCTCAACTCCTCCCGCGGCCCGGCCGTCTGGAGCCCCCGCGCCCAGTGCGACAAGCAGCTCTACCGCGTCAGGATGCGCGAGGTCCTCGAATCCCAGCCCGGCCTCCACATCCGCCAGGCCGAAGTCGTCGACCTGGTGATAGAAGACAGGGATCAGGGATCAGGGATCAGGGATCAGGAAACCGGCCTGGGTGCCCCAGGTCTCGATTTTGAGACCTGGGATAGCACGACCCCCGCCCCGGGTCCCTCGCATTTGGGGACCCGGGAGACCATCTCCGCCAATCCACCGGAACCACCCCGCCCGGTCCGCCCCCATCGCCGCGTCCTCGGCCTCAAGCTCCGCGACGGCCGCCGCCTCATGGCCGGCGCCACCATCATCACCACCGGAACCTTCCTCAACGGCCTCATCCACTGCGGCGAAGAGCGCTACCCCGCCGGCCGCTCGGGCGAGCCCGCCAGCGTCCTCCTCGGCGAAGCACTCCGCGCTCTCGGACTTCGCACCTGCAGACTCAAGACAGGCACGCCTCCACGCCTCGATGGCCGGACGATCGATTGGAAGGCCTTCGAAGAGCAGCCCGGCGACGCCGATCCCACTCCCTTCAGCTTCCGCACCAAGAAAATCGTCCAGCCGCAGGTCAGTTGCCACATCGCCTTCACCACGCCGGAGACCCTGCGCCTCATCCGCGAGAACGTCCACCGCTCGGCCATGTATTCCGGCCGCATCGAGGGCATCGGCCCGCGCTATTGCCCCTCCATCGAAGACAAAATCGTCAAATTCCCCGACAAGACGCAGCACCAGTTCTTCCTCGAGCCCGAGGGCCTCAACACCCACGAGGTCTACGTCAACGGCATGTCCACCTCGCTGCCCATGGAAGTGCAGTGGCAGATCGTGCACTCCATCCCCGGCCTCGACCAGGCCGAGATGCTGCGCCCCGGCTACGCCATCGAGTACGACTCGGTCGACGCCACCGAGCTCGACCGCACCCTCCGCGTCAAGTGCATGGAGGGCCTCTACCTCGCCGGCCAGATCAACGGAACCAGCGGCTACGAAGAAGCCGCCTGCCAGGGCATCATGGCCGGCATCAACGCCGCGCTGTGGCTCAAGGGCCAGCCGCCCTTCACCATGGACCGCAGCGAAGGCTACACCGGCATCCTCATCGACGACCTCATCTCGAAGGGCACCAACGAGCCTTACCGCATGTTCACTTCGCGCGCCGAGTTTCGCCTGCATCTGCGCATCGACAACGCCGACCGCCGCCTCACCCCGTACGGCCGCCGCCTCGGCCTCATCAACGATGAAGCCTGGGCCGAGTACGAGCAAAAGCAGGCCCGCATGGCCGCGCTCGCCAGCCTGCTCACCACCGGCAAAGTCGACTCGGAAAAGCTGGAGCGCGCCGGCCTGGGCGAACAGCCCGCAACCGCCGGCCTCACCTGGGCGCAACTCCTCAAGCGCCCTGAAGTCACCATCGAGCCGCTGCTCTCCGCCCTGCGCGACGATCTGGCCCGCGACCCGCTGCTCGCGGAATTCGCCGCACGGAATGCCTCCCGGAGGGAGGCAACGAAAATAGCCCAGGACGGAGCGGAGCGAAGTCCTGGGGGAGCGATTCCGCAAGCTCCGCGCCGTCCCGTAGCGCCGGCGCGAACTCCGTAGAAGCCCCGTCGATCTCTCCATCCTCCGCAGCGCCCTCCGCAACGAGGCCCGCGCCGTCGAAACCGAAATCAAATTCGCCGGCTACCTGGAGCAGCAAAAGAAGTCCATCGCAAAGCTCAAGGCCGCCGAAGCCGTCGCCATCCCCGACTGGATCGAGTACGGCGCCATCAGCGGCCTCTCGCGCGAGATGCGCGAGACGCTGGAGCGCGTCCGCCCCATCACCATCGGCCAGGCCAGCCGCATTCCCGGCGTCACGCCCGCCGCGCTCAGCCTCGTCCACGTATCGATTCGGCT
>CAWCXX010000109.1:0-80908 GCA_963799445.1 uncultured Acidobacteriaceae bacterium | reverse complement strand
GAACCAACCATGCCTCATGTAGTGACCAACTTCAAAAATCGCTCCAATGCCTTCAAGCACTTACAGGCCACCATGGCAAACATGCGCTAGGAAGCACACGTTGGCAGTGCGTGTACGGGTCCCTTGATGCCGAAGCCATGGCGCCCCGCCAAATTCATCAAACGTTTGCAATCTGTTTGCCTGACTGAATTACTCTGTTATTGGTTCCCTGCGGTTCCAGTCATCCCAAGTAGCTGCAATCGACCGCGGGGCGAGGACTGACCGTTTGAGCCAATCCGTATTTGTACTGGAAGACGACACCGATATTGCCAGGCTGGTGCAGCATCACCTTGAAGCGGCGGGCTTTGAGGCGCGCCTGTTTCACACCCCCACCAACCTCATTCCCGATGCCGAGCGCAAGCCGCCCGCTCTGTTTCTCCTCGACATCATGGTCCCCGGCGGCGACGGTCTCGACGTTTGCCGGCGCCTCCGCAATCACTCCGGGCTTTCCACCGTTCCCATCATCTTCCTGACCGCCCGCGCCGGCGAAAACGACCGCGTCCTCGGTCTCGAACTGGGCGCCGACGACTACATCACCAAGCCATTTTCAACACGTGAGCTGGTGGCCCGCGTCAAGGCCGTCCTGCGCCGCTTCGAACGGCCAACATCGCCCTCCATCATCAGTTTTGAAGAGATCATCATTGACGCCGGAGCCATGCAGTTGAAGGTCCGCGGCGAGCTCACCACGACCACTGCCACCGAGTTCCGCCTGCTCGACTACCTCGCGCGCCATCCCGGCCGCGTCTTCAGCCGCGACCACCTGCTCGACGCCGTTTGGGGCGATGCGCGCTTTGTCACGCCCCGCTCCGTCGATGTCTATGTGCGCCGCATCCGTGAGAAAATCGAGATCGATCCGGAAAATCCGCGCTACCTGAAAACCGTGCGCGGCGCCGGCTATCGCTTCGAACTGCCCAAAAGAAGCTGATCGCAAGCTTCTTGCCTCTAGCTTCTAGCCAGGCCGCACTCGGGTCGAGCCTCGGCGAGGATAACCTGGGCAGTATCGCGGCGAACGCAGACTGAAAGCTGAGGGCTAAAAGCTGAAGAGCCAGGTCTTTCCATGACCCCCAAAGTCTTTTCCAAGCTGCTCGGGCTTTTTGTTCTCCTCCTCGTCTTCCACACCCTGGTGATGGAGATCGTCTTTCACCGCTTTGTGGAACACACGGCGGAAGGCATGCTGCACGTGCTCGGCACGCGAGCCTTTTGGTCGGGCTCATCGCCCTTGCCGTTGCTCTGCCTCTGGCCGCCTGGATTGCGGGCGGCATCTCCGCCCGTCTCCAGCGCGTCGTGGCTTTCGCCCGCCGCATCGCCGACGGCGACCTGGCCGCACGCCTTGACGCAGCCGGCAACGATGAGCTCTCCGCCATGGAAGCCGCCCTCAATCAAACCGCCGAACGGCTCGGCAAGGACTTTGCCGAACTCGAAAGCAGCCGCCACGAGCTGGCCGTCATGCTCGATTCCATGCAGGAGGCGGTCGTGGCCATCACTCCGGAAGGGGTTGTCCGCTGGTCCAACGCCGTCATGCAGCGCATCGCCGGATCCCAGCTTGTGTCCGGCCGCCCGCTGGTCCACTCCGTCCGCGATCCTGAACTGCTGGCCTGCGTTCGCGGGGCTCTCGAACGCCGCGAGCTTTGCGTTGGCCGCGCCAGCCTGCTTGCTCCGGGCCGCGTCTTTGAGATCAACGCCGCGCCCTTGCCCTCCGGCGGCGCGCTCGCCGTCCTCCACGATGTTACCGGCATCGAGGCTGCGCAAAAAACCCGCCGCGAGTTCGTCGCCAACGTCAGCCACGAATTGCGCACGCCGCTTACTTCCATCCAGGGCTACGTGGAAACCCTCATCGAAGACCCCAACCCCAGCCCGGAAACCACGCTCGAATTCCTCGGCGTCATCCTTAAGAACACCAGCCGCATGAATCGCCTCACCGAGGATCTTCTTGCCCTCGCCAGTGTTGAAAGCCCCGACTATAAGCTCTCGTTGCAGCCGGTCCGCGCCAGCGTCCTGCTCCGGGATGCGATCGACTCGATTGGTGGCATCGTCGTCGACTCTGGAGTCAAGCTCCAGTTCGCTGGCGCGCCCGACGCTCTCGTCATGGCCGATCCAGATGCCATGCATCAGGTCTTCGGCAATCTCATGGAGAACGCCCTTAAGTACGCCCAATCCGGCAAGCGCATCCGCGCCGGCGCGCGCCTGCTGGCCTCTGAGGTTCAGTTCACCATTCAGGACTTCGGCCCCGGCATCGCCTCCGAGCATCTCGAACGCATCTTCGAGCGCTTTTACCGTGTCGATAAGGCCCGCTCCCGCGAGTCCGGCGGCACAGGTCTAGGCCTCGCCATTGTCAAGCACATCGTGCAGGCCCACGGTGGCCGCGTCTGGGCTGAAAGCGAACTCGGCAAGGGCGCACAATTTCACTTCACGCTGCCCTTGGCGCCGTCGGCACAGGTCCTGCCTCAGACGGCCGAGCAAGCTCCTGCAGCCACGTCCTAGATTAGAACTGCTTGCTTCAATGGTTTTGTAGACCCAACGCTTCAACAGAATCAATAGATTACATAGGCGCGAAGTCTTTATGCACCAGCTCTGGTTGTCCTCCCCTTCGCGTTACCTCTTTTCCACGACGAACCCTTTCGCTCACACCCAGATAGCGCACTAGTCTTTCCCCGGTGTTTCTCCATGTTTCCTCGAGCATGACCCCGTTTTTTCAACTCCCCGTAACATTCCAGGTAGACAATTAGCTCCAACAGCCAAACTGCACGGGAGAGAACCATGAAAAAAACGTTACTTGCTGTTTTATTTCTTGTTTTGGGTTTGAGCACGGCTCAGGCGCAAAAGATCACGGCTGCGGGCGCCACCTTCCCGTATCCCATCTACTCCAAGTGGTTCACTGAGTACAGCGCCGCGCATCCCGGCGTCCAGATCAACTATCAATCCATCGGCTCCGGCGGCGGAATCAAGCAGGTGTGCTCGGGGACCGTCGACTTCGGCGCTTCCGACATGCCCATGACCGACGAATTGCTGGCTTCGTGCGGTGTCAAGCTGATTCACATTCCCACCGTGCTGGGCGCGGACGTTCCGGCCTTCAATGTGCCCGGTATCGCGACCGATCTCGCATTCAGCCCGATCTGTAATCGCCGACATCTTCCTGGGCAAGATCACGATCTGGAACGACCCGCGCATCGCCAAAGACAATCCGGGCGTTCATCTGCCCGACCAGAAGATCATCGTCGTCCATCGCTCCGATGGAAGCGGCACCACGTTCATCTGGACCGACTATCCTCAGCAAAATCAGCAAAGAGTGGGCCGATGGACCCGGCAAGGGCACCTCGGTCAATTGGCCGACCGGCGTAGGCGGCAAGGGCAATGAAGGCGTAGCCGGTTATGTGCGCCAGTTGCCCGGCTCCATCGGCTATGTCGAGCTGATCTATGCTCTGCAAAACCACATTAACTTCGGCTTGGTGCAGAACGCGAGCGGAAAATACGTCAAGGCCTCGATCGACGGTGTGACGGCCGCTGCGGCCACGGCCAAGGTGCCCGCCGACTACCGCGTCTCCATCACCGACGCTCCGGGCCCCGACGCCTATCCCATCTCCAGCTTCACTTACCTGCTGATTCCCACGCACCCGAAGAATATGGCCAATGAAAAGGTCATAAAGGACCTGCTGAGCTGGTGCATCAACTCGGGCGAAAACGAAGTCTCCTCTCTCTCCTACGCTCCGCTTCCGCAGAATGTTGCCGCCAAGGTCCTCCAGACCGTTTACTCACTGCCGTAACGCGCAGCGAGGGGTCCGGCGCCCGCCGGGCTCCTCGCTTCTTCGCTTCGCCGCTTGCCTCTTCGATCCTGAAAACGTCGCCAGACATCTGACCGGTCGCCGCTGCCGATCCTGCCGCCCCGCCACGGCCTCGCTCCGCTTTGGTACACTCTCCAAGGTGCGCGTGTTAGGATGGTCCCCGTTCCTAACAACAATGCAATGACAACTGTCCCTCCGATCTCGACGGTCAATGACCTCTTTTTTCGCGTTGCCTCAGCAGCCAATCCCCGCGCTGTTCTTTGGCAGGACGAGTTCAGCCAATGGCAGCCGATCTCCTCGGATCAGATCTATCAACGTGTCCGGGCGCTGGCCACGGCATTTCTGCGGATGGGTGCGAAAAAGGGCGACCGCATCGCCCTCATCAGCGAGAACCGCTGGGAGTGGGTGGTCACCGATTTTGCTGCTTTGGCCATCGGCGCCGCGGATGTTCCCATTTATCCCACCCTTACCGGCGAGCAGATAGCGGAACTGATGCGCGACGCCGGCTGCCGCATTGCCGTCGTTTCCACCCGCCAGCAATTTGACAAGCTTCACGCGGTCCGCGCCCAAACCCAATTGGAACGCATCGTCATGATGGATTCGCCCGCTCCCGAGGGCGCCATCGCCATGAGCGAGTTGATTGACGATGCCGATGCCGGAGGCGCCGAGCGCGATCCCGTCTTCGATGCCCTCGTCCGTTCCATCGAGCCCGGCGATCTGGCCACGCTCATTTACACATCCGGCACCACCGGCGAGCCCAAGGGCGTCGCTCTCACCCACGGCAATATCGCCGCCAACCAGAATTTCGCCCCCGTCGATTTCAACTTCGATTCCACCGACGCCTGCATCTCCTTCCTTCCGCTTTCTCACGTCACCGCCCGCGCCCTCGACTACATCATGTATAACTTTGGCGCGCAGGTGGCCTACTGCTCGCAATTCGACAAGCTGCCGCAGGCCATGCGCGACGTTCGGCCCACCGTCATCGTCGGCGTGCCGCGCGTCTTTGAGAAGATTCGCCAGGAGGTCGAGCGCCGCGCCGCCGAATCGCCGGTCAAGCGGCGTCTGCTCGCCTGGGCCATCCGCCTGGGCTCGCGCTTTGCCGATACGGTTTATGACGGCCGCCAGCCCACTTCGCTCCTGTGGAAGCTGGCCAACAAGCTGGTCTATTCCAAAGTTCGCGAGGCCTTCGGCGGACGTGTCCGGATCTTCGTTTCCGGCGGCGCGCCCTTGGGATTGATACCGCGCGTTGGTTCGCCTCGGTGGGCATTGCGCTTTGGGAGGGTTACGGCCTCACTGAAACCTCGCCGGTGATTGCTCTCAATAACCCCATCCGGCACCGCATGGGCGCTGCCGGCATGCCCTTGAGCAATATCGAGCTCAAGCTCGCCGAGGATGGCGAACTGCTCGTCCGCGGACCCTCCGTCTTCAGCGGTTACTGGCAAAAACCTGCCGCTACCGCCGAGTGCTTCGACAGCCAGGGATGGTTCCGCACCGGCGACATCGGCCATTTTGACGCCGACGGTTTTCTCTACATCACCGATCGCAAGAAGGAGCTGCTGAAAACCTCAGGCGGCAAGCTCGTGGCGCCGCAGCCCATTGAAAACAAGCTGAAAAACAGCCTGCTGGTCGCGCACGCCGCGCTGGTGGGCGACCGGCATAAATTCATCTGCGCCCTGATCGCGCCCAACTTTGCCGCCCTTGAAGAGTGGGCCAGCCATCACGGCATCCATGCCCAAGTCCCGCGCGGAGCTTGTGGCCGATCCCCGCGTCGTTGCGCTCTACGCGGAAATTGTCCGCGAAGTGAACGGCACTCTGGCCAACTTTGAAACCCTCAAGCGCTTCCGCATCGTCGCCGAAGAGTGGACTCAGGACTCAGGAGAACTCACGCCCTCGATGAAGCTCAAGCGCCGCGTCATCACTGCGAGATATGCGGCGGCGATCGCCGAACTTTACGCGGACGAAGCAACCGCGCGCGGCGAATCGGCGAGCTGAGCCGGCCGATGCCCCGTCGCACCAGCCCGTGCTTGCCCCACATCCGCTTGAGCGCGCTGAAAAACGGCGCGCCCCATGCCCCCGCCGCCAGCGCCGCGCCGAAGATGATCACCGCGTCGATGCTCAGCCGGCCTTCACGCGTCCAGTATGCGTCCGGCTCCAGGCTGAGCCACAGCGCAAATTCGTCCAGCGTCAGTGCCGCGCCCACGCCGTAGCACACCGCCATCAGCCTTCCAAAAAAGATCGACAGCGGCGAGTTCGACCATCCCAGGTCCAGCACCCAGCCGTACCCCACCAGAAGCAGGATGAGAATGCCCCAAACCAGGTGGTGAATGTGCATTCCGCGCACCATCACCCACTGCAGATGTCCCTCATGATTCGCGATCCGGTGAACCAGAATGCGCACGCCGGCAAACGTGATCAGGAACGAAACCGAGGCAATAAACATCCTTTGCCGTGGCCGGTCCGGGATCGTCGTGCGGATCAGGTAACCCAGCCGCGTCAACTGCAACAGCACCAGCAGCACAATGACGACCAGGCCGACAAACGCAAGCAGGAAAAAGGCGCCGCTTTCAGGCATACCTTATTGAACCACCCCGCCGCACGCATTCCCATACTGAATCCCAATCCTCCGCGCCATTTCTCCGCCATGTTCCCGCGCTCTTGCTTGCCTCTGCTCCCTGTTTCTGGTTGAACCCGGTCACGGTTCCCGTTGATAGTGCCGATATACACGGCGTTAAGGCCGGTGATTCTGCCCATTTCCGGTTCACTCTTTCACGCACAAGAATTCAGGCCCGGCTCGAACGGCCGCGGAGATTTTACGAGGAGATTTTACGATGCGAGTTGCTTTATTGACCGGCGGCGGCGACAGCCCCGGATTGAATGCGGTCATTTATGCGGCTGTCAGAAAGGGCATCAACCACTACGGAGACGAATTCATCGGCTTTTTGAACGGCTGGCGTGGCGTGCTCGATAACAACTTCATCCCCCTCACCCTGGAAAACACCGACGGTATCCAGTTGAAGGGCGGCACCATCCTGCACTCCTCGCGCACCAACGTCAAGAAGATCCCGGGCGGCATTGACAAGGTGCAGGAAGTTCTCAAGGCGAACAAGATCGACGCCCTCATCGCCCTGGGCGGCGACGACACCCAATCCGTAACGCAATTCCTCTGCGAGAACGGCGTGAAGGGCGTGGGCGTTCCCAAGACCATCGACAACGACATCAGCGGCACCGACCAGACCTTTGGTTTCGATACCGCAGTCATGATCGCCACCGAGGCCGTCGACCGCATCCACACCACCGCCGACTCGCACAACCGCGTGATCGTGATTGAGGTGATGGGCCGCGACGCAGGATGGATCGCCTATGCCGCGGGCATCGCCGGCGGAGCACATGTCGTTCTGGTTCCCGAGAAGGAAATCGATATCGACCACGTCTGCGCCCTGCTCAAGTACAACTACGACCACGGCAAACATTACGGCGTCGTGGTGGTCGCCGAGGGTTGCCATCTGCCCGAGGTCGGCCAGGTCATCGGCTCCGCGCAGGTCGACTCCTTCGGCCACGCGCGTCTCTCCGGTATCGGCGAGGCTCTGGCCGACCTGATCGAGAAGAAGACCGGCTACGAAACCCGCTCGGTCAACCTGGGTCACACGCAGCGCGGCGGCGTTCCCACGGCTTTCGACCGCCTGCTCGGCCAGCGCTATGGCCTGCACGCCATCGACATGGTCCACGCTGGTAAGTGGGGCCGCATCGCCGTGCTCCGCGGCACCGACATCACCGACATCACCATCAAGGAAGCCATCGCCACCAATCGCCGCCTCGATCAGCGCTTCTTCGACGTGATCGCGGACCTGGAAGCGAAGGTGTAGACCGTTCCGTTGGCAATTACGGCGGTTCTCCAATTCCTGTGGAGTTATTGGATTGTGCAGTGTGGCGTTTTCTTAAAGGGAAAACGCCACTTGACCGCGTCGGCTTCGCTCTACACCAATTGGAGAACTGCTATAGGGCAGCTGGGCGCTCATCCTTGAGTGCAGCGCCCTCTTTCACCTTTGCGCACCAGAGATATAATAGTGCTACACTCGTCTCAAGAAGTGGGGTAACCGCCGTGCAAAGAGTCGGAAGCATCAATACATATCTCGGTCTGACCAAGGATGAGCTGGAAGGCGAGACTCAGGCTTCCCCTCAGCAGCCCTCAATGCAGAATCCGCAGCAAAGGATTCTATTGCTAGGCGTCTTGAACGGGAATCCCAACGGCCTCGATCTTCGCACGCTGCAGTCCTTGGTCGGAGCTTCCATGCCCTCCGACGTGCTGCGCGGCTCCGTCTCGGAGTTGCTCAAGAGAGGTCTGGTGGAGGTGGCGGCGGTGAATGATCCGCTCAACCCGTCGGTAAAGATTACAGACCTCGGCAAAGAACAGCTCTCGCTATGGGCATAGTGAGTTGGGCTGCCAGTGCTATGCCGGCTTGGCTGCCTGCAATGGCGTCCTATTGTGCGCAGATCTTCGGCGCCATGCTCCCTTGGATCGCGGTGGCTGCGCTGGGCGGGTTGCTGGGAGCGACGGAAATCATCGGACGCTATCGCGACGAGCCGCTTAAGTGCCTCTTGACGCCTCCCGGAATCGTCTACATGGTGGTCAACATGTGTGCGTCACTGAGCGCGTACGCACTGGCTCAGGTTTTTGGCTGGAAGATCGACCTGGGCGCCGCAACCGGACAGACGGCTGGCGCGCAGACGGCTTCGGCACAATGGACCATGGTGCTGGTGACGGGATTGAGCGCAATGGCGCTGTTCCGGCAGCTCGCTCTTTATCCGCAAGGTTGGCGATAAGGACGTCGGAATCGGTCCTGGTGCGGTCCTGGAGACATTGCTGGAAGTCACTGACCGCTACGTTCGACCGCCTACGCGGACAGGCGCGAGTGGCTGACGTGAATCGAATCATGGAGGGACTCGATTTCGGGAAGGTTGCGGCCGAGCTTCCGCCCTACTGCCTATCGTTATTGCAGAATCCCTCCGACGATATGCAGCGCGACCTAAAGGCAGCGGTCAATCTGACTCGCTCCCAGCCTGTTGACGACGATGTAAAGTTGCGCCTGCTCGGTTTACAGCTTTTGAACTTGGTGGGCGTGGAAGCACTCGAGAAAGCAGTCGTCTCGTTGGGCGACCGGATCAGAAAGCCAAGTGCGGCCCATGTGGATCGAATTATGGCGCAGCTTGACTCCGCGATGGCGGAGCTCGGCTTGGCGAAGGTTTTGGTCGAGCTTCCGCCCTACTGTCTGGCGCTATTGCAGAATCCCTCCGACGACATGCAGCGCAACCTGAAGAATGCAGTCGATATCATCGCGTCCTGGCCGGCTGACGACAATATGAAGTTGCGGATGCTCGCTTTACAGCTCTTGAGCTCGGTGGGGGTAGAGGCTCTAGAGAAGGCAGTCGCGTCGCTGGGGAGCGGCGTCAGGAAGCCGCCGGAAAACGGCGCTGAACCTCCGAAGCAGAAATGACAGGTTTGCTCATCGGCTGACGAGATTGGCCGGAATTCCTGGGCAGAGTCAATCCAGGTTCACTCCCGCGAAGACTCTTGCCCCGGCAGATTCTTTGCGGTAAGCGATTGGCAGTGTAGCCGCCAGACCTCGCTCACTCGCTGACTTGCCCGCTGGCTCCACCATGCTCTATCGCCCCTACAAGCCGGAGGACTTCGCCGCACTCTACGCGATCGAGGAGGCTTGTTTTCAGCCGCCTTTCCGCTTCGGCCGCCGCTATATGCGGCAGCTTGTCGAAAACCCCGATTCGGCGACCTGGATCGCGGAGCAGGACGGCCGCATGGCCGGCTTTGCCATCGTCGAGTGGATGCAGGATGAGGACGCGACCTTCGCTTACATTCAAACCATCGAAGTGGCGGCGGACGAGCGCCGCCAGGGTGTGGGAGACGAACTCTTGCGCCGCGTCGAAGCCTCAGCCCGCGCGGCTGGCGCGCACACCATCTGGCTGCACGTGGACGTGGAAAACTCCGCGGCGATCCGCCTCTACGAACGGCGTGGCTATGCCAGCCAGGGCAGGGCAGAACATTACTACGCGCGCAACCGCGCCGCGCTGGTCTACACCAAAAAGCTGGCGCAGTCCGATCCTGGTGACCGCCAAGCCCCGCTAACGCCGCTTTCTGATCCCTGATCCCTGATCACTGACCACTGTTCTTGATAAACGCAGCAACGCGGTCGTGGAGCTGCTTTACGCATTCATCGCGCACGTAGACCATGTGGCCCTGACTCGTACCAGTCGTATTCGATGTTCTTGGCCAGCGACTGTGGAATGGGCAGGTGCTTGTCTTCATACTGCGCGGCAAAGAACGGCGTGGCCAGATCGTAGTAGCCGCCATTCACCATCACCTTCAGCCGCGGATTGGTCTTCATCGCCTCGGCCAGATCCGGAGCCACGTTCACGCTCACCGGATTGCCGTTGTGCTTGAACTCCCAATGCCACTCGCAGATCGATCTCGGGCATATAGGTCAGCCCCTCGCCGTATTTCAGGTCGCGCCGCACGTAACCGTTGAACAGCGCAACATACGCTGCCGAGATCGCCGACGATTGCGGATCGTACTCGGCGTTTTCGCTCAGCGGATCGAGCGTTGGCCCGGAGAAACGTGTATCCAGGCGGCCCGTGGTCAAATCCTCCTCGTCCTGCAGCGACTTCTCGAACTCGCCGCCACTCACGCGCAAGTCGGCCTTGAGCAAATAAGCCACAGGCAGTCCGGTATAATCGTGCAGCTTCTCCGCCACCTGTTGCTTTTCCGCCGCACTCACGTCGGTTCCCAGCGCCAGAGCGTGCGAATAAGGTCCCATCGCGAACTCCTCCACTTCTTTCAGGAACGGCTCCAGCGCAGGCGGCTGTTGCGGCAGCTTTTTGTGGTACCAGGCCGTCGCGGCATACGTCGGCAACGCCAATTCGTAAGGCAGGTCCACGCCTGGGTTGGCGTCCTGGCTGGTCGATGTCGGTGGTGAAGTTGAATATTTGCGAGAGCAGAATTACGCCGTTCAGGTCGATGTCGTGCTTGTTTTCCAGCAAATTGGCCAGTACGGCGGACCGCGTGGTGCCGTAGCTCTCGCCAAAGATGAACTTGGGCGAGTTCCAGCGCCCGTACTTGGTCATGAAGCGCGCGATAAAGCGCGCAAAGGCGTTCGCGTCCCCGTCCACGCCCCAGAAGGCCTTCTCACCGTCTTTGCCGACCAGTCGTCCGAATCCGGTGCCCGGCATATCGACAAAGACCAGATCGCTTACGTCGAGCAGCGAATAGGGATTGTCGACCATCGTGTAGGGCGCGCCGGGCAGGTGCGTGTCGCCCGCAGTCATCACATGCTTCGGGCCCAGCGATCCCATATGCAGCCACACCGTCGAGCTGCCCGGTCCGCCGTTATAGAAAAACAGTGATGGGCCGTTCCTCCGGCTTTGCGTCCTTCTTGAAGTAGGCCACGTAAAACATGTGCGCCACCGGAGGCGCATCCGCTGGCTCCTTGGGTGCGGAGAGCGCGAGCTGGCTGCCCGGTCTGCGGCTTTCCGTCCGGCCCCAGCTGCGCATCCTGCACATCGGTCGAACCCACGGTGATGGTTCCGGCGATCGCCGTGTACGCAATGTGCTGCCCGCCCACATCAATCGCGCCCTGCGTGGTCGCATCGGCCGGCGCAGCCGGCTCGGCGGCCTTCTCAGGAGTTGCGGACTTTGGAGTGTTTTGTCGTCCTGACCGCGGACGGTGACAGGCAAAATCAGCAAGGCCGCCGCAAACAAGCAGGCTGCCAGTCGGTGGGCTGAGGTCATTTGAAAATCTCCGAGAAGGGAATCGAACGAAGGTTCAGTATAAAGCGTCGAGGGTCGATACAGACATA
Organism: uncultured Acidobacteriaceae bacterium; assembly: GCA_963799445.1. Classification (GTDB taxonomy): domain Bacteria; phylum Acidobacteriota; class Terriglobia; order Terriglobales; family Acidobacteriaceae; genus Telmatobacter. Next base: position 69,223 of record CAWCXX010000109.1, on the reverse strand, counting down.
ACGGCAAGAACGCTGCGGATGCCTTTGCATATTCGGGCAACTTCCCGCTGATTCCGTAAGAATCCGATCCCAGCCCCACGTGATTCACGCTGGCCACCTTGCAATGTGGTCGATGTGGTCGATCAGCGCCGGCAGCAGGAAACAAACTGACCGACGCCCCCTCGGCGAAATCCAGCATTTGGTATACTTACAGTCGAACCATGCGGAAGTGGTGAAATTGGCAGACACACCATCTTGAGGGGGTGGCGCCCACAAGGCATGCGGGTTCAAGTCCCGCCTTCCGCACCAAAAAATCTTTGCGTCCGGGCCGGCAAGACTTGCGTACAGTCCTCCGGGCCCGCTTGGAGAGCAGTTAGAAAATGCAGATTTTGTTTTACGTCGTGATCGTCATCCACGTGATTGTGTGCTTCTTCTTGATTGGCGTTGTCCTGCTGCAGCAGGGCCGCTCGGCCGATCTTGCCGGCGCCTTCGGCGGCCAGGGTTCGCAAACCGCTTTCGGTCCTCGCGCCGCGGCCAACGTGCTCACAAGGCTTACCACATGGTCGGCCATCATCTTCATGTGCACGTCCATCAGCCTCGTCGTTCTTTTTGTGCGTTCCACAGGTTCGCACTCGGTGCTGGAAGGCACAAAGCCCGCTCCGGCGAGTGCTCCCGCCAAGCCCGGTAAGTAAAGCAGAGACCAAGGGAACTATACCAGCTAATTTCTAAGTTTCTTCATGAGCGCTATCAGCAGAAGGCTTAAGTCGGCAGATAGCCTTCGGCTGCCTCGTGTGCCTTCGAGACGCCGAAACCAAGAGCCTTAGCGATGATCAACTGGGTCTGCAACTCGCAGAGCGATCCCCGGCGCGCGCCGTCAGGGCTGCGCGGGAGTTGCCGATGGTTGCGCTGGAGTTGTGGTTGGCGCCGGCGCGGCAGACGTATCGCCTTTGTCTTCGCCCGTGTTGCCGGGCTTTGAAGGATGCAGCTTGCGCATCTCCTTTGCGCCGACCTCCGGAGCCATAAGCTTCACCTTGATGTCCGAAGCGAACATTCCGGAGCTCCATTTCATGTAATAGATCTTCCCCGCCTCGGCCTCGACTCGTGTTCTCTCGGTCACGCCTCTTGCTTGGTTGACGCCCGCGGCACTGGACATGATGATGCTGGGTCCGTAGTACATTCGTGCCGCTCCGGCAACAACGACCGTGCCCGGCAATACCTCAACCCAGGCATATTCGCCGTTGAGCAACGTGGCAAGGTAGACCCCGTTGACATAGAGGTGGTCATGAGCGGCGGACCCGACAGCTCCCCCTGGCCGGTAAATGCAGATGACCGCCTTGCCCTGGGAAGGCGCTGCGGGCATGGGCGGCATCTCTTTGGCTGGCGCAGCGGCTTGCTGCTGATCCGAGGAGACCGGCGCGGCTGGTTGCTGGTCCTGCGCAGCCGAGTGCAGCGCAAAGGCAAACAGCATGAGAGCCACGAGCCAAAGAATCGCTTTTTTCATGGGAAGGCTCCTTTTACAGGCACACCTCTCGGCATGCGAGGAACTGAATTGAGGACCCGGGCTCACTGCGTATCAATTGAAATGCAGGAGGACAAGCGGAGAATAGCCTCTTGGCGGACCGCGTCAGTGTCCCAAATCACATGAGTGGGTGACGGCCCCAGGGAAAATCCGTCAAGGAGATCGCAAAGGGGAAGCCCGCAGATGGTTGGGCAGGCTATACCGGCGGCATGGCATCCACCACCGGCACTCCCGGTGGCGGCGTGAACTGGAATGTCTGCGGCGAAATTGTTGCATCGGGCTGTTCGCCCGTAAAAGTGAACCGTGTTAGCGCGCCGTCGGCCTCTTCGATTTCGATCGCCGTAATCGCGCCTGCAGCCGTCACCGTCAGCGTCAGCCGCGTCACGCGTTTTTCCTGGCCCCTGGGCTGGCCGGTGAGCAGAAACGCGCCGTTAGGCGCTGAGGCCGCGGTCAGATTGCGCAATTTCCTTTTCAAGATTGGTGTGGCCCAGGAGAAATCGCAGCGGAGAACGCAGATCGTCCAGCTCTTTCGACGGAATGCGCTGCACCTGCGCGTCGCCTTTGGTATAGAACCATGCGTATTTGCCATCGAGCAGGAAAATCTTGCCTGGCGGCGAGCTGTACTCCCACTTCATGCGCCCCGGCTTCACTAGCAGCAGCGTCCCGCTCTCCGTCCGCTGCATCCCCAGTCCGGCGTAATTTTCGGTAAAGCCGGCCTTAAGCGAATGCAGTTGGTCATAATGGCGATCGACGCGTTGTGCCAAGTCGTGCGCGCTCGGATCCTGCACAGACGGTGAATGCTCCTGCGCGAAGAAACGGGTTGTGAGGAGCGAACCGGCCAGGAGCGAGAGGCATGCGAAGCGCAAAAGTGTACTGATGCTCATTGCAGGGGCTGAGTGCAGTTTGTGCCGCCGGCTTGGGTCGAACTTGATGGCGCCGGATTGGTCGCTGCAGAAGCCGCGATCTCCTGACTTGCCCACGGACTCAGGAACCGCCGTGACCTCATAGCCGTTTGCGCGGTCAGTGCCATTGATCGCCGTCTTCGAGCACTTGACGGTGAAGATATAGCCGGACTTATCGCCCGAAGCCAGGTCGGCCGGAAGCATCTGCAAACCCGATTGCGATGGCGGCCCGGAGCTCGGATCCCCGCCGAGAGCGGCAAGCGTACAGGCAAATCCCACGCTGGGGTAGTCGGACTGGTACTGGATTTGTGCCGTGGTGATCGATTTGATGGAATGGATTGCGGAGGTTTCGTGGGCCTTTTTCATCACCAGGCCGACGTTGGCGCTGACCATGAGCAGAAGAATCACGATAATCGCCATGACGATGAGCAATTCCATCAGCGTAAAGCCGTCGGAAGGTGAGAACGGCGTGCGCGATTGCGGCGGGAGAGCGAAAACTTGCGATTCATGGAATTAGCGCCTCATGGAGCAGGCCGGCGTCTGCCGGCCCATTCGTCAAAATGCTACAACGTACAGACGCGAAAGGGAAATCGGACGCTCGAATCAGGGGTCAGTGAACAGTGTTCAGTGGCCAGTAGGATGTTGCGGGATGATCGGCATCAACCTCTTTTGAGCTTGCTCTCAAGGGATCGCACGCTGGCTCTGGAACAAGTACTGGCCCAAGCACAATAGAACTGATCACTGATCACTGACCACTGCCTTTTCAACACGCCAGTCTCGCTCGGCTCAGCTTTACGCCGTCCAGGCGCCCAAGCAGCGTGACGGCGATGCTCTCGGGCTGGAAGAGGCGCTGCGCCATCGTCTGCACCTGCCCGGCGTCCACTTCGTCGATGCGGGCAATGACTTCGTCGGCCGAGAAGAACTGGTGGAAGTACATCTCCTGGCGGGCAAGGTTCGCCATACGCGAGTTCGAGCTCTCCAGGCCAAGCAGAATGTTGCCCTTCAGTTGATCCTTGGCGCGGGTCAGTTCCTCTGCTCCGATCGGAGTCTCCTTCAGGTTGCGGAACTCGGCCAGAATCAGATCCACCACCTCCAGCGCTTTGCCCGCCGAAGTGCCCGCGTACACGCACAGGTTGCCGGTGTCGCGATAGGGGCTCAGGTCGGAGTAGACCGAGTAAGCCAGGCCGCGCTCCTCGCGGATGGTCTGAAAGAGCCGCGAACTCATGCCGCCGCCCAGAACCGTGTTCAGGATCAGCGTCGCGTAGCGGTTCTCGTCGGTAATTGGCGGCGCGGGCACGCCCAGGCAGATCTGCACCTGCTCCAGCGCCTTCTTGTTGCGCAGAATGATGCGGGCGCTGGGATCGGGCGCCGAAAGTTCATGCAGCGTTTCGCCGCCTGCCAGTGCGGAGAACTTCTCTGCCACGGCTCTCCGTAAACCGGTCGTGGTCCAGGTTGCCGGCCGCGGAAAACACGATATTCCCGCCGTGAAACCGGTCGCCATGGTACGCGAATAGCTGCTGCTGGCCCAGCCGGCCCACCGTCTCCGTCGTGCCCAGGATCGGTTTGCCCAGCGGATGCCCCTTCCAGAAGCTCTGCGTGAACAACTCGTGCACCAGCACGTCCGGATTGTCCTCGTCGATCTTGATCTCTTCCAGAATCACGCCGCGTTCGCGCTCGATGTCAGGCAGAGCGAAGATAGGGTTCAGCACCATGTCGGTCAGCACGTCCAGCGCGATAGGCACATGGTCCGCCAGCGACTTCACGTTGAAGCAGATGGTTTCCTTGCTGGTAAAGGCGTCCAGATTGCCGCCGATCGAATCCATTTCGCGCGCGATCCGTTGCGCCGACCGCGAACGCGTCCCCTTGAATAGCATGTGCTCCACAAAGTGCGAGATGCCGTTGATCTCAGCGGCTTCGCAGCGCGAACCGGACTTGATCCAAACGCCCATCGCCACCGAACGCAGATGGTCCATGCGTTCGGTCAGGACGATCAGGCCGTTCGGCAATACGGTGCGGCGAAGGTTTCGCTCGGCGTTCATCGGCATCCGGTCGTAATTCAATTTTAGGGCAACTGGGGCGTCTACGCGTGCGCCGGTTACCGGGGAGGAGGTCGCGGGGATCAGGTCAAGCCGCATCTCGGGCATCAATAACGGCTAAGATACTCTAGGCCGAGTCCCGCCATGCCTGACAACTCAAACCAACTCGTTCCATTAGACGCTTCCAGCCAGCCCGGCGGATGCACAAAACCTCTCTTTGGCTTGGATGCCGAATCGCTGGCGGCATGCATGGTGGAAATCGGCGAGCCGGCCTGGCGCGGTGAAGTCAAGTTGCTGAAGCGCTTTATCGTCAATGGGTTAACGACATTTCTGAAATCACCACTTTGCCCAAAATCTTTGCGCCTGCGGCTGGCGGCTGAGGGCTGGCAAATCGCCCGTCCAGCCATCGCCAGGGCATTTCAGTCCGCCGATGGCACGGAGCGCTACCTGATTGAATTTGAAGGCACTGCGTCCAAAGGGTGAAACCGCGGAAACGGTCTGGATGCCGGAAGGCGACGGCGGCGAGGCTGGCGACGGAAGCGAAAGGGCGAGTCGCACGATCTGGAGCCCGGTCCCGATTCTGGGACTCGGGACAGCACGATCCACAACCTACGGGGCGGTCACGCAAACAAGACTGGCGCCGTGCGACGATCTGCGTCTCCAGCCAGGTGGGTTGCGCGGTCAACTGCCAGTTTTGCCTCACGGCGAAACTCGGCCTGCAGCGCAACCTGACCGCAGGTGAAATCGCCGGCCAGGTGGTCGCCGTCCTCGATCGCCACGCCGTCCGCGTAGGCCGTGATCGCGTGAACCTGGTCTTCATGGGCATGGGCGAGCCGTTCTTGAACTACGACAACTTCATGGCACGCGGTGCGGCTGCTGGTGCGCGAGGTGGGCCTGAGCCCGCAGCGCATGACGGTCTCGACCTCGGGCATCGTTCCCGGCATCGAACGCTTCGCCCAGAACCACCGGATCTGCGTCCCAAGCTCGCCATCAGCCTCAACGCGCCCAACGACCAGATCCGCGCCGAGATCATGCCCATCAACCGCAAGTGGCCCATCAGCGAAGTCATTGCCGCGGTGCGCCGCGTACCTCTACGCCCGCGCGAGCGCATCACCTTTGAATATGTTCTGCTGGGCGGCGTCACCGACCGCCCCGAACACGCGCGCGAAGTCGCCCGTCTCGTCCGCCGCACCGGGCTGCCGGCAAAAATCAATCTGATCAGCATGGAATCCCGGCCCGGGCATCGTGTACAAGACGCCCGAGCCCGGCGCGGTTCGAGGCATTTCAAAGCGTATTGGCTGCGGAAGGCATTCCCGCATACGTGCGCCAGCCGCGCGGCCGCGACATCTTCGCCGCCTGCGGGCAGCTAAAGCGCACGGTGGAGGGATAAACGCAATCGGCGGTCCGGATCCGGCTAATTTCTCAATTGCTCGCAGGCATCGGCGGCGGTTTTACGTTGCCGCAGTCTGCGCCCTTGTAGACCGACGTCGATTGCACTGTCATGTCGATGGGCCGTGAGTTCTGACCCCATCTGCATCGTGCCTGTCATGTGCATCTTGGTCTGACTGGTGTTGGCGTTGGTCCATGTGGTCTCAATAGTGCCAGTGGTATTCATCTGCCCGGTGCAGGTCATTTTCGCCGTCATGCCGTTGGCCTTCTTCGAGATGTCCGTGACCTGGCACTGGCCATGTTGCGGGGCGGGCGAGGGCCACCGTACTTGTCGATCATGGCCTGGGTCACGCACACCTGCATCGTGTGCGGCGCGTAGGGCGAGGCTTGCATCCCCGGCGGCAATTGCACGCCCGGCGGCATTTGCGGCATCTGCGGAGCGCCGGCGCCGCCCATGCTCATCTGGCTGGTGACTTCGTAGAGGCCGGGCTTTCTGCCGGATTGCGCCTGGGCAAAGGCTGCCACGAGCGAGCACACAACAGCACAACGCGATCCAAACTCGGGTCTTGCTCATAAATCCTCCTGATTGCTGGAAAGTGAAGCGCGTGCATCGACTCTATCGCAACTGGCCATGGGCGCGAAAGGCTCATTGATTAAATAATTTCCGGCGGCCTGGCGTGGCTCTGCGCCAGCTCCAGCACGGCATCGGCCACGCGGCCCGCCGCGTGCCGCACGACGCTCTCCTCGCTGGCAAAGTCGCCGGCAATCCAGCGCACGCCCAGCGCCTCGATGCGCTCGATGTCGGGCACGATCGGCGCCGCGCCCTCGGCCGCGTAGCGCGCCAGCGTCTCCGGCGAGAATGGCGCCGTGTTCACGATGGCGTAGTCGAAGATGGGCGCGTGGGTGTGCTCGTAGATGCGCTCGATGTGCTCTGAGGCGGTCAGGTTCAGGCTCTCATTGGCCTGCGTCATCAGGTTGCAGATGAAAACGCGCAAGCCGCGCGCCGCGCCCAGCGCCGAAGGAATCCCGTCAACCAGAAGATTGGTGATCAGCGAGGTGTACAGCGAGCCGGGTCCCACCGTGATCAGGTCCGCGCGCTCAATGGCCTCCAGCGTCTCCGGCAGCGGAGCGGGATTGGGCGGATCGAGCGTCAGCTCCACAATGCGGCGCTTGCTCGCGGTGATCTTGGTCTCGCCGCGCACCACGGAGCCATCGTCCATGTTCGCCACCAGCGTGGCATTGGCCGTTGTGGCCGGATAGATGCGCCCGCGCGTGGCCAGAATCTTCGAAGCCAGTTGCACGGCCTGGGCAAAATCTCCCGTGATCTCTGTCAGCGCGGCCACAAACAGGTTGCCGAAGTTGTGCCCTTTGAGAGCATTTCCCGGTCTTGAATCGATGCGTGAACAGCCGCGACAGCAGGTCCTCTTCTTCGCTCAGCGCCACCATGCAATTGCGCAGGTCGCCGGGCGGCAGCATGTTGAAGTCCTGGCGCAGCCGGCCCGACGAGCCGCCGTCGTCGGTCACCGTGACCACGGCGGCCAGGTCGGCGATTGCGCTGGTTGCGGAAGGGCTTTCGCCGGGCGCTGGAACGTGCCGCCGCAGCCCGCGCAGCAGCGTGGAGAGGCCCGTTCCGCCGCCGATGGCCACAACGCGCAGCGGGCGCGATGGCAGACGGGATGGTGCGGCCGGAATCCGGCGCGCTCGCGGCTTGATCGTTTGCAAGGATGGTGGAGTTCAAATACAGGCCCTACGGAACCTCAGGATACAGCAACTCGGTAAAGCGCGGATCGTCCACCATGCTCTGGAAGTCGTTGTCGACGCGCGCCTGCAAACGGTTCTTGGGGTTCAGCTCAATGGCCCGGGACAGACTGTCCAGGCAGTCCTGGGCGTGGCCGGTGATCGCTTCCAGCACCGCCAGCCCATAGAATGCGTAGTCGGCGCCGGGATGCGCGGCCAGAATATTGTTGAACTGCTCGCGCGCTTCCTCGTAGTAGCCGGTGTTCAACTGCGAGATGGCGTAGTCGTAGTGTTCCTCGGGCGTGAGGAACGACAGGTTGGTCTTCTCCATTTGCCGGTGGCAGGTACTGATGTACATCCGGCAGCGGTCCTGGATCTCCACGGGCGCGTCGGGGAGCAGTTTCTCCAGAAGGCTCAGCGCCCTCTCATATTTCCCTTGCTGCAGCAGGAGCACGGCCGCCTGATAGTGCTGGAAGACAGGCTCCGCGCCAGTATGCGCACGGCCGTCGGATTTGGCGGCCGGGGGCAAAATCTTTTTGCGGCTGGTCGCCGCTGTTCGAGCCTCTTGCGTCATGGGATTACCGGGAGCGCATTCCTTTCCCCCGTGCGCCGCATAGACTGCCGGCTGGGAACCGTCATCTGGAAACAACGCTGCTTAGGCCATGTTTATACGCAGAACTCGGCATTCCGTCAATGGGGGGTGTCCCAAGAGCAAGATCCTGCGTTGCTAGCGGCCCTGTCCGGCCGTTGCTTTGCCGTAGATCGCCGGGTTCAGCGAGGGATCGTTATACATCTTCAGTTGGCGATAGAGCTTGAAGCGCCGGGTTCCACTCAGGGTTTCCTGCCACAGCGCGTCAAGGCAGCCTGCCAGGTCGGCGCGCTGCTCTTCCAGAATGGCCAGGCGCTGGCGATTGCGTTCGGCGTGGCCTGGGGGCGCATCCGCGCGTTCTGCCTCTTCGCGCGTGTGGTAAATCTTCAGCGCCAGAATGGAGAGCCGGTCGATGATCAGGCCTGGCGGCTCGGAGTGGAGCGGGGCCGCAAGGTTGGGCAAGCCGCGAGATTCCAGCCAGCCGACCACAGTGCGATCCAGTTCCTCGGCCAGATCGTTGCGGAGCTGGTTGGTCTTGTCCACGCGGCGTTTCACTTGGGCGATCTCCGCATCGGTTGCGCCGGGCGCGCGCGCCTCGTCCTCGATATGCCACAGATCGAAGTTGGCGCGATGCTGGTTTGCTACCTGCTCCAGCCAATCTTCGGCAGCTTTCTGTCCGCCGCCGGCTTCAGCCGGCGGGCCGGCCGGTGAACTTTCGCTTCGCGCGTCCGGCATTGCATGCCATGCAACCGTCATTCGATCCTGCAGCGCGACAATTTCTTCTGCCGAAATCATTCCAGCCGTCCTTCGTGCGCGTGCGGCGCTCGCCGCCGCAGGTTCTATCGTAGAGCAACCCTCAACCGCGCTCAGAGCCGCGCGCTCCCAGCCGGGGCTGAGTTCGCGGGGCACTGCTCAAAGCAAAATTGTGTCGAGTCAGAAAATCCGCGGCCAGGGGTGGTGAGCTCGCTGGGAATCGAACCCAGGACCCACGCCTTAAAAGGGCGTTGCTCTACCAACTGAGCTACGAGCTCGTTTAAGGCCGCTGATTCCAAACTACCACAGCACAAGTTGCGACGCCTGAACGCCGCCGCTCCACGTGGCGCCCTCAGACGAAATGGATCCTCCTGCCGTGTTTTTTAGGGCCTTTGCAATTCACAATTTCGATTGGTGTGATGCCCAGGGAAGGGGCCTCATTCATGGTAACCAGTACGGCTGGTACCATGGTACTTATGCTTTCCTGAGAGATTGATTACCGATTGGGGAGAAAGACTCGTATCGCTCAGAAAATGAGGCGTTTCGCGTGTTTTGGATGGCGGGAAAGTGTTAGCAACATGGCCTTGCAAGTGTTATTGTTTTGGCAACAGTTGCGCCACTACCATTGCCGGTGAGGATACTCGCCATCCGGGTGCGCATTCCCGGTCTTTCACATCGCATGAGCCGCAATCGGAGCTGCGATGGCGGGAGATTGGACGGCGGGCGACGTGCAGGGGTAAACAATGACTGAGCGCGACGCGCTTCCCGACCCAAATGAGACGCCGGAAGATGTGGCAACCCTCTATTCTTGGGCGAATCTGCACGGAGCCAAGTACCGCGACTTCTCGGCGTCGCGGGCGCAAACGCGAGAAAAGGCCCGGCAGCGGGTTGAGCAAGCCATGGAAGAGGAACGGCTGAAAGCGCGCCAGGGTGCTGAGGCAGTGCGTATTGCCGAGGCCACGCGAGTCGCAGAGCAGAGGAACAGAGCAGCGGAGCTTGCGGCGGAGCAGGCAGTTCGACTGGCAGCACAGGAAACCGCCCGCCAGGCCGCGTTTGAGGCCGCGCAAGAACATGCCCGTCAGCAGGCAGCGCAAAAGGACGCGCAACTAGCCGCCCAACAGGCTGCACAGCAAGCTGCACAGCAGGCCGCACAACAAGCTGCGCTCGAAGCCGCGCAACAGGCAGCTCAGCAGGCCCACGCTGCCCAATTGGCCGCGCAACAGGCGGAGGCCGCACCACACGCGCCTCAGCAAACTGCCTGGCGAATCCCGCGATTCGATCGTCCCACGCCGCCGGAAACGCCGTCTTACACGCCGCCGGCAAGCCCGGCGCCGAATGTTCCCATCGCGAGGAAAGTTACACGCCGACTCGCAGTCCCTGGATTAGCCCTGATGCGAGAGAGAGCGGAGGTCGCCCCGCATGGTTGACGCCGGAGCGCGTGGAAAGCACAAGCGAGCCTGTTCTGCCCCCGGCGCCCGATGAAACGCTGCAAGAATCGCGCGATCGCCTCGCCTCGCGGTGGTATGCCCTTCAGAGTGCATTTGAAGGCAGTGTGCCGCCCGCGCAGGCTGTTCCGGCTCCCGTGCCAGCGCGTCCGCCGGTGTTGGCTGTCTTTTCGCTCGCCGGCGGTGTGGGCAAGACCAGCATCGTGGCCACGCTGGGCCGCGCACTTTCAGCCCGAGGAGAGCGCGTTTTGTTGGTGGATTCCGCACCCTATGGTTTGATGCCGTTTTTCTTCGGCGCCCGCGATCAACGTCCTGGCCTGTTGCGGACCTTCAGCCCTCCGATCGCCAGCGGCGATGCAGCCATCCAGATGATCACGCTCGATCCCGAGGCACTGGGTCCGGAGACAGCCGTACAGGAGGCACTCACGGCAGAGATCTCCAAGCATGCGCGCGGATTGGGCCGCGTTATCGTCGATCTTGCCACCGCGTCGGGCGCCACGACGCGCCGCGTGATGCGGCTGGCGCCCCAGGTGCTTGTGCCGCTCGTCCCCGATTTGAATTCTGTGATCAGCGTCAGCTCCATCGACGCCTTCTTCGATCACAACGGCGGCGCGTCCGGTAAGCCCTCGCTCCCTCACTATGTTCTCAACCAGTTTGATCCCTCGCTCCCGCTGCATCTCGACGTGCGCGAGGTGCTCCGGGAGCAGTTAGGCGATCGGCTGCTTCCCTTTTCGTTGCGCCGCTCTCCTGCGGTCAGCGAGGCGCTGGCCGAGGGCATGACGGTCATGGATTACGCTCCAAATTCCGCTGTGGCCGAGGACTTTGCCAGCTTGGCGGGGTGGGTGAAGAGCCTTTCTGCACCCGCGGGCACCGGCTTCCGCGGCGTGCGTTGGAGTGAGCGATGACGGCATCGGGTCTCTGGCAGGATATAGGGGCAGGGGAGAATCTCTTCACCAGGTTTCTGCGCCTCCTCTTCCTGCTCGCAGCTGCGGCAACCTTCTGCTTCCTGGCGGTTCTACCGCTCACCTGGCCGCAACAGGCGGTGCTGGGCCTGTTGAGTCTTTTGATGGCGCTGGCCCTGGCGCGCAGTTCCGACTCCTATCTCATCACCCTCACTCTCATGATGCTGTCCGTGTTCTGCACCTTCCGATACGGATATTGGCGCATCACGCAGGTTGTCCAGTTCTTTCATGACCCCGCGAATCATTGGGGAGCCTTAGACGCCTTCTTCATCTTGTGTCTTTTGCTTGCAGAGGCGTACGCGTTCGTCATTCTCTTCCTGGGCTACTTTCAAACCATCTGGCCGCTGCGACGGGCGCCGGTGGCGCTGCCTGAGAATCCCGAGGAATGGCCGCATATTGACGTTCTCATCCCCACCTACAACGAACCCCTGGACGTGGTGCGCTACACCGCCCTCGGCGCGCTTAATATGGACTGGCCGGCCGACAAGATGCACGTCTACCTCCTCGACGACGGCCGCCGCAAAGAGTTCGAGCAGTTCGCTTTCGAGGCCGGCATCGGCTACAAGACCCGGCCCGACAACAAGCACGCCAAGGCTGGCAATATCAACAGTGCGCTGAAAACCATCAATTCGCCGCTGCTGGCCATCTTCGATTGCGATCATGTGCCGACGCGCAGCTTTTTGCAGATGACCGTAGGCTGGTTCCTGCGCGACCCCAGGCTGGCCGTGTTGCAAACGCCTCACCACTTCTATTCGCCCGATCCTTTTGAGCGCAACCTGGAACAGTTTCGCGTGATTCCCAACGAGGGTGAGCTGTTTTACGGAATCGTCCAGGACGGCGACGATTTCTGGAATGCCTCCTTCTTCTGCGGCTCCTGCGCGGTCCTGCGGCGCGAGGCGCTGGATGACATTGGCGGCATGGCGGTGGAGACCGTGACCGAAGATGCGCACACCTCCCTGCGCATGCAGATGAACGGCTGGAACACGGCCTACATCAACATCCCCCAGGCAGCCGGCCTGGCCACTGAGCGGCTCTCGGCACACGTCGGGCAGCGCATCCGCTGGGCGCGCGGCATGATCCAGATCCTGCGCACCGACAATCCGCTCTTCGCCCCCGGATTGAAGCTTCCTCAAAGACTCTGCTACTTCAATGCCATGGGCCATTTTCTGTACGCAGTGCCGCGGCTCATCTTTCTCACCGCGCCGTTGATTTATCTGCTGCTGAGCCACACCAATATTCCCGGCTATTGGGCCGCAATTCTGGCCTACGCCTTGCCTCACCTCACGCTTTCCAACGTCACCAACTCGCGCATTCAGGGCGAGCACCGGCATTCCTTCTGGAATGAGATCTACGAAACCGTGCTGTCTCCCTACATCCTGCTGCCCACCATGATGGCGCTTCTCAATCCCAAACTGGGCAAGTTCAACGTCACCGCCAAAGGCGGCGTGGTCAGGCGCACATACTTCGACTCCACGATCGCGCAGCCGTTTCTCGTTCTCCTGCTCTTCAATATCGCCGGGCTTCTCTTCGCGATTCCGCGTTTCTTCATTTGGGACCGCGAGCGGCCCGGTACGGTGCTGATGAATGTTTTGTGGTGCTGCTTCAATGTTGTGATTCTGGGCGTTTGCGTTGCGGTGGCGCGCGAGTTGGTGCAGCGCCGCAACACGGTCCGCATCAATGTCGTCACACCGCTTTTCGTCAAGCTGCCCGATGGCAGATCCATCGCAGGCGAAACCATCGACATGTCCAGCGGAGGCACCGGCATCCGTGTCAGTGAAGCCATCGACAGCGCGCTCCAATCGCAGGTGCGCTTGGCTTTTGCGCATCCGGCGGCGGCCATCGACCTGCCCGCTATTGTGGTTTCTTTGGAGGGATCGGTGTTGCGCGTTCGTTTTGAAGATCTATCGATCGCAGAACAGGAAGTTCTCACCGTCGCGCTTTATTCCCGCGCCGATTCCTGGCTCGGCTGGGGCGAGGCGCGCGAGAGCGATAACGTGCTGCGCAGCTTGGGACGCATCTTCCAGATCTCCATGCACGGCCTGAAGGCGACGTTCCTTAGCATTTGGGGCGACAGAGAAACCTCGTCCCGCAAGTCCACTTCGCTTTCCGTCGCGCGGTCGGTAGGAATTCTCTTCCTGGCCGCGGCACTCGCGGCCGGCGCTCCCAAGGCGCAGGCGCAGCAGCAGGGCTCTGCCGGCGCGCTAGAAAGCGGCGCTACCGGCGATAATCGTCCCGTTCCTTCCGGCCAGTTTCGCGACATGTTCACCCTTGCCGACGCCGGTTCCCCGCAGATTGAGCTGCATAGCATCGATAGACAACACAATATCTACTTCACGTTGCCGCAGACGCATGTGGTGCGCAGCGCCAGGATTCACGTCTACTACGCTTTTTCCCCCGGCCTCATTCCCCAGATAAGCCATCTCAAGCTCATCATGAACGGAACGCTCTTCGCCACCATCCAGCCCGCACCGGGGCAGTTCGGCGGCTCCGACGGTCGGGATTTCGATGCCGAGTTCACCATTCCTCCCGAGCTTCTGGTGCACAACAACACCCTAACCATCGAATTCGTCGGTCACTATGTTTTCGTCTGCGAAGATCCGGCAAATACTACGCTCTGGGCGCGCGTTCACCGCAACACCTTTCTCGAAATCGACGGCGATCTACTGCCGATGGCCGAGGATCTGAAGCAATTGCCGCAGCCTTTTGTCGATCCGGCGGTCATTCAGCCCCCGTCGTTTCCGTTATCTTTCCCGCTCCGCCTTCGCTATAAGGCGATTCAGGCTGCCGGCATTGTCACCAGCTACTTCGGCCTTGTCTCCGAGAACCACCCTGTGCGTTTCCCGGTGCACATCGGAGCCATTCCAACGGGCAACGCCATCGTCATCGCTGAAAACCCGGCCAGTCTCCCTCCGGGCTTGAATCTTCCCGATGCCAGTGGCCCCACCGTGGCCATGCGCACCAACCCCAACGATCCTTACGGCAAAATCCTGATTGTGACTGGCGGCAACGCGGACGATCTTGTGACCGCGGCTCAGGCCATCGCCTTGCACAGCGACATGCTGAACGGCGCGCAGGTTCCCATCGAAAATCTCAAGCTGCCCAGCAAGCAGGCGCCGGATAGCGCACCGCGCTGGGCGCGCACCGACCAGACCATCCCTCTCTGGGATTACACTGCGGCCGAACAGCTCCAGGGCGACGGCACTGCGCCATTGAATGTATATTTCCGCATCCCTCCCGACCTCTACTACGCCACCGGGGGACCGAATACGACTCTCCACCTGGCCTATCGTTACAACTCCATTCCCATTGGACCCATCTCCAGCATGCAGGTGCGCGTCAACAACGCATTCCTTGGTTCCAATCCGCTCATCCCCGGACAGGAGACCTCGCGCAAGACCACGCTTGATATGCCCGTTCCCGTCGTCAACCTGCGTCCCTTTTCCAACTCGCTCTCGTTCGATTTCACCTTCCAGTTGCTCAAGCAGGAAAAGTGCGAAGACACCACGCCCATCAATATGCAGGGCGCCATCCTGAGCGATTCCTTCCTGGATCTACGCGGCTATCCGCACTGGGCGCCCATGCCCAATCTCGAAATCTTCTCGAACGCCGGTTTTCCGTTCACGCGTGTGGCTGACTTGAGCGAAACCACGGCCGTGCTGCCGCCCACGCCCACCGAGCAGGAGATTGAGACCTTCGTCACGCTCATGGGCCACTTCAGCCGCCAAACCGGTTTTCCCGGCTTGCGCGTCACCGTGGCCGGCCCCGATGCCCTCCATGATGGCGCCAACACCGATTTCCTCGTCATCGGGGCCAGTGACGACCAGCCCGGCTTCCAGAAGCTTGGGACCCATCTCCCCGTTTCTTTAGGAAGCGGACAGATTCAGGTGCGGGACACGCAGGGCTTTTTCGTCCGCCTCCTCCACCATGCCTGGTGGAAACTTGAGTCCGATGAGCACACCGAGTCAGGCGCCCTGGTCGCCGGCGGAACTCCCGATGCTGTGATCGAGGGCATCGAGTCGCCCTACGACAGGGTCGGCAGCCGCAGCATCGTCGCCATTCATCTCAAGGATGGAACCGTCTTAGAGCCCTTCATGGACACGTTTCTGGCGGTGCAGCAGTCCAGCGACATTTCCGGCAGCGTCTCCGTTCTGCACGGAACGCAATTTCAGTCCTTCCGCGTCGGTTCTGAGGTCTATCATGTGGGAGTGCTGCCGTGGTGGGTGCGGTTGAGGTTATGGGCTGCGGAATATCCATGGCTGATTGCGTTAGTAATTGTCATTCTCGCCTTTCTTGTTGCCATCTGGACCCGGCAATGGCTGCGCGCCAGGGCCAGAGCGCGTCTGACGATGCTTGAGGACTAGGCTCGTGACCACATGATTTTGCACCAAAGCTGGGTGCCCCAGGTCCCGATTTTGGGACCTGGGATAGCACAAACCTTAGATACCTCTTTACGCTGCCTGAGACCCAGTGCGGTGAGTCGAAAGTGCTCCTAACTTTGTCCTGCCTTCCAGCGGAGAACTCGAACTATGGGCCCTTTGACATCCCAGCCAGGGAAGCAATTCCAAGGAAGCGATTCTTGAAGCGTTTATTGCTGATCTCGGCTTTATCCATGTTTTCCGCAGCCGGAGGCTGCAAAGAGAGCCCTTGGCAGCTTTGGAATTCTTACTCGGCGCGTTTCATTGACCCGCAGAGCGGAAGAGTCTTCGATCCCAACGGAGATCAGCACACTACTTCCGAAGGGCAGGCCTATGCCCTGTTCTTTGCTCTGGCCGACAACGATCGCCCCACCTTCAACCGTGTCCTAGCCTGGACCGCGGCCAATCTGGCCAGCGCCGATCTCGAAACCCATCTCCCAGCGTGGCTCTGGGGGAAGAACAAAGACGGCCAATGGAAGGTTCTGGACCCTAACTCGGCCTCTGACGCCGATGTATGGATGGCCTACACGCTCATTGAGGCGGGCCGGCTTTGGAAATCCCCTGGCGATACCAACCTTGGCCGTGCCATGTTGGCGCAGATCGCCAAAAGCGAGGTCGTCAATCTGCCTGGTTTCGGCCCCATGCTGATGCCCGGCCCCGTGGGCTTCCAGCATGGCAATAGCTGGACGCTGAACCCCAGCTACCTGCCGATGTTTCTTTTCAAGCGGCTTGCGGACGTGGATCCCGCCGGCCCCTGGGCGCAGATTGCTCTCGGCATTCCCGTCTTGTTAGAGCAGAGTTCCCGTCACGGCTATGCCATGGACTGGGTCGAATACGTTCCCGGCGATGGTTTCTATCCGGCGCCCAAGCCCGCTGCGGCCGAGCAGAACCCCTCCGATACAGCAGGGCCTGAGGGCAGCTATGACGCTATCCGCGTCTATCTCTGGGCTGGCATGCTCGACCCCGATGACGCCATGCGCTTCCGAATCCTGAATGCCGTTCCGGCCATGAGCGCCTATCTTGCCGATCATGATGCCCCCCCAGAAAAGATTAGTGACCAGGGCATTCCGGTAGCGCAAGATGGACCTGTAGGATTTTCTGCGGCCGTGTTGCCTTATTTGCGCGCTTTTCCCGATCTTTCCAGGGCCGCGCCAAGCAGATGATTCGCCTCAGCTCACAAAAAGACGCAACTACGGGATTGTACGGAAAGGACATAGCGTATTACGATCAGAATCTTGCCCTGTTTGCTACTGGATTCCTTGACGCCAGATTTCGGTTTGGTCCGGGGGGCGAACTGAAAGTAGAATGGAAGCGCCGATGAGCGTAGGCTGGGGGGCTTGGAAAGCGAGTTTGATAGTGGCGGGCTGCCTGGTGCTGACGCTGCCGGTAGTTCACGCCCAAAAGAAGTCCGTCGCCAACTCAGCTGAGGCAGCGCGCGCTAGCGTTGAAGCGAAAGCCCGCGCCCTTGAGGCCCGCGGACGGCCCGATATGGCCGTCCAGGTGTGGCAGCAGATTCTGCTCTCCGATCCCAACAATACTGAAGCGCTGGCTGGCTTGGCCAAGGATTACAAGCTGATGGGCTCCTCGGACCTGTCCAATCAGACTCTCGATCGTCTCCGCAAAGTCAAGCCCGAACGACCCCAACATCGCCAAGATCGAGGCCATGCCCAGCACGCTCGCCGCCAGCGGCCAGCTCCGCCAGGCAGGCGAGTTGGCGCAGCAGGGCAGGGCAGACGACGCCATGCGCATCTACCGGCAGCTCTATGGCGACCATCCTCCCGATGGCGACATTGCTCTGGCCTACTACAAGACCCTTTACGGAACGTCCACAGGCAAAGCCGAGGCCATTGCCGGCATGCGCGCCCTGGCTGAGCGCAACCCCGGCGATCAGCGTTATGCGGTCCAACTGGGCATCATGCTCACCTATGACCAGCGTACCCGCGCTGAAGGCATTCGCATTCTTGAGGCGCATCCCGCCGATCTCGATGCCCAGGCTGGCTTGCGCCAGGCGCTCATGTGGGACTCCGCGAATCCCGCTTCGGCTGCCGAGCTGCGCGAATTTCTCAAGGCGCATCCGCAGGATCGTGAGCTCGCCGACCGTCTGAGGCAGAACGAATTCAAGCTGGCGCAGATGAACTCCGGCATTGCGCGCACGCCCCAAGAGCGCGCGGCCTTTGCGGCCCTCAACGCGCACCGGCTCGACGAAGCGGAGAAGCGCTTTACCGATCTCCTGCAGCAGGAACCTGACAATGGCCGCATGGCCGCGGGCATGGGATTCCTGCGCATGCAGCAGAAGAACTTCGGCGGCGCCATCAGCTATCTCACCCAGGCCGAGCAGAACGGATACAAGGCCCAGACAGTCGAGGCCGCACTAGCCACCTCGCGCTTCTGGTACACCATGGAAGAGGCTACGCAAGCCTTTGACCAAAACCAGTTCGATGTAGCTGCGACCAAGTTCCGCGCCGCCCTCGACATGAAGCCTCGCAGCCCCGAGGCTCTCAACGGCCTCGCCGGCCTCTACACCAAGCAGCAGCAATACTCCACCGCCGCAGGCGTTTACGAGCAGCTCATCCGTGTGCAGCCCGGCTCGCTCGACGGCTGGCGCGGACTGTTCATCGCCTACGCGCGCGACGATCAGAACGCAAAGGCTCTTGCCGTCTCGGCGCGCTTTCCCGCGCAGGTCAAGGTTGCGCTCAACAAAGATCCTGACTATCTCCGCACCCTGGCCGGCATCTATCAGGCGCAGAACCGCAACGCCGATGCCGCGCGCGTCCTCGCCTTGGCTCTCTCGCTGCCTTTCCCCGATAACGGAACCACGCTCCTCGCCGACACCAAGCTGCAATACGCCGGCATTCTGCTCGAGGCCAAGCACTACGACCAGGCGGTCGGCGCTCTACGCGCAGGTTCTCATCAACGATCCCTCCAACGTCCAGGCCTGGATGGGCCTGATCAGCGCCCACCACGAGCTCGGCCAGGATTCAGAGGCCATCGGCGACGTGGAGAAGATGCCCGCGGCCGCCTACGAAACCGCGCTGGGCGATCCCGGCTTCCTGTCCATGCTCGGAGCCATCTATCAGCAGGCCAACCAATTTGAAGTTGCCCAGGGGTTGCTGGAGCGCTCTGAAAAACTCCAGATCGCAGCCGGCGGCCAGCCCAGCGTCGCCCTTCAATTGCAGTTGGCTGCCATCTATCTGCTGCGCAACAACACTGACCAGGCCTACGCCGTCTACCGCCAGGTGCTCACCGACCACCCCGACCGCGCCGATGCCTGGAAAGGCCTCATCGACACCTTGACCGCCACCAATCGCAACACGCAGGCGCTCGAGGAGATCTCCCACATTCCTGCGCCGGTGCGCAAGCAGCTTGATGCCGACATCGACTTCGTCCAGACCGAGGCCAGCCTCTACGCCGCCACCGGCGATACCGCGCGCGCCGTCCAGTACATGAACCGCGTGGAGGCCTACTACGCCAAGCTCAAGCAGCTGCCGCCGGCCAAAATCGACATCCAGAACGCCTGGCTGCTTTACTACATCGGCAACGACCGCGCCCTCTATCCCGCGCTGATGCGCATCGGCGGCCGCACCGACCTCACGGTCGCGCAGCGCGAAGATGGTGCAGGATATCTGGGCCAACTGGAGCGTGCGCCGCGCAGCCCTGGCCATGGACAACGGCAACGTGCAGCGCGCGGTCGACATTCTCGACGCCGCATCGCAGGCCTTCCCCAACAACTTGACGGTGCGCAAGGCCGTTGCCGGCGGTTATGCGCGTGTGGGCCGCGCCAAAGAGGCGGTGGCCCTCTTCAAGACCGTGCCCATGCAGGATGCGTCCGCGGGCGACTTTGAGGGCGCCATCGGCGCCGCTCTCGCCGCCAACGATAAGAACCAGGCCGAGATCTGGCTGCGCCAGGCTCTCGACCGCTTCCCGACGCGATCCCGCCGTTCTTACCCTCGCCGCCCGCTATGAGCAGGCCCGCGGCGACAACGAGCGCGCCGCCGACTACTACCGCGCCTCGCTGGCCGCCATGCCCAAGGCCTCGCCCGTTGACCGGCTCGCCCACGTGCTCGTCTATCCCGAGCAGAACACGAAGGCCCATCGCGCCGTCACCGCGGCCGACCTGCAGCATCTGCTCGATCCCGACTACGAGCCCTTCGCCAAGACCACCAAGCTGCCGCCTCTGCCCGCCTACGGCCCCGATCCCTACGATGGCGGAGCTCCGGTTGTGCTTCCGCAGGCGCAGCCTTCGCAGCCGGCTCCGCAAACGCCTCCGTCCGGGGCTACAGGTCCCAGCTCTCGAAAGCCAGCCGCTCCCCATGCCCGTTCCCAATGCCGCCGTCGATCGCAGCCCTCGGCATACAGCGCCCACATCGTCCTGGCTTCGTGGCAGCGCTCACGGCCGGTTTTTCGCGGAGGAGAAGGCTTCATGCGCTTCGGCCTAGGCAGCCCCGCAGCCATCCAGTCCGGCCAGTCAAGTCGTACGGCCAGGTGGAGATCACCGCTGAATCCTCCTCACTCGCTCGCCTCGGATGCCTGGAAGGGCCTGGTCTTTTCGCTCATGGCCGGCGATCGCAATGCCGAGGCTCTCCAGGAGCTGTCCAAGATTCCCCCCGACGTGCGCCGCCAGCTCGAAGCCGACATCGAGTGGGTGCAGGGCATCGCCAGCCTCTACTTCGCCGTCAACGACACCACGCACGCCACCTACTATCTCAACCGCGTCGAGAACTTTTACCTCCTGCACCGCACTCCAGTGCCTGCCGGCCTCGAAGTGCAGCACGCCTGGCTTCTTTACAACATGAAGGACGACGTCGGGCTCTATCCGGTCCTGCAGCGTCTCGATGCGCGCCAGGACCTGACCCCAGCCGAGCGCCAGCAGGTTGAAACTTTGTGGGCCGATTGGGCTGTTCGCCGCGCCGGCGAGGCCATGGACAGCGGCCACCTGCTGCGCGGCGTCGAGATTCTGCAGGCCGCCTCGCAGGACTACCCTGACAACATGATCGTGCGCCGCGCCGTTGCCGGAGCCTATGCCCGCGTCGGCCGTTCGCAGGATGCCCTTACTCTCTTCAAGACCATCCCCATGGACGACGCCAGTTCCGGCGACTTCCAGGGAGCCATCGGGGCGGCTCTTGCGGCCACTGACATGGCGCAGGCTGAATCCTGGCTTCGCATTGCGCTGGGGCGCTATCCCAACGATCCCGATATCCTCGGCCTTGCCGCCCGCTTTGAGCAGGCACGCGGCAACAACGAGCGCGCCAGCGCCTTCTGGCGTGCCGCCATCGCCGCCATGCCGCCGGGCTCATCGATCAAGAGCCTCGACTACGGCCTCGTCTCTCCTCCCGGCTCCTATCGCGCGCCCGGCCCCGGCGACACGCAGGCGCCTGCTCGATCCGCGCCTCGACCCGCTGCCCACAGCCGACAAGCTGGCGCCGTTGCCTTCGTATCAACGGCAATCCTCAGCGCCCGCTCCGGTCGCAACGCAAGGGATGCCGCCGTCTGCTTCGCAAACCCCGATGACCGCGCCATCCAACAGCCCGCTTCCGCTTCCTTCCGGTGTCTCTAATCCCGGATATGCACCAGCGGGCAGGGAACTCCGCCTGCCAATCCGCCAGTCTATGTTCCGCCGGGAGCCAGCCGGAACAATGCTCCCTCCGGCCCCGTTCTGATCGAGCAGAGCGCCAGGCAGCCAGACGCAACTGACGGGAAGAATGAATCTGCCTCCTTCAGAAGAGAATGTCGCTTCCATCAGCGCCCGACGAGCCGCAGAATGCCTCAGCCCCCGTCGCCTAATCCCAGCGCGCAAAGCTCGCCTGAGCCTGCAAACTTGCGCATTTCGTCGCAGCCTATGGACGCCACGGCTGCCCAGGCTCAGGTCCAGTTTGCTCTAGAGACCGATAGCCAGCTCACGCAGGGCTCCGCCTCGCTCATTCACACCGTGCCCAATGCCCCCGTCGGCCCGCTGCCCGCTGTGCAAGCGGCGCCAACCTCCAGCCAGGGCGTCTACAACGTGGCGCAGTACACGCCTTCCGCTCAGGAGGCCGCCACCGGCGCTTATTCCGCGCCCAGCAGCAAGCTTGCCCGCAGCAACCGTGCCCGCAGCAGCCCGCTGCCACGCCGGCAAAGCCGCAAGCCGGCTCAACCGCAACCAGGCACAAGCGGAAAAAGAAGAAACAGCAGGCCACGCAGACCCTCGGCAACGCTCCCATCACAAGCAATCCTCCGCCAGAGAGCGCTATTCCCTCCGGTGAGGAACCACGCCGGCCCAGGCCCAGCCAACGGAAACGCAGGAAGAGAACCCCGCGCAGACCACCACCGGAACGGGACTCACGGATCAGGAACTCGAGCAGCGCAATCTGCCTCCGCTGCGTGGGCCCTGGGTGCGTGTCCAGCGCGGAGCCAATCCCTTGAGCCCGCGCGACGAGGCGGAGATGCAGTTGCAGGCTATCGAGAGCGGCTATAGCGGCTGGCTCGGCGGCACCAGCCTTCTCAACTATCGCAGCGGCGATCCCGGTTACGGTCAGTTAGCCGCCATCGAGGCTCCGTTTGAGGCTTCGGCCCCGCTCGGCTACCATGCGCGCATCGTCGTTGTTGCCAGGCCCGTCTTTCTTGACTCCGGCCAGGCCACCGGCAACGCCACCATCTCAGTCCTCGAGTCGACCATCTCCGGGACCACGCTTACCACCATCCCTGAACCCATCGGCACTCTTACAACCACCAGCGCCACTCCTCCCGCGCAGCAAAACGCCGTCGGCCTCGGCGGCGAGTTGCAACTCATCTTCCCGCATTTGGCCATCGCCGGCGGCTACACCCCGTACAACTTCCTCGTCTCCACCTTCACCGGCCGCTTCCAGTGGCAGCCCGGCAATGGCCCCTTCACCTTCAGCTCCGTGCGCGACTCCGTGAAAGACTCGCAGCTCTCCTACGCGGGCCTGCGCGATCCCGCCGGCAACACGCTCGGCACCCTCGGTCAAATCTGGGGCGGCGTTGTCTACAACCAGGGCGAGATTCAAGTTCGCCCACGGCGACGCGCAGTCGGGATACTACTTTGCCGCCGGCGGCCAATATCTCACCGGCTACAACGTCGAAGACAACTACGCGCATCGACGGCAACGGCGGCGCCTACTGGCGCGCCTACACCTCGCCGGAGTACGGCAACCTGAGCGTCGGCGCCAACTTCTTCGCCATGCACTACGACAACAACCAGAACGCCTTCACCCACGGCATGGGCGGCTATTTCAGCCCGCAGGGCTACTTTCTGGCCAACGTTCCATTCACCTGGGACGGCCACTATCTCACCGGCGCCTCCAGTTGGCACTACAACATCATGGGTGCGCTCGGCGTGCAGGCGTACCAGGAGAATTCGACGCCCCTCTGGCCCCTCGCCCAGGATAAGCCGCTCGAAACCAGTCAGAATAATCCCATGCTTCCCAATCTCACCAGCGTGAGCGCTAACTACGACCTGCGCAGCCAGGTCGCCTATCAGATCGGTCCGCACTGGTTCGCTGGCGGATACTTGTCGGCCAACAACACGCGGAGCTACAACGATGTGTCGGTTGGGTTTTTTGTGCGCTTCATGTTCCGCGAGCAGCCCTCCGCGGCCACTGCTCCCACCGGCCTCTTCCCTTGGGACGGCCTGCGCCCCTTCACCGTACCGTAGAACAAGATTCTTGCAGTCTGGCTCCCGGAGCGAGCTATAGAAAGTAGTCCAGGATGGAGCGCAGGGGAATCCTGGCAAAGGCAGCAAGAAACATGGGCGCAGATAAGCCAATCAAATCAATGGAATAGAGCCCCGGAAATGCCCAGCCCCTCAATATTCCTTAACTTGGCGTACTCTAAAATAAATAATATTTATAATTAGTGTTGACATTATTGATTATTCGTCTTATAGTTTCAGTTGAAATTAAGAAACGAAATTCACCGCCGTGGCTCAACCCCCAAAACCCGCTTCCGACTGGCAAGACCTGCTTCGCATCGCCCAGGGCGCGCCGCTCGTAATCGAGCGCGTACGGATTCCTGAGAAGAAGATCTCCGTCGAAGGCGAATTTACTCTGCCCGAGCTGGCCCGGCTCACCCTGGAAGATCAGGTCTTCGTCGATCGCCTTTCTTCGCTCCCACGGCACCATCAAGGAGATGGAGCAGACCTTCGGCGTCAGCTATCCCACCATCAAAGCGCGCCTGAACCGTATCTCCAGCCAACTGGAGTTTGTCGATACCAATCCCGCGCCGTCGCGCGCCGAGATTCTGGAGCGGCTCAACAACGGCGAGATCACCGCCGGCGAAGCAATTCGTGCGTTGGAGGCACTCAAATGACCCCGAACCTCGCTGTTCTCGAGATTCAAAGCCCAAATTGGCGCATGCCTCGGCTATGGCTTCCACTGTTTCTGCTGTGGATTCCCTTGATTCTGCTTTCGCCGCTGATCTTTCTCGTCCTCTTTGGGCTCTCTATGGCCGGTGGTATCAGCCCTTGGCGAGCCATTTCAGTCTTTTGGGCAATCTCCTTGAGCCTGCCCGGAACGCACATCCACGTCAGCACACATGAAAGCAAGGTGCTGGTTCGCATTTTGTAATACCCCCCGGTCGTCGTGTCGCCGTAAAGCGCACACCCGCAAAGATCGAGGAAATTGATCGATGACATCGACTGATGAGATTGGAGGAATTCAATGAACGAGAATCGCCGTCAAATTCTGGAAATGCTGGCCGCGGGCAAGATCACCGCGGACGAGGCCGAGCGGTTGCTGGCCGCTCTTGGAGCCTGTACGAGACGCTCCAGCAGGCAACCCCAGACGGGTCGAACGAATCTGCCCCGAAGACCCGCCCCAAGTACTTGCGCGTGTTAGTCGAGGCGAATGAAAAGGGCGAGCCCACCACGGTGAATGTCCGCGTGCCCATGCAATTGCTCCGCGCCGGCGTCCGGCTGGCAAGTCTGATTCCGCTCAGGCCCACGAACAGTTAGACGCAGCTCTCAACCGCCATGGCGTTCCGTTGACTTTGTCTCAAATCAAGCCGGAGAATCTCGAGGAACTCATCGACCACCTTGAAGACCTGACCGTGGATGTGGATGCGCAAGGAAAAGGCAAAGGTGCGCGTCTTTTGTGATAGAGCGGAACAAGGGACCAAGGGACGGGAGCCAGAGCCTTCAGGCCCTTGATTGCGGCTGAACAAGATGAAGCGTCTCACCCGGAAGATATTTCCTCAGCCCCTCAGTCTCCGTTCCCTTGTCCCTGGTCCCTGCTTCTCTCACGCCCGCCGCGGCGGCTTATGCATCGGCACCACCTGCACGGTCACGTCGCGCACCTCTGAGAGAAACCGGTTGAGCACCGAGCCGCGCAAAAGAATGTCCCAGCGCGAGCGCGCCGACTGCCCAAAGACCACGTGCGAGATGTTTTCCTGCTGCGCAAACCGGATCAGCGCATCGGAGACATTGCGGTCGGTGAGCGAAACCACCTGCGCGCCCAGGTCGCGCGCCATGCGCATAGTCTCCTCAAGCCGGTGATACGCTTCGGGATCGCCGTGGCCTTTGTCGTCGGGGCGCGTCGACGTAAACGGCGTACCAGTTCGTGGCCAGGCGGCCGGCAATGCGCGCGCCCACCCGCAGCAGCCGCTCCGTGCCCGGCCGTGTGCTCAGGCACACCATCACCTTCTCGGGAATCGGCGCCTGTTCCAGCCCCTGCGTGCGGCGATACTCGGCGGCGCGGTTGCTCACCTGTTCCGCCGTGGTGCGCAGCGACAGCTCGCGCAGCATGTTCAGGTTGCCCTTGCGGAAAAAGTTGGCCAGCGACTGCTCCACCTTTTCCGGCGCGTAGATCTTCCCTGCTCGCAGGCGGTTGCGCAGCTCGTCCACGGTGATGTCGATGTTGACCACTTCGTCGGCGCGCTTGAAGAAGCTGTCGGGAACGGTCTCGCGGATGGTGGTGTTCGCGGAGCGGTTGACGGCGTCGTTCAGCGTTTCCAGATGCTGAATATTGACCGCCGTCATCACGTTGATGCCCGCGTCCAGCAGCTCCAGCACGTCTTCATACCGCTTGCGGTTCTTGCTGCCGGGCACGTTGGTGTGGGCCAGCTCGTCCACGATCACCGTATGCGGATGGCGCGCGATGATCGCGTCCACGTCCATCTCTTTCAATTTCACGTCTCGATAGGGAATTTCCTTGAGCGGGATGACCTCCAGGTCGCGAATCTGGTCTGCGGTCTCCTTGCGCCCGTGCGTACTCCACCAGGCCGATCACCACATCCACGCCCTGCTGATGTTTCATCAGGTAGGCGTCGTTCAGCATGTCGTAGGTCTTGCCCACGCCGGGCGCCGCGCCAATGTAGATGCGCAGCTTCGCGGGTTCCTGAGTTTTCTCGAGCTTGAAGTTCGGCCATCGCTCAGCCCACCTCGACAGGATGTTGGACTTCCTGCGCAACGGCCACGGGGAGGGTGAATCGGAACGTCGATCCGTGGCCCAGCCGGCTTTCCACGGCGATCTGGCCGCCCAGCGACTCCACCAGCCGCCTGGCCAGCGCCAGGCCCAGCCCTGTGCCCCGTTCTGAGAATGTATTGAACCGGTCGAAGATCGTGCTCAGCCGCTCCGCCTCGATGCCGCGGCCGGTGTCGCGCACGCTGAACTGGACAAAGTTCTTGATCTCTTCGGCGGCCAGAAGAATTTCGCCCTCGTCCGGTGTGTAGCGGATCGCATTCGACAGCAGGTTGTCGAGAATGGACCGCAGCGCGCGGCGGTCGGCCTGCACCGTGGCCAGGTCGGCGTAAGCGCTCACCTCCAGCCGGATGTGCTTCTTCGCGGCTTCGTCGCAATAGCGGTCGCGCGCCTCGTTCAAGGCTTGCAGCGGCCGCAGCCGCTCCAGTTTCAGCTCGCGCTTGCCCGTGAATCCAGCTCCGCCACTTCGATCAGGTCGCTCATCAGGTCGTCCAGCTTCTCGGCTTCTTTGCTGGCAGAAGCCACCAGTTCGGTCTGCAGCGCGGTCATCTCTCCGCTGAAGCCCTGGGCCAGCGCATAAAGCCCGCGCCGCAACTGCAGCAGCGGGTCGCGCAGCTTGCGGCTCGCCACTGCGATGAACTGCGTTTTGAAGCGGTCGGTGTCTTGCAGGCTGGTCACGTCCTCAAGTGTTGTCACCGCGCCCAGCAGCCGCCCCTCCGAGTCGCGCATGGGCATTGTGCGCAGGCGATAGCTGCGCTCCTGCTTGCCGATCCGCATCGGCAGCATCGACGCTTCGCCTTCGGCCGCCACAGCCTTTTGCATCGATACGGCGTCCCGGATCGCGCTCAGAATCTTGTCTCCGCCGGGCGTGGTCGTCAGCGCCATTCGGTCGCCCGCGGCTTCGCCCAGCAGCTCCTCCGCCGCCTGATTCACCTTCAGCACGTGCCCCTTGCCGTCGGTCACGATGATGGGCTCGAAGATGGACTGCAGCACCGCGTCGGAGAGCTGAAACTCCATCTGCCGCCGGCCGGCCTCTGTGTCGCGCAGCTCCCGTAGCCGCACCGCAATCCGGCTCAACTCGCCGGCGATCACGCCAAAGCTGTCGCGGCTGCTCCATTCCACGCGGTGCTCCAGGTTGCCCTGGGCAATGCGATGCGCATCGCGCGCCAGCATGTGAATGGGTCGCAGCACAAAGAAGAGCGTTGCCGCGGCAACCACGGCCACGGCCACGATCACCGCGTAGGCCAGGTGAAGTTGTCCCGCCGCAGCCAGCGCCTTGTGCGTGGCGGCCACCAGCCCCACGGTCAGGCAGCCGAGGAGCACACAGCCGAGAATCAGTCGCTGGGTAAGATTAAGCATCTTCGGTTTCCGTGCCGGTGAAAGGTTGACTCACTCATTCTCGCATTTGGAAATCCCTCATTGCCTGAGGAATTCTGCCCCGCCTAGGGCAACTGCGCCAAAAGGCACTATCAGGTGGATCTGCGCCGACATGCTTTTTACCCGAACTGCGGCATTGGCTCACGCCGCCGCGTCGCCGAACGACCCGGTCCGCAATGGTCCGGTGGGCGTGTAGCTGCTGATGAGGACGCCAGAGGACGCAGCTTTTATGCTGGCCAATGCGAGTTCGCGTGGCGGGGTTCCGTCCGAAAAGAGACGTTTCCCTTTGCCCAACAGAACTGGAAAAACGAGCAGCAAGAGCTCGTCGGCAAGGCCGTGCTCGAGCAGCACCGGCGTTAGCGTCGAACTGCCCCAGACGATCACGTCCGGCCCGTCCTTCGCCTTGATGCGGCGAACGCCCTCAGCGATGTCCGGTCCAAGGCCCTCGAACGGCCCCCATTCAAGACTCTCAGGCCTGTGGGTCGCGACAAATTTCGTCGCCGCGTTCAGGCTGCCCGCAAACGGCACGTTCTTGACCTTCGGCCAGTGACCCGACCACATATCGCAGGTACGCCGGCCAAGCAGCAGATCGAAGAGCTTGCTATGCGCTGCGAGGATCGCCTCTCCCACGGTGGGATCGCGATGCGGAACCGTCCATCCGCCGTATGGGTAGTCACCGTCTTCGTTTGGGGCGCTGGGAGCCTGGATTACGCCATCAAGCGAGATATGTTCGATGATTCTTATGCTTCTCATTCGAGTCCCCTCTTGCAGGCCATTTGTAACGGCATAAACTTCCAAGATCTCATGGAATCTGGCAAACGGCGAGCGCAGCATTATGCCAGCGGCAGGCAAGGCCCCCCGGCTGCGGGTAGGAGACCAGCACCCAATCCACGCCAAACTCCGCCTTAAGCTGTTCAAAATCCGCGAGCCTGAAGTTGCGCCAGCCTTCTTGCGCCTGCTACCTGGCGCGCCCACACCGGCCCCAGCTCCGGCACCTGCGTCACCACGGCCGCATCCTTCACCGCATCGGCCAGCTGGCTGCGCTCGGCCAGCGCGCGAAACGAGTGGTAATCCTCGCCGGGCGCTTTCATGTAATACGGGTCCAGAGCAAAATACGCGTCTTCGGGCGTGTGCTCCCTGATCCAGGCAAAGGCCTGCAGCCACGCATTCGCCGGCGGGCGTCCCGGCAACTCCAGGTGCTGGCTGCCGCTGAACTCCGTCCGCTGCCAGGCGAACATGCAGCCGTTTGCCGCCAGCAGAAACGCCGCCCAGCGCCACACGCTTTGCTTCAATGCATATTTTCCCAACATGCATCCAGCCATCAGCATAAAGAGCAAAATACAACAGGTGAAGGTAGCGCATGGGTTGCAGCGGCGTCAGCCGCACCAGGGAAGGCGAACAAAGCATGGCCATGGCCAGAAGCTGTTGGAAGACGCCGTAGGCAAACACGGCCGCGGCAAACCGCGCGAGCAGAATCTCTCCGCGCTTGCGTGCGATGCGCCACAGCAGCCAGAAAAGAAGCAGCGGCGCCAGCGCGCCCAGCCACTCGTACCAGGTCCATTTGAAGAGGTAATAGTAGGTTCGTGTGTCCAGCGCCTTGCGCCACGCCGGGTCCGCCGGCTCGAAGACCCAGCCCAGAGGCACAAACGCAAATGCCGCTACCGAATTCCTCCACGCGCGGAGCCTCACATGCACGGAGTCCCGCAAAGCCAAAGAGAGAAAAAAGCAGAACGAGATCCCCATGGCGGCCATCAGCGGGTGCAGCAGAAAGGCCACCAGCAGCAACAGAGCTGCCTGCCAGCGCTTTTCCTTGAAGATCCGCCAGACCGCCAGCAGAATCAGGCCCGTGGCCAGATTGCGCGGGTGCAGATGCTGGTCCACCATGTAGAGCGCTGTGCCCGACACGGGCAGCGTGAACATCGCGGCCACGAACGCCACGCCGGCCCATCGCGCGCTATCTTCCGCAAAGAGCCGGTCAGCGATCTTCTTCACCGCCCACAGAATCAGAAACAGCGAAACCAATTGCCAGAACAGTTCCGCCCAGGCCACCGGCATTCCGGTCCAGCGGACAAAGCTGGCCATCCACTTGTCGAAGACAGTTGCTTCCATCTGCAGCCGGAAAAAATTGGCGTTGTAAGGGTACAGGGCCGGGTTCAGATCGGCTTTGACCGCGGTCAGGTAGACTCCGTCGTCTTCAAGGCCGGGATGGTAGCCCATCACCACGAATCCCAGCACCGTGAAAAGCAAAACGCCCGGAAGCTCAAGAGAAATGCGCTTGCGCTTCAACCGAAAATCTTCAACCGCCTCCATTTGAGGTGCTACGCAATACGCCACATTGCATAGAATACCGTCCCGAAACACCGCAGCGCTCTGGGGATCGCCTATAGAGCCGGCAACAACATGCGCAGCAGCAGAAACGCCCCCACCCCGGCAAAAAACACGAGTGCCATGCGGATGCCCGGCTCGCGGTTCACTTCGGGTATAAGGTCGCTCGCACCCACGTATAAGGCCACGCCTGCTGACACAGGCAGTCCGTATGGCACCCAATGCGGAACCAGCTCGATCACCAACACCCCCGCCACGGTCGATGCGGCAAGAACCACGGTCGAGTAGAACGCAGCGGACCGGCTATGTCCGCTGGCCAGCATCACAGAGGCCATGGTAAAGCCCGCTGGCCCCTTGTGCAGGAAGATAGCTAGAAAGATCAGCCAGCCCAGCCAGTTTGAAATCTCGAACCCGGCCCCGATGGCCACACCGTCGAACAGGCAGTGCAGGCTAAGCCCGGCCAGCACGGAGTAGCCGGTGCGCTCTGAAACAAACTCCCCCGCGTGCGTCTCCTCGCCAAAATGGAAATGTGCGTTAATGGTGTGCTCCGCCAGATGCACCACGCAATAGCCGGCCATGATGAGGATCGGGCCCAGGCGTGGATTCATGCGCAAGCTTTCCGGCGTCATCTCCAGCAGGGCAGCGGACATCAGGAAGGCCGCCCCCAGCGAAACGAAATAGCGTAGGTACGGCTCCACGCCGCGCGCGCGCACCAGTACAAAACCGCCCGCCACATTGGCCAGCGCTGCAAAGATGCCGAGAAGAATCGATGTCATCAGCATTCGCGATTACCCGCTGTGCCTGATGTGCACCACATCGCCGTCCTGCACAACGTATTCCTTGCCTTCCAGGCGCAGCGTCCCTTTGGCCCGCGCCGCCGCCTCCGATCCGGCGGCCAGCAGATTGTCCCAGCGAATGGTTTCGGCGCGTATGAAATGATGCTCGAGGTCCGTATGGATCGCTCCCGCGGCCTGCGGCGCCTTTGAGCCTACCGGCACCGTCCACGCGCGGCACTCGTCCTCGCCCGCGGTAAAAAAGCTGATCAATCCCAGCAGCTCATAGCTCTTGCGGACCAGCCGCACCAGTCCGCTTTCCTTCAGGCCGTAGCTTTCAAGGAAATCCGCCGCCTCTTGGTCGTCCATCTCCGCCAACTCCGCCTCCACCTTGCCGCAGATCGCCGTCGCGGCCGCATTGGGCCGCTGTGCGATCTCGTCCAGTTTGAACCGGCCCACTGCGGCCTCCAAATCGGCGCCCAGCGTCGTGCTCTCGCTCACGTTAAGTACATATAGGATGGGCTTTTGCGACAGAAACATAAAGCCCTTAATCATCTTTTTCTCTTCCGGGGTCATCTCCAGTTCGCGCAGCGGAATCTCCTTCTCCAGCGACTCCTTTGACCTGAGCAGCAGCGCGTGTTCCCGCTCCAATTCGCCGGTGCGCTGCTTCTTCAAGTCCTTCTCCACGCGCTCCAGCCGCTTCTCCACCTGCGTCAGGTCGCTCACCATCAGGTCGAATTCGACGCTCTTCGCGTCGCGCTTGGGATCGATCGGCCCCTCGTGCGCAATCGCCTCGTCCTCGAATGCCCGCAGCACATGAATCAGCGCGTCCACGTTGCGCAGGTTGGTCAGGAACGCGGTCTCCTTCAGCGCCTCCTGCCCGATAGCCGCCACGTCCACATATTCCACGGCGGCGTAGGTGGTTTTCTTCGGCGAGTAGAGCGCCGACAGCTTGTCCAGGCGCTCGTCGGGCACGCGCGCCACGCCAATATGCGCCTCGCGCGGATTCGAGTGCCCATGCTCCTCGATCTTGGCTTTGGTCAGAATTTTGAATAGCGACGTCTTGCCCACCTGTGGCAGGCCGATAATACCGGTTTTCATGATCGTTCCATCGTGGCCCTTGCACAGAATCATCAACTATCCGGGCCTCTACGATGATACAAGAGCAGGGAACAGTGGTCAGAGATCAGAGATTTGTAGCGAAGCAGTTTGAAATGTTCTAAAAGAGCACGACTTCATTCGCAGAGGAAACGTAGAGGTGTGAATTGGGCTTTAGCCCGTGAGGGATTGTTTTCTTAAACCAGTCCTCCGATCACCGGCTCACCGCCAGACAACCGCTGCTTATTCCCTACTCCCTGTTCCTTGGCTCTTCCGTGTCTCCGCCCTCGCCACCAGCACCACCGTCGCCAGCCCCAGCAGCAGAATCGCCTCTTCCACTCGCTCGCTGCGGTTGTGCAGCTTGTTGAAGTGCGCCGTTGTGGGGTTCGTGGCATCGGTCGTGTCGATTGCGCCTCCCGCCGCGATGCGGTCGCGCTCCATGGCCGGAATGATGCCGAATTGCGAATAGACTGTGCACGCCATCATCAGCACCACAAGCACCATGGGCGCCAGCACTGCGCGCGGCTTGTAGATGCCCCATGCCGGAGCCAGCGCCAGCACCGCCAGCGCTACCATCCCGGAAACCAATCCCATTCCATGCAGGATGCGGATCAACTGGCCGACGATCGTGCCTGCGGTATGCGTGTCGGGCCGTAGCGTGTTGAACGTGATGGCGGCAACGATGGGGAAGAAAATCTCCGCGCCCAGCCAGACGATGAGCGCGAGAGCAAGCAGCGTGCGAAGAAGGGTCTTCATCAAACAGTCCTCAGTGAACAGTGGTCAGTGATCAGTGTATTGCGCCACAGCGCAAATTAAACCAACCTGGACCCAGGCGGTCTCCTGATCACTGACAACTGACCACTGATCACTTTCTTTTCAACGCCCGCTTCAGTACCGTCTCCAATGCAGCTTTCTGCTCGGCATATTCACCAGGCGCCAGCGTGCCGGCGATCTTTTCGCTTTCCAGCGCAAACAACTCTTCCTTGAGCGCGTTCAACAGGGCAGAGTTCTTCGTTCCCGTCGCAGCAGACAGCGCATAATCCGTCGAAGCAGCTACCGCGCCCCCACCTGCCGGGGCTACAACACCTGCCGTCGCCGGCTTGCGCAGCAAAAATGCCGCCGCGGCCGCCAGCAGCAAGGCCAGCCCGCCCAGAATCCACCACTTGTACTTCGACAGCGGGTCAGGCGTATTGATAGGCGCGCCGATGCCGCCGCCCGGCTGATTGCCCGTTCCGCCAGCGCTTTGCCCGCCGCCTTCCTGTCCGCCATTGTCGCCCGCGTTGCCTTGCGCAGTTTGATCCTCGCGCGGGAACGATCCCGTGCCGGAGATCGAGAATTCGATCGCTTTGCCGGGAACGGCATTCCGCGTCATAAACGTCTGCATGCTGGGGTCTTGCGGAGACGACTCGAAACCCGCCCCGCTTCCGCCGGTAAACGTCATCGACTTTGGCAGCACCACCCACACCGCAGTCACAGGCAGCGTCACCATCGCGTGAAAGGCGTACTTCCCGCTGCTGTACGGCACTTGATATTCAACGCGAAAAAGCGTGCCCTTGCCGCCCTCGTCGGGCTGGATGGGAAAGTTGAATGAGTAGTGGCCCTTCGGTCCATCGGGATCGAGCTTCACCGTGGTCGGCAGCGTGCCCGTGCCCGGCCGTTGCGCCGAAACAATCGCCCAGCACGGCGTCCGTCGGCAAAATGATCTCAAAGGATTTCTTGCTCCACTGCGTTCGCGGCGGTGTGCTGGCGTTGTGCACCGTATAACTCTCGACCACCCGAAGCTGCCCATTGTCAGTCTCAGCTCCAATCACGTGCTCATCGATGGTGACTCCATCCACCTTCGGCGCCACGTCATAAACGGAGATATCGGCCGGCCCGCCGCCCTGCGGCGCGGAGACAAAGTAATCCGGCTCCCTGATGCGTCACCCGGATCAGATAGGGAACGCTGCCGGGCTCATTAAGCGAATAGTGTCCCTCCGCGTCCGTGGTAGCGTTGCCAACTTCGCTCATGCCCATCATCGGCGCCACCAGCGCCACCGCATCGCCCACGGCAGGCTTGCCGGTGGTTTTGTCGGTCACGGTCCCCGTAACGGTCGCAGCCTGCGCCAGCGCGCCGGCAAAAACAAAAACTACAGCCAGAATTCCTGCAATTCGTGTCAATTTCATCTCGTTTCGTCTTCCCATCGTCGTGCTATTTTGCAATCTCAAATATGATCTCTGGTCTCTGTTCTCTGATCTCTGTTTTTACGCCTGCTGCAAGTAATCGATCTCCGCCAGCAACTGCGCCGTCTCATGTTCGAGGTGTGCACGCTGCGCCTGGAAATCCTCTTCAGGATACTTGCCCGCCTTGTACTCGAAGTTCAAATCGCGCAGGTTCTCGTAAAGCTGCTCCTTGCGCTCCACGAGATAATCCAATCGTGTCTTTTCTTTCTGGCTGGCGAAACCGTTCTCCGGCCAAAACGTGTAAAGCACCAGCGCAAACAGCAGAAAAAGTCCCGCAATCAGGCCCATCGTTTCCGTCATGATTCAAAACCCTCCGTCGCTGCCAGTCTCCCGGCGAATCCGTTCCAGCCGCTCGCGTTCCTCGGGATCGAGAACCGCTGGGTCTGTGGCTACTGCCGCCTGGGGCTTTCCGCCTAACCCTCCCCAGCGGCGGATGAGCAGAATCGTCCCCGCCAGCGCCGCTGCAAACACGGCGAATGGCGCGATCCATGCCACCAGATCAAAACCGTGCGCGGGCGGTGCGGCCAAAACAGTTGCGCCATATTTCGCAACAAAGGCGCTCAAAATCTGTTGGTCGCCCATGCCTGCAGCAATATCGGCCTTCAACTCGGTGAGTTCCTGCGTAGACTCCGTGCAGCCGACATGGTTGCACTCACCCAGAATTTGCGCGCACCCGCAGGTGCACATCAGCCGGTGGTCCAGGTCGTTCAATCGGCCGCTGGGATTACTGGCCCCGAGCGAAAAGCAGATGGCGACGGCCAGCACAGAGACTTCCACAACCCTCGTCCAAAGAGTAAAGGCGCGTGAGCGCATCAGTCGCCTCCCTTCAGCGCCGGAGCCACGGGCGCAGCTTGAGCCGCGGGAACACGCAACGCAGCAGTAGCGGGCGTAAGGCTGGGAACGAGCGCCACAAACGTGCCGAAGACCATCACCACCAGCCCGAACCAGATCCAGCCCACCAGCGGATTCAGAAACGCCTTGATAATCGGCTGGCCGGTGTCGGGATTCGTGCCCTCATACACCACGTACAGGTCCCACTCCGGCACCGAGTGAATCGCGACCATGGTTTGCGGCTGTCCGCTGGCCAGGTAGAAGCGCTTCTCCGGCGTCATCTGGAACAGCTTCTTGCCCCCCTTCGTACACATCGAGAATTGCGTACTCTGAGCTGTAGTTCATATTCGAGTCCTGCGTGAAACCCGTGCACTCCAAGCGTGTACGGCCCGACACTGAGCTTGTCGTGCAGGCCAAGTTCGCTCTCCTGGTTGCGATTGAAGGCAGATCCGCACAGCCCCACCACCACAATCACCACCCCGATATGAATCAGGTACCCGCCATAGCGCCGGGTGTTGCGCCGCGTAAGCAGCCACGTGGCCGCGAACAAGTTACGGCCGGTTTGCCGCGAGATCACTCCGGCCCCACGCAGAAACTCCGCCAGAATAGCGGTCAGCACCGCCGCCGACACCGCAAATCCCACCAGCGCGTAGAAGCTGCCTGACGAAAACTCGCCACTTCTCCACGGATTGACGCCCGCCACCAGGCAAACAATCACCATGGCCCACAGTGCGATGACCGGCAGCACAAAGTTGCGCTTGATCGCCTTGAGCGATGTCGCGCGCCACGGCAGCAGCGGCCCCACTCCCGTCAAGAACACCAGAAACAGCCCGATGGGCACGGCGACGCGGTTATAAAACGGCGCGCCCACCGTCACCTTGCTGCCCTCCACATACTCTGAAAGGATCGGGAACAGCGTTCCCCACAAAATCACGAAGCAGGCCGTCAGCAGCACCAGGTTATTGAACAGAAAACTCGATTCGCGGCTCACCAGCGATTCCAGATGGTGTTCGGTCTTCAAATGCCCACGCTGGTAAACGTAGGTAAAGATGCACACCGCCAGCACAATGCACATAAACACAACGAACCACGTGCCGATCGACGACTGCGCAAAGGCGTGCACTGAGCTCACCAGGCCCGCTCGCGTGAGCAGCGTGCCCAGCAGCGTGAGCAGAAACGTGGAGAAGATCAGCCACACATTCCAGCTCTTCATCATGCCCTTCCGCTCCTGCATCATCACGGAGTGCAGAAAGGCGGTTCCGGTAAGCCAGGGCATAAAGCTCGCGTTCTCCACCGGGTCCCAGCCCCAATAGCCGCCCCAGCCCAGCACCGCGTAGGCCCAGTGCATGCCCAGGAAGATGCCGCAGGTCAAAAACAGCCACGTCACCATCGTCCAAGTGCGCGTAATCCTGATCCACTTCTCGCCCGGATAGCGCATCATCAGCGCGCCCAGCGCGAATGCGAACGGCACGGAGAACCCCACGTAGCCCAAATACAGCATGGGCGGATGAATCACCATCTCCGGGTACTGCAGCAGGGGATTCAGCCCGTTTCCGTCGTCGGGAATTGCGCCCTTCAACAGCGCGAACGGCGGCGCGGCAAAGTTGATGACCGCCAGAAAGAACACCTGTACCCCGGCCAGAATCGTCCCCGCATAAGCGTAGAGCCTCACATCCGTTTTATGCCGCAGCCGCAGCACAAAACCAAACGTCCCCAGCAGCCACGCCCACAGCAGCAGCGAGCCTTCCTGGCCGCTCCAGAGCGCCGCAAACTTGTAGGCGATGGGCAATGCGCGATTCGAGTGGTCAAGGATGTAAGTGATTGAGAAATCGTTGGTAAAAACCGACCAGACGAGCGCGAAAGCAGCCCCAGTGACCGCCACAAAGCCCGCGATCCCGGCCCGGCGGGCAGTATCGGCCAGCCGCTCAGGAGAAATCCGTGCAGGCTGCCCGGTGGCAAGCAGCCGTAACGCCAGCGCCCCTGCCAGAAGGTTGTAAGCAGCCAAAGCTAAAGCGATAAGAAGACAAAAACTGCCGAATGCGGCCATTAGAACTCCAAGTCCATTCTTGCACGCACGAAAGGGAAGCGGAGACCTCCCCGACGAAGGTATTGTCTCTTTAGGATAGGGCTTGAGCGTGTGATTTAGCTCACACATCGGGTGAGAGGGGGAGTCAGTCTTCTAAGGGGCCAGCCGCTCAGGCCGCGGCATTCTTATCCTGCGAAACCATTCTGCTGGTCAGCGTCAGTATCTCTTCTGAGGCAACGGGTCGGGCAGGAATGCTACATGTTCGTCCGCGTAGTCGCCCGCGGCTTCTCCGGTCGCACCCAGGACCAGGACGGGCAAAGCAGGCATGCGGGCATGCAACTCGGCCACAAATGCGCGTCCGCCGATCCCGAGCGTGTGGTGCCCTGAGATGACCAGGCCGAGCTTTCCAGCGAACTCGGGCTGCTCAATCAGGCACAGAGCCTCTGAAGCGTCGGTCGCCCGGCGCACGTCGTCGAACCGGCGCCCCAGGAGAGAGAGCAGCAAAGATGCCTGAAGAGGGTCGTCTTCGACTACAAGAATGGCTGTCATGGGCCCTGACGAGCGCGTTCACCCCCGCGTGAAGGCGCCGGATATATTACTACTCGGTAACTAAGATGGTGCCCCACCGCATCCGGTTGCCTGCGGCG
Organism: uncultured Acidobacteriaceae bacterium; assembly: GCA_963799445.1. Taxonomy (GTDB): domain Bacteria; phylum Acidobacteriota; class Terriglobia; order Terriglobales; family Acidobacteriaceae; genus Telmatobacter. The sequence continues at coordinate 31,788 of CAWCXX010000109.1, read as the reverse complement.
CCACGGTATACGGCTAACCGAAGAGAAATTCCTTGTCGCGCAGCTCCTTGATCGAATCCCGCAGCCGTGCGGCCTTCTCGAACTCGAATTTTCTCGCCGCCTCGCGCATCTCGGTTTCGAGCTTGGCGATGTAGGCGTCGAGTTCTTCCTGCGTCTCGAACTCGGGAATCCCTGCCGTCTCCTCCTCGGCCACTTCGCCGTATTCGGCCTTGAGAATGTGGGCCAGTCCCATCTCCACCTGGCTGATGATGGATTGCGGCGTGATGCCGTTCTCCTCGTTGAAGGCGCGCTGCAGCGTCCCGGCGCCGATCGGTCTCGTCGATGGCCCTCCGCATCGAGTCGGTCACCGTATCCGCGTACAGAATCGCGCGCCCCTCCACGTGCCGCGCTGCCCGGCCCATCGTCTGGATCAGCGACCCCGCCGAGCGCAGAAAACCCTCTTTATCCGCGTCGAGAATCGCCACCAGCGAAACCTCCGGCAGGTCCAGCCCTTCGCGCAGCAGGTTGATGCCGATCAGCACGTCGAACTCGCCTTTTCGCAGCCCGGCAAGCAGCTTTACGCGCTCCAGCGTCTCGATCTCGGAGTGCATATAGCGGCAGCGCACGCCGACCTCGGTGTAGTAACCGGCCAGGTCCTCGGCCATCCTCTTGGTCAGCGTAGTCACTAATACTCTCTCGCTCGCGTTTGGCGCGATCCCGAATCTCCGCCGAGAAGATCGTCGATCTGCCCCTTCACCGGACGAATTTCAACCTCGGGATCCACCAGCCCGGTCGGCCGGATCACCTGCTCGATCACCACGCCCGCGGCGCGCGTCAGCTCATAAGGTCCCGGCGTAGCGGAAACATAAACCGCCTGATGCACGCGATTCTCGAACTCTTCAAACTTCAGCGGCCGGTTGTCCATGGCCGACGGCAGCCGGAATCCGTAGTCCACCAGCGTCTGTTTGCGGCTGCGGTCGCCATGCCACATCCCATGCACCTGCGGGATCGTCGCGTGGCTCTCATCCACAAAGAGCAGATAATCGCGCGGAAAGTAGTCGAGCAGCGTCGGCGGCGGCTCGCCCGGCAGGCGTCCACTGAAGTGCCGCGAGTAGTTCTCAATCCCGTGGCAGTAGCCCATCGACTTGATCATTTCCAGATCGAAGCGCGTGCGCTGGTGCACCCGTTGCGCCTCGACCATGCGTCCGTCACCCTCAAGATGCGCCACCCACTCGTTCAGCTCCTGAATGATTGATTCGACTGCCTCTGCCCGTCGTTCCGGCTGAACGACGTAATGGCTCTTGGGATAAATGGGCAGCCGCGAATACTTCTGCTTCACGGTCCCAAACAGTGGGTCAATCTGCGCCAGCGACTCGATCTCGTCGCCAAACATCTCAATCCGGTAGGCGTTCTCGTCATACGTCGGGAAGACCTCGATCACATCGCCGCGCACGCGGAACGTCCCGCGCCGGAAATCGGAGTCGTTGCGCTCGTAGAGAATCTCCACCAGCCGCCGCGTAATGTCTTTGCGGCTGATGCGCTGGCCCTTCTCGAGCAGCAGCAGCATGCCGTAGTAAGCCTCCGGCGATCCCAGGCCGTAGATGCAGCTCACCGAGCTCACAATAATCGCGTCGCGCCGCTCGAACAGGCTCCGCGTGGCCGAGAGCCGCAGCTTGTCCAGCTCCTCGTTGATCGTGGCTTCCTTCTCGATGTACAGGTCGCCGGCGGGAATGTAAGCTTCCGGCTGGTAGTAGTCGTAGTAGCTGACGAAGTACTCGACAGCGTTCGAAGGGAAGAACTGCTTGAACTCGTGATAGAGCTGCGCTGCCAGCGTCTTGTTGTGCGCCAGAATCAGCGCAGGCCGGTTCGACTGCTCGATCACCTTCGCCATGGTGAAGGTCTTGCCCGAGCCGGTAACTCCCAGCAGCACCTGGTGCTTCTCGCCCGCAGCCAGCCCCTCCATAATCTGGTCGATCGCCCGCGGCTGATCGCCCTTGGGCTTGTAGCTAGTTACAAGCTGAAAGTCCATGAGGAAATTTTAGCAGAGAAGCGAATAACGGGCGAAGATGTGATACGCTGGGGCGTGAATACGCCTTGAGGAGTGACATGAGTTCAATGGTGAATTTCTGGATTGACCTGACTCTCCGAGTTGTGACAGCAGTCGCCGCAACCTCCGTTGCCTTCTATGTAGCCCGGATTAGCAAACGACAATGGCTGACCAACCAAGAGAGACTTCGGCTCGATCTCTATCAGCGTCGCTTCGAAATCTACTTACGGGTGCTCGAATTTCATTTGGCGGTGCTCGAATGGCAGGATGAGCTTAAGCTGGCTGTGCTGCACGGGCCATTTCTCAAGTCGTTTTGCGAGTCGAAGTTTCTGTTCCCAAAAGAATCCGGAATTTATGACTCGCTTCGAGATTACAACGAGCGCGTCGCTCGGGTTAGGGTATTCAAGAGCCGGATACATCCCGTCGGCGACATATCTCAAGAGGTGAGGGAGAAGCTGATCGAAGACCAGATATGGATCAAGGACTATATTGGAATCTTCGACGAAAAATTGAGCCCATATCTGAATTTCCACTCCATATGAGCGCGAGAAGGCGAAGGGCTGATAGGGGGCTGCTTTCTAACGACGCTTGACCGGAAGCCGGGAACGCTTCGAGAAGGCAATTGCAGAGAAGAGAATATAGGCGGCATGGAATCAAGAAACACGAGGCAAAGAGCGGGAGGGTTCAAGGACGGCTCCCAGGGCGAGGTAGTGCTGGCACAAAAGATCAAGGGAGGTAGCAGGTGAACTCCAAAGTTAAAAAAGGAGCAGCGTCCCGAGCATGGGCGTGGGTGCAGTCGTTCTGGCGGCAGCCGGATGGGAACACCTGCCAGACGTATGTCGGCCTTGCCGTCATAACTCTGGTGCTCGCATTTTGCCTGAGCCCCGGGGGCCCGGCGCCGATCCTTGTAACCCTACTGGTAGGTCTTTCGATCGCATCTATGACAAAGCATCTAATGTGGAAGGATGAAAAAATCTTTGCTCTTCGCCGCGCTCTGCTCCGCATGGCTTTTGAGGAATGCTGTTGCGGAAGTAAAAGCCACTGCCACTGCCACGTCTGCCAGGCTCGAGCCGTTCTGAACGAGGAAATTCCAGGGGCAATAAGGGATGAGGTACGCGAGCGGTGTGGGCAGTACCGTGACGAAAAAGACGGCCGCTGGATCATCAACAACCTGCCGTTCATGCCGATAGGGCCTATTCCTAGAGATTTAGATTTAACAGCTTACTTAAACGAATCCGAGCTCGGATGGCACCGGGCTCACGGGCAGTTGAAGTATATCGGAGAAGATGAGGCGACGCCACAATGACCGAAGCGCCGGTACCGCATGGGGCGCACGCCGCCGGGTGCCCCATCCTAACGACGCTGTTTGCCGTTAGAGTGGAGACCGCTGCAATGAGCGCCATATGGTGTACGATACCATATAGGGCGCACAATGAAAGCTGAATTGCTCTTTGAACAGCGCGTCGATTTTGAAGACGGAGCCATTCTGGAGATGGTGCTAAGGCAGGTCCCATCCTCTATTCCTCCGTCAGCACACCGCTTGAAGTATTCGCTGTTCTACGGCCGTCCCGGCGCTCGAGAGGTTGGTTACGACAACGAGCGGGGCAAAGGCGACCATCGGCACTTTCAAGGCGTAGAAACGGCCTACGCCTTTACCAGTGTCGAACGGTTAATAGCAGATTTCTGGTCGGACGTGGAATGCGTGCGAGGTGACCTATGAGCAAAGTGCAACTCACTGTTGGCGGGAACATAAAGGAAGAGGCCTCCCGCCGCTTCATCGACGCATGGCATCGCGCTGAGCGAGGAGAAACCTTCCATGAGCGCCACCTGGCATTCGAAAACTGGGACACATTGGCCCGCGTTCTTACAGGCAAGCGCATGGAATTGCTAAGCTACGTCCGCCGAAATCATGTCACCAGCGTCCGCGCCCTCGCGAAGGCGCTGGGGCGCGATTACAGTAACGTGCACGCAGATGTTCAGGCGCTCGCCAAGGCCGGCTTGCTCGACGCCACACCCAAAGGCGTGCGCGCGGATTACGACGCCATCGAAACGCGGATAGCGATCTGAATAATCGTGCCCTCCCATCCTTCCGCAATGAACTGCGGAAGGATGGGGCACCCGGCCGAGATCGCTTGAGGCCAAGCCGTTTCCCGATGCCGTCAGCCGCCCAGCCTACTTGCCTGTGCACACAAAGCTTGCCGCATCGTTCGCATCTCCCGACCCTTTGTATCGCGCATACTGCGGATAAGGGCAGAGCGGCCGCGAGGCAGGCTTTTGCTGGGGAGAACTTTTGACGGTAATGATCTCCGGCGCCTTCCCCGTCTCCACCCAGCGGTCGATCACGGAAAGCATGTCGGTTACCGTGGGGGCATCGCCGCCGCCGCAATGGCCCATGCCGGGAATCATGAAGAGGCGAACCGAATCCGCCGTTTCTTCCTCTGGCAGCTCGGTTTCGATGGCTTTGTAATACGCAACCGTGTTGGGCGACGGAATCAGGCCATCCGACCAGCCGTGGGAGAGCAGCAGCTTGCCGCCTCCCGCCAGATAAGCGGCCAGGCCGTCGCTGGGGACATCCAGAATATCGCTCCCGGCCTTGTAGCTTGCGGCAAGGTCCGTGTCGTAGTTGTAGCTTTTGAAATCCCACTTCGGATCATGGAATACGAGGTCGCGGAAGTAGGAGGTTGCCACCGGGAAGGGCTCTTTGCCCCCATCGAGGACCATCAACTGCTGCTCGCTGCCCGGCTCGTATCCCGCAAAAATCTGCGCTCCGGTTCGCGGGTTCTTCGGGCCGGCGTAGATGTCGTGCAGCGCCTCAACCTGCGGTGCGGTAAGGCAGCCCTCGCTGGGCGTGCCCTTGCACTCCAGGCTGGCTGGATCGAAATGACAATCTTCAGGGTCTGCCACGATGCCGTCTTTCAAGCCGTCCCTGGCATCGCATTGTTCGATGAACGCCTTCTGTACGGCCATCATATTGCTCATGGTGAGCCGGTGCGCTTCGTCTTTCATGGCGGCATAGCCGGTCCACACGCTTCCAATCATCAGGTTCACCATGGGATTGGCGGGCGCCATGGCCGATATTCCGTTGTAGTCCTCTGGGTAACGGTAGGCTTCCATCAGACCCTGCCGTCCGCCGGTGGAACAACTGACCCAAAGCGAGGTCTGTTCCTTGCGCCCGTAATATTCGGCCAGGATGAGCTTGGCCTTGACCGTCATTTCATGAACGGCGCGATATGCAAAATCGATGAGCTTTTGTCTATGGTCAATGGCCCAGAGGGCATCGAGGCCATTGCCCACATGGCCTGTATCCGTCGCCACCACCGCATATCCTCGCGTCACCGGTTCGGCCATCGAGAAATAACCGATGGTGCCGGCCCAGATTCCATTGCCGATGCCCACCAGCTTGCCATTCCAGTTCGCGGCCGGCATCCAGACCTCGATTTTGATGTCGGAATCGGGAGTGGGCGTGAGCGTAGCGGTCACCCGGCAAAAAGCCGGCATGTTCTTGTACGCCGCAAGAACTCCCGGCCCGCCCATGGGGGGGCCCATACTTCCCGGCGGGGGCGTGAAAGCGCCCGCTGCAACCAGAGTGGCTGAAGTGATCTTTCCGTCCTGCAGCAGCGTCGAGGCGACGCTCTCGCAGGTAGCCGCGGCTGCCGGCCGAACCAGCATGACCATGGCTATGGCCGCAATCAGAAGTACACGCATAAAACGATCCAGCATTCTTTCCTCCCTTTCTTTCCCGCAGCCCGTGCTCACGCGGCATCGAGATCGAGGCGCTTGCCTGATGCCCTGAGCGCCGCTTCAATCCGGTTGATCTTCCTTGCCGTGTGCTCCAGGTTCCTTGCAACTTGGGACCTGGGATCGCGCCACGGCTTGTCTGAGCTACTCTGGAGTTTACCGAAGGGCACCGCGAAAAGAGGGGTGAAATTCATGCGAGGGTACCCGGCAAGGCTCTACAAGGACGGCAAGTTCATCACGGCGAGCTTTCCTGATATTCCTGAAGCACACACCTTCGGCAACAACCGCGCCCATGCCCTCGAAATGGCCAAGGAAGCCCTCGAACTCTCGATGGAGTTCTATTTCGACGACATGCGCCCGGTTCCCATGCCGTCGAAGCCCAAGCGCGGCCAGGCAGTAGTTGAGCTGTCGCCGAGCGTGGCGGCGAAGGTGCTTTTGTTAAACGAGATGCTTCGCCAAAAAGTCCGTCCCATCGATCTGGCGCGGCGCCTCGGCACGACCAAGCAGGAAGTGAATCGCCTCACCAACCTCCGCCACCCCACCAAGATCGATCGCATCGATGCGGCCCTGCGCGCGCTGGGCAAGCGGCTTTACGTAGAAGCAGCGTAATCTGCAGCGCGGATGGCGGGATTCGCCCTGTAGACTGTTCCCATGGCCAAGCGGATCGGCGTGCATCTGGGAACGGCCGGCGGAGCCTCCAACGCCGTCGAGCGCGCACGGGAGATCGGCGCCAACACCTTCCAGATCTTCTCCTCGAGCCCGCGCATGTGGCGCGCGCCCAAAGTCGACCCAAAGCAGGCCGAGCGCATGCGCGAGTTGCGCGCCAAGTTCGACGTCGGCCCGCTGGTCATCCACACAAGCTACCTGATCAACGTCTGCAGCCAGTCTCAGGAGATTCGCGAGAAGAGCGTAGCGGCCTTTCGCGGCGAGATCGAGCGCGCGCTGGCCCTGGGCGCGGAGTATCTCGTCCTGCATCCCGGCTCGTGGAAGGGCCTCACGCGCGACGAAGGCCTGAAGCTCGCCGCCGAGTCCATCGAGCGCGCCATCGACGGGCTGCCGTGGCAGGGAACTCCGTTCCACATCCTCATTGAGAACACGGCCGGCGCGGAGTTTTCGCTCGGCGGCAGCTTCGAGCAGGTCGCCGAGCTGGTCGCGCGCCTCAGAGCCACGCGCCGGTCGCCGTCTGCCTCGACACCTGCCACACCCACGTAGCCGGCTACGACCTCGTCACCGCCGAGGGCTACGCGGAGACCATGAGGCAAGCGGCCGCGACCGTGACCTTCGACGCCGTGCGCGTCTGGCACTGCAACGACGCCAAGGCCGCTCGTGGCTCGAAGCTCGACCGCCACGAGCACATCGGGCAGGGAACCATGGGCGCTGAGCCCTTCCGCCGCCTGCTGAACGATCCGCGCTTCGCGCACTGCGCCTTCATTGCCGAGACCCCGGTCGACGAGCCCGGCGACGAGGAGCGCAACGTGCGCATGCTCAAGAGCCTGGTGCAGCAACCTGAAAAGTGACGCGCTCCGCCGTTTTACACTGAAAAGTGATGGCGGAAGACAACGAACTGCGATACGATCCGGCGGCGATTGAGAAGAAATGGCAGGAGCGGTGGGCCGCCGACCCCAAGCTCTACGCTGCAGAACCAGCCTCGAGCAACAAACCCAAGTACTACGTGCTGGAGATGCTGCCTTATCCCAGCGGCCAGTTGCACATGGGCCACGTGCGCAACTACGCCATCGGCGACGCGCTGGCCCGGCAGATGTGGATGCGCGGCTACAACGTGCTGCACCCCATGGGCTGGGACGCCTTCGGGCTGCCGGCCGAAAACGCCGCGCTCAAGAACAATACCCCTCCGCGCCAGTGGACCCTGTCGAACATCGCCGCCATGAAGCGGCAGATGCTGCGCCTGGGCCTCGGCTACGACTGGGCCACCGAAGTCACCACCTGCCTGCCCGAGTACTACCGCTGGAACCAGTGGTTCTTTCTGCGCATGTACGAGAAAGGGCTGGTCTACCGCAAGAAGAGCAAGGTGAACTGGTGCCCGGAGTGCGCCACCGTGCTGGCCAACGAGCAGGTCGTCGATGGCTGCTGCTGGCGCCACGAAGACACCAAGGTCGAGCAGCGCGACCTGGAGCAGTGGTTCTCTGCGCATCACCGCCTACGCCCAGGAGCTGCTCGACGGGCTCGACAAGCTCGACGGCTGGCCCGAAAAAGTGCGCACCATGCAGCGCAACTGGATCGGCCGCAGCGAAGGAACGGAGGTTGATTTCTTCCTGGATGAGCAGGGAACGAGGGACCAAGGGACCAAGGGAACAGAGAAACAACGCATTCGTGTCTTTACTACCCGCGTGGACACCATCTTCGGCGCGACCAGCGTGCAGTTGGCGCCAGAGCACCCGCTCGTCACAGTTTTCTGCGCAGCCGATCTGAGGCTCAAGGCGCAAGTTGCGGAGCTGCTTGACGAGCAGAAGAAGGCCAGAGAAGCGGGCGACGTGGGCGCCATCGAAAAACACGGCGTGCCCACTGGCCGCTTCGCGATCAATCCTTACAGCGGCGAGCGCGTGCCCATCTGGGTGGCGAATTACATCCTGATGGACTACGGCACCGGCGCCATCATGAGCGTTCCCGGCCACGATGAGCGCGACTTCGAGTTTGCAACCAAGTACGGCATCGAAATTCGCCAGGTGATTCGGCCGGTCCAAGACGAGGACAGGGCGAAGCCCTTGCCGTTTGTCTCGGAAGACGGCGTGCTGGTCAATTCCGGCGAATACAGCGGACTCAGTTGCGCCGAAGCGCAAAAGCGCCTGCAGGAAGTTGCCGTGAAGCGCGCATTTGGCGAAGCCAAAATAATCTTTCGACTCAAAGATTGGGGCGTGAGCCGCCAGCGCTACTGGGGCACGCCGATCCCCATGATTCACTGCGAGCGCGACGGTCTGCTTCCTGTGCCCGACGACCAGCTCCCGGTTATCTTACCCGAGCAGATCGAGATCACTCAGCAGGGCGGCGCGCCGCTGAGCCGTGTGCCGGCGTTCGTGAACACTACTTGCCCCAAATGCGGAGGCCCCGCGCGCCGCGAAACCGACACCATGGATACCTTCGTCGATTCGAGCTGGTACTTCTACCGTTACACCGACGCGAAAAACGCGAAGGCCCCCTTCGACCCGGCCACGGTGCGGTATTGGTTCCCCATCGATCAATACATCGGTGGCGTGGAGCACGCCATTCTGCACCTGATTTACTCGCGCTTCTGGACCAAGGTGATGCGCGATCTGGGTCTGGTGAAGAACGACGAACCGGCGCGCCGCCTCTTCACGCAGGGCATGGTCATCAAGGATGGCGCCAAGATGTCCAAGTCGAAGGGCAACGTAGTGTCGCCCGACGACATGGTCGCCCGCTACGGCGCCGACGCCACGCGTATGTACGCGCTGTTTGCCGCGCCTCCTGACCGCGACCTCGACTGGCAGGAAGACGGAGTGGCCGGTGTCAGTCGCTTTCTGGGCCGCGTGTGGAGGCTCGTCGCCGCTCACCGTTCTCGTGCATTGGATAAGCGCGCTGGCGCTGCGGCGCCAAACGGCGCGTTGGAGCAGAAGCTGCAGCGAAAACTGCATCAGACGATTGCCAAAATCACGCAGGATTTTGAAGGCCGCTGGCACTTCAATACCTGCGTGGCGGCAATCATGGAACTGGTGAATGAGCTGCAGGACGCCGATGCACAATTAACGGCAGGAGAGATTCCTGCTCCGGTGGTGCGCGAACTGTTGCAGAAGCTGGTTCTGCTGCTGGCGCCGTTTGCGCCGTTCCTTGCGGCGGAACTGTGGGAAGAGCTTGGCGGCGAAGGGTCGGTGCTGCGCGCGCCCTGGCCGAAGAGCGATCCCGGCCTGGCTCGGGAAGACGAAATCGAGATTCCCGTCCAGATCAACGGCAAACTTGTCGCCGTTGTTCTCGTGGCTGCCGACGCCGACGCCAAAACGATGGAAGCCGCTGCCTTGGCCGACGAAAAAGTACGCGCCCGCATTGCAGGCAAGACCGTAGTCAAGGTGATTGTCGTGCCGGGCAGGGCCGTCAACCTGGTTGTAAAGTGAGAAATGGCGCGATGGCTGCCGTTCGCACCAATCCGCCTGTGCGCGGAACTCAGTTGCTGGTCGAGCACATAGGCGAGGTCTTCCGGCGCCCTTCGCTCATCGCCATCGAGATCGCCTGGCGCTGGCTCTTTGGAATTCCGTTTCTTCTCGTCTTCTTTGGTCAGGCCCAGAAGATTCTCGTGGCGTTTCCACCAGAGTCCTCGGGCTTCAATTCCATTGATACGCAGAATCCCTGGGTCGCAGCAGTGCAACTTACCAACGTGGCTTCGTATTATGAGCCCCACGTGCTGGCCGTGCTGCGCTGGCTGCTGCCCGTTGCCGCGCTCGCGTGGGTGGTGATTTCCGGCCTTGGTCGCAGTCTCCTGCTGCGGCGTATGGAGGCTGGATTGCCATTTCGCCCCATCGCAATGATCGTTCTGCAAGCCGCATGGTTGACTCTGCTGGCTCTCACGCTTTCGGGCTGGTTCGGTTCCATGCAATGGGCGGCTGCCACGCACATTGCTGTGGCCGGCGAACCCGATTTGGTCGGCTATTTCATCTGGGCCATCTTTCTCGCCCTCGGATTCTTCACGGCGTTTGCGCTCGTCAGTTGGCCACTCTCGATTGCGCCGCTCCTGGCCCTACTGGAACGGCGTTCCGTACCGTTTGCCCTCGGCCATAGCCTGCGCCTCGGCAGGCCCTTCACCGGCAAGCTGGCAGAGATCAACCTCGTCCTCGGCATCGTCAAGCTGGCGCTGATCGTGGTTGCGATGGTTTTGTCCGCCGCGCCCCTGCCGTTCAGCGATGAGTTGGGCCCCAGTGCTATGCACAGCGTGTGGGCCGCCTCAATTTTGTTCTTTCTTGTCGCAAACGACTTTTTCCAGGTGGTTCGGCTCAAGGCGTTCGTGGAATTCTGGAGAGTCTTCAGGGGAAAGCGAGCCGGCGCGCCGGCAGGCTAAAGAGTCCGCCATCGCCTGTACCACCAGGAACATTTGGCGCGAATCTCGTCCGCACAGTTAGAACAGCTTGAGCCGGATGACCAGATACTTTTTGGGATCTTCGCGAATGCTCTTGATGAGCTGCTGGGCCTGATCCGCAGTCTGGTCCAGATGGTCGTAGAGCGCGCGATTCTGCACCAGCTGGCCTGCCGTGCCCTGGCCTGCATTGATGCTCTTCAGAATGTTGTCGAGGTTGGTCACCGCGTCGTCCAGCTTCTGTGCGAACGCAGGATCCTTGGCCAGCTTGCCCAGGGCGCCGTTACCGGCGTTGATTTGAGCCACCAACTGATTGACATTCGCCGTCGCGGCATTCAGGTTGTTATAGAGCGTCTCGTCCTTCAGCAGCTTGCCCGCAGTCCCTTTGCCGGCGTCCAGATCGGTAGCAATCGAATTCATCCGATCCGCCACCGAGTTCAGCTTTGTATAAAGCGTATCGTCGTTGACCAACTTACCCAGCGATCCTTTTCCTTGGGCGATAGCTCCCGTAATTGTCTCGAGATCGGTTGCAATGGTCACGATCTTCCTAGCCAGCGCTGGATCGTTAATAAACTCACCCGCCGTGCCACGGTTAGTGTTCAGCGTGTCAACCAGTGTCTCGATCTTCTTCATCAGCTGATTGATCTCCTCAATGGAGACCTGGCTGCTGTTGATGACGGACTGAATCGTCGGCGCGCCGGACTGCAAGAGTTCGGCATTGTTGGACGGCCTCGGGCCTGTTGCGTGGGTGGAGTCGATATCGACATAGCTGTCGCCCAGCACGCCGGCCGCTTGGATCGACGCTCTCGAATCGGTGTGCAGGTCGTACAGGTATCTCTCTCCCACCTGCATCGTTACTTCCACTGGAGTTGGGTTCCGCTCAGGGACTACGCGCATATGCGTCACGTTGCCTATAGTGACGCCTTCAAGCGAAACCACAGCGCCTTCCTTCAGTCCGGCGGCATTAGGGAAGTACGAGCGCAGAACGATTTTGCGTGCGAAAAGACCGCCCGATGAGCCGGTCATGAGAAAAATCAGACCGATCAGTATGACGATGGCGGCCAGCACCAGCGCCCCCACCTTCAGTTGTGACCACTGAATCTCTTTGCGGCTTGGCACGTCACTCCTCTTACAGACTTGAGCGGGTTGACGCCTAGAGAATAGCAGAATAGGCGGATTTAAGGGTTGCTTTCGAGCACGACGCTGGCCATGGCGAGCGTCGCAGTATGGGTTAGGGAAAGCGCGGAACGCACGACGCCCAGGCGGCCGGCAATTTGCGCGGCGCGGCCATGAAAACGAAGACTGGGCCGCCCACTCGGCGCTCGCACCACTTCGATCTCCAGCCAGCTCACCCCGTGACTTATGCCAGTGCCCAGCGCCTTGGCTGCGGCTTCTTTGGCGGCGAACCGGGCCGCAAAGCTCTCTGCTGATTTGCGCTTGCTCAGGCAGTAGGCCTGTTCTGCATCAAGATATACCCGGTCGAGAAACCGCCTGCCGTAGCGATCGATCGCGTGTTGGATGCGCGCAATCTCCACCATGTCGATTCCGGTGCCGGCGATCATGCTACAAAACTACAACATTCGGCTTTTCCGGTGCTTGGCTTTCTGGGCTCTGATGCCTGGCGCCACACCCGTGCGCAGGTTGGCGCTCGCGAGACGCATTCAATTACCACTGCACACGTTTCAGAACCTCCGCAAGGCCAGGTTGTTCCAAAGGCGGTCAAGCGCCGTTCGACTCCGCAACAACCTTCATCTGGTCTTGCCATGCTCCGATAAACAACCCATGAGGCTGAAATTGCCGAGCCAGAATCGAAATCAAGCAATCGGCATTCCATGGGCGATGCAGATGAAGGCTGTCTCCACCGAGGAGCCATCGCGGCTGGTACAGTCTCTTACCGGCGCCATCCTGGGCTGTGGGGGCTGGGTGCTAAGCCGCGGAGCAAACGATACCGGCGCGATGAACATGCTGTTCGAGTTCGAGCGCCAGGCTTGCGTCGACATCTACAGCATTCTCATTGCGGCGGGAGTCGAACTCAGCCAGAACGGGCATATTCGCTTTACCGAACTCTGCCAATGCACCCGCAGCCACCAAACGGACTGCGGCGCAGAGATCGCCAGCATCGATCTCGAGATTCAGACCTTTCCCATGGAGATGGTTTCCGCGCCGGGCGCTTGCGGGTCAGCGTGAACTCCCACGGCTGACGGCCAGAAGCCCGCGAAAAGTTCAGCCCACCTCGACGAGCCCATACCGCCGTTGCCATTTCTCTTTGAGGCTTGCCCGCATGGTCGCGCGCTCGGCCTCGGTGGCCTCGGCGCCCTTATTGTCGGCAAAGCGCGCAGCTTCCTGCTTGGCCAATTCCAGCAGCTTCCGGTCCCGCAGGAGATTTGCCACGCGAAACTCCGGCAGGCCCGCCTGCCGCGTGCCGAAAAACTCTCCCGGCCCGCGCAGCGAAAGGTCCAGCTCCGCCAGCTCGAATCCGTCTTGTGTGCGCACCATTGCGTTCAGCCGCTCTTCACCGGGCTCGGAAATGTGCGCGCCGGTCATCAGAATGCAATAGCTCTTCGCGGCGCCGCGTCCCACGCGCCCGCGCAACTGATGCAACTGCGCCAGTCCAAACCGCTCCGCGTGCTCCACCACCATCACCGTGGCGTTCGAAACATCTACGCCCACCTCGATCACCGTAGTGGACACCATCACATCGATCTCGCCCCGCTGAAAGCGGCGCATGATCACTTCCTTTTCGTCTGCGTCCAGCCGCCCGTGCAGCAGCCCAATGCGCAAACCTGCCAGCGCTCCCGACCGCAGTTTCTCGTACATCTCAACCGCGGACCTCAGACCGGATTTTGCATTTGGGCTCGCCTCCTGCGTCGATTTGGGGAAAAGCTCTGCTACCTTGCCCTTCTCGGCGCTTTTGCGAGCCGCAGGCGTCGCTAAGCCAGCGCGCGTTTCCGTCTCGTCGCGCGAGAAATCCAACTCCGGCTGGTCGTCCTTCGTCCCCTCAATGATCGGATAAACGATATACGCCTGCCGCCCCTGCGCCACCTGCTTCCGTACGAAACCCCATACTTCATCCGCCTTTTCGCCGGCGACGCGTGTGGTCTCGATCGGCGTCCGGCCCGGCGGCATCTCATCCAAAACGCTCAGGTCCAGATCGCCATAAAGCGAAAGCGCCAGCGTGCGCGGAATGGGCGTGGCCGTCATCACCAGCACGTCGGGCTCGGGCTGATTCGGCTTCTTCATCAGCTTGAAGCGCTGCAAAACCCCGAACCTGTGCTGCTCGTCCACCACCACCAGCCCCAGCCGCTCAAACTCCACCTTCTCTTCGATCAGCGCATGCGTTCCGATCACTAGGTTCGCCTCGCCGCGGTTAATCAATCCGCGGTTGGTCCGCTTGCGATCCTCGTCGAGCGAACCCGTCAGCAGCACAATGCGCGGCTTGCGCGACGATTTTTCCAGCAGTTTGCGCGCCGCCAGATAATGCTGCGTGGCCAGAATCTCCGTAGGCGCCATCAGCGCGGCCTGGTAGCCGTTCTCCATGGCCACCAGCATGGCCTGGAACGCGACAATCGTCTTGCCCGAGCCCACATCGCCCTGCAGCAGCCGCCGCATGGGGCTGGGCGCGCGCATGTCGGCGACAATCTCGCCCAGCGCCCGCTTCTGCGCGGTCGTGGGATGAAAGGGAAGCACCTCGCGAATCGCTTCGCGCACCTTGTCGTTGGTGGCGAAGCGATGCCTTTGCGCTCCTTCATGCGCCGCCGCTTCAGCTCCAACGCCAGTTCCAGATAAAACAGCTCCTCGAAGATCAGCCGCCGGTGAGCCGGGGTCGCCGCGCATTGCAACTCAGCGAAGGACGTTCCCTCCGGCGGAAAATGCACCTCGCGCAACGCCGCCTCGCGGTCCGGCAAATCCAGCCGCTCCAGCATCGCCCTGCGGCAGGCTCTCCGCCACTGAGCCGCGCATGCTTTCGAGCAGATTGAAGATCACCTTGCGCTGCCACCGCGACGCCAACCGGCTCCCGCCCAGCGACTCGTACACCGGCGTGATGCGGCCCACCTCCAAGCAGCCGCGTCTCCGCATCGTCGCTCGCATCCGGCAGAACCTCGAACTGCGGCTGAATCATCTTGAAGTTGCTGGTCGACCGCGACGGCTCCACTTTGCCGTACACCGCGACTGTCTGCCCGGCCTGAAACTTGCCGTTCAAATACGGCGCATTGAACCAGATGCATTTGAGCGCGTAGCGGCCCTGTCCCACGGTCAGTTCGAAGAGCGGCATCCGTCGCGTGCGCAACAGCATCGAGCCCCGCACTTCCGCGATCACGCTGGCCACTTCGCCCGGTTTCAGTTCGTCCAGGCTCCGAGGGTTCTGCCGGTCCTCGTAGCGAAAGGGAAGGTGATACACCAGGTCCTCGGCCGTTTGAATGCCTTTGACGGCAAGCATTTCCGCCACGCGCGGCCCCACGCCGCGCACATACATCACTGGAGTTTCGAGACCGGGCACAATGAGGATGCTAAATGGCGCGCGCGCGTAGGGACAAACGCCGGCCCTGCACGGCCAGGAATGAGTGAGTCCATCGCTTTCCGGCTTCAGTCTGAGAGCCTCGGCGCGCCTTGCTTCAGATCGTCCGGTGCGTTGATCTGTAGGCAGACGCTTTCGCCGGCGCCGATTACCTATTAGTTGGATTTACGCGGTCTCTGGTGGCAGGGTACTCTGGTAAGTTGAATTATATGAGCCAGGGGCGGTTGGATTTGTGCCGTGAAAGCCTCGCAAGGCAACTTTTGCTCACACAGTGGGGTCCAACCAGCATCGCTTCGCGGGAACGTGAGCAGATGCCTGTCTTCAGTAGGTTCGGCGCTACGGAAGCAGGAAGCTGCGCGTAGAACAAGCCGCAAGCAAGCGCAACGGCCAGAAAGGCGCCGGACGAATTGAGCCAGAAGACGTCAGCCCCATCGGTTGAGCGAAACCGCCCCACGCGTTCCGGTAGTCCGGTATCGAAATCCCGCTCGCTCCGGTATTGGCTGGCCCGCACCCTGGCGATTGCCGCGCTGCCGGCGCTGTTTGCGCTCGCAGGCTGCGCTGGAACGCCGTCGGGCGGCTCATCCAACGCCGTCTTCTCCATCTCCCCCGGCACGGCGGCCATCGACACCAATTGCACCGGCTGCAACACCACCAACTCCTCGGGCGCGACTTTGGAGCAGTTCTCGGCCACCCTCTCCAGCGGCGGTGCAGCCAGCGTTACCTGGTCCGTTTCCGGCGGCGATGCGAATTCCGGCCCGGGAACCATTACCACCAGCGGCCAATACACCCCTCCCCCCTATCTCACCGCCAACAGCGTACAGGTTACCGTCACAGCCACTCTCACCTCCGGTACGGGCGCCGGATCGACAGTAAACGCAACTGTGACGATAACGCCGGGATTCCTGCAACCGCTGACGCCTGAGAATGTAGCCCTCAGCACTGATGGCACGGTCACCATCACCGGCTATATTGCCGAAGCCGGCGGCACCACCGGAATCAACTACGCGGTTTCCAGCACCTCCACAGGGTCCGGTGGCGGCCAAGGCTCGGTCGGCTCGTCAAGCTGTGTGCGAAGCACTTCGACGTTCACCTACTGCACTGTCACCTACACCGCTCCGGGCACGGTCTCGTCTACCGCCTCAACCTACGTGGTGGCCACCATTGGCACGTCGTCCTCGAAAGAAGCCGTCGAAGTGCTCTTGAATAGCGCGGGAATCTCCAGCAATCCCGCTACGCACCAGGCGCAACTGCCCACGCCGATCCTCCTGGGCAGCTCCGGCGGCAACAACAACGATTACGACACTAAAGGCAATCAGATTGTGGATTGCTGTGGCGGCACGCTGGGCTCTTTGATCAAGAACAGTGGCGGAACGCAATACCTGCTCAGCTGCAATCACGTGCTGGCGCGCAGCGACCAGGCCCAGGTCGGCGCGAACGAACCGATCATTCAGCCGGGGTTGATCGACAACAATTGCACGCCGAACGGCGACGGCTCAGGAACTACCGTGGTTGGCTACCTGACGACCTGGCTACCGCTCAGTTCCGCCTCGACCAATGTGGACGCAGCCATCGCGCAAGTGGATTCGGGAGCCGTGAACACCAGAGGCGAAATTCTGGAATTGGGCACGCTGTCGGGCGGTGTCCTGGCCGCCGCCCCTCCAGGCACTTCTTGCACCAATGTATCTGCCGGAGCCTCATGTGCCCGAGGCAATGGCGAAACCGTTACGACGACAGGCTTGACTGTAGCCAAGAGTGGCCGCACCACCGGTCTCACCTGCGCCAGTATCTCTGCTCTGAACCTGGATGTGGAGGTGGATTACTACACGAATTGCGCAGAAACCGAGCCCTATCTGACAAAAACGTATACCAACCAACTCGCGATCGAAGGCAACCAGTTCAGCGATGCGGGCGACTCCGGATCGCTGGTGGTGGACGTGAGCAACGCCGAACCCGTGGGGCTGTTTTTTGCCGGCGGCGTGACGAACACGGGCGTGAGCGAGGGCGTAGCCAACCCCGCACCGACCGTACTGGCGGAACTGAGCGCGCAGCAGGGAACTACTTACACCTTTGTGGGCACAACAGACCACCCTGTGAGCTGCCTCAATTACGGCAGCAGCACGGCAACCGCCGCGCAGGCGCACACGCTCTCCGGCGCCCAGACCGCGCTTGCCCAGCAAGCGCTTGCGCAGGCGCGCATGTTGGTCAACCCTTCGGCTGGTATCCTTGGCGCGGCCTCGGGCAAAAGCAACGATCACGCCGGTGAGGCCGCCGTCATCCTGTACGTAGACCAGACCATGAACGTCGCCGTGCCGCAAACGGTCGCGGGCGTTCGCACCGAAGTGATTCCCACCACGCCGCAGGCTGTGGAAGAGGGTACTGCGCTGCAATCTGCGGCGGAATCAAACCCACTTCCACCCCTGGCATCCGCTGTATTCAACCATGCCGTCTCGGTAAAGCAGCAGGTGGCGCAGACCCTGATGAAGCAGAATCCCGCCTTCTTCGGCGTGGGCGTGGGCCAGAGCTTCGACAATCCCAATGAGGCTGCGCTGGTGATCTACGTCGATCGCAGACAGGTTTCCGCCACGCTCCCACCCACCATCGGCGGCCTGCGCGCGCGTTACATCATCATGGATAGGCTGCACGTCACGCGCTCCTACCTGATGGGACCGGTTCGCTCGCAGGGCCACTGCATGTCGCATTCGGCGGCGCGCGAACGCAACGAAGGTGACGTCTTTCATCTCCGCAAGCTGCCGGGCTTGAATCCGTTCTGAGTTCGATTCCGCGACAAAGCCGGGGAGAGGATACACCGCGGGCTTCGCCTGGCAGAAAACGGATTAGCTCGCCGCAGCGCTCGTCTCGCCCGCCAGACCGGGATCGTCAGGGAGAAAGACTTGAAAGACGGTTCCACTGCTTTTATTTGCGGCTGCGGGCTCGGAGGCCGCCGCTCGGCTGCGCACGTGCACCAAACCGTGATGTTTCACGATGATCTCGTAGCTCACCCAGAGGCCCAGTCCTGTTCCTGTCACTTCCTTGGTGGTATAGAACGCTTCGAAGATGTGTTCGCGCACCTCCGGCTCCATCCCGGCGCCGGTGTCGGCGATGGCAAACCGGATTCCTGTTTGAGCCGGGTTCTTCCAGTGGCGTGAGCGGCGGGCACGAACCGCCAACCGGCCGCCGTCGCTGCTCGCGTCGATCGCATTGCCCACCAGGTTGGCGAAGACCTGCCGGATCTCTCCGGCAAAGCAGAACAGAGTCATCTCTGCCGCGTAATCCCGCTCCACATGAATGTTGAGTGCGTTAAGGCGGGTCTGGAAGACGCTCAGTACCGGATCCAGCAGCTCCGCCAGCGTGGTGCGCGCCGGCTGCGTTGGCTGACGGTAAAAGCGTAGCGTTTGCTGTGTAATCTCGGCGATGCGCCGTACCTCGTACTCTGCCATGGAAACGTATTGCCGCGCCCCGTCCGGAAGCTCGCTGAAGTTGCGCAGCAGAAAAAGCAAATTGGTCACGGCTTCGAGGGGATTGTTGATCTCGTGGGCAATCGAAGCGGCCAGCCGCCCGGTCACCGCGAGCTTTTCGGTCCGGCGCAACGCCTCTTCGTTCCGCTTGCGCTCGCTCGCATCGAGCACTATGATCCCTGTCCAGCGCACCTGGTTCGGCGTGGTCCGCACCGGGTAAGCGCTGATCAGCCAGGTCCACGGCCGGCGCAGCGCGCCGCCCTCGCCGCTGATCTCCAGGTTGCGCACCGGCTCCTCAGTGGCAAACACGCGCTGCACCGCGCCTTCCATCTCCTTGGCTGCAGACTGCGGCAGCAGCTCCGGCAGGGTACGGCCTAGATGGCGGCTGACAGCCCTTCCTGCGAGGTCCGCAAAGACCTGGTTTACGCGGACGAATCGGCAACCGCGGTCTACAAATGCCAGGCCGATCGGCGCATTCGCCAGCATCGAGTCGAGCAGCGAAAGCGTGTCGTTCAGGCCGGCCCGCTGCTCAGCAAGCGAGGCAACCATGCGGTTGAAGGTTTCAATCAGGTCGCCGATCTCGTTATGTACCACCACCGGCAGCGGGAAATGGCTGGCGTCTTCCGGTGAGGTCATAAGCGCGGCGGCGCCGCGATGCAATACCGCAATTGGCTGCGCAATGGAACGCCCCATCAGCAGCACCAGCAACACCGAAGCCACCACCCACAACGCGCCGAAGATCATGGTGCTGCGCAGAATTGAATCCAGCTGTTCGTGTATCCAGCGTTGGTCGAATGAGACCCACGCAAAGCCGCGAAGTGTATCCGCGGTGTACATGGGCTGGGCGCATTCCCAGCGATTGCCGGCAAGCGTGAAGCAGTTCGGTTCATTTCGCTTGATCAGCGGGATCAGCGCGCAGTTCAGCCGGTTCCAGCACCGTCTTATCCGCTTCACCCCTGCTGATGAAGAGCACGTTACCGGCCGGGTCAGTGACCTTGGCCAGGGCAACGGTGGGCGCGTCGCCCATCATCTTCACCGACAGGTCTACCCATCCGGGCCGCTGCTGCTCGAGCGCCTCGCTCGATTGCAAGGCCAAGCGACGCAGCCTCGTACGCAAGCCGCCTGCGAGCGCGGTCAGCGCTCTCATCTGCCTGCTGGCGGACCAGCAAAGGCGCAAACACGCCGACGGAGAGCGCTTCCAGCAGCAAGAGGCCAGCCAGCATTTGCCAGCGAATCGATCGCGGCCACCAGCGCATGCGCAATGATCTACCCTCCGGGGAAACCCGCCCTTACTTTATCGGATCGCCTGCGGCAACCGCGTCCCGCGCCTCGTCCCCTGGCTTCATCTTCGAGACCAGCGACGCGGCAATCTGCCGCCCGTGAAAACGCCCGTTCTCAATAAAGATTTCGCTCGTGCGCGCTCCGGCAACGATCACCCCGGCCAGGTAAATGCCGGGTACGTTGCTTTCCAGCGTCTCTGGGTCGCAGACGGGCAACCGGTCCTGCGCCCTCAAAACGCACGCCCAGCCGCTCCAGAAAACCAAAATCGGGATGGTAGCCGGTCATGGCGAAGACGAAATCGTTGGGCAGCGTCTCGCGGCCCGCGGGAGTATCCACCACGACCGCGTCCGGCGTGATCTCCACAACCTCCGTCGAAAAGTATGCCTTGATTTCGCCGTCCTTGATGCGGTTTTCGATATCCGGCTTGATCCAGTACTTCACGTTCGGCGTAATCCCCGGTCCGCGGTAGACAAGCGTGACGCGCGCACCGCTCCGCCACAGTTCGAGGGCCGCGATGGCAGCGGAGTTCTTGCCGCCAATCACCACCACGTTCATGCTCGAAATAGGGGTGGGGATCGTACATAGTAGTGGTGGACTTTGCTGAGGGTCTCGCCGGGAATGTCCATCCAATTGGGCAGGTCATAGTAGCCGGTGGAGATGGCCAGTTTGCGTGCCTCGATCGCTCCCGGCCGGCCGAAACGGTCCACGGTATGCACGGTGAAGGCGCCATCGGCCCCTGTCACGCTCTCGACACGGTGGTACTGGCGCACGTTGAGCCGGTAGTAGGCTGCCACCTGGCGGTAGTACTCCAGCGCCTCGCCGCGCGTGGGCTTTGCATTCGGACTGGGAAAAGGGATTCCGCCGATCTCGAGGCGCTCCGAGGTGGTGAAAAACGTCATGTGCGCGGGATAGTGAAAGATCGAATTGCAGACGCAGCCCTTATCGACCAGCACCGCGCGAAAGCCCGCCTTTTGCGCCTCGATGGCGCAAGCCAGGCCGGTAGGCCCTGCGCCCACTACCAGAAGATCGAAGACCGAATCCTGCGCAGGATCTGACGTTTGGTCGTTCATGCTTCTAGATTAGGCCATGTTGGCTCGCATGCCGTAAAACCAAGGCTCAACTGACAGAAAAGCTCCAGCCGCAGCTGGAGCTAATCGTAGACGCGGTGCGGCTTTACACAAGCGCAGCTGCCGGTTCCATCATTGCAATCGCAGGCGCCCCGGCTGGAACGGCTGCCGAAACCGGCGTCGCCGCCGTCGGCTGGGGCTGCGCATGCGCCGTGCGCGTAAGCCTGTGGACGAAGTGATAGGGCGGCCACGGGCCCGAAAGCTGCATCTGGCAATCGCGCATCACGGCGCTGGTAGTGACAAATTTGTTGTGGTACCGTTCCACGCACTTGCGGTCGATCAGATGGGCGATATCCAGCATCATCTTGCCGTTTTCCAGCAGTCGGCAGCTCACTTCCTCGTCAAGAGGCAGGAACAGCCTGTGCATTTGGAAGCTCACGGCGCGAGCCCTCGTCTGGCGCTCCCTGGCGCGCGAGGCATTCTCCCGCAGATTGCTCAAATACGCGCGGCCCACTCCCTCGGCGGCCAAGTGTTTTTCGATCTCTCGCCCGCAACAGTCATCCACAGAGATCTTCAGGTGCATCTCGGTCTTGCCGCGAAGCTTGTCGATATTCCCGAGAAACTGGCGCTGATTCGAGCGGATCGACTTGCGCAGAGTCTCGTCGTCGTGGAAAACCGTGCCAAACCGGAAAGGAAGCACCGTGGAGTGCTGAAAGCAGTCCGCGATTACGCGCGCGTGGTCTACGCCCGATCTCTGGTTGAGTGTTTCCTGGGGGTTGTGCTCGCTCACGATCACGGCGAGACTCGCTCGCCGGGTAAAGAAAAACTTGATTGCCACTGACTCCAAAGACCGATTCCATGGGAACCGGTTTACGATGACGTGCTAATGCTGGAAATGCTTGCTTCTCACTGATGCAATAGGCATACCATGCCATGACGAGACACTCCGTCCGCGTGCGCTCCAACCGTCAAGCGCCGCCGTTTGATGAAGCTCTGTGAACTTGGGAACAATTGCATGCATGGTGGATCGAAAGCAGAACCTATGTTGTGTTCTTACGAATCTACCCGGAATACTAGTCTTCCCAAAATACGACTGGCAACACCCCAGTGGAAAAAAGTTAGCCGAAGGTATTTAAGCGCACCAAAATCGAATTTACCATATCAAATTATAGTTTTGCAATATAAAACTTCGTGCTCGACCTCACCCTGTACGACCCCACCTGTTGACTCAACCCTCCACCTCCTCATACGCTCGCCTGCCCGCCGATTTGGAAGCGCGCTTTCGGCCCTGATTTCCACAGCGGAAAGCTGCTCAACCAGTTTTCCGGCCCACTCTTTGTTTCACGGTTTCGACTCCGGGACAACCTCGTTGGCGCAACATTGCAAATCTCCCGACCGCGCAGATCTCTAAATGGAGCTAAACGACCGCTGGCACCCACGACCGCAGAATCCTATGCATCGTAAGCCGCGCACGGCCGGCCTTGCCGCTAACGCAAAACCAGAGTCGCTGTACTCCGGACCCTCAACCGCTAAGTCGATGCGACCAACAGGGAGCAGCGACCTTCGAAAAACCTCAACAGGGCACACCAGCTCTGGTTTTGCCGTAAACCAGCGGCAAAGTCTAGTAGACTCAACGGCAGAATGTTTTGTGCTTCCCGCTCCTCTCATCGCTTCCCGTCCACACTCGCCACTAACGCGCTTCTGGTTGCGCTGGCGGCAGCATCAATGGCAGCCTCTGTTCCCGCCTTCGCCCAAGGCACCCATCTTTGGACCCAATCACAAATGCAGGAGTTCGAAAAAGGCACGCCCGAAGGGGTAGCGATTGAGAGCGACGGTCATTTGCGCCAAAGCCCGGGACTGACCGAGTTGCTCACCACCCCGTCGACCTTTGTATGGTCGTTGGCGGCGGACAAAAGCGGCATCGTCTTTGCCGGCACTGGCTCGCCTGCCACTGTGCTCCGCCTGGCCGGGCAAAAGGGCGAAAAGCCGTTCACGCTCTTTGAAAGCAAGGATCTGACCGTTCAGGCGCTGCGTCTCGGACCCGATGGCGCGCTCTATGTGGCCACGCTGCCCAGCGGCAAGGTCTACAAGCTCAACCCGGACGCCACTACGAAGTTGGAGGAGAAGGATGCCACGGCTGTCTTCGACGCAGCCAAGCTGGACGATTCCGCTGCCGGCCAGGGCAAGGCTGCCACAGCGCCCAGCGCGCAATCCCACTACATCTGGGACCTGACCTTCGACTCGGCCGGGCGCCTTTACATCGCCACCGGCAACCCCGGCGCAGTTTATCGCGTCGACCTCTCCAAGCCTTCCGCCGCACCGGAACTGTTTTTCAAGAGCGACGAGGCGCATATCCGCACTCTCGCATGGGACGACAAGGGCAACTTGATCGCCGGCTCGGACGGGTCGGGACTGGTCTACCGCATCGACTCGCATGGTAAGGGCTACGTGCTCTTCGAGGCCCCGCGGCGGGAGATTACGGCCATCGCCATCGGCCCCAAAGGAACCATCTACGCGGCCTGCGTGGGCGACAAGAGCCATAACCCGTTACCTCCGCTGCCGGTGCAGGGAATGGCCACAATCACGATTACCGTGGTGCAGCCGGGATCGCTCCAGGCAGCCAACTCCAGCGCTTCCGTTCCCGAGGGGACCGAAATCTACGCTTTGGCCGAAGGCTTGGCACCCCGCAAGCTGTGGTCCGGCAAGGACGAGATTGTCTACGCGCTGGCTGCCCGTCTCGACGGGCTGTTAGCGCTCAGTGGCAATCGTGGCCGCATCTTCCGCATTGAGGACGATGGCAGTTATGCCGACATTTCCCATCTACAGGCGCAGCAGGGCCTCAGCTTGGCCGCGGTGCAGGGCACAGAAGGCATGGGCGGGTTTCTCATTGGCACTGGCAATACCGGCAAAGTCTACCGCCTGGGCGCAACGGAAACGCACGAATTCGCCAGCGATGTTCTTGATGCCGGAGCCTTTGCCCGGTTTGGCCGCGTCGAGATCGAACCCGGCTCTTCGGGCTATGAGATCCTCACCCGCTCTGGCAATGTGGAGCAGCCCGTCCGCGGCTGGAGCGACTGGCAGTCCCTGCAGGACGGCTCCGTCGCCTCGCCTGCGGGACGCTTCTTGCAGTGGAAGGCCGTTCTGCACAAGGACGGCGTTCTGGGCAGTGTCGGAGTGAACTATCTGCCCGTGAACTCCGCGCCCGTGGTTGACGACCTCGTGGTTGTTCCAGGCGCTCGCCTCAATTCCCAGAACCAAATCAGTCCCTCATCCCAAACCGTAAGCATCGCGTTCCCCTCGTCGAGTCAAAGTTCCACAATCTCCTTTGATACCAGCGCAAGCCAGCCCCTCCAGGCCAGCAAAGACCGCACCGCGGTCACTATCCGCTGGGCGGCGCACGACGACGATGGCGACGACCTTATCTATTCCCTCTACCTGCGCGGCGACGGCGAGACCGTCTGGCGCCTCCTCAAGGACAAGATCACCGAAAAGGCCTACAGCTTCGACGCCACGCTGATTCCCGACGGCGGCTACCGGCTCAAGGTGGTCGCCTCTGACGCGCCCTCCCACACTCCAGGCGAAGCGCTCACTGGCGAAAAGGTCAGCGACCGGTTCGTGGTCGACACCACGCCGCCGGCGATTACGAATTTCAAAGCCGTCGGGCAGCCGGTCGATTGCGAAGCCTCCCATTGTCCCAAGCCGTTCCTCATCAGCTTCGACGCCGAGAATGCTTTTTCGCCCATCGCCCACGCCGAATATTCGCTCGATGCTGGACCGTGGCAATACATCGATCCGGTCGGCAGGCTTTCCGACTCCAAACACGAGCACTACGAGTTCCGCCTTTCGCTGGACGTGGAATCAGGCAGAATTACCGAACACCTGATCACCGTTCGTGCCTATGACCGCTACGACAACGTGGGCGTGGCTAAGACCGTCATTCCCGCGCAGGAAAAGTAGGCGCGATGCGATTCGAACTCTATGTTGCGGCGCGGTACCTGAAAGCCAAGCGGCGGCAAGCCGTGGTGGGCGTCGTAACCGTCATCTCGATAACGGGCGTCGCTGCGGGCGTGGCCGCGCTCATCATCGCTCTCGCCATCACCAACGGCATGCGGCGCGACCTGCAGGACAAGCTGCTGGGGTCCAGCGCGCATGTGCAGTTGATGGATGTGGACGGGCGCGGCATCTCCGACTGGCGTCCTCTGCTGGCGCGCCTGCGCACTGTTCCGCACGTCACCGCAGCGTCGCCCGGCTTATATGAGCAGGTGTTGGTGGCCCGCGGCGCGCGCGATGGCGGCGCAATGCTCGAAGGCATCCTGCCCGATGCGGAGCGGACGGTCAGCGACCTGCTCTCCACGGCCACGCCCGGCGCGGTGCGAGCCCTCGAGCCGCGATCCGAATCCGCCCCTCCGCAATTCGCAGAGCTCCCGCCCATCGTCCTGGGCAGCGACCTGGCCGAAACCGTCGGCGCGTCCATCGGCGATTCCGTGATGATCATCAGCCCGCAGGGCGAGATGACGCCGCTGGGCGTGATTCCCAAATACGTGCGCTTCCGCCTCGCCGGAACCTTTCACTCCGGCTTTTATCAGTACGATGCCGAGATGGGCTTCCTGCGCCTCGCCGACGCGCAGCGCCTCTTCGATGAGCCCGACCTGCTCTCGGTCATCAGCTTCAAAGTCGACAACCTCAATCGCGCTCCTGAGATCGCCCACGCCATCGAGCAGGCCGCCGGCAAGGGCTACATGACCACCAACTGGACCGAGCAGAACCGCGAGCTCTTCCGCGCCCTCAAGCTCGAACAGGTCGTCACCTTCATCGTCATTGCGCTCATCGTCATTGTCGCCGCGCTCAACATTCTCATCGCGCTCACCATGATGGTGATGGAGAAGACCCGCGACATCGCCGTCATGATGAGCTTTGGCGTCGATCCAGGCCAGGTGCGGCGCATCTTCCTGCTGCAAGGCTTTCTCATCAGCATCGTCGGCACGGCGCTCGGCCTCGTGCTTGGCTATCTTGCCTCCTGGGCCGGCGGCCACTACCACTTCATCCATCTCTCCGCCGAGGTCTACTCCATCGACACTTTGCCCTTCGCGCCGCGATTGCTGGATGGTGTGATTGTTTCTGCCGTGTCCATCGGAATTTCGCTTCTGGCCACGCTCTATCCCTCTTCCTCAGCCGCTAACGTGCTTCCAGCCGAGGCGCTGCGGTACGAATAAAGCATTTGAAATCAATTTCAATTGACAATGTGCCACATTATGTGTCACATTCTATTCATGCCGAGTATTAACACCCGCCAGCTCCGTAACACCCGCCAGCTTTTTCGCTGGCTTGATGCTGGCGAAGTTGTGGAGCTACGCAAGCGGAACCGCGTAGTAGCCCGCATTGTGCCTGAATCCCCGCAGCCGACACAGGTCGAATGGCCGGACTTCGAAGCACGGTTGAAACGTAATTTCGGAGACAGAATTCTACCCGGCGCGGACCTTCTGATTGAAGAGAGAGAGAAGAGCCGCTATTGAACGTCTACGCCGACAGCAGCTTCCTGGTATCTCCTTATGTGCAGGATTCCCACAAGGCAGATTTTCTGCGGCGGATTTCAGCGCGCCCGGCAGTCTGGTTGACGCCGTTTCATAAATCAGAAGTGGCTCATGCCATCTTTCTCCACGTCTTTTACAAGAGTTTGTTGCCGGATGCCGCCGTGCGTGCGTGGGCCGAGTTCCAACAGGATTTTCGTGCCGGAGTTTGGTCCCTCGTGGAACTTCCTGATAGGACCTGGGAAACCAGCATCGACCTTGCCCACCGCTACGGCCCAACTCTCGGCGTCCGCACTCTTGACTCCCTCCACGTCGCCTGTGCACTCGAGTTGAGAGCCGATCGTTTTTGGACCTTTGACGAGCGCCAGATCCGCCTTGCCGAGGCAGTCGGGCTCGACACAAGCCCCTGATCATCATCACAGCGAGGGCCGCGGCAGGGTCACTGCGGCGTAATAATCCCGCCCAGCGCGTGTCTCCGCGGCAGCACAATTCCGCGATGATCAACCTCGACGGGCGCCGCGTGCAGTGGATTCGGAATCGTATTCACCCGCTCCACCAGCGCGCCGCCGCAAGCCGGGCACCAGTCGGTCTTCGTCTCCTCGGCCAGCACAGCGTGGCATTGGCTGCAAATTCGCTCCATACCGAAAGACTAAAGCAACAAGCCGACGCATCTGACCGCTGTTCTCTGTTCTCTGATCTCTTCTCGTACACTGAGACCATGCACCCCCCTGTCCGCCTCGTCGCGATTGACATGGACGGCACGCTCCTGCCGGCTGCCACGCAGAAAATCAGTCAGCGCAATGCGCAGGCGCTCCGGGCCGTGCAGGCAGCGGGCGTCACGGTGGCCATCGCTACTGGCCGACGCACGGCTTTTACGACCCCTTTGCTCGAAGACCTGGGTCTGCGAGCGGATACGCCTCTCATCACGTCCAATGGTGCAGTGCTCTGTACGCTTGATGGCCAAACCATCGACCGTTGCCATATGAATGCGCGCGTCGCGCGGGGTCTGTGCAGTGTCCTTCGCCCGTTCGGGGCGGTCGTCTTCACCTTCGACCGGCCGGGGCGTCGCGAACTGGTCCTCGAAGACCTCGAAAAGGCGAATGGCCGCTTCGCCCTTTGGGTCGAGGCCAACCGCAACGCGATTGAAGTTGTGAAGCCACTGGAACTGGCGTTGGTAGATGGCGACGATCCCATTCAGGGCATGGCGGCCGGAACCATGGACCAGATGAGGCAAGCCGAAAAAGCGCTCAATGCGAGCGAGTGGCGCGAGGATTGCGACTGTGTTCGCACCGAGTATCCGGCACGCGATTTGTCCATTCTCGACCTTTTGCCGCGCGGCGTCTCCAAAGGATGGGCGCTCGAGCAACTCGCCGGGCGGCTCGGTGTGGATCGCAAGGAGACCATGGCCATTGGCGACAACTGGAACGATGTGGGTATGCTGGAGTGGGCAGGGCAGGGCGTAATGATGGCCAATGCGGCCCCCGAACTGCGCGCCATGGCCAAGACTCGCGGCTGGAAGCAAGCGCCGTCCAACGACCACGACGGCGTCGCCGTTATTTTGGAAGCCGCTTTGGCGAAGATTGCTGCCGCCAAGGCCTGAACAGAGAATCGGTTGGGGAAGGTTGCATAAGTAGCGTTTTGAAAGGGCACGGCTTCAGCCGTGCCATTCAAAGCGCATAAAGTCTGGGGTTTTAACCCCTGAGGGATGGTTTTTCTCAAGCTGACTGCATTTATGCACCCGCTATGGGAACTGCGAATGCAAAAGTCCGTTTTCATCATGGTTGTGGCCATAGCAGCGATTGCAGGACTGCCGCAGGCGCGCGCCGCCGAGCGGGTCACGCTGCGTAACGGCTTCGTCCAGCAGTGCGACCACCACGGCCAGGTGGAGGGCCGCGTTCGCCTCTACCTGAGCCCCGGCGAGGACAACTACATCGAGTTTGCGCCCGAACAGATCGCCGCCATCGAATTCGTGCCCGATCCGCCTGTACCTGCTGTGCAGCCCGCCCCGCAAGCTCACCCAAAACCCGCGAGACTTACCCCAGCCGACCTGGGCGAGATGCTCACTCGCGCCGGCAAGGAGCACAACCTTGACGTTGACCTTCTTGCCAGCGTGGTCAAGGCCGAGAGCGATGGCAATACCCGCGCCGTGAGCCCTGCCGGAGCTCAGGGCCTCATGCAGCTCATGCCCGAAACTGCTGCCGGCCTTGGCGTCCACGACAGCTTTCAGCCCGAACAAAACGTTCGTGGCGGCTCGGCCTACCTCGACGCGTTGCTCACCCGCTACCACGACAACCTGGCCTTAGCCCTTGCCGCATATAACGCCGGCCCCGATGCGGTTGACAAGTATCACGGCATTCCGCCGTACCACGAAACTCGCGTCTACGTCGCTCGCGTCATCCACGAATTCAACGCCCGAGTCCTGGCCCGCGAGGCGCAAGCGCGGCACGCCGACGCGACTGCAACTGCAACTGCGCAGCCAGGCACATCTCACTAAGGGAACTCCAAACCGGTTGATGTCTTCCCGCCGCTCCCAAATCCAAGTGAAACCATTGACTCACGATGGGCGCGTATTGGATATCGCTTCATCTCTCTCGTGCTCGTGCGTGAGAACATACCAATAGACCTATATCGCAAGCTGTGGAGTGGATATCGCTTGAAAAAGAGCCAATGGATTCTGGGCCTGTTGGTGTTTGTGGCGCTGGCCGCACTTTTTGTGTGGGGGCGCGCGCGGATTCATTTCGATTTTCGAGTCTTTGGCTCCCAGGTGGCGCTCGCCAATTGGCGTAAGATCGGCTTCTCCGTCGCCTGCATCTACGTGGCCTATGTCTTCCGCGCAGTGCGCTGGAGCCTTCTGATGCGGCACAACAAGAAGGTCCCACTCTTTTCGCTTCTCGGAACCCAGGTCATCGGTTTCACCGCCGTGGCGTTGATCGGCCGCTTCGCCGATCCGGTCCGGCCCTATCTGGTCGCCAAAAAGACCGGCGAGCCGTTGAGTTCGCAAATTGCCGTCTACATCGTCGAACGGCTCTTCGATTTTGGCACCATGGCCCTCATCATCTCCTCGGTCATTCTGCTCGCGCCCACCGGGCAGCTTCCGCACCACGAGATCCTCAGGAAGGCAGGCTTTGGCGGGCTTGCCGTTACGCTGCTCGGCGGTCTCTTTCTTTTTGTTTTGCGCGTTACTGGCGGCATGGCGGCCGCGCTTCTTGAGCGGGTCTTCGGGATCGCTTCCAAAAAACTCGGCGCCGCCGTAGGAAACAAAGTGCGCGCCTTTCGCACCGGTCTTGACACCATGCACAACTTCGCCGATTTCAGCTATTCGGCATCGCTCTCGCTCGGCATGTGGCTGGTGATCACGCTGGCCTATTGGGAAGGCATGAGCGCCTTCACTGCCAGTCCTCAGTTGGCGGGAACGACGCTGGTCAATTGCATTTTGCTCCTTGCTGTTAGTGGAGGCGTCAGTGTCTTACAGCTTCCGATCCTGGGCTGGTTCTCCCAAATCGCCTTTGTGGCCGCGGCGCTCTCCAGCTTCTTTGGTGTAGCGCCCGAGGCGGCTACTGCCTGTTCCGCGACCATTTTGCTGGCGACTTTTCTCAGCGTCATTCCGGTGGGATTGATTTGGGCGCACTTTGAGCACGTCAGCCTGCGCAAGGTCACGCTCGAGAGTGAGCACGCCGAAGAAGAATTGGTGGCGGCCGAGCCAGCTGATCCCAGTCCCGCTCCATAATGGCGGGCGGCCGGGTGGCCCAGGTCTCAGTGACCGCTTCCAACCACGATGAGGGTGCGCCCGGTCCCTCGCCTTTGGGGACCGGGGATAACATTACGATGGCCCAGGTCTGACCCACCTCGAGAAACTGGGCGCCCCATGTCTCGCTTTTGAGACATGGGAAATCGCAGAATTCGCCGCCGGTCGTGCGCAATGACGAGAAAACAGTAAAGCACGCCGAAGGTGAGCGTGGCCACAGTAACGCCCGCCTGCGATACAAAAATAGTTCCCATAGAGCGCAAAATCAGCTATATATGGGGATTGCCTCGTATAGTAAGGGCAGAAGGAACTCCATGAACGAACCTGAGGGTGTCAACTTAAGCGATCAGAACCCCGTGGAGCCCGGAACCGCCGAGCCGAGACACGCCGCGCCTCCCCGTCCACGCGCCATCGGTTCGCCGTTGCCGATGGGCGTCAGCCGCCGTCAGCCGGTCGCCCCGGAGCACGGCGATGTCAGGCGTCTCGCGCAGGCGCCGCCTCCCGGGCGCGCGCTCATCGGCGGAGCGCACGCTGAGGAGCCTGCCTTCAGCGTGCAGCGCATCATGAGCGCCTTGCGCTCGGCTTTCCCTCTCGTGCAACGCATTTTGCCCCTGCTCGACGGCAACATCGCCTCCGCCGTCAGCAATCTCGTAGCTCCTCATCCGCACCCGCAAGCATCTGCGCCCCCGCCCAAGGTAGACCTTGTGCCCCTCGCGGACGGATTGGCCGCGCTCCAGACCCAGCATCGCGAATTGCGCGATCAGGTCATGGAGCAGAACACTTCTCTCAAGCGCGTTGAAGATCAGTTGGAGATGGTCCGCGAAGCCACCGACCGCAATACGCTGGAACAGCAGGAGCTGCTTGAGGACCTCAAGACCTTCGGCAACAAGGTCAAGTTGGTCGTCATCATCGCCCTGGGACTGGTGGCGATCGGCGTTATCCTCAACCTGATTCTTTACCTTCACATTCAGCGCGTGCTTCCCTGAATCCGCGCCTAGCGCGCATTTCACGGTCTGATTGGGTTCCCCGCGCTACGAGACTCAGGCCGAAGCTTCGAACCAGACCCACTCGCAAACAAGTCCGGCACAAGTTCGGCTACGCAATCGCGCCTCCGGGGTCCAAGCGACTTTTTGGCAAGACTCAACCGGAAGCGCATGGGGTCCGGTGATCCCCCCGGCCTTCAAATCCGGCGCGCGGCGCCTTCGCGGCGATGTGGGTGTGTTCGACTCGCACACGCTTCACGCCACAAAACCGTCCCGTTCAAACAGTATCAGCCCCACGTACGAGACCGTGTTCTTGCCGTTGTAGTACGGGATGCCGGCGCTCTTCTCTAAGGACATCACGTCGATGCCGTAGGCTTCAACGGAGGCAACGGCAAGATCCGGATTTTGGCACGG
>CAWCXX010000108.1:0-16540 GCA_963799445.1 uncultured Acidobacteriaceae bacterium | reverse complement strand
CTCCAGCGCTGCGCGCCGGCCGATGTTGGGATCGCAACCCGCTCCCCGCCCCGAGGAAGGCGCACGCCCAGTTGCAGCTCGACAGGCGCCTGCGACAGCTTCAGCGCCTGCACGTCGGTGTTGGCGGCGATAAACTCCACGCCCTCCATGTGGGCCTGGATCATGCGGTTCACGGCGTTGCCGCCGCCGCCGCCCACGCCGATGACCTTGATGCAGGCTCCGCGCATGACTCGTCGTGATATTGAATCCGCATCTCTCCGGCTTCATTTTTCTGCTGTTCCATCTGGGCTCTGTTCTCCTCATCTGCGGTTTCCTGTCTCCATTCCCTATTCCCTGGTCCCTCTTCTTCCCTGCTTTTAAAAACTGGCTGCAAACATGGCGCGCAGCTTGGCGCGCAAACTGTTGTCCTCGGCGGCGCGCGTCATTCGGGTTCGATGCGCGTAGAGCACCATCCCGATGGCCACGGCGTAGGCCGGGTGGTTCAACTCCGCCGGCATCTGCGACAGACGCACCGGCAAGCCCGTGCGCGCCGGCACGCGCAGCTGGCTCTCGGTCACGTCCAGCATGCCGGGCAGCATGGCTCCGCCGCCGGTAAGCACGCATCCCGCGCCCAGCGCTTCCAGCACGCCGCCCTGGCGCAGGCTTTCCTTCACGTAGTACAGCAGCTCGCGCGCGCGCGGCTCCAGAATCTCCGCCATGGTGCGCAGCGGCAGCGTGCTGCGGCGCCTGCGCGTTGACGATTTCGATCTCGGCCAGTTGCGGAACCGCGGTCACCACGGCGTTGCCATACTGGCGCTTCAGCTCCTCGGCCTGCGCAACCGGCATTTGCAGGCCGATGGCGAGGTCGTTGGTAAAGTGCGCGCCGCCGATGGGAACCGACGCGGTGTGCGCCACCGCGCCCTCGAAAAACACCGCCAGATCGCTGGAGTGCGCGCCGATGTCGAGCAGGCATACGCCCAGTTCGCGCTCGTCGGCCGAAAGCGTGCACTCGGCGGCGGCAATCGACTCCAGCACCGCCTCTGCAACCTCAAGCCCGGCGCGGTTGGCGCAGGTCACCGTGCTTTGCAGCGCGCTGCCGGAGCAGGTGGCGATGTGCAGATCCACTTCAAGCCGCTCGCCCACCATGCCCACCGGATCGAAGATGCCGGCCTGGTCGTCGAGGATGAACTGGCGCGGCAGCAGGTGCAGAATCTCGCGATCGGCGGGGCGCTCGATGGCGCGCGCGCGATCCACGGCGGCGCGCACATCTTCGCGCGTAATCTCGCGCATGCGCCGGCCCAGCTGGATTCCGCCATTGGTGTTCAGGCCGCGAATGTGCGGCCCGCCCACGCCCACCACGCACTCGTCGATATTGGTGCGCGCCACGCGCTCGGCCTGCTCGCTGGCCGCGCGCACCGCCTTGGCCGCCGGGCCCAGCTCCGCGATCAGCCCCTTGCGCATTCCCGCCGACTCCACCATGCCGTGGCCGCGATAGCGCAGCACTCCTCATTCATATCGGCCGCCAGCACGCGCGTCCACGCGCTGCCGATGTCGAGCACCACAATCAGGTTGTCCTGCTTCTGGCCCATCGTATTCACCCGCCCTGCCGCCGGCTGGGGCCCCCACGGAACGGGGCCCCCGGTGAGGGATTTTTGCTCGTTGGGGTTGCCTAGCGGGAGCGACAGGTCTTTGTCCTTGGGGTGGAGGGCTGCTGCCGGACGGGTTGTGGAGGCGGGACTCCGCCTGCCTGTCTTCAGCTGCAGCGGTCCGCTTCTGCGGGCCGACGCGCGCTTTTTCGTCTGCGCCGGTTTGCTCTTCTTTGTTGCCGGCGCCGCGCCCGCTGCGGGCTTCACTGCCACAAGCCCCGGCGTGCCTGTGGCCGCAGTATCGCCGGCAGCGGACGGGTGTGGACGCGCCTGCAGCACCATCGCCGCCCGCATTCGTATCGGAGGTTTCCTTGCCCGACGCCATCTGCAGCACCACCTGGTGGTCGTAGCGCAGATCCACCGACGCGAGATGCGGATACTGCTGGCGCCACTCCGCGATGTGCGCCTGATAGCGCTGGTAACGCTCAAGGAAATGATCTTCGCCGAAGTGCGCCAGAATGTCGGCGCCCTGCTCGGGCATCAGCACGCGCGCATCTTCGGGATCGGTCAGGTCGATCTCCGAGATCTGCTCGGAGTTGTGCTTGCCGTCGGCGTCCAGCTCCGCCATCAGCCGCAGGTACACCGCCATGCGCGCCTTGCGCGACTCCGCCGGGTCGCCGGGATCGATGCCGGTGACCACCGGAAACGAATAGTGATGCTCGGCCATGGTCTGCGCCGGCATGGTGAGCAGCACGCCGTTGGCGTCCACCAGGCCGATCTGCTGGCCGTGGCGCGTGAAGGCTACCGGCTGGCGCTCGACGACTGCGACGCGAATCTGATCGGGAAGCAGGCGCATCACGGTGGCGTGCTCGATCCAGGGAATCTGCTCCAGTTGCCTGCGCCGCTGGTTCAAGGGCACAAAGAAAATGTTGCGGCCGATGTCTTCGCCGAAGACGGGCAGCATCTGGGCGCGGGTCACCTCGGTGAGCCCGGTGGCCTGAATGTCTCTGGTGCCGGCGATGCGGAAGCGCGCGTCGCGCTCGAGGTAGTGCTTAAGCAGGAGGCCGGCAGTCGTCAGCCCGCCGAGCACGATGAGCGCGCCCAGCGTAAGAAACACGCGGCCCACAGTGCTGGCCGGCCGCCACCAGGGCCTCTTCGGTTCTCCGAAGCGATCGGCGGTGGGACGCAGAACACCGTCGCCGTCCGGATCGTCGAACTCCAGCGGCATGCCGGGCAGGGCGCCTGCCGGATGACAGAGCGGAATTGCCCCGGCTGGGATGCGTCCTCCGCGTGCGCCGCGAGCGGATCGCCGCCGGCGGTCGTCATCCCACAATAGGGCCGATTTGTGGTATTCCCTTGATTCGCCACGCCTGAGCAAGGTCGTGACAGTCGCCAGCTTTCACTATAGCCCACGGATGGTTGCAGGCCTTCCGAGCCAGGACGGGGGGACCCGAGGCGTTACGGGGGAAGCGAGAGGTCAGGGGCCAGGGAATAGTGAACAGTGAACACGATCAGGAATCAACCTGTGCACAGCCCTGCTCGGTCGGAACGAAACCATGTGAGGCCGACGCTCAAGCCTGCCTCTGCAAAAGGTATTTTGCATTTAGGTGTATACTGCACCGATCCACAAACGAACAACCGGACCAAGAGGGGGAAATTTGAAAATCGCAGTAGCAACCATTGATATGCATTTATCGCAGCATTTTGGCCAAAGCAAAAGATTCGCTGGTTTTTGATGTTGAAAAGGCTTAAACCGTGCGGCAGCCGGGAGTTTCGTGCCAACGGCCGACAACGCGCTTCTCACAATCAGGGAATCTGCAATCACGGAGGCTTAGCATCAGCAAGGAACCAAAGGCCGCGGAGGCATTCTGGAGTTCTTTAGCGATTGCGGTGTTGTGCTGTGCGGAGGCACTGGGCGCGGGTCCAGCTCAGTTCATGCCATTTTATGCAAATGACTCAAAGTGGTCGTCTGCCGGGCGCAACGTCCCACGCCATGACGGTCTACCTCAGCGGAAACCTCCCGGTCACCGAACCCGGCTTCTGCAATTGCCATCATTGATTGCTTTTTCCTGTGTGAGATACCCCGCCACGAAACCCTCCGGCTCTTCAAGAAGCCCCGATCGCACTTTGCGGAAGCCCATGACACGAATCCAGAGCGGGCATCCGCGCAAGCCCCGTCCGCCGCTGTTATGGGAGCGCGCATCCTTGCGCCTGCGCCATGGGCAACGTGTATCGTTTCATCGAGCCCGTGCTCTTACTCATGCTCAAGGAAAAAACTCAATCTTACGGCTATGACCTTTCCGCAGGATTGGCTCAGTCCCCGCGTCACAGACGCCGAGATCGAGCGCGCCGCCCTATACGGGGACTTTGCGGCGGCTTGAGGAAAACGGGTACGTGTCCTTGAGCTGGGAGGCTGGACACGCCGGTCCCGCCCGCCGTATCTACTCTTTGACCTGGCGCCGGACGAGAGCATTTACGCGAATGGGGCGCGTAAAGGCAGCAGCTCGGCGGCGCCATGCGCAAGAGTTCGCCGGTCTGCCCTCGCGGAAGCCGAGGAGCCCCGCAGAAACGTGGCGCCGGGCGAACGGGTTCTCAACTACTTGCACCGAAAGGAAATACCTGATGAGACCTAGTGCGTGGAAAACATTGTCGCCCGGGGTGGAGGGCCGAAAGCAAGATACGAAACCTTATGGGTGCGTATTTCCTTTCTCACCGCGGCACGATACCACGACATCGTCGAGTCATTGTGGGAAAAAGGCTCCCGATGTAATAGCTTGCTTCGGCGTCTACGACGGCTAACCGGGGAAGCCTAGATCTCAAAGTGGTGCTATTTGAAGTTTCATGCCGAAAAGATCGTAGGCCCTGCAGTTTATCTGCCGTGCATGTGTTACTACGCCGGTTATCGAAGTTGCAGGCGACGTAAAACAAGCCAAGGCCGTATGGATTTCTCCGGGCATGTTACGGGCGGACCGTTTACGCCCGACGGGCTCCACGGCAAGGCGCACTGGGCAGTGGGAATGCGCTACTGGAAAATACCTTCATTCTCGAAGATGGCGAATGGAAAATCTGGCATCTGCACGTCTTTGGAATGTTTTTTCGTGTTTCTTCCTTTGAAAAGAGCTGGGCGGGGACCCGGCCATGTGCATCAGACGCCGTCGCATTCTCCCCAGCATGCGTGATACTGTAAAAGCTGCATACGACGACATGCTCTCACGCAGCGCGATGCGGTCACTCGACTGGGAACCCGCGCCGCCGAAGCCTTACGAAACCTTCGATCCGGCTGCCGCGTACTAACAGATGTTTATTTACTGGGCCACATGGGTTCCTCTATGGCATACCCGGCCCAGTTACGCAAGCACTTCTCAATGTTTCCCTCCGAAGAGGCATACGAGGTCTAAGTTAGAACGCAGGCGCCTTTCCGTGGTTCTTAGGGAGAAGTAGAATGATTCGTTTCTCTGCCCATTTTGCCAGCGTTTGTTTTTGTCCCAATCGCCTCCATAGTTTGCCCCCCCCCCTGCCATCAAGGTCGCGGCGCAACGACAGGCTTTCCCTGCACTCACG
The DNA here is from genome assembly GCA_963799445.1 of uncultured Acidobacteriaceae bacterium. Taxonomy (GTDB): domain Bacteria; phylum Acidobacteriota; class Terriglobia; order Terriglobales; family Acidobacteriaceae; genus Telmatobacter. Next base: position 11,414 of record CAWCXX010000108.1, on the reverse strand, counting down.
CAAGAGCCGTCCGCCTCGACCTTTGTTAATCCGGGTATGCCCCGACTTTCGCTCCCCATCCCGCGAACTTTACAGCTTTGAGCACCGAGAAGAAGCGGTCGGCACCCTCGTTGATGCCACATGGGGCTACGATGAGAATCTACGTTGGCAGGGTCAGGCGATTCTCTGAAGACCCGTGTCGAGGGCATCAGCAAGGTGGTGGTCCTTGTCCGCGACAAGACAAACAAACAGAAGACTGGGCAGCTCCAGTTCTTTGCGCTTCCCGACGGCAAACATATCGTTGTCAACGGATATGTGGTTGCCTTCGGGCGAGCATCCATACGGCGGGAGGAGCGCGCCATTCTGCAACAGCGCGCCGATGGTCCATACCGCGGATCAGCCACAAAGGATTTGGAACTGATTCAGTTTGCCGATCTGCAGCGCCCGCTCTGCAAAGAGGCAACAGGCTGATACGCAGGCTGGCGGTAGATTTTCCCAAGGCCCTGAATCCGTCGACCAGAACTTTCCGTTAGAACACAGCCACCCCTGCGGCTGCCAAAGCGGGGACCTACGGGTGTTTGCGTGAACCAGAAGGGTGGCAGCAATGCATTCTTCCAGTTTGCTGCAACTGTATTTGATGGCCAAGCGGGGCTGGCTACCGCCATGGCGCAAGGCTAACCTTGAACAGCGCCGTGACCAAGGCCGGCCTCGAGCCGGTCAAGATAGAGCCTGCGCCGCCGATCTTAGACCAAGGCCCTGGTAGATGCTTCGGTGAAACTGGCCAACGATCTGAGTATCGGCCAAGCGCCAGGAACAATACCCACCTCGCCGCGTTCCTGTCTTCCGGCTACCTATAACTATTGGGCCACGCCGTCCAGCTTGGCTTGGTATGCAACGATCTTCTTGAGGTTCTCATAAGAAATGCCGCCCATGAGGACGGGACGGCCGTTGATGACCAGCGTGGGTATTGTTCCTGGCGCTTGGCCGATACTCAGATCGTTGGCCAGTTTCACCGAAGCATCTACCAGGGCCTTGGTCTCAGGGTTGGCGGCGCAGGCTTCTATCTTGACCGGCTCGAGGCCGGCCTTGGTCACGGCGCTGTTCAAGGTTAGCCTTGCGCCATCGGCGGTAGCCAGCCCCGCTTGGCCATCAAATACGGTTGCGGCAAACTGGAAGAATGCATTGCTGCCACCTTCCTTGTTCACGCAAACACCGTAGGCTGCCGCTTTGGCAGCCGCAGGGTGGCTGTGCTCTAACGGAAAGTTCTGGTAGACGATTCGGGCCTTGGGAAAATCTACCGCCAGCCTGTCCATATTAGCCTGTTCCTCTTTGCAGAGCGGGCACTGCAGATCGGCAAACTCGATCAGTTCCAGATCCTTTGTGGCTGATCCGCGGTATGGACCATCGGCGCGCTGTTGCAGAATGGCGCGCTCCTCCGCATATGGATGCTCGCCGAAGGCAACCACATATCCGTTGACAACGATATGTTTGCCGTCGGGAAGCGCAAAGAACTGGAGCTGCCCAGTCTTCTGTTTGCCTGTCTTGTCGCCGACAAGGACCACCACCTTGCTGATGCCCTCGACACGGGTCTTCAGAATCGCCTGACCCTGCCAGACGTAGTTCTCATCGTAGCCCCATGTGGCATCGAGGAATGCACCGACCGCTTCTTTGCTCGGTGTCAAAGCTGTAAAGTTCGCGGGATCGGGAGCGGAAAATACCGGCGCTATGCCCGGATTAACAAAGGTCGAGGCGGACGGCTCTTGCGTGAGTGCAGGGAAAGCCTGTCGTTGCGCCGCGACCTTGATGGCAGGCAAATACAAACAAACTATCGAGACAATATAGACGAGACAGACGCTGGCAAAATGGGCAGAGAAACGAATCATTCTACTTCTCCCTAAACTACGGAAAGGCGCCTGCGTTCTAACTTAGACCTCGTATGCCTCTTCGGAGGGAAACATTCGAGTGCTTGCGTAACTGGGCCGGGTATGCCATCCAGAACCCATGTGGCCCAGTCACGCAAACATCTGTTAGTACGCGGCAGCCGGATCGAAGGTTTCGTAAGGCTTCGGCGGCGCGGGTTCCAGTCGAGTGACCGCATCGCGCTGGTAAGACCATGTCGTCGTAGGCGGCCGGTCTGGCGCATACTGGGGAGGCAGCGACGGCGTCTGATGCACATCGCCCAGTTCCGCCCAGCTCTTTTCAAAGGAACACAAAAACATTCCAAAGACGTGCAGATGCCAGATTTTCCATTCGCCATCTTCGAGAATGAAGTCGTTTCCGTAGCGCATCCATGCCCAGTGCGCCTTGATGGAACCGTCGGGCGTAAACGGTCCGCCCGTAATATGCCCCGGAGAAATCCATACGGCCTTGGCTGTTTTCCCGTCGCCGGCGACTTCGATAACCGGCGTAGTAAGCGCATGCACCGCCATGACTCCAGGCCCTACGATCTTTTCGGCATGAAACTTCGAATAGCACCGCTTGATGCCTTCATAGCCGTCGTAGACGCCGAAGCTCATCTCCGCTCTTACATCGGGAGCCTTTTTGGCAAATAACTCGACGATGTCGTGGTATCGTGCCGCGGTCAGCAAATAGGAATACGCGCCCATAAGGTTTCGTATCTTGCTTTCGGCATCCAGCCGGGCGACAATCTTTTCCAGCACAGCAGTTGTCATCAGGTATTTCCTTTCGGTGCAAGTAGTTAAACTGCGTTGGCCCGGCGCCACGTTTCTGCGGGCTCCTCAGCTTTCACAAAACCTTACCGGCGAACCTTTGCATGGCGCCGCCGAGCCGCTGCAGCACCTCGCCCCATTCGCGTAAATGCTCTCGTCCGGCGCGGGTCAAAGAGTAGATACGGCGGGCGGGACCGGCGTGTTCAGCCTCCCAGCTAGAGGACACATACCCGTTTTCCTCAAGCCGCCGCAAAGTCCGGTATAGGGCGGCGCGCTCGATCTCGGCATCTGTGAGCGCGTACTCAGCCAATCCTGCGGAAAGGTCATAGCCGTAAGATTGAGTTTTTTCCTTGAGCATGAGTAAGAGCACGGGCTCGATGAAACGATACACGTTGCCCATGGCGCAGGCGCAAGGATGCGCGCTCCCATGACGGCGGCAGACGGCCTTGCGCGGATGCCCGCTCTGGATTCGTGTCATGGGCTTCCGCAAAGTGCGATCGGGGCTTCTTGAAGAGCCGGAGGTTTTCATCGCGCTGTACTCACACAGGAAAAAGCAATCAATGATGGCAATTGCAGAAGCCGGGTTCGGTAACCGGGAGGTTTCCGCTGAGGTAGACCGTCATGGCATCGTCCGCGGAGCGTTCGCCCGGCAGAACGACCGGCTTGAGTCCATTTGCCGTCATGAACTGAGCTGGACCCGCGCCCATGCCTCCGCACAGCACAACACCGCAATCGCTCAAGAGGTCCAGAATGCCTCCGCGGCCTTTGGTTCCTTGCTGATGCTGACCTTCGTGATTGCAGATTCCCTGATTGTGAGGCGTGTCGCCGTTGGCACGAAACTCCCGGCTCCGCACGGTTGAGCCTTCAACATCGAAGACCACAAATCCTTTGCTTTGGCCAAAATGCTGCGATAGAGAGATACCGTCGATGGTTGCTACTGCGATTTTCAAATTTCCCCCTCTTGGTCCGGTTGTTCGTTTGTCGATAGATGCATTATACACCTAAATGCAAAATACCCTTTGCAGAGGCAGGCTTGAGCGTTGGCCTCACATGGTTTCGTTCCAACCGAGCAAGGCTGTACACAGGTCGATCCCCGATCGCTGTTCACTGTTCACTATTCCCTGGCCCCTGACCTCTCGCTTCCCCCGTAACGCATCAGGTTCCCCCGTCCTGGCTGCGGAAGGCCTGCAACCATCCGTGGGCCATAATGAAAGCTGGCGACTCTCACGACCCTGCTCAGGCGTGGCGAATCAAGGGAATACCACAAATCGGCCACTATTGTGGGATGGCGACCCGCCGGCGGCGATCCGCTCCAGGCGCACGCGGGAGGACGCGTCCCAGCCGGGGCAATTCCGCTCTGTCATAACAGGCAGGCGCGCCCTGCCCGGCATGCCACTGGAGTTCGACGATCCGGACGGTGACGGCGTTCTGCGCCCCACCGCCGATCGCTTCGGAGGACCGAAGAAACCCTGGTGGCGGCCGGCCAGCACCGTAGGACGCGTGTTTCTCACGCTGGGCGCGGTCATCGTGCTCGGCGGGCTGACCACTGCAGGCCTCCTGCTTAAACACTACATCGAGCGCGATGCGCGCTTCCGCATCGCCGGGGCCAGCGACATTCAAACCAGCGGGCTGACCGAAGTGACTCGCGCCCAGATGCTGCCCGTCTTCGGCGAAGACATCGGGCGCAACGTCTTTTTTGTTCCCTTGGGCGAGCGGCGCAGGCAACTGGAGCAGATTCCCTGGATCGAGCAGGCCACGGTGATGCGGCTGCTGCCCGACCGGATTCGCATCGCAGTCGTCGAGCGCAAGCCAGTGGCATTTACGCGCATCGGCCAGCAGGTCGGTCTGGTTGACCCCAACGGCGTTCTGCTGACCATGGCGGCGAAGACCATGGCCGAGCGCCACTATTCGTTTCCGGTGCTGACGGGCATCGATCCCGGCGACCCGGCGGAGTCGCGCAAGGCGCGCATGGCGGTGTATCTGCGGCTGATGGCGGAGCTGGACGCCGACGGCAAGCACAACTCCGAACAGATTTCCGAGATCGACCTGACCGATCCCGAAGACGCGCGCGTGCTGATGCCGGAGCAGGGCGCCGACATTCTGGCGCACTTTGGCGAAGATCATTTCCTTGAGCGTTACCAGCGCTATCAGGCGCACATTGCGGAGTGGCGCCAGCAGTATCCTCATCTTGCGTCGGTGGATCTGCGCTACGAGCAGCAGGTGGTGCTGCAGATGGCGTCGGGCAAGGAAACCTCCGATACGAATGCGGGCGGCGACAGTGCTGCAGGCGCGTCCACCCCGTCCGCTGCCGGCGGTCCTGCGGCCACGTCTACGCCGGGGCTTGTGGCAGTGAAACCCGCAGCGGGCGCGGCGCCGGCAACAAAGAAGAGCAAACCGGCGCAGACGAAGAAGCATGCGACGGCCCCGCAGAAGCGGACCGCTGCACTGAATACAGGCAGGCGGAGTCCCGCCTCCACAACCCGTCCGGCAGCAGCCCTCCACCCCACGGACAAAGACCTGTCCCACCCGCTACGCAACCCCAACGGGCAAAAACCGCTCGCCGGGGGCCCCGGTCCCGTGGGGGCCCCAGCCGGCGCGCAGGGCGGGTGAATACGATGAGCCAGAAGCAGGACAACGCGATTGTGGTGCTCGACATCGGCAGCGCGTTCGACGCGCGTTCTCGTGGCCGACGTGAACGAGCAGGTGCTGCGCTATCGCGGCCACGGCGTCGTGGAGTCGGTGGGCATGCGCAAGGGCCTGATCGCGGAGTTGGGCCCTGCGGCAAAAGCGGTGCGCGAGGCCAGCGAGAAGGCCGAGCTCGCGGCCCGCACCAATATCGACGAGTGCGTCGTGGGCGTGGGCGGGCCGCACATTCGCGGCTTGAACACACGTGGTGGAATCCAGCTCGGCCGGGGCATGCGCGAGATTACACATGAGGATGTGCGCGCCGCTGTGGATCGCGCGCGCGCCATCGAGCGCCCCGCCGATCGCGAGATTCTGCACCTGCTGCCGCGCCAGTTCATCCTCGACGAACAGGCCGGTATCTTCGATCCTGTGGGCATGGTGGGCCAGCGGCTTGAAGTGGATTTGCACATCGCCACCTGCGGCGGCAGCGCGCTGCAAAGCACGGTCACCTGCGCCAACCGCGCGGGACTTGAGGTTTCAGAGGCGGTGCTGGAGCCGCTTGCCGCCGCCGAGTGCACGCTTTCGGCGGATGAACGCGAGCTTGGCGTCTGCCTGCTCGACATCGGCGCGCACTCCAGCGATCTGGCGGTGTTTTTCGAGGGTGCGGTGGCGTATACCGCTTCGGTGCCCATCGGCGGGGCACACTTTACCAACGACCTCGCCATCGGCTTGCAGTTGCCGGTTGCGCAGGCCGAGGAGCTCAAGCGCCAATATGGCAACGCCGTGGTAACCGCGGTTCCGCAGCTCGCCGAGATCGAAATCGTCAACGCGCAGGGCGCCGCGGCCACTCTGCCGCTGCGCACCATGGCGGAGATTCTGGAGCCGCGCGCGCGCGAGCTGCTCTATTACGTGAAAGAAAGCCTGCGCTATGGCGGCGTGGTGGATGCGCTGGGCGCGGGTTGCGTGCTCACGGGCGGCGGAGCCATGCTGCCCGGCATGCCGGACGTGACCGAGAGCCAGTTGCGCGTGCCGGCGCGTACGGGGATGCCCGTGCGTCTGTCGCAGATGCCGGCGGATTTGAACCACCCGGCCTACGCCGTAGCCATCGGGATGGTCCTCTACGCACATCGAACCAGAATGACGCGCGCCGCCGAGGACAACAGTTTGCGCGCCAAATTGCGCGCCATGTTTGCCGCCAGTTTTTGAAAAACAGGGAATAGGGACCAGGGAATAGGGAATAGAGAGTTGAGCAGGAAACCGCAGACGAGGAGAACACAGCCCAAATGGAACAGCCTACCAACGAAGCCGGAGAGATGAGAATTCAATATCACGAAGAGCCCTTGCGCGGAGCCAGCATCAAGGTCATTGGCGTGGGCGGCGGCGGCGGCAATGCCGTCAACCGCATGATCCAGGCCCACATGGAGGGCGTGGAGTTTATCGCCGCCAATACCGACGTGCAGGCGCTCAAGCTGTCGCAGGCGCCCGTCAAGCTGCAACTGGGCGTGCGCCTCACCTCGGGGCTGGGCGCGGGCTCCAATCCCGACATTGGCCGGCGCGCAGCGCTGGAGGACTCGGAAAAGATCATCGAGGCGCTTGAAGGCGCGGACATGGTGTTTGTCACGGCGGGCCTCGGCGGCGGCACAGGCACCGGCGCCGCGCCGGTCATCGCTTCGCTGGCCAGCGAGATGGGCATCCTCACTGTCGCTGTCATCACGCGGCCGTTTGCCTTCGAGGGCAAGCGCCGCCTGATGCAGGCCGAGCGCGGACTCAAAGAGCTGATCGAGAGCGTCGACACCATGATCGTGATCCCCAATGAGAAGCTGCTGGCCGTGGCCAAAGACGCGGGATTCTTCGAGAGCTTCCGCATCGCCGATGACGTGCTGCGCCAGGGCGTGCAGGGCATCAGCGACATCATCACCATCCCCGGCATCATCAACCGCGACTTTGCCGACGTGAAGACGACCATGGCGGGCATGGGCCACGCGGTGATGGGTACTGCGGTGCGCTCCGGGGCCAACCGTGCCGTGGAAGCCGCGCAGGCAGCTATGGCTTCGCCGCTCCTGGAAGCGGGCGCCATCGACGGTGCGCGCGGCATCTTAATCAATATCACCGGGTCGAGCACGCTCAAGCTCTCCGAGGTGAACGAGGCGTCGTCGCTGATCCAGTCGGCGGCGCATGAAGACGCCAACATTATCTTCGGCGCAGTGCTGGACGAGAAGATGGGCGAGGAGATGAAAGTCACCGTGATCGCCACCGGCTTTCGCGACCAGATGCCGGAGCGGCGCGCGCGCATGTTGAACGTGGAAGAAGCGCCCGTTGTGTCGGTGCCTGTGGTTGCGCCAGGCAACTGGATGCGCGAAAAGGATCCGAATCCTGCGCCCGCTCCACAGCCTGCGCGCTTCATGAGCGAGGACGAAGACACAGCGGAAAGCGCAGACGAAACCTTCTTCTTTGCCGCGGCGGCGCCAGGCGTGGCGACCACGGTGAGCGTGGCAGTGCCGCCAAGAGCTGCCGAGAACCATGCAATGGATTTTGGGATGGAGCAGGAGAGCGCAGTCGCCCCGGCGGAGCGGCGGTTTGACGCGATGGAGGGGGACTCGCAGTGCGCGTCCCAGCCCAGGGACTACGCCGCAGATTTCAATGAAGTTCCACGCGGCGGGCCGGAGCCGGCGGGGCCCTGCTCACAGCCTGAGCCGTCGCTTTTTCCTGAACCGGGCGGGGAGCCCGAGCGCGATCTCGACGTTCCCACATTCTTGCGCCGGGTGCAGTTTTAAGGCATTTCTCGGATTTCTCAAGAGTCACCAGGTGGCGTGCAGTGGTGGCTTTGCTCTATACCAATCCGAGAAATGCCATAGGCCGGAGAGTCAAATGGAGTGAGCTGGAACACTGCACGTGAGAGACTTGGGTTCCAAAATGGGAGAAAAAGCAGTATAGTGATGTTACAAAAGGCACCCAAAATTTGATCCGGACCGTCTGAAAGTTCAGGTGGAATTCTGTTTTTCCGGGTTAACTTAAGTGTAAGGAATCGCCGGCCGGGCGTCTGGCCCTCGATGGAGCGGTCGCCCTCAAAGAAAACGGCGAAGCCGGTAGACGTAAATGGCCGCGCCTGAGGCACTTGAGGAAGCAGGGCGCGACATAGCAGTAGGAAGTGCGTCGCCAGATGAGCGGACGCGCGGCACGTAATCCAAAGTCGAGAGGATGTTGCTGGATGAATCTGTCCCGCGTTGGCAGTACTGGATTAGCCTTGATTGTTCTTGCCGCGGGCGCTGCCCGCGTGGCGGCGCTGGACGCGCCGCAGCATACCCTGCATCACTCGAAAGCGCAATCGCAGCAACATCTGTCGGAATCGCATCACACCACCACTACGCATCACGCCGTGACGCACACGGCGGCTCACAGCGCAACCAGGGTTCATAGCACCCCGCACGCTGCCTCGGTTCACACAACAACCGGGCACAGATCCGCGGCCCGCGTGCCGGCGAAAACGGCCACGGCCAGCCGGACTACGACGAGCGCAGCAAGGGCGCACGTACGCCGGGTTTCTGTTACCCGCCGCCATCGCTATTACGAACGCTTCACGGCCAGCTCCTTTATTCAAGGTGAAATGGGCGAGGGCGACGTAGCGGCCGGTGAGGATCCGATCGTGCGTCAGGCGGCGATCGACGCCCTGGGCGACATGAACGGCACCGCCGTCGTCATCGATCCCTCCAATGGGCGCATCCTGGCCATGGTCAACCAGAAGCTGGCGCTCTCGCCGGGCGCTGAGCCCTGTTCCACCATCAAGCTCACGGTGGCGATGGCTGCGCTCTCTGAGGGGCTGGTCACGCGCGACACGATGGTCAAGCTGGACGGCTTCCGCATGAATATGACCCAGGCGCTGGCCAAGAGCAACAACCTCTACTTTGAGGAGTTGGGCCGCGAGTTAGGTTTTGATCGCGTACGCCATTACGCCACGCAGTTTGGCTTGGGCGAACTCGCCGGCTACAACATTCAAGGCGAGCAGCTCGGCGAATATCCCGACGAGCCCATTCCTGACTCAGAGGGTGGCGTCGCGCGCATGTGCAGCTTCGGCCAGGGGGTTTCCCTCACTCCGCTGCAACTGGGCGCATTTGTGGCCGCCATAGCCAACGGCGGAACACTCTACTACCTGCAGCATCCCACGACTCCAGATGAGGTGGCCGCGTTCCAGCCTAAGGTCAAGCGCACGCTCGATATCGCCAAATATGTTCCCGACCTCGAAGACGGCATGGCCGGTGCTGTCGAGTACGGAACCGCGCGCCGTTTGCGCGCCAACTTTCGTGAGCTGCCTGTCTTTGGCAAGACCGGAACCTGCTCCGACAACGGGACGCGTTTCGGCTGGTTTGCTTCCTATTCCGACTCGCCACAGGGCAGCCTGGTGACGGTGTTCTTCCTCGAGGGCGGTAGGCCCACCTTCGGTCCTCGCGCCGCCGAGCTTACCGGCACGTTCTACAAGGATCTCTGGGACCACGATTACTTTGCGACGAAGAACCAGGAAGCCCAGACCGCGCCCGCAGTTGCGCCCGTAACGGTACCTCCGGTGCCCGAGAAGTCCACGCCGGCGGAGCAGTAGCAGCGCCGTTTTCTCCCAAGTGAGCGAAAAGCCGCCTGCGGGCGGCTTTTTACAGCTCGATTCCCCGAGCGCTCCCGGCCTTTGCAACGAATCCCGCCCAGCATCATCACATAGAACGAGGCCGCCTGCGCTAGAGCGGAACCAGAGTAAGCGTGCCCTTGCGTTCAGTCGTGAAAGGTGGCTTTTTCTTGAGGGAAAAGCCACTCAACTGACGTGCTTTCGGGGTACATCTACTCTGGTTCCGCTGTAGCCCGCGCAAGCTCCCGGATTCGGACGGTCTGATTTCCTGCACGACTCGCTCAGGACGCTCTAACCATGGAACTACCCACGCACGTACTCTTGATGTACGGCTACCTTCTGCTCTTTGGCTGGGTTCTGGTGGGGCTGTTGGGCTTTCCGCTGCCGGCCACTCCGGTGCTGCTGGCCGCGGGAGCGCTCTCGGTTGACGGCCCCATCAGCTTTCCGCTGGCGGTCGCAGCCAGCCTCGCGGCCGCGCTCACCGCCGACAGCGTATGGTTCTTCATCGGGCGCAGGCATGGGCACCATGTGCTGCGCCTTCTCTGCAAGCTGTCGCTGGAGCCAACCACCTGTGTCCGCCGCACCCAGGATTCCTTTGGCAAGCGCCGCGGCCGCCTGATGATCTTTGCCAAGTTCATTCCCGGGCTGGGACTTCTCACCGCCCCGGTGGCCGGGCAGAACGGCATGCCGATTGGGCAATTCCTCCTCTACGACTGCATCGGCTGCGCTTTGTGGGTGAGTGTGTTGCTGGCCGCGGGCCGCTTCTTCGGCGACCTGCTCAAACGCAATCTCTACCTGCTCAACTGGGCCGGCCGCTTCTCGGGCGCGCTGCTGCTCCTGGGCATTGCAGGCTTTTTCCTGATGCGCGTCTGGCACCGCCGCATGGTGCTCAGAGCTCTTACCGCCGCGCGCCTCGAGCCCGAAGAGCTGAAGCGCCGCCTCGATGCCGGCGAAAAGGTCTTCATCGTGGACCTACGTCACCCGCTCGAACTGTTGCCCGATCCCTTTACGCTGCCCGGCGCGCAGCATATTTCGCCGGAGGCTCTCACCACGCGCCATCAGGAAATCCCCCGCGACCGCGACATCGTGCTCTTTTGCACCTGCCCCAGCGAGGCCACCGCGGCCAAAACCGCCATGACACTGCACAGCCTGGGGATTGAGCGCGTGCGCCCGCTGCGCGGCGGCTACGACGAGTGGAAGCGGCTCGGCTTCCCCATGGATGCGATTCCGCCGGCAATTTCGTCTGTCGAAGCGATCGCGCAGGCAAAATAGAACCTCACGCCAGTGCGGCAAACAGCACTGCAATGCTGGAGCGGTTTACGGCAAAACCAGAGAAGGTGTGCCCTATTCAGCTTTCTTTGAAGGTCGCCGCTCCTTGGGGTCGCGGCGACTTATGTGCAGCGGCTTCGGGTTATAGCATCTCTGGTTTTGCTATAGTCCCATCCATTCTTAGCCCACCGGTGCGGCACGGCCTTCGTGCTCGCCGACAATCTCATTGTCGCCGCGCCGCCGGCCTAAAGATGCTCTGCACT
>CAWCXX010000107.1:0-36381 GCA_963799445.1 uncultured Acidobacteriaceae bacterium | reverse complement strand
ATCTGGGGAATGCCGATCTTCATGAGCGGGAGCAGGCAGCTCGACGACGAGGCGCTGCGCGATGACTGACTTGAACTCGTTGTAAACGATGTAGGCGGCGTCGATCTCTTCGTGAACGTAACGGGAGATGATGTTGTGGGCCAGATCGAGGACGCGCGAAGCCTGGAGATTGGCCAACATGCCGGGGTGATCGCCGGTGATCTCCACGGGACCTTGGCGCGGTTCCCTGACCTTGTGCTTTTGGCCGTTCTCGTCGGTCTGCTCGGCATAGCTGGCCATCGGATAGCGGCGGCGCATCTGGTCGCGGCCCTTGCGGCCCACGGCCTCGATATCGATCTCCTTATCGGGATTGCCGCTGATGAACTGGTAGGCAGTCTTGAGAATGTTGGCGTTGAATGCGCCGGCAAATCCCTTGTCGCCGCTGACCACGACCAGCAAAACGCGCTTTTCAGGCCGCGTGATAAACAGCGGGTGAGCACATGTTGCCGGTATTTTCGTCGAAGAGATCGACGCGGCGCGTGAGCGACTCAAGGACGCTCGTGATCATGCGGGCGTAGGGCCGGGCCGCGAGCGCGCGCTCCTGCGCGCGGCGCAGCTTGGCCGCCGAGACCATCTTCATGGCCTTGGTGATCTGCCGCGTGTTCTTCACGCTTCTGATGCGGCGTCGTAAATCAAGTACATTAGCCATCGTTCTGTTCTCAGTTCATCTGCTCTTTAACCGGTGGTCTAGTCCGCTAGTCCTGCTGCCTCTTACGCCGTTGCCGCCGCCAATCTCCGCCTTAAAGTTTGCCGAGTACTCCTTGAGCGCCGCATGCAGGCGGTTGCGGAGGTCGTCGTCGAGCTGCTTCTTCTTGGTCAGGTCTGCGAGCAGCGCTTGCTGCGCGCTGTCGAAGTACTTGTAGAGGCCGATCTTCGAAGGCGCGAATGTCGGAGACCTGCAGATCGTCGAGATAGCCCTGCGTGCCGGCAAAGAGGACCACCGCCTGCTGCTGCCATGTGAGCGGCTGGAACTGCGGCTGCTTGAGCAGCTCGGTGAGCCGCTGGCCGCGGGCGAGCTGCTTTTGCGTCAGCGGGTCGAGATCGGAGCCGAACTGCGCGAAGGCCGCCAGTTCGCGGTACTGCGCGAGATCGAGCTTGAGCGTGGCGCCCACCTGCTTGACCGCCTTAATGGCCGCCGAGAAGCCCACGCGCGAAACCGAAAGGCCGACGTTCACGGCCGGGCGGACGCCGGAGTTGAACAGGTCCGTTTCCAAAAAGATTTGCCCGTCGGTGATGGAGATGACGTTGGTGGGGATGTAGGCCGAAACGTCGCCGGCCTGGGTCTCGATGACCGGCAGCGCAGTCAGCGAGCCGCCGCCTCTCTCGTTGCTCAGCTTCGAGGCGCGCTCGAGCAGGCGCGAGTGGAGATAGAAGACGTCGCCGGGATAAGCTTCGCGGCCCGGCGGGCGGCGCAGCAGCAGCGAGATTTCGCGATAGGCCATGGCGTGCTTGGAGAGATCGTCGTACATCACCAGCGCGTGCTTGCCGTTGTCGCGGAAGTACTCGCCCATGGCGCAGGCGGCGTAGGGCGCCAGATAGAGCATGGGCGCGGGCTCCGACGCCGAGGCGGCAACGATGATGGTGTGGCCCATGGCGCCGGCTTCGGTCAGCGTCTGCACAACCTGAGCAATGGACGAGCGCTTCTGGCCGATGGCGCAATAAATGCAGATGAGGTCGTTCTTGGCGTTGTTGATGATGGTGTCGAGCAGGACGGCGGTTTTTCCGGTCTGCCTATCTCCAATAATCAACTCGCGCTGGCCGCGGCCGATGGGAATCATGGCGTCAATGGCTTTGAGGCCGGTGGCCATGGGTTCGCGGACACCCTGGCGGTCGATGATGCCCGGCGCCAGGCGCTCGACGGGAAGCATGTCGGTGGTGGCGATGGGGCCCTTATCGTCAATGGGCATGCCCAGCGTGTTCACCACGCGGCCGATCATGGCGCTGCCCACAGGGACAGACAGAATCTTCCCGGTGCGCTTGACCTCGTTGCCTTCGCTCAGCTCGGTGTACTCGCCGAGAATCACCGCGCCCACTGAATCTTCTTCGAGCGAGAGCGCCAGGCCGGCGATGCCGTGCGGAAAGCTGAGCAGCTCGCCGGCCATCACTTTGTCGAGGCCGTGGAGGCGGGCGATGCCGTCGCCGAGCGAGGTGATGGTCCCGACCTCGTCGACCTGGACCTTCGAATCGTAGTTCGCGATCTGCTCGCGAAGAAGCTGTGTAATTTCGTCTGCCTTGATTTGAGCCATTTCTTTCCTTCTTCAGGGACAGGATCAGTAGCGGACTAGCGATATGAATACCCGTTGCCGGTTGCGTGACTCGCTCTCCTCAGTCCTTGCCCGCTCATTTCCTACGTCCACTGATTCACTGATTCACTGATCACCCTATTCCCTATGCCGTTAACGCTTCCTTCAACCTGTCCAGCCGGCCGCGCACGGAGCCGTCGTAGACCGTGGAGCCGATGCGCACCACGGCGCCGCCAAGAATGGATTTGTCGAGCTTAAAGCTGGCGTCGATTTTTGCGCCAGCGAGTTTGGCTACTTCGGCCACCAGTGCCTCGCGCTCGTCCTTGCTCAGCTCGCGCGCAGTAACGATCTCCGCCGGGCGAATTCCCAACTGCTCCTGCAGAATGCTGCGCCAGGCCGCTGCCACTTCAGCAACGTGTGCGATGCGATCGTTCGCGATGAGCACGGCGAGCAGATTGCGGAGCTCCTTCTGGAGGCCCAGCTTGGCGTTCAGCTTGTCGAGAATCGCGATCTTTTGCGCGGCCGGTATGGCGGGATTGACGAAAAATGTGCGCAGCTCGAGCTGCCATCCCAGGTGGCGAGAAAATCGGCGAATTGCCGGTCGATCGCGTCGGCCGGCAGCTTGGCGGCGGCGACCACATCGGCAAAGGCGCTGGCGTATCGGGAAACGAAGGCGGGCATCTAGTTCTTCCCTCCCTTGGCCGTGCCGTCGCCGGCAACGCCGGCGACAAATTCGGCGATTACGGCGCGGTCGGTCTTCCGGCGTAAGCGCCAGTTGCTTCGTTGCCTGCTCGATGGCGAGATCGGCGGCGAAGTTGCGCAAACCGCGTTTGGCCTGTGCGGCGGCCACGCCAATTTCCTGCTCGGCGGCGGCCACAATGCGAGCGCTTTCCTCGCCGAGCGCGGCCTTGATGCGCTTTTCGTCTTCCAGGCTCTCCTGCTCCACCTGGGCGCGGAAATTGCGCATCTCCTCGTCGAGGCCGGCCAGCTTGGCCTCGACGGCGCTCAGGCGGGCCTGCGCGTCCGCAGTGGCCTCGCGCGCGGTTTGAAGATCGTGGCGCAAGGTCTGGGAGCGTTTGCGAATGATTTTGGGGCCCAGCCGGGTGAGCGGAATGGCGATAGCGAAAAAGATGACGGCAAAATTAATCCCCAGGAAAAGATCGACCGCGGTGTCAAGCTTGAGGTGCAGGAGGCGGGCCACCGATTGCACGCTGGGAAGAGTGCAGGAAGGCCTCGCTCCTGGTCTTCTTCCGATTGGGGAGCCTCAGCGGGCTTGGGCGTCTCCGCTGCGGCGGAGCGCAGACGGCGCAGGTGCGGAGGTGCGGTGGCGAGCGGGCTGCTGCGCGGCGGCGCGGCAGGGCGCAATGACCGGGGCAGCGGTCAACGCGGCGGCCAGGGCCATCAGTACGGCAAACCGGAAAGCCCAGGGGGAAAAACGAGGCGAGACACGCACATGCGGCAAGAGAATATTTCAACGGGAACCCCCGGCAGCGAGCGAGCGGCAGGACGGCGCGGACGGCCAGGCCGGCCAGATCGGCGGCTGAGGCCTGAATCGCCTGCCGGGCAGAGGCGGCTTCGGCCTCGAGCTCGGCCTTCGCCTGGCGCACTTTCTGGCTGGCTGCCTTGCGGGCGGCGTCGAGGGCGGTGTCGCGCTCGGCGCTCCACTGCTTGATGCGCTGTTCGCGGAGCTTGTACACATCGGCGCGCGCCTGGCGAAGGCGTTCGGCATATTCCTGGGCCTTGGCCTCAGCCTGGGCGACGGCCTTGCGGGCGTCTTCCATGGCGCCTTCCGTAAGGGCGCGGCGCCTGGCAAGGACGGCCGTCAGCGGCCCCTGCACCAGGAACTGATAGGCGAAAACCAGCACGATAAAGAGCAGGGCCGTGGGGATGGCGCCAACCAGAAGCCCGCCGAGTTGTTGCATGATGTCTTGCATGGAGATACTGCGCCGCTACGCCTGTCGGATGAGGATTTTCGCAGGTGGAACCCTTTTTTGTATCAGGGGCAGCCCCTCAAGTCAACGCGGAGAGGGCGCATGACACGGCACACGCTGTGACACCTGTCACGAAACGGGAAATTCGTGCAAAAAAAGGCTTGCTTTTGCCCAAAACAAGCCTACACTTAACTTACCACCTAGACCCGGTCCAGGGTCCAGCGGGCAGCCGGTTTCGGGAAGTCCTTCCACTCCCGAAGCCGGAGGCCCGCTTCTTAGTTTTTGGCGCAAAATTTGACTGGCCGGAAATTCTGCCCTTTCATGACGAAGCCGCGCTTATAATGTATGCTGTTGTGCGAAGAGCGCTCAATGAAAATCGTTGCGTTCGCATTCTCGTTACCGCAGCTTGGCGGCGATTGCCGTGGAGTGCGAGGGCAGGGGCGCGGTGCCGACGGCGATTTGTCCACCTTCAGCAGGCCCTGTGCACGGAGCCAGTTTTCCAGCAGGTTCGGCCACTGTTCCAGTGCGGGATCGCCTTTGCCCAGGCCGGAGCCATGAGCGCCGCTGGCGAAAATGTGCAGTTCTGACGTCACGCCGGCTTTCACCAGAGCGTTGTAGAAGCGCAGGGTCTGCTCGACTGGGACGGCCTTGTCGGTGAAGGTGTGATAGATAAACGTCGGGGGCGTGTCTTTGGTGACGAAAAGATCGGGAGAATAGGCCACGCGCAGCGCCTCGCACTGGTCCATGACATTGAAAAGCTTGCAGTAGCTGAGGCTCAGGGTGTCGCTGGAGATGGCGCCGATCCACGGGTAGCCGAGGACGAGGAAGTCAGGGCGGCTTGAGGCTCGATCGACGGGGTCGTCGGCGTTAGGGTTGCCGGGAGTGAATTGGGTCCCGGCAAGGGCGGCGAGATGGCCCCCGGCAGAGAAGCCGATAACCACGATGCGATTGGGGCTGATGTGGTAATCGAGCGCGCGGGCACGGAGGGTTTGTATGGCGCGGCGGGCGTCGAGCAGCGGAACCGGCAGAAGATAGCCGTTCGAGGAGAGCCGGTAGCTCAGGATGAAGGCCGTAAACCCGCGCGCCGTGAACCAGTCAGCCACCTCGCGGCCCTCCAGGTCACCGGCCAGACGCGCGTAGGCGCCGCCGGGAAGGATGATGACAGCCGAGCCGGTCTCACTGCCCTTGCTGGGGCTCGAAGAGGGTAAGCGTGGGGATATCGTCGCAAGTGTTGCCCTTGGCCCCGGGAGGCGCGCCAGGCCAGAGGCGGATGGTCTGAATGCCGAGAAAGTCGTTGTCGTTGCCGGGCGTGGCGCAGGATGCGGTTTGCGCGTGAGCGGCGGAAATAGCCAGCGACGCCGCGACGAGGAATGTGAAGAGTTGCTTCATGGGAACCTCGACAGGTTTCGCGAGGATTATAAGCCTGGGGGCCGGGGGGTCAGGTTTCAGGGGTCAGAGAAGCTCGTAGCCGGTTGCCCCCAGCCAGGAACTGCAAACTACGGGCTACGAGCTACTGGCTACAGGCTATGAGATCGGCGCTGTGATCTCTGATCTCTGACACGTGACCCCTGTCTTCACAGCCACAGCGCGGTGTGGCCGGGGCAGGAGTTGGCGGCTTGCGCGCAGAGGGTTTCGGCCAGTTCCAGCCCGTAGCGGGCAAAGTAGTATGCCGCGCCGTGAACCCGCTCCTGCAAGACGCCGCCGGGATAGAGGGCCTGGAAGATGGATTCGGCGTGGCGCGAGAGCGTAGTTTCGCGCTGCAATTGGAAGTTGGCGGCGAGCGTGCGCAAGCGGTTCATCTGGTAGCGCATCTTGCCGGCCGCGGTATCGGCCGATTGGCCCAGTCCCTTGTCCTGCGACTGCAACCAACCGACGAGTGCGTCGAGTTCCGCGTCGAGGGCGTTGCCGGCGGCGGCGAGTTTTTGCTTGGTTTCGACGGGCATAGAGCGGGCGGCGAGGCGTTGGGCGAGCGAGGCGGCGTTTTCCTCGGCGAAGACATGTTCCAGCGTCAGCTCGTGGCGGCGAAGCATTTTCGCAATCGACGGCTCGATGAGCGTGGCGGAAAAGCGCGCAATCGGCGGCGTTTGGCGGCCGAGAATGCGCTCAAAGAGAACGCTGGACTGAGCCAGATAGGCGATCTCGGCCGGGCCGCCGGCCTGGGCCGAGGTCGAGAACAGAAAATCCTGAAAGACGGGGCGAAGCAGCGCCGCGGGCGAGATGCGCTCGGGCTCGGCGCCCAGGATGCCGAGGAGATCGGCAGTGGAGAAGCGTCTGGCCGTCGGCCAGCCAAAGGCCGCTGGGCTCGTTCGGCGTGGGCGCGATGCGCTTGAGCGCGAGACGCGCGCCGGTCTTGTCATCGATCAAAAACAGCAGGCTCGACTGCGGGGCGACGGCGACCTGGGCGTGATAACCGGCAGCTTCGAGGGCCTGGCTGCGGTCGGTGAGCGCGGCGTGGAACTCGTCGGCGCGCTCCAGGGCCGCGCGCAGGACCGGCGCGCCGAGGCGATGAAAGTCGCGGCTGCAGGCATCGACGATGAGCAGACCCTGCGCGGCGAAGATTGCTGGGTAGAACTCGGCGAAGGCCTGGGCAAAGGTGCGGCCGGGCTTGTAGGCGGCGGCTAGAGCATCGGTGGCGGCGGAGGGGCCGAGCAGCTCGGCGGCGCGCTCGACCAGCGGCGTGATGGACTCGTCGAGCACGATGCGGCCGGCGGGAAGAGCGGATTCGGGCGCACTGGCGTAGGTCAGATTGACCAGCTCGCGGCTGGCGGGGAACGCGGCCTGGTTGATCTCGGCAAAGTCGTGATCTTCACTGGCGAGCCAGAAGATGGCGGCGTGGGGATGGCCTGCCGCAGTTGCCGTACGGGCGCGGGCGATGGCGGTTGCGGCTTTGAAGGGGGAATAGAGCGGGCCGCCGAACAAGCCGACTTGCTGGCCGGTCAGGATGGCTCCGGCGCCCTGGGCGAGCGATTCAATCGCCGGCTCAGCGGCTGGGGATGGATTCTGCGCGGCCAGGAGGCGAACCAGCTCAGGCCAGTGCGCGGGAAGAGGCGGCCGCTTTCCACCGATCTCATCCAAAGGTAAAAAGGCACGGAGTGCCCCGGCGCAAAAGTCCACGAAGAGCCGGCTTTGGCCAGGCATCACGGTTACGGGATAACAGTCTGCGGTCGGCAATTCGTTCACTTGCGGCTCGTCTGGTTGGGTAAGGAGGTCCATGCACTCACTTGGAATCGGGTTTCAGCTTTCCTTAGGATGCCACGGCAGGCCGGATCGATGCAGAGCAGGTCTGGGAAGACGAGCACAATGCGTATACTCATGTTGAATCGAGTTTGATCGACGCTCGCAAAAAAGAGGAAATAATGCCCAACAAGAAAGCGGGTAAGACCACGAAGGCAAAGACGGCGAAGGTGAAGAAGCCGGCGAAAATTGCGAAGGCCGTTGCGATGATTGAGCGCGCCACGGTGCTGAGCTCGGAGGTTGTGTATCAGGGGCCGCTGTTTCGCGTGCTGCACGACAAGCTGGTCGAGCCGGGCGGGCGCGAGAACGAGCGCGATGTGATTCGCCACAACGGCAGCGTGGTGATTCTGGCGATCGACAACTCGAAGAGCAAGAAGAACCCATGGATTGTGATGGAGCGCCAATACCGGCACGCCGCCAACCAGTTTCTTTGGGAGCTGCCGGCGGGAAAGATCGACGCGGAGAGGAGCCGCTGGCCGGGGCCAAGCGCGAACTGGCCGAGGAGACCGGCTACCGGGCAAAGAAATGGCGTCCGCTGGTGGAGTACTACGCCAGCCCCGGTTTTCTGGGCGAGGCCATGAAGGTTTTTCTGGCCGAGGGTCTCGAGGCAGGCGATACCCATTGGGATGGAGACGAAGACATCGAGCTGCGGCTGGTGAAGCTCACAGATGTGCTGAAGATGATTGAAAAGGGCGCGATTCAGGACGGCAAAACGCTGACCAGCGTGCTGTTGTACGCATGGCTGAGGGGCCGACGGCGGAAGAAGTAACAGCCGCTCTGACATCCATTTTCCACAGATTCAGGCTCACTTTTTGCCGCTGCGGCCAAAACCACCCGCTTCACTTTGTGGAATCGATCCAAAAAAATCAACCTTTCGCTGTCTTCCAGCGTCTTAACATTTGTCGGCGTAAATTCCCCTAGAACACACGCCGACCCAGCACGGAAAAAGGAAGGGAAGGAAGCTGTGGCTCAGTACAAAGGGAAGGTCAAGTGGTTTAACAACGCCAAGGGCTACGGATTCATCGGACGCGAAGAAGGGCCGGATGTATTCGTCCATTACTCGGCAATCCAGTTGGACGGATACAAAACGCTCAAAGAAGGCGACGACGTCGAGTTCGATATAGTCGAGGGCCAGAAGGGCCCCCAGGCGGATGCGGTAATACGTCTTCGGGATAGCGCCCACACCGCCCACAGCGCTGCCTAGGCAAGGATAGGGCACCCGGGGCTCCGCAAGACCGCCGCCCGGCGGTGATGGTAAAGTGCGCCTATTAGTTCTCCTCTTGTCACATTTTAGAGAAAACGCCTTTCCGGACAGTTCTGCGCCTGGGCCATGCGCAATTCGTACTGATTCACCCAGGTTGAGCGAGTTTTGGCCCGAAACGCCGCGCCTGAGACACCGCTGATGATCCATACTGCCAACGGAGAGCCATCCTATGGACAACAAGACCATGGCCCGCTTGCTCGCGGAGACGGCCGACCTGCTGGAGATTGACGGCGCCGATAGCTTTCGCATCCGCAGCTACCGGCGCGGGGCCGAGGCTGCCGAGCAAACCACCGTTGACCTGACAGAGGCTGCCGGCGAAACCAAGCGGTTGCTGGAGATCGACGGCATCGGTAAAGGCATGGCCGCGCACCTGCAGGCGATTGCCGCGACAGGCACGCTGCCGTTGCGCGAGGAGTTGCTGGCGAAGTATGGCGCGGGTGTACTGGAGCTATTGAAACTGCCCGGCATGGGCCCGAAGACTGTGGCGCTCTTGTGGGACGCAGCGCACATTGGCAGTATCGACCAGCTTGCCGAGGCCATCGCCGCGGGGCGCCTGGCGGGATTGCCGCGCATGGGCGCCAAGCAGACTGAAAAGCTTCGCAAGGGCATTGAGGACTACCGGCGTAGCGCCGGGCGCTTCCGCATCGACGTGGCCGAGGAGGAAGCCCTGCGCATCGTGGACTATCTGCTGAAGTTTGAGGGCATCGAGAAGGTGACGCCTGCCGGATCGCTTCGCCGTGGACGTGAGACCGTGGGTGACCTGGATCTGCTGGCGACGGGTCCGGCCTGCGAACCGGAACATACGGCTTCAGCCGTGGAACACGTGGCCGCTTACCCCGGCATTCGCGGCATGATCGCCAAGGGCGAGAACAAGGTCAGCTTCTATGTGGAGCAGGGGTTGCAGGTGGACGTGCGGCTGCTGCCTTCTGGCTCTTATGGCGCTGCGCTGCAATACTTTACCGGCTCCAAGGCGCACAATGTGGCGCTGCGGCAGCGGGCACTGAAGATGGGCTACACGCTGAGCGAGTGGGCGCTGGCACGTCTGGACGACGGCCAGACCGTGGCCGCGGCAACCGAGGAAGAGATCTATGCCGCGCTGGGGATGGAGTGGATTCCGCCGGAGATGCGTGAGTGCCTGGGCGAGATTGAGAGCGCCGCACGCCATGAGCTGCCCCGGATTGTGGATCCGGGCGATATCCGCGGGGACGTGCACATGCATACCACCGCGAGTGACGGACGAAATTCGATCCGCGAGATGGCCGAGTCGGCGCTGGCTTGCGGCTACAGGTACATCGCGATCACCGACCACTCAAAGAACCTGGCCATGACGAATGGCTTGGACGAGAAGCGGGCGCTCAAACAGATTGCGCAGGTTCGCGAAGTCGACCGGGCGATGGAGGGACGGATTCGCGTGCTTACCGGCATCGAGGTGGACATTTTGGCCGATGGCGCACTGGATCTGGACGACGAGGTGCTGGCGCAGATGGAGGTGGTAATCGCCGCCGTACACACTCGCTTTGAGCAGAGCCGCGAGGAGATGACAGCGCGAGTGCTGCGGGCCATAGAGAACCCGTATGTGCGCATTCTGGGGCATCCGACGGGACGGCTGCTGCTGCGCCGCGAGCCTTTCGCGTTGGACATGGGAGCGGTGCTCAGGCGCGGGGCCGAACTGGGCGTGGCCATGGAGCACAATGCCGCGCCGGAACGGCTGGACCTGAACGATCATGATCTGCGGCTGGCCAAGGAGCTGGGCTGCAAGATCGTAATTTCCTCGGATTCGCACGATAGCCGCAATCTGGGAAAGATGGGGTATGGCGTGAAGCAGTTGCGGCGAGCCTGGCTGGAACCTGGCGATGTGTTGAACACGCGGGAGGCGGAGGATTTTCCGGCGGGGTTGAGAACCAGGCCGTAGCTGCGGCCGGGAAGCAGAGGATGCCGTGCAGCGCTTAGGGGAATCTGCCGTACGACCTTGGAATCATGGCCAGTTGTGTATGGTTGGAGATAAGATAATGGCGCAGTCGAGGTGAGGTTGCTATGAGTTTACTGCACCAGGATTCAGCGGGACCGGACAATGCAGCGCTCGGCGAGGAGTATGCCAAGGGCACCAGTCCCATAGTTTGGGCAACCGTGGTCGCGATCTTTGCAGTCAGCATAGCGATTGCATTCTACATGCTTGCCGGAGAAAAGCCGCCCGCCGCCACGGGAGAGATCGTTGCGGTGTGGGCTCACCCGCAGCACATTGAAACCTCAGGACTTGACTCGAACGGCGCGTCCATGCCCAAGGAAACCGTGGATGAGGTGTTCGTATTTACCCAGGTGAAGCTGCACAACCAGAGTGATCACCCGCTGCTTCTTCAGGACGCATTGACCAACGCCACGCTGGACGACGGCACCCACTCCAGCTATGCGGCCAACAAGGGTGACTACGGCCGGATGTTTATCGCCTATCCGGACATTACGGTGCCGCACGGCCCGGCGCTGTCTCCGTATGACACCGAGATCGATCCCGGGCAAACGGTCGAGGGGACGTTTGTTTCAGCCTTCAAGGGGCTGACCAAGCAGCAGTGGAACGCGCGCAAGAAGCTGGACTATACCTTCGTCTTCAGGTACCAGCCCAATCTGGTGGTCACGCCCCACGTGGCGGTTACTGAGCAGTAGCAGTGACTGGAGCGGGCGCATTCTTGGGCACCGACAGATACCCGGTCACCTGATTTTTCGAGTTGATGGTGTTGACGACGATTTCGAACAGCGCCGGGTCCTTGCCGCTGTAAAACTGCAAAGGCTCGTTTATTCCCTTGTCTCTCTTCGTTACCAGCTTGTCGTCCGACGTGATTTCCAGAGTGAAGATATTCTTCTTGGTGTCGGCTTTCTTCAGCTCCATGCTGATCGTCCCCACGGGTTTCTTCTGTCCCCTGGTCAGGGTGAACTCATAGAAGGTACGGTCGCCCTTGTGCTCCAGCAGCACCAGCTCATCGTGATTGCGGGCGATCACGCTGTTGGTACTGCTCAGGTCTCCGCGCACACTTTGAAGCTGGCTGATCGTCGTGGCCAGGTCGCTCTGCGTCTTGCCCAGGTCGGTTCTTACGCCGCCCACGTCTGTCTTCACGTTGGAGACTTCATTGGAGACCGCGCTCACCTGCTGCGCTGTCTGCTGCTGGGCGCTCGCCATGCGCTGGTTGTCGGCTTGCTCCTGGCTGATGATGGCCTGCGCGCGTGCCTCCATCTGCTTCTGCGTGAGGCCCAGCGACTTGCCCAACTCATCAGTGGCGACCTGCAAACGGGCGTTGGTTTCGCGCAGATCCGCGGCAAGTTGCGTGTTCTGATGCTTGGCATCGGCCAGCTCAGCTTGAGCGCTGGTCAAGCGGCCGCCGAGCACGTAACACCAGATGAGGCCGCCGATGGCGGCCAGCAGGGCGATGGCGATTGCCGCTAGGAGCGCGCCCGAGTAGGTCCTGGGAGCATCGTCATAAGTTTTGGGGTTATCTTCTGCTTCACTCATTCTTTGCCTTTCGTGCTCAGGCAGGTTTCCTGGAGCCAACCGCGCCTGGCGTAATGGCGACAACCTCTCCGGTTAGACGCCTTTTCGGGGAAGATTCTCAATTTCATTCCCGAAATTCCCACGATTTACGATGGTAGCGGAAGGGCGTCCGGTCGATCGAAGTCCGGGCTCCCCGCTTATCGCTTCCTGGGAACTTACAGGATATATCGGACAGGCGAGCTTCTGCAGCTTCGGCCTGTTTCTTGCCTGTCGGAAGGCGGCTCCGGCTGCTGTCTTGTTCCACGCTTCGTGACAAGCATGGAACGGCTACGTTATAAACATCTTTACTACCTATTTTGCCGCCGGGCTTGTTTTTTGCGGTCGGAACTCCGCCGCAACCGCTAAACCGCCACCGAAAAAGGGGAGTCTCAAGGGCTATGTCAACTGCTGTCGCTGGTAAGGGCCTCGAAGGAGTGGTGGCCGCGAACTCCGGCATTTGCTGGATCGACGGAGAAGCGGGCGTCCTGTCTTACCGGGGGATCGACATTCACGAGCTGGCCGAGTACTCGACTTTTGAGGAGACGACATACCTGTTGTGGAACGGGTTGCTGCCCAACGAGCTTGCTCTGCGCGAGTTTACGGCGCAACTGACGCTGGCGCGCTCGCTCGATCACCGCGTCATCGACATGCTGCGCAGCTTTCCCAGGACGGCCACACCCATGGAGGTGCTGCGCACCGCGGTCTCCGCGCTCAGCTTTTACGATGCCGACGAGAAGGACAACTCCCACGACGCCAATGTGCGCAAGTCCTACAAGCTGACCGCGCAAATCGCCATGCTCGTGGCCATCTACGACCGCCTGCGCAAAGGCAAGGAGATTGTGCCCCCGGACCGTTCGCTATCGCACGGGGCCAACTTTCTGTGGATGCTCAAGGGTGAGATTCCCTCGGAGACCGCAGTAAAGACCATGGATATGGCTCTGGTGCTGCACGCCGACCACGAGCTGAACGCCTCCACCTTCGCCGCCCGCGTCATCGCCGCAACGCTCTCCGACATCCATTCCGCCATTACCGGCGCCATTGGTGCGATGAAGGGTCCGCTGCACGGCGGGGCCAACGAAGGCGTAATGCGCCTGCTGCTCACCATCGACAAGGAAGGCGCCGATCCGGCGGAGTACGTGAGGAATATGCTGGCGGCCAAGCAGAAGATCTCCGGCTTCGGGCATCGTGTGTACAAGACCGAAGACCCCCGCGCCACGCACCTGCGCAAGATAAGCGAACAACTGGGCAAGGACTCGGGGAACACCAAGTGGTACGACATGTCGCGAGCCATCGAGCTTTATATCAACGCCGACAAGAAGCTGAACGCCAACGTGGATTTCTATTCGGCCTCGACCTACGCGACGCTGGGCATCGATATCGACCTCTACACGCCCGTCTTCGTCATCAGCCGCATCGCCGGTTGGACCGCGCACGTGATCGAGCAGTTGGACGACAACCGGCTGATCCGTCCCCGCGCCGAATACATTGGACCGGTCTATCCCACGCACTGGATTCCGATGGAAGAGCGGCCATAAGCCGCGTCATTCCGCAGCTCCGCCGCCTGGCTGGGAAGGGTGAAGCTATTGCCCCGACCGCAAAACTTCGCATTGAAGGGAGACGCCATGAAGAAGGGGTATTGGACATAGCTGGGGTTGCCCCATTCTTCGCGCGCTTCTTGCGCGGGTGGGAAAGCAACGAGCGCCCGCCGGTCTCAAACTCGCGCGCCCTCCGCTTGCAAGATCCGCCGCTTGCGCTCCACGCCCCAGCGGTAGCCGGTCAGTGATCCATCGGCGCCCACCACGCGATGGCACGGCACAACCAACGCGACCCGATTTGTCGCGCAGGCCCGCGCAACCGCGCGTGTCGATTTGGGAATCCCCATCTCGCGCGCCAACCGGCTATACGTCCGCGTCTCGCCCCGCGGAATCTGCCGCAACGCCTGCCACACGCGCAGTTGAAAGACGGTTCCGCGCAAATCGAGCCGCTCCTCGGGTGTCTGGCTATGGCCGAGATCCGAGCCATCGCGAACGCTTTGGAGCGCCGCATCAACAAGCCGTGAGAGCGCCGGATCGCACCGCAGCGCAGCCGCGGGAAACTCCGCGCGCAGGCTGGCCTCGGCTTCGGCCTTGGTGGCGGCAAGCGACAGCCAGCAGAGCCCGCGCTCCGTGGCTCCCACAATCACCCAACCGAATGGCGTGCGCGCCGCCGTATGTGAAATCCGTTCGCCTCTGCCGCCTTGCGCGAAGCGCGCGGGCGTCATGCCGAGTTGGTTTCCCTCGTAAGCGCGGCTCGACGAGCCGAATCCGGCGGTGTAGATCGCATCCGTCACAGGTTCTCCTTTTTTGAGCGCCGCACGCAGCTCGCCGGCCCTGAGCGCCCGCTGATATTGCAGCGGACTTACGCCCATCTCGCGCTTGAAAAGCCGCTGCACGGTGAAGGGGCTCATGCCGGCCACGCGGCCCAACTCCGCGAGCCGCACCCGCCGATCGAGATGAGCTTCAATATATTTACGAATCTTCTCCAAAGGGCTGCTCCACGCAGTGGTGCCAGGAGCACAGCGCTGGCACGGGCGAAAGCCGTTTGTTTGCGCTTCAGTCGCGGTGCGGAAAAAGCGCACGTTCGCGCGCAATGGCCGGCGGCTTGCGCAACCCGGCCGGCAGAAGACGCCCGTCGTCGTCACGCCATAGAAGAACCGCGCTTGCGCATCGCGGGCGAGGAGTTGCTTCCAGGCGGTTTCAGAGTCGATGACCGCAGTCGGCGCGACGGGCGATTTCTGTTCTTGCATCATAACCAAACGAGTGGTTGCGTTGACCAGCGCGGGTTGCTGCGTGCTGTCGAGTTGCGGAGTGCTGTTCATGGAAACCATCGTCGCCGATTTCCGTCCCGGTCGCACTCCGATTCTTGCGTGCAATTCGGATCTCTTGTCTTCGCCCCAGATAAACTGGGTGGCCCACCTTCGGCGCGTTTTTGTTCTTGTGCCAAAGGCGGGAAACCGCAAACCCAAACCAACCCTCGTCTAACTCGCTGCAATTCCCTGCAGCACCGCCTCTGCCCTCGCCAGATCCTCTTCCGTATCCACGCCAATCGTGTCGTGAGGCGCGTCGGCCACATAAACATCGATGCCGTATTCGAGCAGACGCAACTGCTCGAGGCGTTCCAGCCTTTCGAGCGGCGAGGGCTTGAGAGTGGCGAACCGCTCCAGCGCGACCTTGCGGTAGGCGTAGATGCCGAGGTGCTTGCGGTAGCCGGGGAATCCTGTCGCGTCGCGGTCGAACGGAATGGTCGCACGAGAGAAGTAGAGCGCGCGGCCGTCGAGCGCCGTCACCACTTTCACCGCGTTGGGATTGGTGAACTCCTCCGGCGGGCAGCGGACGGAGAGCGTAGAGACCTCAACCTCCGGCCGGTCAAAGAGCTTGAGCAGTGGCACAAAAAAATCCGGCGTCAGCGTCGGCTCGTCGCCCTGAATGTTGACGTAGATGTCGGCGTCGATCTGGCGGGCCACTTCCCTCACCCGATCCGAGCCGCTGGGGCACGCCGTCGAGGTCATCACCACGGGAATCGCGCGCGCGCGGCACGCCTCGGCCACTTCGTCCGCATCGGTCGCCACCACTACGGGGTCCATCAGGCCGCTAGCGCTGGCGGCGCGCCACACCCACTCCACCATGGGCCGGCCGGCGATGGGGCGCAGCACCTTGCGCGACATGCGCGTGGACTGGAGCCGCGCGGGAATGACGGCTACAATGCGCCGTGAGCTCATGCAGAAAAGTGTACATTGGCGTGGCGCGCAAATGTCACGCCGCCGCCGCGTTCACACGCTTTCTGACTGGGCAAGAACGTTTGACCTGTTATTTCTGCGCCGGTATCATCGAAGAGGATGCGGCGTTGCGCTTTTCTTAGGTCGCTGCGTTCCCTCCCCGGGGCGGGGTAGCTCAGATGGTTAGAGCGACGGATTCATAACCCGTAGGTCGGCGGTTCGATCCCGCCTCCCGCCACCAGATTTCTGCATTAGAATGAGTATTTTAGGAAGCCTTAGTTTTCCACCCTAAAAACGCTCATCCGCAGTTCACCCGTGATCGCTACTGCACCACATCCGTAGGCGGCTTCGTTGGCGGCGCGAAAAACGCCGTCAGCATTTCCCCCTGCGCGTCTGAGCGGTCTTGGCTTCGCCCGTGGGCGTAAAGTTGCAACGTCGTCATCGGGTTGACTGCTGAAGCCGTGCGGCTCTTTGAACCAACCGGAGGTTCGAGCGGTGGAACAAAGCTGATTCCGTACACGAGGTCTCTTCAACGCGAATTTGTCCGCGCCATCAACACCTGGGTTGCCGATCTGTTTCTCCGCAACCTTCACTTAATGGCTGGCACAGCTTTCTGGTCGATCAGCCCACCTGGCCCTGAGAGACACACAGAGAGCGGAATTCCCATCGGCTTTGACGACGATTCGGCATATGCAGGTAAATGGACACGGTGGCTTGTGCGGCAAGTGATGGCAGTCCCACGGTGCGAAACTCAGGCCTCTGATTTTGAGCAGTTCCGTCGGCATACAATCCTGCACCTGGCGGCTTCGCGAGAATTGCGACTGATCTCCGTGTGGCACCCGTCTTACCTCACACTGTTGCTCACCGCATTGATGAACGCGGAATCGCTGCTGTTGAGGGTTGGATTTTCGGGGTCGTGTGAACGGGCTGTGGATCACACGTGCCGTGATTTGCCTATAGCCGCCATCCTGCGGTTTCCGGTATCCTGAACGCATCCAAATCAGGAGATCGGCATGGCGGAACCATGCTACATGATAAAGGACACGAATCCTCCCATCTGCGGCGTTCACAATGTGCCGCTTGTAGAGAGTCCCAGTTCCGATGATTTACCTACGTCAGGATTTGGAAACTTCACTTTCCTTGTGTGCCCGGTGAGCGGTGAAGTGGTGCGCGACACGGCAACGCACTCTTAGACCCACCCCCCCCCCCCCCCGGAGGTACCCTGACACGTCGTCCTCAGGAGACCTCGCACGATGGCTCAGTTCGAACGCTACATCGGCATCGACTATTCCGGCGCGGACAAGTGACCGCCGTCCCGGCGCATCGCTTTCTTGTCGGATAATGCTACTTTATGTAGTAGCCCCTTCTCAGTTCTGGCACGGAGCCTCTCGTTTCCGAGGGGCTTTCGTGAGTTTGGCGGACTCGTATATAATTAGTCCAACGGCCAGCCCCTCTCACCCCAGCCATCCACAGGAATCCTCCCCAGTAGTTTCTGCACATAAACCCCACCGCCCCCTAAAAGCTGGCAAAATGCTGGGAGGAATCCCGGCTCATTTGTTCGGCAACACGTGAATAGGCCATGCCCTGAGCGATCCTCTGTCCACGGTCTGACCCCACTACCAGAAGCCGGGAGGGGCTTGACCGCCGAAAGACGAGGGCGCATAATCGATCCACCTTTCCCGATCTGCGATGGTGCCCGGTTCCATTACTTCAAATACCCTCATTAGCCGGGCTTCTAAGCAATCGTGTGACGGGAAAGGCGCTCTCATTCATTCGCCGATTTCCGGTGGTCATGGTCTGAACCGCTCAAAGTTGCAGAGAATGGGAACGATTGTGACATATGTGGAAACGAAGTCAATCCGACCTCCAAGACAGTGGCTCTATCCGAATCTCGGAAGTCACTGTGCAACCCGCTTCGGTCGTTGAGGCCGCAGGTCACAGCGGGGTTTCGACTAGCAACGAGACGAACCTCGGTAAGGGCGTGTCCATTAAGGGAGAGATCGCCGGAGTGGATACGCTGTTTATCGATGGGAATGTCGAGGGCACCATCAACCTCCCCGGCAGCAAGGTGACTGTAGGCCACAACGGTCAAGTTAGAGCCTCCGTCACTGCCCGAGAGGTAACAGTGTTGGGCAGTATTTGGGGCAATGTTACCACTTCGAACCGCGTGGATATTCGCGCCGAGGGCTCTCTCACCGGCGACGTGTTATGCGGTAGCATTCGTATCGAAGACGGCGGCTACTTCGAAGGTCGCATCACCATCATCGAACGCAACGACAATGCATTACCTTTAGAGAAGGTTTAGCTGAGAGGCGGCAGCAGCCATGGACGAAGACCCAAAGATGAGCGAAATGACACCGCGAGAGAGAAAAATAAAAGTGCCCCTTGAACCGGGAGATTGGGTGGCGTTGGGGGTGGCTATTTGGGGTCTCGGTGCGCTTGTGGTTGCGGTGTTCGCGACGAAAGCTGCCCAGAAGAAGGCCACCGCTGCCTCAACGGAAGCGGCTACGTCCTAAGAATGGCTACACACGCGAGGAGCCTCGGCGTACCCGACCGGGGCTTTCTGCTGACTGCATTCGACCGTGCCCAAGAAAACCGGGAAACGAGAAAACCGCTTCTCGGTCATGTGACTGAGAAGCTTTTCAACCCCGCACTCCCGCTGCTCCCTTAACGCCTCACCACAGTCCGCTCCTCCCACAACTGCTGCTTACCCCTGCCTCAGTTTTCCACCGATTTCCACCGCCCAATTTCCGGCGCAAAAGCCCACTTCGCAGTAGAATCCATGCAGAACTCTCGGGGTCCCCTCCCCCACCGCGAAACTCGTTCGGTTCCGTGTCGAAAGGAGGACACAATGCACAATCGATACTCTTGGGCCGCAGCGTTTGCGCTTACCGTCATTCTTGCGGGTCGCAAGCAGGCTCCGCCGCTACCCGCCCCAGACACCCATGACGCGGATGTGAAAGCGATTCGCGACCTTGAAACCGCCACGGTGCAGGCAATTGCCGCCAAGGATTTGGATAAGGCAAGCGCATTTTATGCCGACGACGCATCTCTTTTCATGCCGGATGGCCACGTATTCAACGGAATGGCGGCGATCAAGGCTGCGTTTAAGCCGATAGCTTGCATGACAAGAACTTTTCCTTCAGCTCTCCTCGGAAAAGGTGGATGTCGCGAAAGTCAGGAGACCTCGGCTACGGCTATGGCGCTTACACCATGACCATGACAGACCCCAAGACAAAGAAGGTGGTTTCAGAGAAAGGCATGCCGTCACGGTCTACAAGAAGCAGTCTGACGGTGGCTGGAAGATTGCTATGGATATTGCTCAATAGGCGGCTCACCGGCACCGGCAAAAAAGTAGCTTAGGCGCGTCATACTTCCAGCCTACGCCGCCAATTAAGCTCTCGTAACCCGAGAGAACCAAGGCAACTTGGCCCCCGCCGAAAACGGGGGCCGTTTTTTGTCTGGCGACTATTATGCATCTGATGCACAAAGCATTACCGTGTTTGGTTTGAATCACTTAATTTGTAATTGGCTCGCACTATGCCCGGAGACAAGTGGTTTTACTGTTGAAGCCAGCTTATATCTGTTTACTGGTTGTCACCCTTAAACCGGAATTTTCATTTTGCTTTCCCGGCTACGACAGTATACCGTCAGTTGCCGCTGC
Organism: uncultured Acidobacteriaceae bacterium; assembly: GCA_963799445.1. Classification (GTDB taxonomy): domain Bacteria; phylum Acidobacteriota; class Terriglobia; order Terriglobales; family Acidobacteriaceae; genus Telmatobacter. The sequence continues at coordinate 16,735 of CAWCXX010000107.1, read as the reverse complement.
TCGCATAAAATACCTCCCGCAGACTGTTATCTGGTCTGAGCTTCGAAATGTGGATTTATCCGCTGACGCCAAATGCACTACAATTTGGGCAATCCACATGCGGGATAATTTTAGCGAAGAAGGAAACATGTCATCATCAGCATAGTAAGACGTTGGTTTTGCAATTTGCGCCAACAGGCTTTCAATTGCAGGGAATCTGCTTTTAGAATGGAGATTCGAGCTTAGATGAAAAACCTCAACCACCCGCAAAGGAGCAACACTATGACTCAACGAATCACAGCCGCAGCCATAATCTTGCTGACTGCTTCCCTCGCGGGGCCTACCTTTTCGCAGGACGATGCCGCATCCCTCTACAAGACCAAGTGCCAAATGTGCCATGGAGTGGATGGGAACCCGACTCCGACAGGTTTGAGGATGGGCGCGGGGTCCTTCCAGTCCCCGGAGGTAGCCAAGGAGTCCGATTCCCAGCTTTTCGACGTTACGAAGGGAGGCAAGAACAAGATGCCCGCCTACAGAGGCATGCTGACCGATGATCAGATCAAGGATTTGGTCAAGTATATCCGTAGCCTGAAGTAGCGGTGTGCGCTTCAATTCGAGCACACTCGTGGCTGGGGCTTCTCTACTGTCCAATAAACGGGAGATTACACGAAATCGTAGATGTGTCAGAGTCGGCAAGCCCATCGCGGCTCACAGACTAACCGAGTGAACCATTGCTCTCGTTTCCCCGCCGCTCTCAGCCGTCCTTTCAGAATCAATGATTTATCAACCCGTTACGAGGCCGCTGGAGGAGGGTCTTTTGACCACCCAGCTTGCTCCTCTGTTTTCAGGGCGCAGGAGGTCGAAATGCACGGGGTTCAGTGACTCTACGGCAGCTTCAGCGTTTCTACGCTCTCGCGCAGCACCGAAATCTGTCTTTCCAGACTGTTGGTCATCTTCCGTATCTCTTCCAGAATGTTTCCGCTATTAGATTGGATGGTCTCCGTCCACGTCTTCATCTTTGCCAGTCGGGCAACCTCCTTCTCCACGGCCAAGATGGCAGTATCAACCTCTTCCCAGTTGCTCTCGTTTTTGTCGCGCTCCTTTTGCTTGCGTACGCAGAGAGCCTTCGCGAGGGAGAGCCCTGCCCGGAGCACAACATCTGACTCAAGCTGCTGAGCGTCCCACACGACGAGCACGTCATCACCGTTGCGGCTGAGTGTTTCCATCCCTTGCGGAGCCGTCTTTGCGGAAAAGAGAAAGAGCCCAACGCTGGCTCCTCGGTTCTTTCGCGCCGTATCTATCTCAGCAAGAGCCTCGATTACCGTGTAACCGACCTCCTCCTTCGCTTCGACCACGAATCGTTCTCCAGCCGCCACGCAGTCTGCGCCAAGTTCCACCACAAGGTCGCCGACCTTGCAGTTCTTAATCAGGCCGGTTGTAAGGCCCGTTTTGGTAGGTATATCCCCGGCCTTCTGAACTTCCTTCTCAATAACCTCACAGGCTCTGGCCTCAAAATCCTTCCCGTGCGCCGTGGAACGAGCGGCCTCTCTTCTCTGAACCTGCATCGCCTCCAATGAAGCTTTGACATCACCTTGGAATTCCTGAACCTTCCTTTCGTGGGTCGTCGAGGATGTCCACCAGTTCTCTCTTCAGGCGAAAGAGCGCAGAAGCCTCGTTGTCGAGCGTGAGATTGGAGTCGATAGAGCCCTTGGCCTCATTGATGACAGTGGAGAGGCGGGAGAGAGCAGAGCCTTCTTCGTCAAGCGAGAATTCCTTGGTGATGGTCTCCTGTGCTGTTTCAACACGCTTCACGAGCCGACTCAGCGCCGAGTCTTCCTTGTCCAAAGAGAACTCTTGCACAACGGCACCGACTTCGTTGGCAAGGTCTGTCTTCAATTTGCCATTGGCTTGTGTCAACTCGTTGACGAGGCGCTTCAGGGCGCTTTTGTCGTTGTCCAGTGAGAACTCCCCGAGGATGCGCTTCTGCTCTTCGTCAATCACCGATGAGATGGTGGAGCGAATTGAGGAAACAAGTCCGCTGGCCTCCTCGGGATTCAGGAGCCTCATCAAAGGGCTGTTCTTGCCAATGTGCTCGGCGAGAGTGTTGCTGCCAGCACGGAGCCGCTGCCGCCGACTTGTCGTTGCAGCACCTGTTCAAGTTCGCCATCCTGCTTAATCAGCCGCTCGATGCGCTCTTGGAACCTGCCGTCGTTGGGGTCGAAATACTCTTTGAGAGAAGTAGTGAGATTCGTGTGGATTTCGTTGCGGGAGCCATCCAATGCACTCTTCAGGTCTGTCAGCAGCTTCTCGCCTTCCCGCCTTACGGCGTCGGCATCAATCTGACCACGAGCGTGCTTGAGGGAAAGAACGCCAATCCGCAGGGCAGCAAGAGCATACTCTTCCCGCTCCCTGCCGTCGCTTCGCTGTAGTAACTCGGCGACCGTCTCGCGGTCGGACACAACCAATGTCAGCGGAATTGACTGGGCATCGTCGCCCTCTGACACAACAGGCTTGCGCGGTATTAAAGCATCGGCGAAAACAGCGTCGGCCATGAGAACCAATCTCCTTTCAAGAGATGGAGTCGCGGGTGAGGAACTTTATGACAGGTCATTGTAGCGAAAAGCCACCGGGTAGTCTGTGCGACTGTCCGGTGGCTTTTCGTTCTCGCAGGATTGCAGGATGTTAATTGCCCGTCAGGGCAGCAGCTTGCCGTTCAGCAGGTTCGTCACCGTCACTTTGCCGTCAGGCTGTCGCACGGTAATGTTCTGGTTGGTGGGTTGGCCGTTATAGCTGTTGTAGACGGTATTGGTTGTGATGCTCGTCCCGTCCGCTGTGCGGCTGTGGTTGATTTCGCCTACCAGCTTGCCGTTGTTGTCGTAGTTCTTCACAATTCCTCCTTTGAAAAGTGAACAAGAATTGGTTTCCCGCTGCGGCCTTGGTACACGTCGATGACAAGTGCCTTGCCTTCGGCATTCGCTTCGCACAGAAGAGGCCGCATTTCGTCCGAGTCGGCCAGAGAGACCATCGCCCGATTCAGCGCCTCGCTTGGCAGCTTGTGCGTCGAACCATTGGGGCGTTTGATGCGGACTATCACACGGTCAAGCATTATCACGCTGCGACCTTCTCTCTGAATTCGTGGATGGGCTCAATTGAAGTCGGCAATGCAGGGCTCGTCTGCTTAGCCTCGCGTACCCAACGAACGACGCTGGCACGGCTGACATTGTATTTGGTGGCAATCTGAGTCAGGGAGAGACCCCGTTGACGGTCAGCCACAATTTCATCGTGCGGCACGTCTAAGGGCTGACGCCCAAGCGGAAGACCCATTGCGGCTCTCCTTGCCAAGCCGAGACGAACACGGTCCCTCAAAATATCTCGCTCAAGGGCACTGATTGCCGCAATTAAGGTAACGAAGAGACGCCCCATTGCCCCCGACGTGTCAATTGCCTCACGTGCGCTGGCGAACTCAATGCCAAAACTCTCTAGCTCATCGAGCACTTGGAGGAAGTGCCGGGTTGACCTCGCAATGCGGTCAAAAGCTGCCACGAAAACCAAATCGAACTTATGGCGACGGGCGTCGGCCATGAGGGTATCGAGTCCGGGACGACGCGCCTTGGTGCCGGAAACTCCCTTGTCGGTGTATTCGCCCACAATCGTGTATCCACGCTTGGCAGCGATGTCACGAAGTTGGAAAAGCTGGTTGTCAAGGTGCTGGTCGGGTGTGCTGACGCGGCAATACAAAGCGCAACGCTTACTCATAGGTGCCTCCTGATGCTTTCGAGCAGAATGTCTGAGGGATTGATGAATGTCCGCAGCCGTTTGATTTCCACCAACGCCGCGTCAAGGTTGCGGTAGCCGACCGCCGCCATGTACGCCGCAGCAAGGCTCGGAGCGCGGGAAATGCCTTGGCTGCAATGAAGAAGCACGGTGCCCCAACGGATGTTTGCAATCAGGGCGTCCATGATGGCGTCGAACTGTCGGACGGACATCGACTCGTCGTCCGTGACGGGCAGGTTGAGATAGCAGATGCCCCGGCGCTTGCTTTCGACCGGCAGTTCGCACAGCGAGATGACAGTCGAAATGCGATGGGGATTGCCATCCGCGAGTTCCTCGGCATCTGCGAGACCGCCAAGCCAGAGCCTTTCCCATACTTGGCTGGCTTCCCATGCGATATGTCCCTTTTGCATATTGTCCACAGGACATATTATAGACGGATGCCGATTTGAAATCAAGAGCATTATGTGCTTTGGGCATTATGTATAATGGAGCCATGGGCTGGCGAATGCAAAAGGTGGCCATTTGCGATGTCTGCGGACACGTCTGGATTCCGAAAGTGCCACACCCGACGCTGTGCGCCTCGAAGAAGTGCCGGTCAACTCTGTGGGATAAGGGCGGCGTGGATGGCCGTACAAAAGAGGCGAAAGCCAAGGCAGGGCGGAGCCGCAAGCCGCCCAATCCACGGAAACAGTAGAAAGGCCGGTCGGCCTACTCCTTTAGCTTGAGCTTGCTCTTGTTCTCTTCGAGAAAGTCGCGCAAATCCTGCGCCCTGTCCAAGAGCTTTATCCACTGCTCGAAATATAGCGTGACCGGGAAGCGGCCAAGTCCGTAGACGGAAACTCCGCCTTTGTCGCTCACCTTGAAGCTCATGCTTCCGCTGCGTGCTTCCTTTGCCTTGAGGGCTTCGAGTTGTGCCTTCAGCTCTTCGTAGGTTGGTTCGGCCATCAGTGTCTTCCTCTCTCAATATTGTATTGACTCGTCAGGTTCGCGAACGCGCTACAGCAGTGAAGACAAAACCGGCTGATTGCAAGTAGTCTTAAGCTGGTTTGCAATCAATTTCCGACGAGCATTGATGAACTCCTCAAAGCAATCCATCGAGTACGCTTGGATGTCAGGTATGAGATGCCGCGTCTTAAAGCCGGAGTCCCGTGTTGCTATCCATTGGTCGAACGGAGTCGCGTTCTTGGATAAATTCTCGGTATCCGTCAACAGTTCAAGATTTGGAACGGTGTCGAACACCTCCTGATATCGCTGAATCCTCTGGTCGTCATAACCTCGCTTCCGCAGTGCAGGGATGGAGAACTGGCTCGCCGGAAAAATGTGGTCTTCATGAAACACAACATCGCGCCAGTCACGGTCGGGATACAGGAGAGAAAGAATCAAGTATGTGTATTTACCTCTATATTTACGAGTGAGAATATTGGCGATTTCACCTTCGGAGAGCGTTGAGTCGATTTTTAGGGCATTGCCCAACTCGGCCACTGGAAACTCGGAGAACTCCTTCACCTTCAGCAGTGTGTCTCGTAAATTCTTCAGGGTAGTGTCGGAGGATGTTCCGAAAACGTTCTTTAGCAGAATAACTGCTAACCAGCGTCGAACGGCCGTTTGCACTTGTACGTCAGTCTGTTCCGACGATTTGTCGAAGTTTTCGTCAGCCCTTTTCATTAGGAAAAAAGCAATTGGCAGCAAAGCTATAGGTGCGACAATGTTCTCCCATCGGTACCCGAACTTCGATATGAGCCGGACGGTGGTCGTCAGGTATCTCTTGATATTGTCCCAGTTCTCCTCAATCTTTTGGAGGTTCTGTTTCGTAAAGTTCCGAACGTTGTATTGAATTGGAAGGTCTTGGGTCAGGTACAGACTAGCCTTGAGTACAAAGTCCTTGCCGAAGTTGTATCGAGTAGTCCCGTTAAGCTGATTGAGATTGTCCGTAAGCCTGTTGATTTCTTCTCGTGCATTCAACGTTTCCCACTTCGCGGTCGCAGTCGAAAGCAGCAGGTCGGAGTACCCTAGCGGAGTGCCAGCAGAATTGGCTCGAACGAAGATATTCAGCACTTTGTTTGGGTCTTGAGACTTCTCTTCGTAGTAGTTAATCGTAGTGACGGTATGAATCTTGTTATGAAGTCGCCCAATGAGCTTGTTGGCATTCTCCCTGTCAGCATCACTGAAGGTAGTAAGCACCGATTTGAGGCTGGCCTTGGCGTCCTCAGGGTCATCAAACGCCAAGATTTTCCCAACCTCGTACCAAAGTTCATTGCCGTTGTCTGCCTGTGGCGACTCACGAAACTTAAACTGGTACGTAAGTTCCTGCGGGTCAGTGTCGTTGGGAACGGGGCGTCTCAGCAAGTTCAGACACAGCTTTGTCTCCCGCCAGCGATAGTGGAAATAGCGATATGACCCCTTTAACCCGATGTAAAGAGCGGTCATGCGTTGCTGACCATCAAGGACGAGATAGATGTCCCTAGCAATCCCATTCAGGTTTGCGTCTTCGTTGTGCGGCTTGGCCTCATCAAAATTCCTAATGAACTCAAATGTTGCCCATTGAGCATTGTTCTGCTCTTCAAGTTTCCAGAAGAGGAATGAGCCTATCGGGTAATCACCTAGGATAGAGTCAAAGAGCCTCTCGATTTGCTCAGGTTCCCACACGAATTCACGTTGAATTGCGGGAAGAAAGTAGTTACGATTTATGTCTCGAATGACATCTGCAATTCTGACGGCTCGATATTCCATGATGCACCTCTGGTGCGATATTTGTTACAAAGGGTAGCGTTTCTGCGTTCAGTGAGTTAGTTGCGTAAAGACTGCTGATTTGCCCTGAATACGAAGCGAACACGTGCTGGTAACCGACGTTGCACTTCGTCTGATAAATCTCCGGCGTGTACGTGCGCGGCAGTTCATCCAGAACAAAGAGGTTGAATTTCCCAAGAGAATCTCCAGCCGATGAAGGGCGCTGTCCCCGACGAACACTTGAAGAAGGCGATAAGGTCTTACCTCCAATTCAACGGCGGCTAAAGCGGATTGGCTATTCATGGTCGCGTACCTTGAAAGAATCGAGCGTGCTGATGACCTCTGTCGGCCTACGGCAAATCGCGTAATCCCAACGCCCGAATTGACCACTGGCATTCACAGCGTTCACCCAACGACGGGCAGCATCACCTTTGATTTGCTCAACCGGGTCGTAGCCCTTTGTCTCCAAAATGACGGAATGCTCGACTTCACCGACGAGACGAATGATGAAGTCGGGTATGTAGTCGTGCATTTGACCGTTGTACAGGTAGGGAATTGCAAAGCCGAGCCCCGAATTCTTCACGAAGGACTGCACTGCCGGGTGCGTGTCAATGAAGTATGCCGCCGACTGCTCCCACTTGGCAGTGTCGGCCACAACGTAATTCAAGTGGCTTCTCAGAACCTCACGCACATCGCGAGATGTCCAAAAATCAACATCGCTGCTGCTTCCTGCCGGTCGATTTGCCTCGAATCGCGGAACCTCTGGTGCCTCACCTTGTGAAGTATCAGGCCGAATTGCCGGAAGCAACCGCTCAATCACCCACACCCAGTAGGGGGCCAAGAATGCGTCCATTTTGTCGGCTGGTGGATTGGCGATGATTTTCTCATCCACATATTTCTGCGTAATGGCCAGAAGTTGTGGAAAGAGAACATGGACAGGAATCGAGCAACTATCTTGAGCGAAGAACTCCTTTGTTAAAGCCGCAGCAAATTCAAACACAAGTTCTTGAATCCTGTGCTCATCACGAAACTTCTGCAAGTCGATTCTGTCAACTCTGCCAGTAAGCGTCATGCGGCCAACGTTGTTGAGATTGAGCCCGGTAACTTCAACCTCAGGAGGAATTCGTGTTGGGTCAACGATGAGGACAGGAACACTGTCGAAGTCCACGGTGACACGATTCCTGATTGCCTGTGTGTAGCCTTCAACACGGGGGAAACGAATCTCAAGGTGCTGCCGCTCTGGCAAAGCATGAACATGGTTGCGCTTTGGCTGTGGCAGTGGCGGGCCGTTCGGATTCGCCTTGAACGGGATGACTTCGAACGGGACGCCGAACACCTTGGCAACTTCTTCCTTGAAGTGCCCCGTCGCTTCATCCAAGTCATAGCTGGCTCGGCGCAAGCCGCGTCCTACGACCTGCTCACAGAGCAACTGAGACATGAACGGCCTGAGGCCAACGATGTGAGTCACAGTATTGCAGTCCCAACCTTCGGTCAACATGCCCACGCTGACAATGCACCGCACATCTCTTCCGGGTGGATGAAGCGGACGGTCGAGTTTTTTCGCCAGTTCTTCAAAGCCCAACGGATAAATCGGACTGCCCTGTTTGTCCAGTGACCATTGCATTTTGCCTACGGTATCCAGCGTGAACCGCATCCAACGCGATTCATCGCTTTTGGCAGTGTCCGTATCGGTCTCGTGGACAACCTTGGAATCAACACGAATGGTCAGCACCTGACCAGCCTTATTGCGGAAACCGGGCATATTTGAAGGTGGAATGCCAACCGGGGCTTTGCCTTCGCCAATCCACTCGTACAGCACCTTGGCAATCTTCGTGTTCTTGCAGACCAAGATGAAGACGGGGGGACGCGGGTCGGTGCCCTCCGATGCCCAATCCTGTCGCGTCTTCTCCCACTCCGCTGCCAAAATCGCAATTGGGTGGTTCGCGTATTTCAACACTGCTTCGGGCTTTGGGCTTGCCCTTTGGCCACCACGTTCGGAGGTGGTCATCTGTTCTTCCAGCATCCACTTCCAAATGTTTGCGTAGCCCGGAATTGCGGCTCCCGTCGAATCCCGAACGGCAAGCTGGGGAATCTTCACCAATCCCGACTCGATTGCATCAATCAGGCCGAAGTCGCTCACCACCCACGGAAACGGCTTGTTTGTTTCTTGCCCCACCCGCCCCAAGTAGTACGGCGTGGCCGACAAGTCCAAGCAGAAGTTGATTCCACGCAGCTTCTGAACACGGTCTAAGCCCTCGACCCAAACCGTCGCCTCCTTGTAGAACTCCTCCTCGTCGTCTTCGTCCTCGTCGTCCTCGTCTTCATTCCCGTTCTCACGGTTGATTCGGTAGGCATGATGCGCTTCGTCATTCATCACGAGAATGTTCTGCTTGCCGCCAATCTCGCGCCCCAGCACCCGGTTGATAAGCGACGTATCGCTCTCAACGTACTTCACGGACTCGATGCGGACACGCTTCAGATTGCCGTCCTTGTCCTGTTCTTCTTCCAGCACTTTTATCAAGCGGGCCGCAACCTGCCGCTCGTATTCTTTCCGCGTCAGGTACCGCTTGCCACGAGCCGTCGTGGTCTTTGTGCCGATGTGAATCCATTCGCGAATCGGCGTGGCGACTCCGGCCTTGATGACCTTGGCACTCACCCCGCCTTGCTGCATGACCTGAGGCTCGAACACATGCCAGTTCGTGACGACTACCTTGCCCTGCCGCAGCAGTGGCATCATATCGGGCGGAACAAGGTCACGAGTGCGATACAGGCTGGCTTCCCCACGCTCGGGGTCGAGTTCGGCCAAGCGACTACGAATAGTCACGTTCGGGCAGACGATGAGAACCACATCGGAGAAGGTGCGCATTGTTGCGGTCATTAACCTTGTTCAGGATGCTCCATGCGGCAACCATGCCCATGACCGTGGTCTTGCCGCTGCCGGTCGCCATCTTACAGGCGTAGCGCAAGAACCCCATGTACCCCTGTGCCTTGCGGTCATCGCTTGGGTCTTCTCGCGGAACATTGATTCCTTGCAGATAATCGGCTCTCGCTTCGTTCAAGAAGATGATGGCCTCGGCTGCTTCCAATTGCGCGAAGAACAGGCGCTTGCGGTCGTCGCGGCCATCCCGACGCCACCACTTCAGCAGGTCGAGCGTTGTGCGCGACACTCCGTTGTAGCCTTCTTCTCGCCACTTCTTGACGCGCTCCCGAATCAACGCGACCATCGCCAATTCGTAGCCACCGATGTAGCTGTCAGATTTCTTGAGAACACCATCGGCAAGCGACCACTCGTTTCGCTGGTCACGCGGCGGGAACACGATGGAGGGACGCCGACCCGGCGTACGCCGTGGCTGTTCACCCTCCTTGATGAACCAGTATTCCGTTGGCTCCGCAAACGGCGAGTTCAATATCGGTTGTTCTACTTCGTAGAGTTGACCCGCCATTGCTACACCGCCTCGTCCACCGTCTTGGTGACGATGAGTTCGTTCCCTCGGTCGTCAATGACCTTCACCGCAATCTGTTTCTCGTCGCCCAATTCGAACGCCGCGCTGGTGTCGCCAGCCAAGTGCTCCCAGACCGACTCTTCGTATTCGCCCTTAAGAGCCTTCCTGAGGTTCTCCCATGCGCTGGTGCGTGGGAAGAATGCTTGAGAAACGTGGAAGCAGCGACCGTTGTAGTTGCTGTCTAAGAGCCACGCCGGTACATCATTGCCAGAACGGTGCTCCGTCTCCATCGTGGAGGGGTCGAAGACATCGAGACCAAGCAGCCTTACCTCAAATTGCGGAGAGCCATCTTTGCCCTTGGTCTTGAGTTTCTTTAGCTTGATTTCCGGCATTCCGCAGACGCTGAAGATTTGGCTGGAGCGCATGTTCTTCAGCAGGTCGCCCATCATCAGGTCGTGCGTTGCCTGTACGTATGTGGTGGGGATGCCGCCCATGTCGGCGTTCTTCTCAATCAGTGTTCGTGCGTGCGGGTCGATTTGGAAACCGATGACATACAGGTGCGAATAGCCCTTCATGTGAGCCTCGCGTGCCGCCTCGTCCACCAGCCTCTGGCTGACCGCCGCGTTTTCCGGGCCGAAGACAAAGGCAACTGGACGCTGCGACAGTGGCAACGCATCGCCGCTCTTTTCCGATGCTTCCCGCACAGCGTCTTCGAGAGTTGCAGACTGTCCCGGTGCGGTGGCGTCCACGAATGCCTCAGCGTTTATTGAGAGCGACTTCGCCGGTGGGCGCACGTTCTTGAGAGTGACAGTTCTATTCCCTTCGACCCGAAGCACGGGAGAGCGGCGGAGGACTTCCAGCATCCGCTCTGTGTAAGGAGTGTCGTCATTCAACGATGTCTCAGCCAGTTGCTGCTCCGCAGAGTCCATTGCCGTGGGAATAGTGGCCTCAAAGCAAAACGGCCCCGTGACACGGGTAATGCCACCCTTGATTTCAGGACGGTCAACAAGTACCTCCTGTATTGGAGGTTCATCGTTTGCAAGACATTCAAGGGTGATATGGGGAATCACACCGCCGACTTCCTCGCCGCTTTTGTTTTGTTTACGGGAATAGACAAAACCTGCACCCGGGCCACGGCTTTCATCATTCAACTCAAACCAAGGGAATGTTGCTGTTAGTAAACGCTGCCGCGCAAGGGCTAAAGGGACTCTGCTTGTGTCACAGGTAATCCAACGCCGACCCCACTTCTCAGCAACAAAAGCCGTTGTTCCCCCTCCGCAGGTTGGGTCGAGAACCAAGTCGCCGGGGTCTGTTGTCATTAGGATGCATCGCTGGATAACCGTCGGCGTCGTCTGCACCACATATTGTCTTGTCCCGAACTCGATGGTGTCGTGCCAAGAATTGATTAGGGATGAGTGCCCAAAATCTCGGAGGTACATCTTGTAGTAGAGTTTGCTTCCAAGGACAAACAGCCTATTCTTCGCTTTCAGCTTTTCGACACCCGCTGGAGTCGTGCGCCAACTTTTGCCACGTTTTGTTACAAAGGGCTTTCCTTCGAAGTCGATGGTGAACGTGCAGGAAGGGGTGTATCCGGAGGACGCGAGGTCAGAGCGTTTGAATATTGCGTTCTTGCGTGCGGTCGTACCGAAATCAGCAATTTCTTCCGAGTCCAATCTCCGATAGCCACCGTCTTCTGTATCCGCAAATACAAACTCGGAACCTTCTCCAACATTCTTGCGGATGAAGAGGTTTCGATACTTCATTTGCTCTTTGTCTCTGGAGTACCAGCAGAGATAGTCCATCACGGATTCGATGTTCCCGGATTCAAGGGGCATCATTGTCTTAAAGCCGATGACAGCGACAAAATTCTCTGAGCCGAAAACTTCGTCCAGCAACTCCCGGACATGGTGAAGGTTATCGTCGCTGATTTGTACGAATATGCTCCCTGATTTACTCAGCAATTGGTGAGCAAGAGTGAATCTGTCCTTGAGATAGGAACAATAGGAATGAAGCCCGAGTTCCCATGTGTCTCTGTATGCCTGAACCATTTCCGGTTCACGAGTCATGTCGTCATCATCGTTGTGGGCTACGCTCCTCCTGCGAACAAACGGCTGGAAATTGGAACCATAGCTGACACCGTAGGGCGGGTCGATGTAAATCATTTGCACTTGCCCACCAAGCGACTCATAACGAAGTAGCGAGTTCATCACGACCAGCGAATCGCCTAGAATCATCCTGTTCACCCACTTGTCGCGGTGCTCGTAGGCGCGTAGCACTTGGTCATAGATGGAATGGTCGGGGTCGCCGAACAGGTCGAAGAGCATTTCCTGCTTGTCGGTCTTGTGGCCTTTGAGCGTCTCGATGATGGCCTTGGTGGAGAGCCGCTCGTGAATGAAGAGCGGCAGGGTCGGCACATCGAACGATAGACGCTCGGCCTTCCCGGCCCAGTCCAAGAAAGGCTTCTCAATTGCGGCCAGCCGCTGCACCGCATCCTGCAACCCGGCAACCGAGCACTCAACCCTGCCGTCAGCCGTCTTGAACTCCTGTGGAGCTTTGAACAGGTGCGGTGCCGGGAGAGCAGCCGCCTCCTGTATCCGGACAAGTAGCCACTCGCCCAAGGCTCTGGCCGGATTCTGCCCGTCGAAGTCCATCGCGGGGAGAGCGACGAGTCGTAGCGGTACTTTTGGGCGGGAAGCTTCTTCTTGAAGCGTGCTTGAGTGCCCACTTCGGGGCGCATCGGGCTGTCAGCTTCAGGATGCTTGTAGGGCTTCGCCTCGGCTGAGGCTTTACCGCCCCGTTTTCCAGCAGTTCCAGTGGCCATCGAGTTCAACTCCTGACTGTGATTCCGATGGCCTACTCTGTGGCAGTGACCCCCAACCCGATGCGCTGGCCATCGCTGTGCTCGTCTACGACGGAGATTGAGATGAAACTATGCTCGTTGCAAATTCTAGCACCGACAACTACTATCCGATTCAAGGTATTGAGGATAAAAGCACTTGCCAGAACTATAATTGGAACTTGGCCGACGCGTCGGCCATCGCAGAATTAGGATTGTCAGCAGAAATACATTCAAGGAGGCGACCGGAATGCCTCGCAAGCTGCCGATTGAGACGGAAGCGAACCTCAAAAAGGCCCGCGAAGCGGCACTTCTCGCCGTGGAGACGTACAACAGGCCGGGGACGGCCTTCCGCTCTGCCGGGTACGTCATCTTGATGGTCGTTGCGTGGACGGCTCTCTTTCACGCCATCTTTGGGAAGAAAAGAATCAAACCATACTACAGGCAAAAGGCGCACCCGACTCGCTTCGAGCGGATTGACGGTGATTACAAACATTGGGAACTCAGCGAGTGCGTCCAGCAGTTTTTCAAAGACCAGAACCCCGCCGTTCGTATGAACTTGGAATTCTTCATCAGGCTCAGGAACAAGATTGAGCACCGCTTCTTGCCTCCGTTGGACGTAGAGATTTTCGGGGAGTGCCAGTCTTGTCTGACCAACTTCGAGAATCTGATGTGCGAGACTTTTGGGAATAAACATGCTCTCAGTGCCAACTTGGCTTTTGCGCTTCAGTTTGGACGGAGCGTCAACGTAGCTCAGCAAACAGCCCTTCGAGGGGCTGCAAGGCGAAACTTCCAGTCAGTTCGCAAGTTCATAGAAACGTTCCGCTCATCTCTCTCCGATGACATCTATGCAGACCAAAACTACAGCTTCAAGGTGTTTCTGATTCCCAAGGTCGTGGCGTCTCGGTCGGCGGATGATGTTGCAGTGGAGTTCTTGAAGTATGACCCTTCGAAGCCTGAAGAGATGGCCAAATACCAGAAGTTCATCACCCTGATAAAGCCGAAGCAGTTCAACGTCATCAATGCGACGGGGTTCAAACCCGGAGAAGTGGTCTCAAGGGTTGTAGCGAGGTTGAACAGCAAGATATTCAATCAGGCAAGCCATACTCGATGCTGGCACCACTTCAACGCCCGGCCACCAAAGGGCGCAACGGATGCCAGCTTGTGTAGCCCGCAGTTTTGCAGCTACGATGCCGTTCACAAGGACTACGTGTACACCCAGCACTGGGTGGATTTTCTCGTTGAGAAGCTGAGCGATGAGGCCACCTATGCAGTTGTGATGAAGCCAAAGACGCAACAACCGTTAGCTATTCCTACTGTCGCTCCCGCCGTTCCGGTTGCGGCTGGCCAATAAAAGAGATTTGGAGCACTGATGTAAAGAACCAACTCGGCAGTCACGGTCTCAAAGGTATTGTTTGGTCGGCATGTTGCACAAACCATGGTGCATACCGCCAAGGACAGTGCTACCATTGTTGGCAAATAGCTGAGGAGAGAATGATGCCAACTCGCAAGAGCACAGCCAGTTCACGCAACGGGAAGAAAGACCCTACACCCACGAAGACTGCTCTGCGAATTGAGCGGGCGCAAGTCCCCATCACACATGCAGGTCTGGAATTCAACCATAAGCATCACATCTTCATTGCAAAGTTGAAGAGGGGAGAAGTGTGGGCGCTCAATCAGTTGAGTTTTCAAACAAAGGGAAGTGTGACTCCGCTCCTTGAGATGTGGCCACCGAATCCAGCAACGCCGACAAAACCCGCAAAGCCTTTTGGCCAACACATTAGTGACCTGATGCAATTGCTCGCAACAGAATGGACGGGGCTTCCCTGCTACTTAGACACCTTGTATCTACAAGCAAGCGGTGCACCATTCCCCAAGCTGTCCAGTCGGTTTTCGCCAGTGCGCGAACGGCACTAGTCAATGCGGTGCCAGTAACGTCACCATTCTTTTTACAGCCATTTCAGCAGATGATTCGCAATGTGATTGCCACAGATGGTCGCGGAGTAATGTTCCGTATTCCAGCAAATTTCTTCAATAATCCGCAAAACATACCGGCTTTAATGGTTTAGTTACTTTTCTAGGAGTCCAACGGAATCAGGTAGACATTCTCATAGACCTTCAATACCGGCCAGACCTTGGCAGTGCAGCAACCGGGGCATTTTGCCTCATAGTGTGCCTTCTGTGGATGACTGGAGGACTATTACCCTAGCATCGGGATGCTTCCCCGATTCAATATCCAATCAACCCACAGGACAGTGGTTGCCTTTCGATAGGAATGATTCGTTGTAGGATGGAATGGTCCTAAGCAAAGAACAACCGCACAACTTATACTGCCTTCGTATGGCGACTACGGAGTTAGATGTGGTGGTGAGCCTCAGGTTATTCCAAATACACCCGCACCCAACCTTCGGTAGGCGAGAGAACAAATTATTTGGGTAAGACGGAGCGATAAAGTACCTGGAGTAATGTGGGCAATGTGCAGCGACCTAATTGCTCAAACTTTTTTCAGCGGTGCACAGTTCGTCAAGGCGATGCAGCTATTGCGGCGAAAGCAGCCACGCCAAGTCCTGCGAATGGTTCACCTGAACAATGGATCAGTGGTGTACGAATCATCATTTGGAGTTGACAGCTTCGCAAATCCAGAGCCTACCCTAGCTTTGATTGCTAGGCGGACTTCATTGGTCAAGTCTGCGATGGGTATAGCAAGAGGCCACTTCATTCCAAACTTCGTCTGCCGTAAACTTCGATGTTACGCTTCTGTGCCCATGCTTTCGCAGCACGGCAAGTGCCTCTGTTTTCCATAGCATTTTGGCCAATGCGTATGGATTCTGATTCGGGTTTGGCTTCGGTGCCTTTAGTTCTTGCAAAGCAAGCAAGCCGCTCTTGAATTCGGCTCTCTGCAAGCCCCACCACTTGGGTATTGTGATGCGAGCACGGTCTAACAAGCGACGACCGCAGACTAATGTCACATATTCAAAGACACCTTGATAAGCGTCTATCTGCGACGGCAAACGGTCGAGGCTATCGCTGTCACTCTTGATTTCAAAAGCATGAAGTGAGCCGTTGATGACTGCAACATCAACTCGCGCAGACTTGCATCCAAACTCTTCTACGATAAGGTCATGCTGCTTGTCGTTGTACTTCGCCTCCAAGGTCGCCATGAGCACCTTCCGAATATCCACATCACGTGTAACGGGCTTCGGCTTATGCGCTTTTGGATGGCATTTCACAACAGTATTGTATCCTGAAAGGTTTGTCACTGTTGTCATCGGAATATCGTCTCATACGTGCCTTGAAGGGCACATCTACCTTCAGAACTCAGAACCTGCGACGGCAGTCTTTAGCCGCAATGCCTGATTTGTTGTACGTCCACTTCGCTGGACTGCCACCCAGTCGCTAGAGACGCTCAGTAGACTGGTCAATTGACCCTGCTTGAGGTTCGTACCACCTGAGGTACCCATCCCCCCCATCCCAATGCCCCGACCGCGCCACGGGGCTCCTGCTTTCAATTACCCACAATTCTGGGCTGAATCCGCGTGAGTATTGATGCCCAATATTCTGCCTCAAGTCAGGTACTTACATTGAGAGATGGGTCATGGCGCAGTGGAAGCCATGAGCCAGAAGCCGGTGTTGGATGGTGTCATGTTCTTGGAGCATCCTATGAGGCAGGAACGGATGCATGGATAGACAATGAGGTGGTGGGATGCGATTTTGAGGATGTCCGCCACGGCAAGCGACTGCGACAGCTGTTGGAGCAACTGTCGAGCAAAGTGGGTGCGACTACGCCGTGGGCTTGCCAGGACTGGGCCAACACGAAGGCCGCGTATCGTTTCTTTGGCAATGAGCGGATCAGCGAATGGAATATTCTCGCCGGTCATTTTGCCTGCACGCGCGAGAACGATTTTCGGCTAGCCGTGGCTTCCCCCTTCTGGTTCTTCATGACACGACGGAGTTGTCTTATCGGCGCGAAGATACG
>CAWCXX010000106.1:0-31990 GCA_963799445.1 uncultured Acidobacteriaceae bacterium | reverse complement strand
GACGGTTGTGGTGGCGGCACAGGCTTGCGTGGCCGTAGAGGCGATGGAAGGCACGGATGCAACCATTGAGCGCGCCGGCCGGCTGATGCAAACGCTCGATGGAGGGGCGTCAACCCTGCACCCCGGCCACGAAGACCTCTCGCCGGGGGCTCTGACCTTTTCGCGGCGGCTCACCGTGGTAAAAGTTGCCAAGCCGGAGCAGGACATGCGTTTCGACGTGCCCGTGATTGGAATCTCGACGATTGAAACGATGATTCGCGCCAGTGCGAGTTGCCTCTCCATTGAGGCGGGGCGCACGCTCCTGTTCGACCGCGACCAACTGCTGGAGCGCGCCACACGGGCGGGCATTGCCATTGTGGCCTCTCCGCGCTGATAATGAGGGACAGCCCGCGGACTTCGCCGGCTGTTCTCACTTCCCTGTCCGCTATAGCATTTTCGGAATTACTGTAGACCGAAAGCACGCCCTTCAAGTGGCTTTTTCCTTAAGAAAAAGCCACTTTGCACGCTTCTTGAAAAGTCTACATTGATTCCGAAAATGCCTTAATCCCTGATTCCCGGAGGTTTTCTTATGAAAAGATCCGTTTCCCTCACCCTTGCGGCAGCTCTCGTTGCTGCCACTTGCATTGTGGCCGCGCGCGCCGCCGACAATTCGATGCCCGCCCCAGGCCAGGCCGCCCCCACTTTCACGCTTCCGTCCCAGGACGGCTCGCCGATCTCTCTCGATCAATATCGCGGCAAATGGGTCGTCCTCTACTTCTATCCCAAAGACATGACGCCTGGCTGCACTATCGAGGCGCACAACTTCCAGAATGCGCTGGGCCAGTTCGAGGCCAAGAATGCCGTGATTCTGGGTGTGAGCGTGGACTCGGCCGACAGCCACAAGCAGTTCTGCACCAAGGATGGGCTGACGTTCCATCTGCTCGCGGACCCTGACCACAAGGTGGTGAGCGCCTACGGGTCGCTGGGTAGTTTTGCCGGCATGGTGCTTGCCAACCGCAACACCTTCCTGATCGATCCCAAGGGCAACATCGCCAAGGTGTGGGTGAAGGTGGATCCGGCGACGGCCGCGTCGGATGTGCTGGCGGCGATTCCGTAGAGCGGCCCGGGAGCAAACCAGCCCGAACAGATCCATCAAACCCGAACTGCCTTCGGCTCTATGCGGAACGGCGGAGGGAGAAGACTATGCCCACCGAACTTGCGTCAACCTTTCGCGCGGAGTTGAATAGCCTGCACGACGCCCTGCTGGCTCTTTCGCCTGCGCTTGCCAATGCCCCATGGCGCGCGAAAAGACCCAGCGTGACAGGCTGTTACGAAACTCGCCGAACGCGATCATTTTTTGGCGCTTTGAACCAGCAGGGGCTAACGCCCTCGCTCATTTTGCGCCGCTTACGGCCCGGCTAAAGCCGTGCCCTTGTTACAAAACCCGGTTCCGGCAGAGTTTCGTAACAGCCTGGTGTGCCGGGCCTTTGGCTTGTACGTCAGGTGAACGGTCCCGGCGAGAGGGATCGCCTCTCGCACGTGACACGAAGATCCGGGCGCCACGCGCCGTAAGCACTTGCAAAGAAGGTTGAATCTACTTCTTCCCCTTCTTCTTTGCCACTTTCTTGGCAGCCTTCTTCGCCTTTTTGGCGGCCTTCCTGACGACCTTCTTGGCCGCTTTCTTGGCCGGAGCCTTCTTGTTTGCGGCCTTCTTTGCGGGAGCCTTTTTCTTGGCTGCCTTCTTAGCGGCTTTCTTGGCCGGCGCCTTCTTGGCCGCTTTCTTAGCGGCTTTCTTGGCGGGAGCCTTTTTGGCCGCTTTCTTTGCGGCCTTCTCAGCAGGCGCCTTCTTGGCAGCTTTCTTTGCCGGAGCCTTCTTCGCTGCCGCTTTCTTGACGGCAGGCTTCGCCGCTGGCGTCGTGATCACCGCAACCACCGTCTCTTCCGCAATCACCTCATCGTCGTCTGAGGAGGTGAGGATGCCGGCGGTTTCCAACTCATCTTCCTCTTCGTCAGCAAAGGCTTCGACCTGATCGGGGTCCAGGTCACCCGGCTTCCCAAACGGGTCGCCGTCACTCATCGCGTACATCCTGAACACTTCATCCATCCTATTGCCTCCAGCGGATTGCCGCTGACAAGATTACGTTCGCATTTTTTGAGAGAGCAAAGGTAAACATTCTGCTCGCGCAAGCGATTGTAGCTATAGCTTGCACATAAATACAAGCAAAACACAAGCATCGAATGCAGTCTGCTACGGTTTTTTACTGGTGCGCGTGGAAGGCTTGGTATGGCCCGTAGGCTTATGCGCGGCGCCGGACTTGGCGCCAGGGGTCGTTCTGGCGGACCGCCGATGGGCCGGCTTCGACGCGGAGGAATTTGGATGGGCGCTGGCGCCGGACTTGGCGCCGGTTGTGGTGGTCTTGCGGCGATGCGAAGTGGATACGCGGACTGGGGCAGGCTCGGCCACATGCAGGCGGCGGCCCGGTTCGACCCGGATGCCGGAGGGGATTGCGTTCCAGCGCCGCAATTGGCTGAGAGAGACGCCAAAGCGGTCGGCGATGGTGACCAGCGTATCGCCGCGATGCACGACGTAAAGCCGAGTGCGTGTCAGCGGCTCTGCGACCGGCGCCACCGGAACCACCAACGCCTCGATGCCGGCCACGCTGTCGGTTTGATTGAGCTGATTGGCCGAGGCCAGTTCCGCCACCGGGACGCGGTACTCCTGCGCCACTGACGCCAGCGTGTCGCCCGCGACAACGGGGTGGTAGCGCCAGGAGTTGCGCTGGGCTTCAGGGATAAGGGCGGCGCGCTGCTCAAAGAGCGTGGCCGTGCCGGCAGGCAGGTGCAGGTCGAAGGGGGCTTCGGGCGGCGTGACCATGCGCAGCAGGCTGGGGTTCAAGGCCTCAACCTCGTCCACCGGCGCCCCCACCGTGTCTGACACCAGCCGCAAATTGATCGCGTAGTTGATGGTCACCGTGTCGGTCAGGATCGGGGGATCGAGGGTAACGTCGTCAAAGCCGTACTGGGTGGGGTGGTTTGCGATGATGATTGCGGCCAGAATCTCGGGCACGTAGTTGGCGGTTTCGCGGGGCAGCTCGTTGCGCTTGTACAGCTCCCAGAAGTCGGCGTAGCCGGTTTTTGCCACCTCGTGCTGGATGTTACCGGCGCCATGATCGTAGGCGGCCATCGCCAGGTACCAGTCGCTGAGCTCGTCGTAGAGAAACTTCATGTAGCGGGCGTAGGCGCGCGTGGATTTTTCGGGATCGAAGCGTTCGTCCACGTAGAGGTTGCGCGTGAGGCCGTAGTAGGGGCCCGGCATAAACTGCCACATGCCGCCGGCGCGGGAGCGGCGATTGACGGCTTTGGGCTGGAAGCCCGACTCGGCGACAGCCAGGTAGATCAGGTCCTGCGGCACGCCCTCCTCGGCCAGAACGCGCTGAATCATCCCTTTGTAGAGCCCCGATCGCTGGAATGAGTGCAGCAGCGTATTGTGGCCCTTTTGCGTATAGGCGAAGAAGTTGATGTAGGAGGCCACGTAGTCGTTGACCATGAGGGGCAGGTCGGATTTGGTGGTGGCCAGATCGGCCGTGGCTTTGGCCAGCAGGTTGGGGTCGGCGGCGAAGGTCACATCGCTGGCCGCCTCGGCAGGAGTGATCTCCTCATTGGGCACAAAGCCGTTGCCCTGCTTGAGCGCTTCCATCTCGAGGGCATTCACCTGGTCGACGATCTTGTCGAACTCGTCCTGCAACTGTGGATCGGCCTTGATGTCGAGGCCGCTGGAGAGCATGAGATCGATGGCGCGGTCGAACTGAATCTTGGCCTCGGCCAGCATTCCTTTGCGGTAATCGGCGTCGCCGGCGGCGTAGGCTGCTTCAACCTGCTCGATAAGCACGCGCACGCGCTGCTGCTCGGCGTCGGCGGGTTTGGGCGCGGCGGGAAGGGCAGGTTGCGGCGCTGGAGCCGCTGGCAGCGCCGGCGCCGTGGCCTGTGGCGGCTGGCTGGCAGCAGCACCGGAGGATCCATTCGGTGTGCAGCCGGCGAGCGGCAAGGCGAGAAGGGCGCAGGCCGGCATGAGAGAACGAACCCCGGCGACGCGCAGGAAAAAACGCGGCCGATGCGGCCTCGATGGAGTCACTTTGGGCACTATGCCGATGATAAGCTATGCCATGGAGGCTCGTTGCGCCGGACGCGCCTCAGTGCACTTAAGTCTTTTGTTTTGAAAGTCTCTCATGGATGCGCGCTTTCTTCGAAACTTCGCCATCATTGCCCACATCGACCACGGCAAGTCGACGTTGAGCGACCGGCTGCTGGAACTGACCGGCTCTGTGACCGGGCGCGAGATGCAGGCGCAGATCCTGGACGACATGGACCTGGAGCGGGAGCGCGGCATCACGATCAAGGCTCACGCCGTGCGCATGATGTATAAGGCGCGCGACGGCAACACCTACCAGCTCAATTTGATTGACACGCCGGGCCACGTGGATTTCAGCTACGAGGTTTCGCGGTCGCTGGCCTCGTGCGAGGGCGCGCTGCTGGTGGTGGACGCCAGCCAGGGCGTGGAAGCGCAGACGCTGGCGAATGCGTATCTTGCCATTAACCACGGACTCGAAATCGTTCCCGTCATCAACAAAATTGATCTGCCTTCGGCCGATATTCTGCACACGCAGGAGGCGATCGAAAAGGCTGTGGGGCTGGACGCGACCGACGCGATCCCGGTAAGCGCCAAAACCGGCCAGGGCGTGGATGAGGTGCTGGAAGCGATTGTGCATCGCTTGCCGCCGCCCACGGGCGATCCCGATGCGCCGCTGCAGGCGCTCATATTCGATTCATGGTTCGACGCCTATCGCGGCGTAATCGTGCTGGTGCGGGTTATGCAGGGAACGATGCGCAAGGGCCAGCGCATCCGGCTTATGTCGAACGGGAAGGTGCACGAGATTGAGTCGATGGGCGTGTTGATGCCGAAACCGGTCGAGATCGGCGAGTTGACGGCGGGCGAGGTGGGATTTTTTGCGGCCACCATCAAGAACGTAGGCGACACCAAGATCGGCGACACGGTGACCGACGACGCGCATCCCGCCGCGGCCGGGTTGCCGGGATTTGAAGACATCAAACCGATGGTCTTCGCGGGGCTCTACACCGTGGACTCGCACGAACACACGCTGCTGCGCGACGCCCTCGAAAAGCTGCGGCTGAACGATTCGTCGTTTTTCTTTGAGCCGGAGAGACTCGGTGGCGCTGGGCTTCGGCTTTCGCTGCGGGTTCCTGGGCCTCTTGCACATGGAGATCATTCAGGAGCGGCTGGAGCGCGAGTACGAGCTGGATTTGATCACTACGGCGCCCGGCGTGCGCTATCGCATCGCGCTTACCGACGGAAAGGAGGTTGAGGTCGACAATCCCTCGCGCTGGCCCGAGCCGCAAAGCATCGATTCCATCCGCGAGCCGGTGATCATGGCGAAGATCCTTACCAACGAGGAATATGTCGGCGGCATCTTCAAACTGGTTGAGGAGAAGCGCGGCAAGCAGATCAACTTTGAGTACGTGACGCCGACGCGCGTGATGCTCACCTACGAGCTGCCGTTGAACGAGATCGTGTTGGACTTCTACGACCGGCTCAAGTCGATCTCGCGCGGCTATGCATCGCTCGACTACCAACTCGCCGGCGAGTGGGAGTCGCCGATGGTCAAGCTCGATGTGCTCGTCTCCGGCGAACCGGTGGACGCGCTCTCGATCATCGTGCACCATGACCACGCTTACGAGCGCGGCCGCGCGCTGGTGTCGAAGATGCGCGAACTGATCCCGCGCCAGCAATTCGAGGTCGCCATCCAGGCCGCTATTGGAGCCAAAGTTGTCGCCCGCGAAACCGTGAGCCCGCTACGGAAGAACGTGCTGGCCAAGTGCTACGGCGGCGATATTACGCGCAAGCGCAAGCTGCTGGAGAAACAGAAGGAAGGCAAGAAGCGTATGAAGCGGATCGGGAAGGTAGACATTCCGCAGGAGGCCTTTTTGGCGGTTTTGCGCGTGGGCGAAGACCAGCAGAAGTAGCGGCTGGCGAGTGCTCGCGCTTTCGCACCAATCAAGTTCAATCCGCCCAAGTTCAATCCACCTATCCAAACCTGCCGTGCTCAGTTTTCGGTGTTGCAGGCGCATAAGTCATCACGGATTGTGAATAATTCTTTATGGTGGATTGTGGAAAGGTGCCAAATCCAGCGGCAGCCCACAATTCAGGCATCCCGCTGCGGCACAGGAGCAGCTTAGTGAAGTTCCTATTGATAAAGAATAACTTACGCTTTGTACCAGAGTGGAATGGCGTCTGACAAGAGAAAAAAACAGGCCTTTCCTGATAGGTTTCCGGAAGAAATCCACAAATTTTTCCACAGGCCTGATGAGGGCTGAAGATCAATCGAGGCAGCACAGAGGCCCCGGAGAGCGGGGCCTTTGTTCGGTCTACGGTTGCAACTCAGTGGGTTGCAGCGGGCTTGGGTGAAGCGGGCTTGGGTGAAGCCGGCTTGGGCGCGGCCGGTTTAGGCGCTGCGGCGGCGGGCTGAGGCGGAGCGGGCACCCCTGACTTCAGGTTGTAAGCGTCGATGACGGCCTTGGTAATGTCGGTGCCATTGACGGCGTAGAGCACGGGCGATTGCTGCTGCGAAACGTCCAGGATCAGGGTGTATCCCTGCTGCTCGGCATAGGACTGCATTACGTCGTAGACTTTCGACTGCAGAGCCTGGAAGACATCCTGCATATCCTGCTGAAAGTCGTTTTTCGCATCCTCGGCGTCGCGGTCCAGTTGCTTCTTTTTCTCATCGATGGCCTTGGCGCGGGTGCTGCGCTCGACCTCGCTTAGACTCGCACCGTGATCCTGCAACTGCTTGGTCAGGGTGTCGATCTCTTCGCTAAGGGCCTTGAGGGCGGCCTCTTGGGGCGCGTACTTCTTCTCCAGATCGCCGAAGTCACGCAGGCCTTCGTTGGTACGGGCCACGGCCGCCTGAAAGGCGATGACGGCGATTTTGGCGGGAACGGCGACAGGCGCGGCGGCCGGCGCAGGGGGTGCGGGCAGTGTTTGGGCAGCGGCGCTCAGGACCATCCCTGATGCCAACATCACAACAATTGCAAGCGAACGCTTCATTTGAATGAATAACTCCCTCGGAATCCCATTGCGGCTTTTCACATAGACGCTGAAGAGGAGCCTTTACGCCCTCAAGATACCCCACGGCTCATTTTCACCCCAGCTTTTTGCGGGAACTGAAGCACCGGACGGCGCGATAACTGAAAAGGGCGCATGCGGAAACGTCAGCGGGAACTAGAGGGATTATAGGCCAGGGAACAGGGATTAGGGAATAGGGAGCAGGCCGCAGATGTCAGGTTTTACGGCAAAACCAGAGAAGGTGTGCCCTATTCAGCTTTTTTTGAAGGTCGCCGCTCCTTGGGGTCGCGGCGACTTAAGTGCAGCGGCTTCGGGTTACAGCATCTCTGGTTTTGCTATAAGCCCTGAAACCTGTCTTTCAGCGCGCCGGCGGCGGAACCGGCGCGGGCACGCCAGACTTCAGATTGTAAGCATCGATGATCGGCCTGGTGATATTGATGGAGTCGGGGGCGTAGAGCACGGGATTCTGCTGCTGGCTGATGTCCAGCACCAAGATAAATCCCTGCTGCTGTGCGTAGCTTCCCAGCACATCGTAGACCTTGGCGGCCAAGCCGTTGTAGAGTTCCTGCATCTCCTGCTGGAAGTCGTTCCGGGCATCCTCGGCAGAGCGATCCAACTGCTTCTTCTTTTCATCGATGACCTTGGCGCGACTGTTGCGCTCGGCCTCTGACAGGCTGGCGCCCTGCGCCTGCAACTGCTTGGTCAGGTTTTCGATCTCGTCGTTAAGGGACTTGAGAGCGGCCCTCTTGGGCTCGTACTTCTTCTGCAGATCGGCGAAATTGCGTTGGCCTTCGTTAGTTTGGGCCACGGCCGTCTGAAAGGCGATGACGGCGATTTTGACGGGAACGGCGGCAGGCGCAGGGGGTGCGGGCAGTGTTTGGGCAGCGGCGCGCAAGATCAACCCTGAGGCCAGCATCGCAACGATTACGAGCGAACGCTTCATTTGAATGAACCACTCCTTCGGAATCCATCGCGGCTCTTTACATAAGATCAGAGATCAGTGAACAGGGGTCAATTGGCGGTTGCAGGCATGCAACCGCTCTTGGCATCGACCTGAATGCGTTGACCGCAGCGCTCATTGCGCGGGCGCCGGCTGGGGCGCATCCACCGCATTCGAACTTTGCGCCGGCGGCGCGGGCACGCCTGACTTCAAATTGTAGGCGTCGATGACGGCCTTGGTGATGTCGGTGGAGGGAATAGCGTAAAGCACAGTGGCGTTCTGCTGGTCGCCCGCATCCAGCACCAGCGTGAACCCCAATTTCGCCGCCAGATCCGTCATGACCGCGCCCACCTTCCCGGCCATCTTGTTGAGGAGTTGCTGCGCGTCGTTCTGGAAGTCGCTCTGGGCGTCCTGGGTCTCACGGTCCAACTGTCTTTTCTTCTCGTCGATGATGCGGGACCGGTTCACGCGCTCAGCGTCGGTCAACTGCGCGCCCTGTGCCTGCAACTGCTTGGTCAGATTATCGAGCTCGTCGGTCAGGGTCTTGATCTGCTGGCGCCTGGGATCGTATTTCTTTTGCAGGTCAGCGAAGTTGCGCTGAAATTCGTTGGTCTGGGTTACCGCGGCCTGAAAGGCGATTACCGCAACTTTGGCCGGGCCGGCAGCCGTCGAAGCGGCAGGCTTTTGCGCGGCCGGTGCGGTTGCAGTTTGACCGGCAGCGGCAACAACTGAGGCCAAAGCCAGCAAAAGGGCGAAAAAGGGCAGACGCTTCATGCGAATCACTAACTCCTTTGGAGTTCCCACTCACCGATCCCGATTGCGCGGCGGTGGATACCGCAACGCTTTCGGGCTCTTTTTGGGCACCGTCGGGCATGAAACCTGCACAAGAAACACGCGCACGGAGGCATCGCAGGGAACTAACGGCGATTATAGGAGCCTGGATAGGGGCCGTCAAACCCAGCCGATGGACAGTGAACAGGAGCGTTACATCGTCGAGCCCGCGTGGCGGGCTGGCGCACTGTATCGCACGTTCGACCCCGCTAACGCCAGGGGCTACCATCTCTTGCCCGCTACGCGGGCTTCGCCATTCCTGGTTTTCAAGACGGCTTCTTAGAAGGTTGTTGAAATGGTGAAGCGGAAGGTCTTGCGCGGCTCGCGGAACACGTACTGCGATCCGTAGGACTGGATGGCTTCCTGGTAAGTGTAATCGCCTGCGCCGCCCGTCGGGAACATGGAACGTGTGATCAGCTTCGCATTACAGCTGTACTGATGGGTTGCCCCGGCGAGCGTGTAGCTGCAATACGGCTCCTCGTAGAGGCGCAGCGGGTTAAAGGCATAGTAGAGGCGAAAAGGCGCGTTGATGATCGGCATCATCACCGCGAGCTCGGCGCCGGTGGACATGCGGGGAACGAAGTTAGTGCCGTCCACGGGGTGGATGTCTTTATAGAACCCTACCTGCGAACCCGGGATACCGCCCTGGCAGGAGCCGTTATTGACGACCGGGCAGCCATAGAGGGGCGCGGTAAGGCTTTGAAAGCCCTCGGGGCTCTGCATCAACTGCCCACGGTTCGTCGCCGCATCGATGCCAAAGTCGTCGAAGAACTTGAAGTCGAACGGTCCGACGACGGGAATGCGGTACTCGGCATTGGCGGTCAGGTTTGTATCTCCGCCGATGGATGCGATGCCGTATACCGGAAGCGGAACCTGGATGCACTGGTTGTCTTGAGGATTGGTCGGGTCGCGGGGAACGCAACTGCCATCGGGATTGGTGAGCTGGAAATTGACCCGCGTGGGCACGTAGCCGTAGGGAGTAGCGCCGCGCACGTCGAAGCCGCGGATCTCCTGTTCGCCGCCGGAATAGAAGCGGTTGTTGGGCGGAGCCACGTTGCCGCCCCAGCCCGCGATATAGCCCAACTGCGCGCGCAGGCCCAGCACGTTGCGCCCCTCCTTCGATGGGATCAGGTAGTGCATGGGGATGAAGCGCTTGTAAGCCACCACCGGGTTGACATAGCGCACGCTGCCCCAAATGCCCGCCGCCTGCAAGTACGCGGTGTATTCCTTGCCTTCCCTTGGGCGCAGCGGATTGCTCACGGTGTTATAGGCGTAGCTCAGCCCGATGGAACTGTTGAGGATGCCAGCCAGCGGGTTCGATCCCTGCACTCCCGACCGGAAGGCAATGGTCTGGAAGAAGGTCTGCGAGGCCGAGCTGAATGCCGTGATGCTGGATTTGGTCCATGAGTAGGTGACGCCTACGCGCTGGAAGGCATGGCGCTTCAAGGGATAACTGACGGAGAAGTTGAATCCGTCGGAGCCCACATTGTAGTTCTGGGTTAGCGACCTCTGCGCCGCGGACAGGTTGATAGACGCGCCGGTGGTGGCCTGGTAGTTCTTGGCTGCGTTGTAGTCCTGTTTGTTGTTGAAGACCTGGAACCCCAGGTTGATGGGGCGGTTGCGGATGTAGGGCTGGGTGAAACCAAAGAGGAAGGTGCGGCTGACGCTGCCCAGATTGGCCTGGACGCTGAGGGTTTCGCCCAATCCCAGGAAGTTGTTGGTCTGATAATTGACGCCCAGAAAGGCGCCCGACAAGCCGCTCACGCCGCCATTCAGGCCGATTGAGTTCTTGCCTTTCTCCTTTACCTTCAAGAGCAGTTCGACGGTGCCGTTATCGGCATCCTGGTGGGCCTCGGAGTCCTGTTCAACTTTTAACGGCTCGAAGTATTCCAACTGGTTAAGGCGGAGCAGGCTGTACTCCCAAAGCTGGGAGTTGTAGACCGAGCCCTCATCGAGCATGAGCTCGCGGCGAATGACCTTGTCGCGAGTGACGGTGTTGCCCTGGAACTCGATGCGCGAGACGAAGAACTGCTTGCCCTCGTCGATGTCGATGTTCATCGACACCGTTTTCTTCTGCTCGTCTGTGGTGAGCTTGGGGACAGCGCCAAAGTTGATGTAGCCGAGGCCGCCGTAGGCCTTTTTCAGGTTGTCCAGGCCCTTGCCGACGAGGGTGGCGCTGAACCATTCGCCGTCCTTGATGGGGAAGGTGGCGCGCAGGGCCTTCAGATTGGTGATTTGCTTGTTGCCGGTGAAGGTGATGCCGCCGAGGCGGTAGCGGCCGCCCTCTTCAATGGTCATCTGGATGTCGATGCGCTTGCCCTTGTTGGGGCGGAAGGTGAGCCAGTTCAGCCCGCCCTGGTCGCGGATCTGGGTCTTGGGCTGTTCGACGGCGGCGTCCGCGTATCCCTTGTCGCGGTAGGCCTGGCGCACCCGCTCCGTATCCTCTTCGAGCTTCGAAGAGTCGTAGGTCTGCGGGAAGAGATTCTCGAAGACGATGGAATAGGGAATGCCGATGGGCTTGAGGTTCTTCATCGCGCGGCGCAGCTCGAGCCCGCCGATGTGGGTGTTGCCCGCGAAATGAATGCGGCCCACTTTCACTACCGGGCCTTCCTTGACGTTAAAGTTCACCTGGACCGACGCCGGCGGAATCGTCTTGACCTCGGTTTTGATGGTGGCGAACTGGTGCCCATGCTCGGCCAGGAGCTCCTTGATGACGGTCTCGGCGTGTTTGATCTTGGTGGGATCGTACTGGCTGTCAACCGAGAGCGGAACCTTCTCCTTTTTGAAGCGGTCGAGCACGTCTGACACCGACACGCTGCTCAGGCCCTTGTAGTTGATGTCGCGAATGGTCGGCTTTTCGCGAACAAACACGTTCAAGAGAATTCCCTTTTCGGAATCCTCGCGCTCGATACGCAGATCTTCGAAGTAGCCGGTGTTCCAGAGCGAGTTGAAATCACGCTCGATGGAGATGGGGTCGTAGGTGTCGCCCTCGTGAGTAAACATGCGGGCGAGGATGGTTTCTTTGGGGATGCGCCGGTTGCCAATGACGCGAATTTGGGCAATGGTGTCCGCTGCCTGCGCCAAAGCCGGACGGGCGCTCGAGTCCAGGACTGGAAACACCAGGGCGAACAGCAATACCATGCGCGCCAACCGCTGCGCGGTCCGCATCGCATGGGAGATGGAAGTGTGCTGAATCTTCACGGGGTTCGATCCCTGCGGCGGGCACAAATTCTCTTTCGTTCCATTGGTCGGCTTCACAGGAAGAATATGCACACCCTCATTGCTGAAAATCTGACCTTACATCAAGGAAAGTTCGATTCTACAGGACCGCGCCCACCCCGCCCAAACTCCGGGGTCCCCGGCGACAGACCTTTTGTCGCTGGGGTGGAAACTCCGGGGTCCCCGGCGACAGACCTTTTGTCGCTGGGGCGAAAAACTACCTGACTGACATTCGGCTCACAATCGTTTCCTTCCCACAATCTCCCTGCCGCGCATTCCACGGCAACCAGGGGTGACTCCCGGTTTTGGAATCTATCTCACAGTTTACTGGAATCAGGCGGCTTGCGATGCCTGTGCATCCCTATGCACTTGACGAGTAACGCGCCCCCGCAGCCCAAAACACCCCCAGGTTCGGCCCTGCACTGCTCCAGCGCACTGGGAATCCCGAATGCTGCACCCCCGCCGAGTGTCCGGAGTGGGGGGAGTTGAGGGCGCACTTTTGGGACGCTTTCAATCATCCTCTTCGTTTATCAGCTACCATAGTAGTATCTTCCATGGATTTTCGGACCAGACCTGCGCCAATGCAGGATCCGGCCCTAAATCTTAGAAGCCGGCGCGAATCGGAGCAGGGCTGTTGCCAACCCCGTTTAACGGCGGTTGTGGCGGCAGACGGGCCCCAGGCCACGACAGCATGTGGGCGCCAGCCGAGGAGCGAAGACCAGCCCTATGATGTGGATTGTCCGGCTTGCGCTGCGGCGGCCTTATACCTTTGTCGTCTTTGCGCTGCTCATTTTGATCCTCGGCGTGTTCAGCATCGAGTCGATGCCGACGGACATCTTTCCCAACATCGACATCCCGGTGGTGACCGTAGCGTGGAACTACACGGGTCTTTCGGCGGATCAGATCGCCAACCGCATCGTGACCAACTCCGAGCGGAGCATGACCACCACCGTCAACGATATCGATCACATCGAGTCGCAATCCCTGGTGGGCCTTGGGATCATCAAAGTCTTCTTCCATCCCAGCGTGAACATCGGCCAGGCCGTGGCCGAGATCACCGCCATCAGCCAAGCGCAGTTGCGTTCCCTGCCGCCGGGCACCACTCCGCCCTTCATCATCCAGTACAACGCTTCCAGCGTTCCGGTACTGCAACTGGGGCTCTCAGGGCCGGGATTGAACGAGCAGCAACTGAACGACCTGGCCGCCAACACCATCCGCACCCAACTGGCCACGGTTGAGGGCGCGCAGACGCCCTATCCCTACGGCGGCAAGCAGCGTCAGATCCAGGTCGATCTCGATCTGAACGCGCTCGAGGCCAGGGGACTGTCGCCCGTCGACGTGGTCAACGCCATCACCGCGCAAAACGTGATCGCGCCCTCCGGCACCATCAAGCTCGACCGATTCGAATACCAGGTCGAGACCAACTCCGCGCCCACGCTCCTGGATACCCTGAACAACCTGCCCATCAAGACGGTCAACGGCGCGGTTGTCTATATCCGCGACGTTGCCCACGTGCGCGACGGCAATCCGCCGCAAACCAACATTGTCCGCGTCGATGGCCGCCGCGCCATCATGATGAACGTCCTCAAGACCGGCTCGTCATCGACCCTCGACATCATCAAGGGCGTGCGCGACATCATCTCCAACCCCAGCATGAAGGGCCAACTGCCTCCGCAATTGAAGATCGCCGCTCTTTCCGATCAGTCCATCTTCGTCCGCAGCGCCATCAGCGGCGTGGTCCGCGAGGCCATCATTGCGGCCTGCCTCACCGCGATCATGATCCTGGTCTTCCTGGGCAGTTGGCGCTCCACCATCATCATCGCCGTTTCCATTCCGCTCTCCATCCTCTGCTCGCTCATCCTGCTCTACGCGCTGCACGAGACCATCAACATCATGACCCTCGGCGGCATGGCGCTGGCCGTGGGCATCCTGGTGGACGACGCCACTGTCGCTATCGAAAACATCAACCGCTATCTGGAGACGGGCAGAGAGCTGGAGCAGGCCATTCTCGACGGCTCCGCGCAGATCGCCACTCCCGCCTTCGTCTCAACCCTCGCCATCTGCATTGTCTTTGTGCCCATGTTCTTTTTGAGCGGCGTGGCGCGCTATCTGTTTGTGCCCATGGCCGAGGCGGTAGTCTTCGCCATGCTCGCCAGTTTCTTCCTCTCGCGCACCCTTGTGCCCACGATGGCCAAGTACCTGCTCCACGAGCACGACGACGCGGAGGCGCAGAGAAAACGCGCCAGCCGCAACCCATTCACGCGCTTTCAACTCGGCTTCGAAGCCGGATTCGAGCGGTTTCGCCACGGTTACCTGGGCCTGCTCACCTTTTGCGTCGATCACGCCGGCGATCTTCCTCATCCTGTTCTTGGCGTTTGCCGTGGCATCGTTGGGATTAGCCCCGTGGCTCGGGCAGGACTTTTTTCCCTCGGTCGACTCCGGCCAGTTCATGATTCACGTGCGCGCCCACACCGGCACGCGCATCGAGGAGACGGCCGCTCTTTGCGATCATGTGGACGCGACCATCCGCCAGCAGATTCCGGCCAATGAAATCACCACCATCCTCGATAACATCGGCCTGCCTTACTCATCGCTGAATCTTTCCTACTCCACTTCCGCGCCAGTCGGCCCGTCCGACGCCGACATTCAGGTCCAGTTAAGCCGGGATCATCATCCCACCGAGGCTTACGTCGAGCGCCTGCGCGCCGTGCTGGCCCGCGAATACCCCGGCGTCACGTTTTATGTAGTGCCGGTCGACATCGTCACCCAGATCCTCAACTTCGGCCTTGCCGCGCCCATCGATATCCAGATTGTCGGCCCCGATCTCTACGGCAACCGCGCCTTGGCCGAACGCATGTTGAACGAGGTGCGCTATGTTCGCGGCGCCGCTGACGCGCGCATCCAGCAGCCTTTCAATTACCCGAACCTGACCGTGAATATCGACCGCACCCGCGCCGAGAACATGGGCCTGACCCAGCAAAATGTCGCGCAAAGCCTGCTCGTCGCCCTCAGCGGCAGCTTCCAGACCAGTCCCAGCTTCTATCTCGATCCCCGCAACGGCGTTTCCTACACGGTCGCCATTCAGTCGCCGCAGTACCGCATGGACAACATGGCTGAACTGGAGAGCCTGCCCATCACCAGTTCGTCCACGTCGGCGGCCATGACCCAACCCTCCGGCAGCACTTCCACGGCCGCTCCCGGCGCTTCGCCCTTGGGCAGCGTCGGCCCCGCGCAAGTCTCTGCCGCCGCCACGGCTGCGCCGGGCGCTCCCAGGCCGGTACAGGTGCTGGCCAATCTTGCCGGCATCGTGCCGGGCATGGAACAAGGCACCATCAGCCATTACGATGTTCAGCCGGTCATCGACATCTATACCAACGTCGAAGGGACCGATCTGGGCAGCGTCACGCGCGCCATGGAAAAGATCGTCGCCAGCCATCAAAAAGACCTGCCGCGCGGCTCCCATTTCATCCTCCGCGGCCAGAGCGAAACCATGTATGCGTCGTACCTGGGCCTGCTCAGCGGCCTGGCCTTCTCCATCCTGCTGGTCTATCTGCTCATCGTGGTCAACTTCCAGTCCTGGCTCGATCCCTTTCTCATCATCTCGGCGCTGCCCGCGGCTCTGGCCGGAATCGTATGGTTCCTCTTCCTCACCAACACGCGGCTCAGCGTTCCGGCGCTCACCGGCGCCATCATGTGCATGGGCGTGGCCACGGCCAACTCCATCCTGGTGGTCAGTTTTGCCCGCGAACAGTTGGAGATCCTGGTGGGCGACGCGCGCAAGGCTGCGCTCAATGCCGGCTTCGTGCGCCTGCGCCCCGTGCTCATGACGGCGCTGGCCATGATCATCGGCATGGTGCCCATGGCTCTGGGCCTCGGCGATGGCGGCGAGCAGAATGCGCCGCTGGGCCGCGCCGTCATCGGCGGCCTGCTACTGGCCACGTTTGCCACGCTTTTCTTTGTGCCTGCTTTCTTCTCTTTCATTCACGGGCGCATCGAGAGGCGACGCGAGCGAGACATCCATTCCGCTTCTGCCAGTTTCGATGAATTCGACGAGAGACCGGAGTAATTCTTTATGACCGAAGAACCCAATCCGAATCCTCAACCGGCTCAAAGCCACGATGCCGCGCCCGAGCAGAGTTCCATTTCGCCGCGAAAGGCCTTGGCGGGCGCGGCCGTGGTTGTGCTCATTCTGTGCGTGCTCGCGGCTGTCGGCATCCTGCGCCGCGTGCACGCTGACACCGATCTTGCAGAGCGCACCGATCAGTTAGCCCCGCCAACCGTTACGCTTGCCCCTGCCAAACCGGGCGCGCCCACGGATACCTTTGTGCTCCCCGGCAATGTGACTGCCTTTATCGATTCGCCCATCTACGCCCGCACCGACGGCTACTTGCTTCATTGGTACTTCGACATCGGCGCGCGCGTAAAAAAGGGCGATCTGCTGGCCGTCATCGACACCCCCGAGCTGGATAAGCAGGTAGCTCAGGCCGAGTCGGACCTGGCAACGGCCGAGGCCAACGCCAACATCGCGCGCATCCAGGCCGAGCGGTACTCCGGTCTGGTCAAATCCGACGCCGTCTCGCAGCAGGACACCGATACCTTTGTGAGCCAGGCCGCCGCAACCGCGTCCGCCGTCAAGTCAGCCCAGGCCAACCTGCAGCGGCTGCGCGAATTGCAATCCTTCGAGAAGGTTTACGCGCCCTTCGACGGCGTGGTGACCGCGCGCGCGGTCGATACCGGCCAGCTCATCAGCCAGGGCGCCGGGCAAGGCACCGGAACCGAACTCTTTCATATGCAGGCCCGCGAAACGCTGCGGGTTTACACCAACGTGCCGCAGCTCTATTCGCAATCCCTCAAGCGAGGCATGAAGATCGGCCTCGTTTTTCCCGAACACCCCAACAAGACCTATGAGGGCACGCTGGTGCGCACCGCCGACGCCATCGACCCCGCCAGCCGCACTCTCCTGGTGGAGATCGATCTGGACAACCGCTCCGGCGAGCTGCTGCCCGGCTCCTTGGCCCAGGTTCACTTCAAGACGCCGCTCGTCGGCCCGACCTTCATCGTGCCTGCCGCGGCTCTTGTCTTCCGCCGCGAAGGGTTGCAGGTGAGTACCGTGATCAACGGCAATGTTGCCCATCTGGTCCCGGTCGTCATCGGCGAAGACGACGGCGCCAACGTGCAGATCGTCAGCGGCCTCAACCCCGGCGACCAGGTCATCCAGGATCCGCCCGATTCGCTTATCGACGGCGAAAAAGTGACCGTCGTTAAGCCAGCCAGCATCGCCGGCGGGGGAGACAAGTAGCGATGCGGGATGGAGCGCGCATTCTGCGTACGGGGCGCCAGCGTCCTGACCGGACGCCTGGGCGCCTTATCACTGAGGGCCCCACGGACGGGCGGCTCGAAGAGCCGGGGTCCGTGGGGCGGGGCCTCGGCGGGTCTTTGTTCTTGCGCCCAAGGTGGGTTAGCACTAACCTTCATCTCGCGCCGTCCAGGCCCCCGTCCAAATTCCTCTTTGCGATCTTCCTTTTCACTTCCCTTGTCCTCACAGGCTGCAAGCCCGTCGGCCCGAACTACAACCGCCCCGGCTACAACGCACCGCCCGCCTACAACGAGGCCGGCGCATCCACGGTGGTCCCCCCACCCAATCCCGCCAGCGGCGCCTGGCAGCCGGCCAACCCTTCCGACGGTATGCTAAAAGGTAAGTGGTGGGAGATTTATCAGGACGCGCAACTTAACAGCCTGGAGGAGCGCATCGACTCCAACAATGTGCAGCTCCGTCAAGCGATGGAAACCTACCTCGCCGCACGGGAACAGGTAAGCGCGGCGCGCGCCAGCCTTTACCCCACGCTCTCCGCCGGCCCCTCGATCAGCCGCGACAGGATTTCGCCGAACCGTCCGCTGGCGCCGCCCGGCAGGTCCGAGTACTACGATTTCGTGATCGCCGGACAGGCCAGTTGGGAACCCGATTTCTGGGGCCGCATCCGCCGCACCGTGGAGCAGGCCCGCGCCAACGCGCAGGCCAGCTCCGCCGATGCAGCCAACGTGGGTCTCACCCTCCACGCCGAGATGGCTACCGACTACTTTGCCCTCCGCGGCCTCGATTCCCAGGTCAAGCTGCTCACGGCCACCGTCGCCGATCTGGAACGGCAGCTCGACCTGACCCAGAGGCGCTTTGCCGGCGGCGTGGCAACAGCGGTGGATGTGGCGCAGGCCCAAACGCAGCTTGAAACCGTCCGCGCTCAGCTTGTGGATGTGGGCGAGGCGCGGTCGCAGTACGAGCACGCCATCGGAACCATCGCCAACTACGATCTCGCCGGCTTCACGATCCCGCCCTCGCCGCTGGATCTCACGCTGCCCAAAGTTCCGGTAGGCGTGCCGTCGCAATTGCTCGAGCGCCGGCCCGACATCGCCACAGCCGAGCGCCTGACCGCCGCGGCTAACGCGCAGATCGGCATTGCCGTCAGCGCCTTCTATCCCACGATTACCCTCAGTGGGGGTGGTGGCTTTGAAAGCGCCAACCCCGGCACATGGATTCAGGGACCCAGCTCGCTGTGGAGCCTGGGAGCCCAGGCGGCGGAGTTGCTCTTTGACGCGGGCCAGCGCCACGCCCTCACCGATGCGGCCCGCCACAGCTACGAAGCGCAGGCGGACGGCTACCGCAACACCGTTTTCCAGGCCTTTGATGATGTCGAAGACCAGCTCTCCAACCTCAGAATTCTGGACCAGGAGTCGGGCGTGGAGCAGCGCGCCGTAGACGCCGCGCAGCACTCCTTCGATCTTTCCAACGCCCGTTACAAAGGTGGCGTTACCAGCTATCTTGAAGTGCTCACCGCCGAGCAAACACTGATCCAGAACCAGCGCACTGCCATCGACCTCGAGACACGCCAGTTCGTGGCCAGCGTAGGGCTGGTCCGCGCCCTCGGCGGCGGCTGGGATACGTCGCAGTTGCCCAAATAGCTAACGCATTTTCACAGTTGCTGTAAGCCGAAGCCGCAACCCCCAAGCAGCGTTTCGGCCAGGAAAACGCCACCTTGCACAGCACCCAAAATGCCTCATATTCACTGTGAAAATGTCTTAGAACGGCTGCATAATTCACTTTTGAAAGGGCACGGCTTCCGCTGGCCACGGCGTGTTCAGATCCCTTCACCCATCGACACGTAGACCTTCATCCGCTCCAGCTCCACGCGATAGGCGGCGCGTTCGGCCTCTTCGTCGGCGAAGGGCTTGGCCCAATGCTCGCGCGCGCCAAGGCGTTCTTCCAGCTCCTCCACGCGGGCTGAGAGCGCGATGAGCGCGTCGGAGAGCGGATCTTTCACGTCGTGCGGATCGGTAATCAGAACGCGCTCGCCGTTACGATAAACAATGTGGGCGGGGACCCCCACCACAGTCGAATTCGGCGGCACATCGGCCAGAACCACCGAGCCGGCGCCCACGCGCGAGTTCTCGCCCACCGTCACGTTTCCCAAAATGTTGGCGTTGTTGCCGATGAAGACGCCGTCGCAGACCGTGGGGTGGCGCTTGCCGTGGCCCTTGCCGGTGCCGCCTAGTGTGACGCCCTGGTACATTGTCACGTCGCTGCCCACAATGGCAGTCTCGCCGATCACCACGCCGGTAGCGTGGTCGATGAAGAGGCGCCGTCCGAGCAGCGCGCCGGGATGGATGTCGACTCCGGTGAAGAAACGGCCGATCTGCGAGAGCAAGCGCGCCGGCAGCCGCAGATTCTTCCGCCAAAGCCAGTGTGAAATGCGGTGAATCCACACCGCCCACAGCCCCGGATAGCAGAGCAGAATTTCAAGCTGCGTGCGCGCAGCCGGATCGCGCTCTCTGATGGAGTGGATGTCGTCGCGGATGCGGCTGAAGAGGCTCATAGGGAACGAACCTTGGTGCAAGGGACTAGGGACTAGGGTAGCAGGAGCCAGCGAGCTGGGGGACCAGACCCAGCCTGTCGAGATTGCACCCTTAGATTCCTTTTCTAGTCCCTACATACGTCCCTAGTCCCTTTGTCCCTGTCTTTACGCCGTCACCGCGATCGGCTCGGCCTGCAATGCCAGTGCCTGCTGGCGCAGCGGCTCAAAGAGCACGCTCGACAGATAGCGCTCGCCGAAGTCGGGCAGCACAACCACAACCAGCTTGCCCTTATTCTCAGGCCGCGCGGCCACCTTGAGCGCCGCGACCACCGCTGCGCCTGAGCTGATGCCGACAAACAGGCCCTCCTCTTTGGCAAGCCGGCGCGCCATCTCCACCGACTCGTCGTTGCCGACCTGAACGACCTCGTCGATCAGCTTAGTGTCGAGGATGCTGGGGATGAACCCCGCGCCCAGGCCCTGGAGCTTGTGCGGTCCGGGCTTGCCGCCGGAGAGCACCGCGCTGTCAGTAGGCTCGACGGCGATGGCTTTGAACGAGGATTTCTTCGGCTTAATGTAGTTGGACACCCCGGTGATAGTGCCGCCGGTGCCCACGCCAGAGATGAGAATGTCTACCTTGCCGTCCGTGTCATCCCAAATCTCTGGGCCGGTGGTATGCAGGTGGATGGCGGGGTTGGCGGGGTTGTCGAACTGCTGAGGGATGAATCCGTTGGGCGTCTTCTCCAGGATCTCGTTGGCCTTGGCGATGGCGCCCTTCATGCCGTTGGGGCCGGGCGTCAGCACAATCTCGGCGCCATAAGCCAGCAGCGTTACGCGCCGCTCCAGGCTCATGGTTTCGGGCATGGTGAGAATGATGCGGTAGCCCTTGACCGCGGCCACAAACGCCAGCGCGATGCCGGTATTGCCGCTCGTGGGTTCAATCAGAATTGTCTTGCCGGGCGTGATCTTGCCGGCCTTCTCGGCGGCATCGATCATAGCGAAGCCGATGCGATCTTTCACGCTCGATGCAGGGTTCTGGCTTTCGAGTTTAGCGACCACGGTAGCCGGCAGTCCGGCTGCCACACGATTCAACCGCACGAGGGGAGTGCGGCCAATCAACTCAGTTACATTCGCGGCAATGCGCGCCATAATGATCTCCTTTTCCGGGGCTATGCGCCCGAACTGCTGATCAAACGGATTCTTGGGGATGGTGCAGCTTGTCAGTGGGAAAATCGCGCGCCGTCAGGCGCACATCTGCATCGCAGCTTGCACCAGGACGGTGTTAGCGACATCGATGCATACCAATAGCCTAGACCCAACGCCCCGGCGATGGCAAGCGCTATTGTTTCCCCTCCTATGCGAAGCCTGAGAGGCCGACGCGGCAAGATCCTTGTCCATCTGTCATTTCGCCACGCACTACGCCGCGTGATAGAAGTTGTTGGCGCCAGTTAAGAATCACTTCCGGTTTGGCGATGATAGGTCCGGAACCCCGGATTTTGCCTTCAAAGTGCGCCAACGAAGAACGTCGCATCAAATGGAAAGGCTGCCAGTGATCCGAGGCTCCAGGATCGCAGGCGCTTTGAGCGGCATTTCGTCTGAACGGGCTATTTCTGCAGGATCGATCCCATCAACCTGGTGTCGAACTTCATCGCCTGACGCCGAG
The DNA here is from genome assembly GCA_963799445.1 of uncultured Acidobacteriaceae bacterium. Classification (GTDB taxonomy): domain Bacteria; phylum Acidobacteriota; class Terriglobia; order Terriglobales; family Acidobacteriaceae; genus Telmatobacter. Next base: position 10,379 of record CAWCXX010000106.1, on the reverse strand, counting down.
GGCAAGTATGGCAGTGAACCGGTTCGAATTGCCTTTTTCGCAATCAGCGGTTGACGACCTCCGTAACCGCCTGGAGCGGACGCGCTGGTGCGATGACGCTCCAGGCGACAAGTGGGAGTACGGGTTTGACCGCGTCTTCTTAACAGATCTTTGCGGCTACTGGAGCCGCCAGTTTGATTGGAAGGCGAAGGTAGAGTGGCTCTCGTCGTTTCACCATTTCAGGTTCGACGTGGAGGCCACCAGAATTCATTTCGTCCATGAGCGCGGCAAGGGTCCGGCGCCCATTCCGCTCATCCTCACCCACGGCTGGCCGGGATCTTTCGTTGAGATGATGCGTGTGATTCCACTGCTAACCGACCCGGCGGCGCATGGGGGCGATCCGGCGGACGCATTCGACGTAGTCGTGCCGTCTCTGCCCGGATACGGCTTTTCAGACAAACCCATAAGCCGCGGGCTGAACACCTCTGGCATCGCGAATCTTTGGGTGAAACTCGATGCAGGCGCTGGGATACGAGCGGTTTGCCGCTCAGGGCGGCGATATCGGCGCAGGCGTGAGCACGGCCTTGGGTTTACGCCATGCCGGGCGCGTCATCGGCGTTCATCTGAACTACATTCCGGGGTCCTACCGGCCCCATGTCGCGGATGAGACAGAACTGACTCAGGCGGAACGAAGTTTCCTGGCCGAGGCAGCACGGTGGTATGACGAGAACGGAGCCTATGCTCATTTGCAGGGAACGCGCCCGCAGACAGTGGCGCATGCGCTGCACGATTCGCCCGCCGGCTTGGCAGCGTGGATATTGGAGAAGTTTCGCGATTGGTCCGACTGCGATGGCGATCTCTATCGCAGCTTCACGCGGGATGAATTGCTGACCAACGTGACACTCTATTGGATGACCGGCACGATCGACTCGTCATTCCGCTTGTATTACGAAAATAGAAGAGCGCCGCTTCGTTTTGAAAAGGGCGCTTTCGTTCGTCCCCCGTGTGCCGTGGCTCAGTTTCCGAAGGAGATCCTCTCGCCGCCCCGCGAGTGGGTGGAGCGCGGATACAACGTTCAGCGCTGGACGAATATGCCGAAGGGAGGACACTTCGCCGCCGCGGAAGAACCTGAGTTGCTGGCAGAGGATATTCGTGCTTTTTTTCGTGGCCTGCGCATAGAGTGAGCATCCTGCAGGCTGCTATTCGAAATTCTGGGTTCCGGACGCATCGCCGGCAACTCGGAAATTTCTCAAAATCCTCTGTTCAGTGAGCCAAATCGCCATTGCACAAATTGAAGCAACGGAACAAGCTGCCATCAGCCTGTGTTGCGCAGCCCGGCCGAAATCCCGTTGATCGTCGCCGCAATCACGCGATTGACCTCGGGCGTATCTTCGCCGCTGCGCTTGCGCCGCAGCATATCTACCTGGATCAGGTGCATGGGATCGACGTAGGGATTGCGCAGCTTGATGGAGCGGGCGAGCACCTGGTTGGTCTGGAGCAGTTCGGTCTGGCGCGTAACGGCGAGCACCGCGCGCACGCTGCGATGGAACTCGGCCTCAAACATATCGTAGACGCGCTCGCGGAGCTTCCCGTCCTTGACCAGCGAGGAGTAAAGCCGCGCCGTTCCCAGGTCAGCCTTGCCCAGCGCCATCTCCACGTTGCGCACGAGATCGATGAAGAGCGGAAACTCCTTGGCCATGGTTTGGAGCAGGGCGAGATTCTTGCCGGAGGATGCGCCCGGCCGCGCGAGAAATTTTTCGATGGCGAAGCCCACGCCGAACCACGCCGGCGCCAGCAGCCGCGACTGCGTCCAGCCGAAGACCCAGGGAATGGCGCGCAGGCCGGAGATGCGTCCCTGGGTTCCCAACGGCAGTTCTTCGCCGTCGGGGTGACGAGATGTATCGTTGCGCCGCGCGGGCCGCGAGCCGATCCTGGCGTTTTCCAGTTCGCCGACGGGAGTGGACTGATCGAAATAGGTGATGACGCCGGGGTCATCGAGAATGTGCTCGCGATAAAAGCCGAATGCCAAATTGGAGGAGCTCGTCAAGCGCGGCCTCCCACTCCGGCTTGAGCAAGCCGGTGAAGTGGCCCTCAGGGTCGCGCGCGTTGGGCCGCGCCAGCGCATCCAGCGAAGCAGCAATCATCAGTTCAAGATTTCGCTCGGCCAGCACCTCGTCGGCATATTTAAAATTGAGCACCTCGCCCTGCTCGGTGATGCGCAGCTGGCCATCGAATGCGTCGAAGGGCTGGGCGAAGATGGCGCGATGCGTGGGCCCTCCGCCGCGTCCCACCGTGCCGCCGCGGCCGTGAAAGATGCGCAGCTTGATGCCGGCCTCGCGCGCTACCGCGTGCAGATCGCGATGCGCGCGAAAGATCTCCCAGGTCGAGGTCAACATGCCGCCGTCCTTATTCGAATCGGAGTAGCCGAGCATGATCTCCTGCCAGTTGCCCCAACTGGCAAGGAGCTTGCGGTAGTCGGGCCGATTCCACAGCTCGCGGCAGACGGTGGGCGCGTTGCGCAAATCCCTAATGGACTCGAAGAGCGGCACTGGCATCAGGCCGGGATCGAGCCCGGGGCTTCCGCTGGAGCCCTCCAGCTTGACTCCTCCCAGCCGCCCCAGGCGCACCACGGCCAACACATCTTCAACGGTCTCGGCCCCGCTGATGACGTATTGGCGAATCGCTTCGGGCGAGCATCCTTGCTTGACTTCGGCCACTACGCGGAAGGTTTCGAGCACGCTGGCTGTCTGGGCTGAAAGGCTGCCCGGCAGCGCGTCTGTGGTGGTGTCGCCGATCGCCTCCTGCAACGCTGCCGCGTGGACGCGCGCATGTTGCCGGATATCGAGCGAGTGGAGATGGAGGCTGAAGGTACGCACCTGAAGGATGAGCGGATCGATGAGCGTACGCGCGATGCGAATTCCGTTGTTCTCCTCGAGCGACGCGCGCAGCGTCTCAAGATCGTCGAGGAAATCCTGAACGGAGCAATAGGCTGGCAGCGCCTGGGTGAGCTTGTCCTGGGTGCGCGCGAGCGTGTAGGGCGTTATCGAAAGCGCTCCGGCAGCGCCCGGCGCCTCCGCCGCCTGCTGCAGCGTGCGCCCCAGCGTACACTGGATGCGCGCTTTGATGCAGAGGCCGAAGCGGCGATAGTACTCGAACTCATGCTGCGCGCCGAAGACCTGCCCCTCAGGCGTGTGCACCTGCGCCACGTAAGCTTTGAGCCGGTCGAGCAGCCCCTGGCTCACCGGCCGCTGCTGCGCGCTTGTGGTCAGCAGATCGATAATCGCATCGAGCCGGCGCTGGTAATAGAGCAGCAAATGTTCGCGCGCCAACTGCAAGGCGGCACGCGTCACCTCCGGCGTGACGAAAGGATTGCCGTCACGGTCGCCGCCGATCCAAGAGCCGAAGCGTAACACGAGCGGCAGTTCGTACGGCTCGATCTCGAGGCCGTAAGCGGCGCGCAACGCCGCCGAGATCTCGCGGTAGAGCTCGGGCAACGTCTCGAAGATCGACACATCGTAGTAATCGAGACCCATCTTGATCTCGTCGTGAACGGTGGGCCGGTGCGAGCGCACCTCGTCGGTCTGCCATAGGCTGGTGATTTCGGCCAGGACAAGTTCTTCCAGGCGAGCCAGGTCCTGCTCAGGGAGCGGAATTCGATCGAGAGCTTCAAGGTATTCGCCGATGCGGCGGCGCTTGAACATCACAGCGCGTCGCGCCGCCTCAGTGGGGTGCGCGGTGAAGACGGGCACGATGAATACGCGCCGCAACCACTTTAGAGCCTCTTCCGCTCCGATGCCGACGCGGCGCATCTCAGAGAAAGTGCCTACGAGAGAGCCGCGCTGGCGGCCCGCCTGGCCGCTCAGGCGCAGAGCGATGCGGCGGCGCTTGCGATGATTGGTTTCCGCGAGATTGATGAGCTCGAAGTAGAAAGCGAAGGCGCGCGTTAGCTTGAGGCCGCGCTCGACGGGCAGCGAGCGCACCAACTCCAGCGCGGCGGCGGCGTGGCGGGCGGCCTCATCGGCGCGGCCGCGGGCCTCGGCGTCGCGGCGGCTGATGGTGCCCTGGCGCAGCGCCTCGACCTGCGCAAAGGCCTCCTCGCCGGCCTGCTCGCGCAGCACCGCACCCAGCAGCGTTCCAAGCGATCGGACATCGCGGCGCAGCGGCGCCTCTTTCAGGTCGCCGGATTGCGCTTCCAGCTCCGCCAGCCGCTGCGCCCAGCTCTCGGGATTCCATAAAAGAGCCATCGTGTTTCGATTATGCACGACGGCACAGAGCCGCCCAGATCGGCGCAGACCTGGTTCTGCTCAGGCCAGCGGTTCGATCAGCCGGCGCCGATCAGCTTTAAGTAATCCGGCTCGTCGGTGATCGATTGATAACGGAAGCCTCTCACGATCCTGCGTTCCTTCAGGAAGAACACGCCCGGCATTTGATGTCCGTCTTCCTGGATCCGGCCGATTCCGTATTTGATCAAGGCTCCTTTGACCCAGCCTTTCCACACCGCCGGGCTCAGCAAATGCAAGAGTGGATTTCTTCGCGACAGAGCAAACACAGGATGCCGGTACAGCGATGCATCAGGATTGCTGACACGCTCCACATCCGAGAGCTTGTAGTAATCGAAGTAAGGTTTGGCCCGTTCCGGCGAACCGAGATGCACGAAGACCGGATTTGTCTCTTTGGCCGCAATCTGCTCGCGAATCTTCGAGACTTGATCCAGAGCCTGCCGGCAAAAAGTGCAGCCAAAGTGACGAAGAAAGATGAGCAGAACGGGAGACTCGTCAACAACCTCGAGCAGCGATCGGCCTGTCTCGGTGTGGAATTCGCGCAGAACGGCGGCGAGATCCGATTGCTCTGCGGGATGTGTTGTTCCTGGCGGCATCAGACACTTCCAGCATAGCCCCGGAGCGAACTCAGGCGCCCTCGAGTTGCGCCATCAGCTCTTCCCACTCCGCGGTGAGCGCGGCCAACTGCCCCCGCAGTTCTTCGGCCAGCGTGGCTAGGCGCTGCGTTTCTGCGGCGGAGACGTAAACGCCCAGTTGCTGCTCGGTATGGGCGATGGAGGCTTCGACGCGCGGGATCTCTTCTTCGAGGAAGGCGCAGCGGTCTTCCATTTGCTTTTGCTTGATGGGGTTCAGACGGCGGGTCTGCCTCTTTGGCGCGGCGCTATCAGGTGCATCGTAACCGCCCTCGATGAGGATTTTGTTGTTCGACGAAGCGGTGCGCGCATGGCCTGCATTTTCGCCGCGCGAAGTCAAAGACAACCGCAGATCCTTCGGCTCCGCCGCGCTGCGCCCGGCGTCGCTCAGGATGACAGCGCTGAGGGAAGCTTCCGCAGCCTGTGCGGCCTTCCGCCGTAGATAGTCCTCGTAATTGCCCTCGTACGCCGTCACCACGCCATTCTCGATTTCCAGCACCCGCGTGGCCAGGCGATCGATGAAGTAGCGGTCGTGGGAGACGAAGACTACGGTGCCGCTGTAGCCGGCGAGCGCTTCGAGTAACACATCCTTGGCGCGCATGTCGAGATGATTCGTCGGCTCGTCGAGGAGCAGGAAGTTCGAGGGCGAGACGAGAATCCGCGCCAGCGCGTAGCGGTTGCGCTCGCCGCCCGAGAGCACGCCCAGAGGCTTGAAGACATCGTCGCCCGAGAAGAGAAAGCAGCCCAGCAGCGAGCGCAGTTGGACCTCAGGCACGCGGAGGGCGGAGCGGCTGATGTCGTCCAGCATGCGCGACTCGGGGTCAAGAACCTTGTACTGGTCCTGCGCGAAGTACTCGGCAACGACGTTGTGGCCCAGGCGGATGGAACCGGCCGTTGGCGCCTCCTCTCCGGTGAGCAGTTTGATGAGCGTGGACTTGCCCGCGCCGTTCACGCCCACCAGCGCCACGCGGTCGCCACGCTCGATGGTGAAACGCGCGCCACCAAAAACGCCCTTCGGGCCGTAGCTCTTCGCCAGCCCCTCGGCCTCAGCCACCATGCGGCCCGAGGGCGGCGGCTGGGGAAACTTGAAGTGAATGACCGGTTCGGCTTCGGGGATCTCGATGCGTTCGATTTTTTCGAGTTCCTTGATCCTCGACTGCACCTGCTTGGCCTTGGTGGCCTGATAGCGAAAGCGGTTGATGAAGGCCTCAAGGTGCTCGATGCGTTCGCGCTGATTGCGGTATGCGGCCATTAACTGCTCGCGCCGCTCGTCTTTCTGAGTGAGGTATTTTGTGTAGTTGCCCTGGTAGATGGTGAGGCGCTTGTTCCATATCTCCACGGTGCGGTCGATGGTCACGTCGAGAAAATAGCGGTCGTGCGAGATAAGAATGTAGCCGAAGGGATAGTGAGCGAGATAATCCTCGAGCCAGTTGCGGGTTTCCAGATCCAAATGATTTGTGGGCTCGTCCAGAAGCAAAAGATTAGGCTTGGCCAGCAGCAGCTTGGCCAGCGCAATGCGCATCTGCCATCCGCCGCTGAATTCATCGGTCTGCCGCGCCCAATCTTCCTTCCCGAAGCCCAGGCCAGTCAGCACGCTTCCCACCTGCGCGTCGAGCGCGTAACCGTCGAGCGCGTGAAAGCGGTCCTGCAGCAGGGAGTAGCGCTCGGCCGCGGAGTTGTACTCCGGGCTCTCGTGGTCCAGCTCACCCAACTGCGCGGCCAGCCGCTCGATTTCGCGCTCCATCTCGTGCAGTTCGTCGAAGACGGTCAGGCATTCCTCGAATACGGTGCGGCCGGCGAGGCTCAATCCCTCCTGCGGCAGGTAGCCGATGCTGATGCCGCGCGTCTGCTCGATGGAGCCGTAGTCCAGCGTCTCCAGTCCAGCGAGCACTTTCATCAGCGTGGATTTACCCGTGCCGTTGGCGCCCACGAGCGCAGTCTTTTCGTCGTTGCGGATGAGCCAGTCGGCCTCAAGAAAGAGAACCCGCGGTCCGAACCGCTTGCCGGCATTTTGGAGTGCAAGCATGAAAGTCTATTTTCGCAAAATCGGCCTGCGGCGCCGTTTTCGAGCCGCCTTCGCGCAACCGGTTTTCACACATCGCCTTGAGCGCGATCCTGTAGGCTGGTCGCGGCGGGGATTGCGATGCCGGACGGGAAGGAAGCGGGGATGTTCTTAAGTGGCCGCGGGATTGCTGCGGGTGCGCTGGGTGTTGCATTGAGTGGGGCGGTTGCGGCCGTTGAGTGCCAGACACCGGACCGCGATGGGGCGCTCAAACTGAACCAGATCCAGGTGATTGGGACGCACAACAGCTATCATGCCGGGATTGCGCCCAGCGAACAGAAGCTGTGGGAGATGAAAGACCCTGACGTCTTCAGAGGGCTTGACTACCAGCACGAAACTCTCACGCGCCAACTCGATAGCGGCGTGCGCCAGATCGAGCTCGATATCTTCGCCGACAGTGAGGGCGGGCGCTTCGCGCATCCCGCGGGGCCGCGCATGGTAGCCGAGGCGCAGCTTCCGCCCGATCCGCCGTTCGATCCCGAGGGCGTGATGATGAAGCCCGGCTTCAAGGTGATGCACGTGCAGGACATTGACTATCGCAGCGTTTGCCAGCCGTTTACTGCGTGCCTCAAAGAGGTGCGCGCGTGGTCGCAGGCCCATCCGCACCATATTCCTATCTTCATTCTGGTCGAGACCAAGCAGAACTCGTCGGAAGGCCCGATGCAGCTGACGTTGGCTGAGCCCTTCACGCCGGCCGTCTTCAACGCGCTCGACGCCGAGATCCGCTCGGTGTTTCCGCCCGAAGAGCTGATCACGCCCGACGACGTGCGCGGCCACTACGAAACGCTCAACCAGGCCGTGCTCGCGGGCAACTGGCCCACGCTCGAGAGCGCGCGAGGCAAGGTGGTGTTTCTGATGGATCAGCGGCCCGTGGGTCCGATGTATCTTGAAGGGCACCCCTCGCTGCGCGGCCGCATTCTGTTCACCAACGCCGTGCCGGGCGAGCCGGACGCTGCGTTTACCGAATGCAACGAAGGGCCGGCGGACGAGATCGGGAAGTTGGTGCGGCAGGGTTATCTTGTCCGCGCGCGCGCCGACGCGGGCACCAACGAAGCTCGCGCCAACGACACACGCAGGCGCGACGCCATGATGGCAAGCGGCGCGCAGATCGTGAGCACGGACTATCCGGCGAGCGAGCCCGCGCGCTGGGAGGGCCACTACTCCGTAAGTCTGCCCGGTAATGTGGTGGCGCGGTGCAATCCTGTGAATGCGCCGCCGGGATGTGGTCTCAAATAGAGCAAGAAGGCGCAAGAGAATGCGAAGCTGGTGACGCTGCAAAGCTGAGGAGCGCGCTGCGCGGATTATTTCTTGAATGTGGGCGCGGATGGCGCAACCAGCCCCGGCGCGCCGGGAATCTTGCACACCGCGTAGCCTTGCTGCTGGTAGGGGCAATCCATGCCGGCGGGCGCAGGCCCGTGGATCACGGTCCACGTCACAGGATAGACGTGGGCCAGGCGGGTAAAGTCCGCGGCCGTAAAGTGGTTCAGGCCGTAGGTCGCGTCGCTCATCTGCTTCCATTCCACGGCCAGCTTGGGAAAGATTGCCACGGCGCCGCTGTCCTTGTAGTAGTCGGCCAGTTCGGAGCGGCGGCTGATGGCGCGGAAGCCGTGATGATCGACCCCAGCCTCCATGAAGTAGCGGGAATCCACGGCAAACACTGCGTTTTTGGGCGTGCCATGGCGCACCCAGATCAGCGTGTTCACCCAGGCGTTGGAGCTGGTCTTCATCCACGGCCATTCAATGTGCGGGCTGTTCGGATAGGTGTCGCGCTCCACGGCAAACATAAGCACGGCTACGCAAAGGCAGAGAATCGGCATGATCCAAACGCGGATTTTGCTTACGTACTCGCCGAGGACGCCGCCCAGAAAAAGCAGAAAGACAAGAGTGATGAGATGAAAGCAGCGCAGCGGCTGCACGCGCGCGAACATGTCGAAGGCGTGTGAACTGGAGATGACCGCGGCGGCCAGGATGGAGAGCAGCCCGTAAGGAATTAGGCCGAGGCAAAGGCGCGCGAAGGCCGGCGTCGTGCCGCGCGGCCTGGCCTTCCAAAACCAGAGAAGGAAGGCCAGCGGCGCGATCAAGCCCAGCCAGTCATACCAGGTCCAGGTGAAAAGAAAGTAGAAATCGCGCGCGTAGAGCGCTTCGCGGTAAGGTTCCTGCGCCGGGCCGAGGCGGAAATCGATGGGCAGGAGAAGTGCGAGAGCCGCTGCCGGGAGTTGACGCGGCGCAGCCGGTGCAGATTTCTCCACGATCCAAAGAAAGGCCGCGAGCAAGATGAGATACACGGCCATCTGCGGATGGATGACGGCCGTGAGCACAAGCGCCAGCGTTGCCAGGCCGTAGCGGCGTGCAAGGAAAGCCGCAAGCGTGAAGACGGTAAGCGGAGTAGAGAAGGAGCGCGCCGTGAGGTACGGGTCCATGAGCAGCAGGCCAGTGTTCGCCGCCGGCATGGTGAGCGCGGCGGTGACGGCCAGCATCGCGCACCAGCGCGCGCGAAACGAATCGAAGCAGACTGCGGCCAGCGTCCAGCACGCCGTCAGCGCGGCAAACAGCGTGACGATGTACCACAGAAACACCGTCCAGTCCGTGGAAAGATGCGTTAGGCGAGCGGTCCATGCAAGGATGGGCGCGAAGAGAGACAGGCGCTCATGCGCAAGAAAGAACTCCGAGGCGTAGGGGTAGAGATCGGGATGCAGCAACTTGCTCGCGGAGGGAAGAAATATTTCGGCGTCTTCCACTCCGAAGTGATAGCCCTGGATGGCAACCGCGCTAGCGGTAAGGAGGCCCAATCGAACCAGGGGCAGACGCTGGGCCAGGACAGTTTTCATGCCGTCCCCTTTATAGCATTCTCAGCAAGGCCGCACGCCGCGGCCAGAGTTGCGATGGTGCAACACAGGCGGGGCGGGATTCAGACCATGCTCGGGTTGCCGCTCCAACTCCTTCAGGCTCATCTTGTGTTGGAATCAACTCGCCTGCTCAGGCTCATCTTGCGTTGGACAAGAGTTTTTCTCCCTGACGTGCACCGCATGTTCTAGAATGGCCTGAGTCGTGTCCCCCAGGAGGCCCCTATGAACCAAGCGCAGAAGCGTGCGTTGGCGATGTTTCTGAGCCTTCCCGTTATTGCTTTGGGTGCGTTCGCACAAGCGTCTTCGCCATTTACAACAGACGAAATCAACGTGACGCCTTCGCCGGCGTCGAGTTCGCAGTTGAGCCTGCCCGCGGGAACTTCCGTGGCGGATTACGACGTGTGGCCCACAGGCGCGGATGCGGTCATCCTGACCCACGACAAAGCCGGCAACCATGTGCTTAGCTGGCACGCAGGCGACAGCAGCGCGGCGCCGCTGCTGGATTTACCCGCGACGTTCAGCGCAGCTTCAATTGCGGTCCATCCCATGGGCCACCGCTTTTTCATTGAAGGAAAAACCG
>CAWCXX010000105.1:0-46753 GCA_963799445.1 uncultured Acidobacteriaceae bacterium | reverse complement strand
GGATGACGCGAATCCCGCGCCACGCGCGATCCGTCACTTCAAAAACCTCGCCCAGCAACTTCTGCGCCGCGCGATTGCCCTCGAACGTCACCACGCGGCTATACGCATTCTCCACCTCGTGCCGTCCGGCCTCCAGTTGCACCACCGCGCGGCGAATGCCATCCAGCAGATCGAGCGGCTCAAAGCCCGTGACCACAATCGGCACGCCAAATCTTCTCGGCGAGCGGCGGATACTCCCAATAGCCCATCACGCTGCACACATGGCCCGCGGCCAGAAACGCCTGCACCTGGTTGCCGGGCGACTGACATGATGGCCTCAATCGCGGGCGGGACCAGCACGTGCGAGACGAGCACGGAAAAATTCTTCAGCCCGCGCCGCTTGGCCAGGTGCACGCTCATGGCATTGGCCGGCGCCGTCGTCTCAAAGCCCACGCCGAAAAAGACCACCTGCTTGTCGGGATTCTTGACCGCCAGTTCCACCGCGTCCAGCGGCGAATAGACCATGCGCACGTCGCCGCCGCGTCCCTTCACCTGAAACAGATCGCCTTCCGTGCCGGGAACGCGCAGCATGTCGCCGAACGAGCAAAAGATCACGCCGGGCTGCGCGGCAATCGCCAGCGCCTTGTCGATCAGCTCCAGCGGCGTCACGCACACCGGGCAGCCGGGGCCGTGAATCATTTCGATTCCCGGCGGCAGCATCTGGTCGATGCCGTTCCTGATGATGGAGTGCGTCTGCCCGCCGCAGACCTCCATGATCTTCCATGGCCGCGTAGCAACCTGCGCGATCTCCCGCGCCATCCTCTGCGCGATCTCGCCATTGCGAAACTCGGTCAGGTACTTCATGAGCGTTTGCAACTGTCTCGCTGACTCGCTGACTCGCTGACTTGCTGACTTGCTGCCTCTCCGCCGCAGCTTCCATCAGGACAGTTCGATTGCGGCCGTTTCGCCGCGCGCGCAAAAGCCTCTTCCTCGCTGGCCAGTTCCTCGTCCAGCACGCCCAGGGCGCGGAAATCCGCGAGAGTTTGTTCGGCAGTCGCCTCATCGATCTTCGAGATCGCAAACCCCACGTGGACTATGGTGTAGTCGCCCACTTCAATCTCGGGTAAGTAGTCCAGGCAGACCTTCTTCACCACCCCGCCGAAGTTCACCCGCCCCATGCGGATCATGCCGTCTGTGGTGATCTCTTCCACTCTTCCCGGAATCGCTAAACACATAGCAATCTCCTTATACCTCGCTGGCTTAACGGTCGAATATGATTTGGATCACCTGTAGCCGAGACAGCGACGCACAAACGGAGAAATAATCCTTCGCCGTAATGCAGATAATTACCTCACTTTGTCGCACAATGAATCCATAGAAGTTTTTCCGTGGTTCCTGCGGTGGTCGCATTCGCTCGAAAGACTGACCATTGATCACTGACCACGGTCGTTTGTTCATTGGCGTGTAAGAAACACTTTTTAACCCCTTGTTTTTTGACGACTTTATCATATAACCGATTTGTTTTCAACGATTTAGCTTGCGCCCCTCAAAGATTAAACCGTCTGGAATGACGACTTTAGCCCCCAAAAGGCGAAAAATTATGGGGTATTTTTCCACAGGCAGCCCGTGCGGCCGGTTCTGCTGCCCCCCGGCCGCGGCAAAAGCGCGGCTCAGTCGGAAATCATCAGCTCGCCGGGCAGGATGGGCCGCGTGCGGGGCAGCAATCCGCGCGAAGCCGCAAAGCCCATGATGGCCAGCACACCCACGAAGACGACCAGCTTGATGAAGCTGCCGGTGCGCGTTTCGGGAAGCGTCTTCCAGAGAATCAGCAGAACGGTCTGCGCCGCGGTGACGGCCCAAACCGAGCCGTAGAAATAGCGCCGCTCCGTGCCCTCGCCTTTTGTCGATGGCCCTACGCGAGGCAGCTTGCCGACCATACCAAGCAGCAAAATGACGGCGCAAAGCGGCGAGTAAGAATAGAGGTAGATCTCTTTTAGCCGCCACACGCCTGTCACTGCCGCGTAGGCGAGGCCAGCCATATTGAGGAGCGCGAAGTTGAGCACGGCGTTCCACGCGAAGGTGTAGCAGACGCGCCGGTAGAGCGGATTCGGCTTGTCCTCGTCGAAGCGGAGAATGTAGGGCGCCGGCTCGACACCCGGCAACTGGCCACAGAGGCCGGCGATACCGGTGCCGATGAGTACCGCTGCCAGCCACGCCCAATTGACCCAATGGAAGCCCCGGTCAAAAAGGCTGAAGGTGAGTGGACCCGGCGCCAGAAAAAACACCCAAATCCAAATGGGCCAATGAGCTAGCCGATAGTAGGGCTTGTTACGCGACCGAATTTTCCGCTCTCCGGCGTATTCAATCCTTCCGCTGTACCGCATGGCCCCAATCTCGCAGAGCAGGTGCGAGCGCGTCAACTTGCGCGGGCCGCGCAGTTCATCTCAATCCTGCGCGAAGCTCACCACCTTTGGTCCCATCGCGTTAGTGCACTGCAACGGCGCCAGGTGTCCGCAGCCCGCAAACACGTCCAGTTGAGATTGCGGAATCAGCCGGTGCATCTTCTCTGCCAGATCGAGCGGCGTGATGCGGTCCAGATCGCCCCACGCAATCAGCACCGGCATCTTCAACTGCGGCAGCAGGTTGTCGGTCACATCCTGCGCCGTGAGCATCGCCGCCATCGCCCGCTTGACCACCCAGCCGTCCTTCGCGGCAATGCGCACGACGTCGCGCGCCACAAACGCCGGAACCGGAGGCGGATGCGGCATCAGCAGCGCATCCAGCTCGTCCAACTGGGCGGCCGTGGATGGCGTAAACAGATCGGTATTCCAGTCCGGCTTTTCGTAGAGACCAGCCGCGTCAAACAGCATCAGCCGGCTGACTCTTTCCGGATGCTCTACGGCCGCGATCTCCACAATCCATCCGCCCATCGACCAGCCTCCCAGCTCAACCTGCTTCAGGCCCAGCGCGTCCATGAATCCCACAACCACAGCGGCTTCGTCGCGCACGGAATAGGAGAAATCCGCCGGCTTGTCGCTGCGCCCGTACCCGAGCAAATCGGGTACGTAGACACGAAAGCCCGCCTTGGCGAGATAAGGCGCCAGATTGCGCCAATCCTCTGCGCGGCCGCCGAGCCCATGCACGAGCACGACGGCCGGCCCGCCCGCCGGGCCCTGCGCCAGGTAATGCACGCGATACCCCTCAACCTGCACGGTGCGGCTTTCGATCCCGGCAAGATCCTCGCTCAGGTACATCCATCCATCGAAGTAGCTCACCGGGCGCAGCAGGAACCCGATGCCGCCGATCAGGACCAGCAAAACCACGGTCAGCGCGACCGCGGCCCAAAGCGTCCTCTTTGCCGATCTCATCGCTCTACCACCCCTCCTTTCTTGAGAGTCTGTGACATTTGCCAGCCCTTTTCGATCACCCGCACCGTGATTGGATCGAGAACGAGCGCGCTATGGCTGTTCCATTCTGCACGCTCCACCCACCGCACTGCTGCTGCATCGGAGGCTGCACGCAGTTCCCCGCCCGTCACTCTGCACAGGTAATCGGCGATCACGTAGTGGTAGCGGATGCGCTCACCCTCCGGATGAATCCGGTCGAGAATCTCAACCAACTCTACCGTCTCCACCTCCAGCCCGGTTTCTTCCTTCACTTCGCGCGCAACCCCTGTGGCCAGCGTCTCGCCCACTTCGAGCATGCCGCCCGGCAGCGTCCAATGGCCCTTGAGCGGCTCGCTCCCGCGCTGCACCAGCAGGACACGGTTCTCGTGAACCACGACCGCGCCCACGCCCACAAGCGGCGCTTGAGGAAACTCGCGCTGCAACTTTCTTTCCATTCCGCTAACCTCTCTCGGAACCTATGCGGTCCGCTCGGTCAAGAGCGCGGCCGTCCCGGCATCGAACCTCTCCGGCTATCATCAAATAGACGCAAGCGGGAGAAAAGATGACAGAATTTACGTTGAAAATCGATGGAATGCATTGCGGCGCCTGTGTGCGGCGCGTGAGCCAGGCGCTCGCTGGCATTCCGGGCTTGGCCGTGAAGGAAGTGATTGTGGGAACAGCCAAGCTCACCACTGCCCAGGAGCCTGCACCAGGCGATGACACGACCGGGCTGGCCATCGCTGCTCTCGCCAAGGCCGGCTATACCGCATATTTGGAATCATAACCTGCAGGTTTGGACGCAGCCAGATCGGATCGGCAAGTGGCCTCGCACACTCAAGAATCGCTGACTCTTCCGGTGCTGGGAATGACCTGCGCCTCGTGCCAGCATCACGTGGAAGCCGCCCTGCGCGCAACGGAAGGTGTGGAATCGGCGCGCGTGGATCTGATGGCTCATCGCGCCAGCGTGGTCTTCGACCCGGAACTGGCCGCACCGCAGCAACTGGTTGAGGCCATTCGCGGGGCCGGATACGATGCAGTCCTGCCCCGCATAGGCGATTCGGACGCACATGCCCAGGATCGTGCAGCCGGTTCCGCAAGCTCGCGAAAAGCGTGGGTCACACTCGCCGCCGGCGCGGTGGCCATGCTGCTGGCCATGCCGCTGGGAACGGAAATGGGCGCGGTCGACCACGCTCTAATGCGCCTCCTGCCCTGGCTCTATGTGCTGCCTGCGGGTCTTCTGCGCTGGTTTTTGCTGCTGATGACGGCGGCGATTGTTGCCTGGGCGGGCCGCAGCATCTATGCAAACGCCATCCGCGCGCTGCGCCACGGCACCACAAACATGAACACGCTGGTCAGCCTGGGCACGGCAGTAGCTTTTGTCTACTCCGCTTATGCCACGCTCGCGCCTGCCGCCGGACGCCAGGTTTACTTCGATGCGGTGCTGTTGATTCTCGGCTTTCTCTTATTGGGCAAAAGCCTTGAAGCACGCGCCAAGCGCCGTGCACTTTCCGCGCTCGACTCGCTCTCGCGATTGCGCCCTGCCACGGCGCGACGCGTTGTCGACGGCGTACAGGCTGTTGTGCCTCTCGCAGAGATCCAGGTAGGCGACAGCATTCTCGTCCTGCCCGGCGAGCGCTTCCCGGTGGACGCGGCGATTCTGGAAGGCCGCACCACGGTCGACGAGTCGATGCTGACGGGCGAGTCAACGCCGCTCGAACGCGAGCCCGGCGGCCGCGTGCTGGCCGGCTCGCTCAACTACGACGGCGCAGTGGTTTGCCGCGCTGAGTCGCTGGGGCGAGGCCACAGTGCTGGCGCAGATTGCGCGCATGGTGGATCAGGCGCAAAGCTCGCGCGCGCCCATGGAGCGGCTCGCCGACCGCGCCAGCGCCATCTTCGTGCCTGTGGTGCTGGCTTTGGCCGCGGTCACGTTCGTGGCGTGGCTCTTCGCAGGGCGCGGGCTACCGTTCGCCCTCGCCAACACGGTTGCCGTTCTCGTCGTCGCCTGCCCGTGCGCCATGGGGCTGGCCGTTCCCGCCGCGCTCACTGTGGCCGTGGGACGCGGCGCGCAGCTCGGCGTGCTGTTCAAAGGCGGCGAGGCGCTCGAGCGTGTAGCCCGGCTGGCGCCGCGGGATGTGATTGTGCTCGACAAGACGGGAACGCTGACCGTGGGAAGGCCAGTGCTCAAGAAAGTCGCAGGTCCTGGGGACCAGGGACTCAACAGGGACTGAGGGAGCAAGCAAGCAACGGAAAGCAAGGGAGCAAGGGAGCAAGAGAACGAGCTGCTGCGCATGGCGGCGGCGGCCGAGGAGCGATCGAACCATCCGCTGGCGCACGCGGTGGTGGATTTTTCTCTTGGTCTTGGATTAGCTTGGCGGCCAGCGAGAGGATGTGCAGATCTATTCCTGGCCGCGGGTCTGACTGCTCGAGTGGAAGGCCACGATTGCCTGCTTGGGAACGAAGCGCTCTTCCGCGAGTTTTCGATCGCGCTACCCGGCGACGTTGCACAACCGGAGCCGGGCGTCACGCGTCTGTGGATGGCGCTCGATGCTTCGGCGGCCGGATATTTTGATGCGCGCGATGCGCTGCGTCCCGACGCGGCCGAGGCTGTCAGTGCGTTGCGCCAAGCCGGACTGCGGGTGCTGATGCTCACCGGCGACTCTGCACGCCGCTGCCGCGCCCATTGCCGTGCAGGCAGGCATCACCGAGTTCGAAGCCGGTCTCGATCCGGCCGCCAAGCTGGCCCGCATTCGCGCGCTGCAAGCTTCCGGCCTCCGCGTGGCCATGGTCGGCGACGGCATCAACGACGCAGCCGCTCTCGCCCAGGCTGACGCCGGCATCGCCATGGGCACAGGCGCCGATCTCGCCCAGGAAGCCGGCGATGTGCTGCTGCTGCGCACGCAGCCCTCATCCATCCCTGCGGCGCTCGCTCTGGCGCGGCAAACGCTGCGCATCATGCGGCAAAATCTGGGCTGGGCGGTGGGCTACAACCTGCTCGGCATTCCGCTTGCTGCGGGAGTTTTCTATCCGGCGTTTCACATCCTGCTCACGCCCTGGCTGGCTGCTGCGGCGATGGCGCTGAGCTCGGTCTGCGTTCTGGGGAACAGTTTGCGGCTGCGGGGGTGGCAGTTAGTGAGTTAATTTCGGAGTTGCCGAAAATCCAGGGGGCGGCCATTCGAGCTACTCAATAGGAGTAGCCGGCTTAGGGAAGGGAGCCTTCGCCGGTAAGGTGCGCCAGGTAGTCCGCCGGCGAGAGGACGGTCACTCCATTGCGGGCCGACTTAGGGAAGTGCTTGAGATTTCCCGTTACAAGCCAGGCTCCTGCTGCATGAGCTAGGGCAAAGAACGGCGCGTCTTTTGGGTCGGGCAAAGCTAACGGCCACGGGGCCGGGTCGGGAAGGCGCATGCTCAAGCCCAACAATCGCCCCAACCAAAAGGGAGGAAATCCATAGCGGCTGAACTTTTCTCTCGCTATCACCGCCATGTATTCTCTCTCGACCGCCGTGCAGAGCACTGTCTGCACATCTCCGTCAAGAACCCAATCCATCACGATCCGAGCAGGTGTTCCCTCGTCATTGATGGCTGCGGAGACAATCACATTGGTATCGAGAACGGCGAGTCTCATTTGGCTGCTCGGAGCTGCCGCTCCGCACGAACCAAAGCGATCTCCGCATCAATCTCCTTGTCCGTCATTTTGTCGGTGCCCGTTTCCTTGGCATAGGCCCAGCTTTCGCGCAAACTCGCTCTCGCAAGGGCTGTTCTTAGGTCTTGATCCTGCAGGGAAACATCTCCCAAAACAGGAACCAGAAAGTAGGCCGGACCCTGCTGGCCGGACAACAGCACCGTCTCACCTCGAGGAACTTTTGTGAGTGCCTTCGCTCCACGCGTGCGGAACTCTCGCAGCGACACCTGGCGCATAGGAAACCTCCTTCATCCAGTGTAGCCGAAATGGCTACGCTCGACAAGGTGGCGCGCTACCCGCCGGTCACCCGCGCCACGCAAGCGCCTCAGCACGCTAAACTAGCTCAGGGCCTGTCTGTGCGCATCCTCACCCGCTACATCCTCGGCGAGATTATCTCCCTTACCCTTATTGGCTGCGCGCTCTTCACCTTCATTCTGTTTATGCCCAATCTCCCTCACATTCTTGAGGTTTTGGTGCGCAGCAGCTCCACGTGGGCAGACGTGGCCGAGGTCTTCCTCTTCACACTGCCTAACTTATTCAAGGTCACTATCCCCATGGCGGTGCTGTGGGGCATCCTGCTGGGACTCAGCCGCCTGGCCGCCGACAGCGAGATCGTCGCCATGCGCGCTTCAGGCCTGGGCATCGGCTACTTTGTGCGCGTCTCCTCCATCGTGGCCGTAACCGGCACGCTGCTTGGCCTGGGCAACTCACTGTATCTCGCGCCACGCGCCAATCAGGCCATCATCGAGATGGAGCAGGCGCTGGAAACCTCGCAGGCCTCCTACGAGATTCAGCCCCGCGTCTTCTATGAGGACTTTCACAACTTCGTTCTTTATGTGCAGGACGTTCGATCCGGCGCTGGCGCGGCCAACTGGCGCCAGGTTTTCATGGCCGACGTCAGCGACGGCGCCAATCCGGTGATCACGACCGCCACCTCTGGCACCGTGGTCAACGACAACTCCCAGGAGCTGATCATGCGGCTGCGCGACGGGTTGCGCGATGAAACCGTGGCCGATCAGCCGGGACAGTCCAACATCTCCACGTTTACCACCACCGATATGCCTCTGGTGCTGAGCCAGCAGAGCGACGTGCACCTGGGACGCCTGGACACGGCGCTCTACGCATTGCCCATCAACGTCTTGTTCGAGCGCATTCGCATTTTGCACGGGAGACCAGACGCCAAGCGCTTCCTGATCGAACTCTACAACCGATTTGCTTTTCCCGCCGCTTGCCTGGTGCTGATGCTGGTGGGTGTTCCGCTGGGCGTGGCTTCGCGCCGCGGCGGAAAAAGCTCCGGTGTGGTCTTCACCATCCTGCTGGTCTTCGTCTACTACTTTCTATCAGCCACCGGCACCGCTCTGGGCCGCGAGAGTAGATTCCCCGCCTTCTTTGCAGTGTGGTCGGCCAACCTGCTTTTTGCTGCTACGGGCATCTTTCTGCTCTGGCAGATGGCAAGCGGCGGCCGCATCTTAGCAGTCGTCGCTGCCTGGGCCTCTCGGTTGCCCAAACTTGAGGTACCGGCCAAGACCAACGGATTCCCGCTCACCGGATTCCTCGACAGGTTGCAGCCGCGCGCGCAGCGCAACAGACCCCACGGCATCTTTCCGCGCATTCTGGACGAGTACATCGTGCGCGAGTTCGTCGCCATGTTCCTGATGGTGCTGGCCGGCTTTGTGCTGCTCATGATCGTCTTCACCTTCTTCGATCTCATCGGCGACATCCTTCGCAACCACACCCCACTCGCCACCGTCGGCGACTACCTCATCAACCTGACGCCCTCGATGCTCTACCTGACCACGCCATTGGCCGTGCTCATTGCCGCATTGGTCACCTTCGGTGTGCTCAATCGCAACAGCGAGATCACCGCCATGAAGGCCACCGGCATCAGTCTTTACCGGCTGGTGATTCCCATCGTCGCCATCGCCGTTTGCCTGGCCGTCAGCCTTTTCGTTTTTGACCAGTACTATCTGCCCCAGGCCAACCGCCGGCAGGAAGCCTTGCGCAATGTCATCAAGGGCCGCCCGCCGCAAACCTATCTGCACCCCGAGCAGAAGTGGATCTTCGGCCCATCCCGTCCCGGCGAGCCCTCGCGCATCTTTTACTACCAGTTCTTCGACCCCGACTCCAAAGAATTCGCCAATCTCTCCATCTTTGAGCTCAATCCCTCCACCTTCCAACTCACGCGGCGCATCTTTGCCAAGCGCGCCGTATGGGATTCCGATATCGGCGACTGGCTCTTCCAGAACGGCTGGGTGCGCGACATCGAGGGCGCCAATGTGACTTCCTACAGCACCTTCCTCGAAACCTCTTTTCCTGAAATCCATGCCACGCCCGACTATTTCAAGAAGGAAGACCTGCAATCACAGGAGATGAACTTCGGCCAGCTCGACCGCTACATCCACGACCTGCGCCAGAGCGGTTTTGACACCAAGCGCCTCAGCGTTGCGCTGTGGCACAAACTCGCTTACCCGCTGATCGCGGTCGTTATGGCCGTTCTTGCCATTCCCTTTGCGCTCTCCATGGGCCGCCGCGGCTCGCTCACCGGCATTGCCGTGGCCATCGCCGTGGCGCTCGCCTACTGGGTCGTGAACGGCCTTTTTGAAGCCATGGGCGGCGTCAATTATCTACCCGCTGCAATGGCCGCATGGTCCTCCGACATCCTCTTCGGACTCGTCGGCGGTTATCTGCTGCTGAGGACGCCGACGTAAAAACAGGGAACAAAGGACTAAGGGACTGAGGGAACAGGGAACGAGTCCCAGTGCCGTTTTCTAACGCGAATCGCGCGAGTCGTACAATAGGACTATGCTCGGCGATCTTGCCCCGCTCTACAGCTACATGCGCCGCTACCGCTGGGGATACGTGCGGGGCACGCTGGCGTGTGTGGGCACGAATATCGTCGCCGTCCAGTTTCCCAGAGTTCTGGGCATGGCCATCGACAGGATCGAAAAAGGGACGACCCAGGAACTGATTCTGGTCTTTGCCTCGCTCCTCGTCGGCATCATCCTGGTCAAGGGCGTGTTTCTCTACGCGCAGCGCTGGATTCTCATCTGCATCTCGCGCGACATCGAGTTCGACCTGCGCAACGATCTCTTCCGCAAGCTGGAGCTGCAGGACGCGGGCTTCTATCAGCGCTACCGCACCGGCGATATCATGGCCCGCATGACCAACGACCTGAACGCCGTGCGCATGCTGCTGGGGCCGGCGCTCATGTACAGCGCCAACACCATCTTCCTCGGTGTTTTCGCGCTGGTCTTCATGTTGCACATCAGCCCTTATCTCACGCTGGTGGCGCTGGCGCCCATGCCGCTGGCGAGCATCCTCATTCAGTATCTCGGCCACAAAATTCACGACCGCTTCGACCGCATCCAGGCCAGCTTCTCCGACATCTCCGCGCAGGCCCAGGAAAACTACTCCGGCGTGCGCCTCATCCGCGCCTTCGCGCGCGAGGAGTCCCAGATCGGCCTCTTCGAGCGGCTCAACCGCCAGTACATCGGCCGCGCCCTGCGCCTGGTGCAACTGATGGGCATGTTATGGCCCACGCTCGAGTTCATCCTCGGCGTGTCGTTGATCATTACCTTGCTGGCCGGCGGTCACCAGGTTCTCGCGCATCGCATTTCCGTTGGCCAGTTCGTCGCCTTCAATACCTACATGACTCTGCTCATCTGGCCCATCATCGCCGTGGGCTGGGTCATCAACATCTTTCAGCGCGGAACGGCCTCGGTTAAGCGCATCGACGAGCTGCTCAAAGCCGAGCCCGCCATCGACAACCGTTACGCCGATTCAGCGATTTCGCCGGAGGCGGTGCTGAATGGGGAGATTGAATTTCGCCATCTCACCTTCGGCTACGGCGACGCGCCTGTGCTCCGTGACATCTCGCTGCAAATTCCCGCCGGATCGAGCCTGGCCATCGTCGGTCCCACCGGCTGCGGCAAGACCACGCTCGTCAACCTGATTACGCGTCTCTACGAAGCGCCCGAAGGCTCGCTCTTGATTGATGGCCGGCCGGTGCGTGACTATCCGCTGGCCGTTTTGCGCCGCAACATCGGCATGGTGCCCCAGGAAACATTTCTGTTCAGCGAAACCATCCGTGAAAACCTGGCCTTCGGAGCGCCCCACGCCGATGCCGAACAACTGCTCGAAGCCGCCGAAGCCGCGCACATCCGCATGGAGTTCGAGGAGTTTCCGCATGGCTTTGAAACCATGGTGGGCGAACGCGGCGTCACGCTCTCGGGAGGGCAAAAACAGCGTTCTGCCATCGCCCGCGCCCTGCTGCGCCGCCCGGCAATTCTGATTCTCGACGACGCGCTGGCCAGCGTGGACACATACACTGAAGAGCGCATCCTTGGGGGCCTGCGCGGGTACACTGCCGCCGCAACCACCATCCTCATCTCGCACCGCGTGTCGACAGTGCGCAACGCCGACCGCATCGCCGTCCTCGACAAAGGCCGGATCGTGGAGGTCGGACGCCACGACGAACTGCTCGCCCTCGACGGCTATTACGCCAGCCTCTACCAGAAGCAGCAGCTGGAAGAAGAGCTCACCGTAGCGGGTTAGCGAGTCAGCAAGTCAGCGGGTCGGCGAGTCAGCAGCATAGACGCTCCATCGAGCTGCTTACGCGGTCCAGCTTGATACCGTAGCCGCATTGCCGCCGGAACCGCCGGTTTCGGCGATTTGGCGCGCAGGCATTGCGATCGCCCTGGGCGAGGCGGGATTGGCGTCAGAGTCCTTGGCCACCTGCCGCCATGCGTCGCGCACATTCCTTACACAATCGATGGCGTGCTCGAACTTGGCCTTCGAGGCCGACTGCGAGCCCTGCAGAATCTCTGCGAAGATGGCGGCGTAAAACTCGCTCAGCGACTTCGCCGGCTGGCCGCCGACGTCCATGCGCAGCCGCGCCTGCAGGTGAATGATGATGTCGAGGGCGCGCTTGACCGCCGCCCTGCGGCCATTCTCATCGCCCCGCTCCACTGCCGCGATCGCCGCATACAAGAAGCGCAGAATGCCGTCGTAAAGCGCCACCACAAGATCGACGGCCGAAGCGCCATCCAGCGCGTGTTCACGATAACTTGCCATGCGATTCTTCCTATCCGTCAAGGTTCTGGTCGTAACCGGTGATCGCCGAGTAAAGCTCGTTCATCTCGTCCAGCTGTGTCGGCAACTGTTGCAGGGTCTGGTTGGCTTCGTTCAACTCCGTGGTCAGGCTCGATTGCTGCGCTGAAATATAGCTCTGCTCCTTCGAGATCTCCGCGTTCAGCGTCGATTCCGTGCTGCTGTTGGAGCTCTGAGCCAGGGCGAGGATTCCCGTCGATGAGCCTGTGCCGGCGTTGTTCAGCATGTTGGCGAAGGTCTGCCCCAAACTGCCTGCATCCTGGAAGAAGCCCACCACGCCGTTATAGTCCGAGTTGAGCAGGGAATCGAGCGAATCGGCATCGAAGGTTAGCGATCCATCGTCGTTTACGCTGATGCCCAGCGAAGTCAGGTTGTTGATGTCCGATGAATCGTTGTAGTTCAACCTGGTATTGGTTGGACTCGTGGTGTCCACGATGTTCGATGTGACGGCCAGCGCCCCGGCCGCGCCCACGGCCGATGAGGTCAGCGTAAGCCCGGTTCCGGCGCTGTTCAACGCCACGCTCAAGCCCAGGCCGGCCTCGCCGATGGCACTCATCACATCGGACAAGGTGTCCGCTCCGCTCCCGGTATAGATCGTATTTGCCGCCGGCGAGCTGGGCGCCGCGCGGATGACGATGCTCTCGGTTGTCCCGCCGCCCACCTGGATGGTCATCGAGCCCGAAAGCGCGTCCGTCCCGGCTGCCGCCGTGCCGAATGTTCCGCTGTCCGCGGTGGTGCTGGTGTAGCCGGCGTCCGCGTAGCTCAATGGCGTGGGCGCGCTGGCCACGATCGCCGAGGTGATGCTGAGGGCGCCGCTCGATCCCGCAGTCTCGGAGGCGAAGGTAAGCGTCGATTCGCCGTTGCTGGTCGCTACACCGGCCTGCACCCCGATGCCGGCCGAGTCAATGGCGCCGGCGATGGCGGCCAGCGTGTTGCCATCGCTTCCCGACCCGGTATAAACGGTGTTGGCTGCCGGAGAGCCCGGAGCAGCGCCAATCACGATGTTCTCCACTGTCCCACTGCCTACCTGGATCGTCATCGAGCCGGAGAGAGTGGTTCCGTTATCCGTGGGGATCGAATCCAAATAACCGTTCGGGCTTGGCGCATTCAGGCCGCTCAATAGCTGCTGCTGCAGCAGCGACAGCGTAGGAGATCCAAACAGCGGTTTGGGCGTGCCGGAGCTGGTGTTGCCCTCCTGGGTGTTGATGGCGCTTACCAGCGAGTTGTAATCGGTCACGAACTGGTTGACCGTGCTCTCCACGGCCGTGTTGTCGTTGCTGATCACCACCTGAACCTGTTCCAGGCTGCCGCCCGTCTCCGTTGCGCTCGGCGCCAGAAGTTGAAAGGTCACGCCGGGAATCAGATTGGTGACCGTATTCGAGGCGCTGGTCAGGTTGATGCCGTCCACCGTCAGGTTGGCGTTGGCGCCGGTGACGGTCGGGATGTAAGCCAAGGCGGTGCTGGCGTCGACGAGGCTGGAACTGACGGCGAGCGTTCCGGTGCTGCCGGCGGTATTCGACGTGAGCTGGAGGCTCGCGGTGCCGTCGCTGTTGTTCACGATCGAAGCGGTGAATCCCAAAGCGGAAGAGTTGCTATAGATGTACTGCTGCAGATCGGCCAAGGTCGTGCCGCCCTCGGCTGTGCTCACAGTGTTCATGGAGATGGTTTGCTGGCTGTTGCCGCCCACGGTCACCTGGAGCGAGCCGCTGCTGGCCAGCGTTTCGCTGGAGCTGGCGACGGCCGACAGGAGCGCGGTCGAAGCCTGGCTACCACCGCCCGCCGTCACCGTGGCGCTAAGCGTGTTGCTGGCGGCGGCGCTGAGCGAGTTGTTGCTGACGACGATGTTTCCGCCGGTGCCGGAGGTTCCCGACACCAGGCTCAGGCGCGAGCCGGTGGCGTCGGTGAGCACGTTGGCGGTGATGCCCACACCGGAAGCGTTGATGGCCGAGGCCAGGCCGGCGAGGGTGTCGTCGGAGGAGCCGACCGTGATGGTTTGCGCCGTGCCGCTGCCCACTTGCAGCGTGACCGAGCCCGAAAGCTTATCCGCGCTGTTGGCGATCTCCGCCATGTAGCCGCTCGAGGTCTCGGCGAGGTTTTGAACCACGACGGTGTGCGTTCCCGCCGCCGCCGCCGATGTCGCCGCGGTCAGTTCGAGCACGTTGGTGTCGGAGCTTGAGCCCTCTTTCTGCGCCAGGATTCCCTGAAAGTCGGTAAGCGAACTCATATCGTTGGAGAGATTGGAGAACAGCGTGCCCAGGTTCGAGATCGAGGTGTCCTGGCTTTCGAGCGCCGTCAATTGGTTCTTCCACGGCGTCTCGACATTCTGAAGATTGCCCACGATCTCAGCGACAGTCGAACTCACGTCGAAGCCCGCTCCGCTTGTCGGCGACCCAAAACTCAGCCCCACCGTGCCCATCGCACCCTCCTTCAGAGAACCCGTGCAGCCTGAGAACCAGCCGGCCCTGAGCCGGATGGAAAAATTCTCATAAACGATCTCTTATGCAATTCATCCATGCGCAAAGAAGGGCGCCCTCCCGGACGCCCTTCTTTGGTTAGCGGTTCGCCGGCCTTTGAATTCACGTGGCGGACCGCGGTTAACTTCGTTCCACGGACGAAGAGATGTCCGCTGAGGCCCTGGTTATTGCAGCAGCTTGGTTACTTCCTGCTGGATGCTGTTGGCCTGCGCCAAAGCCGAGATGCCGGTCTGGCTCAGGATCTCGTACTTGGACATGTTGGAGGTTGCGGACGCGTAGTCGGTAGCCTGCACTGCATTCTGCGCCGACTGCACGTTCTCTTGTTGTGTGCTGAGCACCTGGCTTACGGAGTTCAGCGTGTTGATCTGTGCTCCCATGTAGCCGTCCAGTGCTGCCACGTCGCTGATCGCGGCGTTCAGCGAGGTCAACGCAGTCTGCGCGTCAGCCTGGCTGCCCAGATCGGTTCCGCCCAAAGTCGCACCGGCTGCATCCGCGTAATTCATGGTCGCCGTCGCGGACGTGCTGGATGTAGCGCCAGAGTCAATAGCTGTGACGCCGGCCGTGCCGAGAGCTATGCTTACTGAGTTGCTGTAGGCAGCGTTCGCGGTATAAGTTTCAGTGTTGTGGGTTGTGGTGTCAGTAAGGTTTGAACTGACGGTCAGCCCCGCCGAAGCGCCGGCGGCGCTAGCCAATGTGAACCCACCTCCGGCCGCCGCTGTTGCGGTGACCCCCAGGCCTGTGTCTGAGGTGATATAGGTGGCAAGATCGGCCATCGTATAACCGCCCTCGGCAGCGTTCACCTGAGCCATGGTGATGGTTTGCGCCGAATCGGAGCCCGACTGAAGAGTAATGGAGCCGGAAAGCACGTTGGTATTCGCGGATCCGGAAGTCAAAGCTCCCGAGTAACTAGCCGTACTGAGTGCGGAGGCTCCGCCGGTTCCGATCGAACCGGTGACCAGAATACCTTCGTCGTCCGTGTCCGCCGCGAGTCCTGCCGCGGTTGCATTGGTTACGGTGGCAGTCAAGCCCAACCCCAGCCCATTGATCGCTGAAGCAACATTGGAGAGAGATTCGCCGACGGCGGCGGTGACGGTCTTGGTCGCAGTGCTACCCGAACTCGTCAAATAATTGAAAGTGAGAGTGTCTGCAGTTGTGCCAGTAGCGTCGAAATCAGTGGTTCCGACACCGGCACCGCCCGTGTTGAAGAACTCGCCGTTAGCGCCTGAGGTGGCGCTGCTGGTGTAAGACATCACGCCATCGGTGTCGCCCACGTTGGACGACGACAGCGAACGGATGTTCAGATCGTCGATCGATGAGCCCGCCGTCGAAGAGTCGCCGGTGTAGATGTTGGTGTTGGAGCCGAAGACCGCCTCCTGGTTGTAGGTGGTCGTGGAGCCGATGTTGTTGATTTCCGACAGGATCGACTGGTACTCCTGGTTGGCAGCCGCATCCTGCGTGGTGTTGAGGGTGCCGTTGGAGGCTTCGGTAGCCAGCGTGACGGCCCGGTTGAGCAGGCTTGTGACCTGCGAGAGAGCGCCATCGGCCACCTGCAGACAGGCCCACGCCCTCTGTGGCGTTGGTTTCCGACTGCGTGAGCGCCGTCTGGTTGGCCTGAAGGCCGTCGACCAGCGAAAGGCCGGCTGCATCGTCCGCGCCGGAGTTGATCTTCGAGCCGGAAGACAACTGCTGCAGCACGGTTGATCAGGCTGTTGTTGGTGTTGTTCAGGTTGTTCTCCGCATACACCGCGGAGAGGTTGTTCAAGACACCCAGGGACATGGGGTTCTCCTTGTTGGATGCGGTGATTTGCGGCCCAATCTCCGGATGCGCTTCCCTTTGGTTGACCCTGGGTTGCTGCTCACGGCTCGGAACCGTCGCATCTGGCCCCTTTTTCGGCGCGGCCCTTTTGGACTTTATGAATACGCATTTTGTGTCCCTGCTGGAGGACACTTCTGTCCCATTTGTTCTAATTTTTTAACCTTTCGCGCCGTCTGCCGATAACTGCTGCGAAGGAGATTGGGCAATGATCGAACTGACCCGGCTCAACGGCCATCCCATGGTGCTGAACAGCGATCTGATCAAGACCGCCGAAGCCTCTCCGGATACGATGCTGACCTTGATTAACGGCGAAAAGCTGATTGTGCGCGAAGAAATCGCCGAGGTAATGGAGCGGATTCTTGCCTATCGCGCTCGCCTGTTAGCCGTGGTGGCCCGGCGCCTGCACAATTTCGGCGATCTGGAGCGCGTTGCAGCGCTGGCCAGTCTGGATGTTGCCGGTCAGCCGGGCAACCCGCCTCCGCAACCCAAGAAGGCCGACGATCCTGACCGGTAAGAACAGCACGATTTCCGCACGTCATTCAAGAGCTGCAACAGGAACAGCACATGGATAAAGCGAGCATCGGCGGAGTGTTTCTGGCCATGGCCGGCATTGTCGCTGGTTTGCTCATCGAAGGCGGCAACCTCGGCCAGATTCTGCAGCCCACTGCGGCGCTCATTGTCTTTGGCGGCACACTGGGCGCGGTGTTGCTCCAGTTCCCGCTGACGACGGTTGCGGCTGCATTTCGCAGCCTGGCGCACATCTTCGCCGCTCCGCGCAAGCATGACACCCATCTGATTCGCCAACTGGTCGCCTTCGCCAACAAGGCCCGCCGCAACGGCGTCGTGTCTCTCGACGCCGACCTGCAGGCCATCCAGGACCCCTTCCTTAAACAAACCCTCATGCTTGCCGTCGACGGCACCGAGCCCGCGGAGTTGCGCAAGATCATGCGCGTCAGCCTCGACTCCATCACTGAAGACGAGGAACGGTTGCCCGCCGTCTTCGAATCGGCCGGCGGCTTCTCGCCCACCATCGGTATCCTGGGCGCCGTCCTCGGCCTCATTCAGGTCATGCAGCATCTCGACAACATCAACGAGGTGGGCCGCGGCATCGCCGTCGCCTTCGTAGCCACTATCTACGGCGTTGGCATCGCCAATCTCTTCTTTCTGCCTTTTGCCGGTAAAATGCGTATCCGCATCCGCGACGGACACCGCCGCCGCGAGATGATGCTCGAGGGCGTCATCTCCATTCTCGAAGGCATGAACCCGCGCATGTTGGAGATCAAACTGGCCGGCTTCCTTGAGGACTCGACTCGCGAGAAAACGGAGCGCGCTGCATGACCCCTCGCGTGCCTCGCAGCCGTGTCACACACGACCGCTGGCTGGTCTCCTATGCCGACTTCATCACCCTCCTGTTCGGTTTTTTCGTGGTGCTCTACGCATTCGCCAAGGCCGACCAGAAAAAACAGATGCAGGTGTCCGCGGCGATCGACTCCGCCTTCCGCTCCATGGGCGTTTTCCCTGTGGCGCCGCAATATCCATCGACCTCCTCTGCCGCAGGCGCGGACCAAGCAGACCATCCCGCAAATGCCGTGATGAATGAAGACCTGCTCACGTCGGCTCAAGTCAAGGACGATCTCGACCGCCTCCGCCGCGAGTTGACCCAGACCCTCCCCAGCCAAGTCGCCAACCATTCCATTTCTCTCGAGATGGGACGCGACGGCTTAGTCATCAGCCTGCGCGAGGCCGGTTTCTTCGATTCCGGCTCGGCCGTGCCCAAGCTGGAGGCCCTGCCCACGCTGCGCGAAATTGGCGCCAAGCTGGGCGCCACGCCTTACGATTTGCGTATCGAGGGCCACACCGACAATGTGCCCATCCACAACGCCGAGTTCGACTCCAACTGGGAACTCTCCTTGGCCCGGGCCACGCGCATCGCGCGGATCTTTCTCGAAATGAATGCCATCCCCCCCAACCACCTGTCGGCGGCCGGCTACGCCGAATATCATCCCGTCGCCAGCAATGCCACTCCTGAAGGCCGCGCGGAAAATCGCCGCGTCGATCTCGTCGTCCTGCCCCGCGCGAGGATCAACTTCGCCGCGCAAAGCCCGGCGCAAGCCACGGGCGCATGGCGGAAGATTACAGACGATGAGTGAGCGGTATTAGCGGAGTTGGCGGGGTTAGCGGAGCGAGCGGAGTCAGCACGGCTTAACGGCTGACTCCGCTAACACTCGCTTGCACCGCCAGCTCCGCTTTCCACCTCACTCCACCCCCAGCACCTTCACGATCACGCGCTTGCGCCGCTGGCCGTCGAACTCCGCGTAAAAGACGCGCTGCCATGTTCCCAGGTCCAGCTTGCCGTTGGTCACCGGCAGCGTGGTCTCGTGGTGCAGCAGCAGCGACTTCAGGTGCGCGTCGCCGTTGTCCTCGCCAGTGCGGTGGTGTTTGTAATCGGGCCGCGCCGGCGCCAGCTCCTCCAGCCATTTGCCGATGTCCTCGATCAGCCCGCTTTCCAGGTCGTTCACGTAAATTGCCGCCGTGATGTGCATCGGCGAAACAAAGCACAGGCCGTCCTTTACGCCGCTGCGCCGCACAATCTGCTCCACGTCGTCGGTGATGTGCACCATCTCCCGCCGCTTCCGCGTCTCAAATACCAGATACTCCGTGTGACTCTTCATGGAAAGCTCCTTTAATCTGCCGTCGAGTGGCGAAAAACGCGCAGCCCCATTCACCCTTATCCTAAAGATAGCCGTGAACCGCCGCCGACAAACCAGTCCAGCCGTGCGCCTGCGCCGCATGCATGACGAGTTGCTTCGCGCCTACGGCCCGCAGCACTGGTGGCCGGCCAGGACGCCGTTTGAGGTGATCCTCGGCGCCTATCTCACGCAGAACACCGCGTGGAAGGCCGTCGAGCGCTCCCTGGCCAATCTTCGCGCGGCCGGCGCGCTGACACCTGATGGCCTGCGCGACGTTCCTCTCGCCAAATTGCGGCGTCTCATCCGGCCCTCGGGCTTCATCACGCGCAAGGCGCCCGCGCTCAAGGCGTTCGTCAACCTGCTCGACAAAGAGTTTGGCGGCTCGCTCGAAGCTCTCGCCGCAACGCCCACTCCTGTGCTGCGCCAGCGCCTTCTCGCCCTGCCCGGCGTCGGCCCCGAAACTGCCGATGCGATCCTGCTCTACGCGCTCGGTCACACCGTTCCCGTGGCCGATGAATATCTCCGGCGCATTGCCGGACGGCACGGACTGGTTGCGCCGCCGGCAGGTCGCGCCAAAATCTCCTACGATTCACTTGCCGATCTCACCCGCAATGCCTTCGCCAATGATCCCGCGCCCGCGCACGTTCAGCTCTTCAATGAGTTTCACGCGCTCACCGTGGCAGTGGGCAAGGCACATTGCGGCCGCATTGCCAAATGCGGTGGCTGCCCTCTTGCCGCCGATCTTCGTCGTGCGGAGTGACAGGTGCGACAAAGCCGCCCTCCTCAGCTCCACCCCTCACGTCGTAATCTTGCATCATGAGTCCAACGCCGCAGCAGCCTCAAGTGAACCTTACCCAGACCCCCGATTACCGCGAGTCCTACGCCAACAGCGTGCAGGTGCGCGTCAGCGTGTGGGATTTCCAACTCGTCTTCGGCCTTGCCTCCAGTGAAAGCCCCGAGCAAGTCAACATCCGCAACCACCAGGCCATCTTCTTGAGCCCCCAGCAGGCTAAAGCCCTGAGTAACGTGCTGGCCCAGAACCTTGCTCAATACGAACAGGCCTTCGGCGAGCTCAATCTGGAACCGCAAAGCCAGAATTTCCCGCGCGGGCCGGTGAATTAAGGCAGGAAACAACGAGCCCGGGGGAGCAAGGGAACAGGGAACAAGGAATCTGGTCCAGGAGTTCCCCGGCGAATCTTCACGCATGCCCTTTGCAAGGAGCAACCGCTTGCGCTTCGGCAAAATCATCGGCCCCCGTCTGGATCGTCCGCTGCCTCTCTGGATGATCTTTCCGGTCGTATTCATGGCGCTCTACGCCAGCCACTTTACGCTCTTGCGTCTCCCGTACTACTGGGACGAGGCGGGCTACTACATTCCTGCGGCCTGGGACTTCTTCCGCACCGGGTCGCTCATTCCCATCAGCACGCTCACCAACGCCCATCCGCCGCTGCCCAGCATCTACCTCGCGCTGTGGTGGAAGGTTTGCGGCTTCTATCCTGAAGTGACGCGCGAAGCCGTGCTCATGGTGGCCGCGCTGGGGCTCCTCGCCGTATGGCGGTTGGCGATGCGTCTCATCGGGGTCGTTTCGGTCGCCTTCTGGACCGTGCTCCTCACCGGCCTCTACCCCATCTGGTTCGCGCAGAGCTCGCTCGCCCATGCTGACATCTTTGCCGCCGCGTGCTCGCTGTGGGGACTTGTGTACGCGCTGCCGAGCCGCGGCCGCAAACTGTGGGCTGCTGCGCTATGGTTTTCCGCTGCTGCGCTGTGCAAGGAAACCGCCATCGCTATCCCCCTCATTTTGGGCGCGGCCAGCATAGTGGAGGGCTTCCGGCGCGACGCTCCGGCGCGCTCTCGGCTCTGGCTCGAAGCAGCCTGGCTCTGCGCCTGCGTTCTGCCTTTGGCGGCCTGGTACGCCTATCACTACGCCAAAACCGGCTTTCTCTTCGGCAATCCCGGATTTCTGCTCTACAACGCCCGGGCTACATTCACGCCGCTGCGCATCGCTGCCGCGTTCGGCCATCGCATTCTCCACCTCACCGCGCACATGAACATGTTCGTGCCGGTGCTGATGGTATTCGCCGCTCTTCTGCTCGATCCCCGCCCAGACGCCGAGGGCCACGACCGTGCAACGGTTAACCGGCCAGCCCGCCTGCGCATCTTTCTCTTGCTTCTGGTCAATGCACTGCTTTTCAGCGTGCTGGGCGGCGCGCTGCTCACGCGCTATCTGCTACCCATGTATCCGCTGGTGCTGCTGGCAGCCATAACTATCTTTTACCGCCGCGTGCCTTACTGGCACTCGCTCGCGCTCTTGTCTGCCGCAGCCTTTCTGGTGGGTCTCTTCATCAACCCACCTTACGGTTTCTCGCCGGAAGACAATCTGGCCTACGCGCACGTGGTGCGGATGCATCAGGCCGGAATTGCGCGGCTCACCAAACTCTATCCCGGCGCCACGGTGCTCACGGCGTGGCCCGCAACCGACGAGCTGACCAGGCCCGAACTGGGTTACGTGAAGCAGCCCTGGGATGTTTGTGCAATCGACGACTTTACAGCTGCGCAAATCGAGCGCGCCGCTCAGGAACCACAAGCCTACTCTGCCGCCCTGGTTTTTTCCACCAAGTACGATCCGCCTTTGCCACTACTGCGGCTTGGCCAAGCACTCGACGAGCGCTACTTCGGCCTGCATCACGATCTGCCGCCCGAACGCATCGCCGGCCAGTTGGGCGGAGCGCTTGTGTGGAAGCGCGACGACGATGGCATGTGGATCGCGTTGATTCGCTTCAACCGGCAGATTGAAGCGCGCCTGGAGCAGCAAAGCAGCGGGCGCCGCGCTTTTCGCGAGCCGTAAATTCGTTTGCCGCTCAATTTTGACGCCATCTTTTTCGCAGACATTGGGAACAGTTTGCCGGGGGGTGGTGTCTACACAAGCACAGTGGTACCGAATGGGATGATCGGAGGGCCGTAAAGCCCCGCTCCCCGCGCCAGGGCGCGCAGAGCGGGTTGCCCCACTACGCTCTACGGCAAGGCCTCTGCCTCTCACCTCACGGACGAAAACCAGTCCGTGGGGACCCCGATCCTCCCAACCGGCGCGACTGAAATTCGGCACGAGGGAGGCGGCCATGTTTGAAGACTCCACCTTCGAATCCATGAGCAGAATCCACACACGCAGCCGTGACTGGATGCTCGCGAGCTTTGCCTTCAACAGTTCCATCCTGCTTGTGCTCGTTTTCATCCCGCTCATCTACCCCCACGCGCTGCCGCAGATCGCAAGCGCGATTCTGATGGAAGCGCCGGCGCCAGTCGAGGAGACGAAGCCGGTGGTCAGACCCGAGCACGCGCAGGCCGCGCCCACTCAGATGCCCGCTGGCGTCGTCCAGGCGCCTTCGCAGATTCCGGACAAGCCCTGGATTCCCAGCACGCGGGAGGAACCCATGCCCGGCAACGTTGCAAACCTGATTGACGGCGAAACCGGCCCGTGGGGCGCGGACAATCCGTTTTCGGGCCACAGCGTGCATCCCAATGTGCGCCTGACAGTGACTCCGGCTCAGCACGTCTCCTCGGGCGTCATGAGTGGCATGTTAATTCGCAAAGTTGTGCCGGAGTATCCTGCCATACCGAAAACCATGCGCCTCCAGGGCACGGTGGTGCTTCAGGCCACCATCTCGCGCACAGGAACCATCGAGAATCTACGCGTAGTCAGCGGCCCGGCGCTCTTGCAGCAATCCGCACTCAACGCCGTGCAGCAGTGGCGTTATCGCCCATACCTACTCAACGGCGAGCCGGTGGAAGTGGAGACCACGGTCAGGGTGGACTTCACGCTGGGAGGGTGAACCGTCCGCTCAGCATTCCGATGGGAAGAACGAAATGGAGGAATGCGAAGCAATTTGGATGGAACGCCACATGGACGCGACCCGGCGCTGCCCGGGCTGGCCCGGCCCAAAGGGCGCCCCATCGCCCCTCCGCCCCGGTCGAGCCCTGACACGCAAGGATTTTTTGAAACACGCCCCAGCACCGTTTTGTCTCCCCGCAGCGCCCACGCGCGGCTTATAGCATTTTCGGAATACTGTAGACCGAAAGCACGCCCTTCAAGTGGCTTTTTCCTCAAGAAAAAGCCACTTTGCACGCTTCTTAAAAAGTCTACGTTGATTCCGAAAATGCCGTAGAAAGCAGTCTAACGAAGCTCCCGATGTAGGAGCGGCAGGCCGTGTGCGGCGGGACAATGTGATTTAAATCACCGTCAATCATCGCTTGAATGTATTCAAATCCCTCAGCATGGGGGCCTTCGGTTTCTGAAGGGATTCGAAGATGCTTGCGAAGCGACAATTCACCTCGACACTGATTGCCCTTGACAAGCTGCTGCGCGAGTCCGCACGGCGACACCCCGAATTCCGTGCGCGGTTGAAGGAGAAGAACTTTACCGCGGCGATCAAGCTTCGCGACAACTCTCAGGGGCGTTTTTTCCGCTTCGAGAACGGAAAGGTCCGATCGAAGGCAGGCGTTTGGCCGGCCGATGTGAGCATGGCCTTTCAGGATGCCGAGCTGGCTGCGCGATTGCTGAAGCCCAATAAGAAACAACTCGACTATCTGCACGCGGTCAAGAACTTTCAGATTCGAGCTTCAGGGCCCGGACGAGTTGACGATCTGGTTTTCCGAGACGCTGAACATGCTGCGACGGGCTGGGCGCCAGCCACGGCACCGACATGGGCGACGGCGTGATGCGCTACACCAGCAACACCAATGGCGGGCCGGTCTTCGTGTATCGTGAAGGACGGCAAGATCCTGCGCATCACTCCTATCGAGTTCGATGAGCAAGACGCGCCAGTCATGGACGATCAAGGCCCGCGGCAAGAGCTTTACGCCGCCGCGCAAGACCACGGTCAACAGCCATACGCTGGCCTGGAAGTCGATGGTTTACTCGCCCGACCGGCTGCTCTATCCCATGAAGCGCGTGGACTTTGACCCGCAGG
Source organism: uncultured Acidobacteriaceae bacterium (assembly GCA_963799445.1). GTDB lineage: Bacteria > Acidobacteriota > Terriglobia > Terriglobales > Acidobacteriaceae > Telmatobacter. The sequence goes on along the minus strand of CAWCXX010000105.1, from coordinate 22,656 downwards.
GCGAACGCAATCCGCAGAACCGGGGCATCTCGGGCTACGAGCGCATCAGCTGGGACGAAGCGCTGGACCTGGTGGCCGGCGAGATTCAGCGCGTCAAGCGCGAACACGGCCCGGGCGCGATCATGAACGGCAGCGGCTCGCACCACACCTGGGGAGTACTGGGATATTGGCTCAGCGCGCGCAACCGGTTCTTCAACATCATCGGCTCCACCCCGGTGGCGCATAACCCCGATAGCTGGGAAGGCTGGTACTGGGGCGCGACGCATCACTGGGGCTATAGCGCGCACAACGGCGGCGGCGAGACCTACGGCACCGTGGAAGACTGCATGAAGAACGCCGAGATGGTCGTGTTCTGGTCCTGCGATCCGGAGGCGACCGGCGGAGTCTACGGCGCGCACGAGGGCACGATTCGCCGCCAGTGGCTGAAGGAACTCGGCATTCCCTGCGTGCATATCGATCCCTATTACAACCACACGGCGGCCTGGCTGGGAGGCAAGTGGCTGGCGCCGCGGCCGGGCACCGACAGCGCCATGGTGCTGGCCATCGCCTACGTGTGGATCACCGAGGGGCTTTACGACAAGGAATACGTTGCCGACGCGCACCGTGGGCTTTGAGAAGTGGCGCGACTACATCGCTCGGCAAGGAGGACGGCGTTGCCAAGACGCCGGAGTGGCAGGAGAGCGAAACGTGGCGTACCGGCCAAAGACGTGCGCGCACTGGCGCGGGAATGGGGCACGAAGAAGACCTATCTTGCCGCCGGCGGGCTTAATCGGTTTCGGCGCCGCTTGCCGAACTGCAACGGGAACCGACTGGGCGCGGGGAATGGTCTGCCTGATGGCCATGCAGGGGCTTGGCAAGCCCGGTGTGAACATCGGCTGCCTGCAGCAAGGCGCGCCCGTGGATACGCGCTTTTATTTTCCCGGTTATTCCGAAGGCGGATTATCCGGAGACCTGGCCGGCACGGCGATGGCCATGAATCTCTACCAGAAGATGCCGCAGTTGCCGACTCCGAACTCCGTTCAGCAAGCGGTGCCGCGGCATGAAGATTCCCGAGGCGATTATGGACGGGGAGTGCGAGGGCTATCCGACCGATCCGCGCACGATCGAAGGACAGTTCTTTAAGTTCCAGCTATCCCGCGCCCGGCCACTCGCCCGTAAAGCTCTACTACAAATACGGCGGCTCGCACTTCGGCACCATGACCGATACCAATCGCTATGTGAGGATGTATCGCACCGACAAACTGGAGTGCGTCGTCAACCAATCGATCTGGTTCGAGGGCGAGGCCAAGTTTGCCGACGTCATTCTGCCCGCCTGCACCAACTTCGAGCGCTGGGATATCAGCGAATTTGCCAATTGCAGCGGATACATCCATCACTCATTCACGCAGTGCAATCACCGCGTGGCCGTGCTGCAGCACAAGTGCATCGAGCCGCTGGGCGAGTCGAAATCGGACTTCCAGATCTTTCTCGACCTCGCCAAGCGGCTCGGCGTGGCCGACATCTTCTCTGAAGGGTCCACCGAGCTGGACTGGTGCAAGCGTTTATTTGACGCCACCGATCTGCCCACTCAGATCTCGTGGAAAAAGTTTCTGAAGAAGGGCTACTACGTGGTGCCGGCGCCATCTGAAGCGATGCGAGATCCGGTTTCGTATCGCTGGTTTGCCGAAGGCCGGCGAAAGGATACTCCGGAGGCCTCGCCCTTGCCGGGAGACTATAGCGGCGAATTTCGTCACGGTTTGCAGACCCAGTCGGGCAAGCTGGAGTTTGAATCTTCGAGCCTGAAGCGCTTGGCTCCGGACGACCCCGACCGGCAGCCGATCTTGAAGTATGTTCCCGCCTGGGAAGGGCCGCACGCCACCGATCTTTACGCCAAATATCCACTGCACATGATCTCTGCCGCATCCGCGCTTCACCTTCCATACTCAGAGCGACGGCAAGGACAGCACCATCAATGACGTCAAGGATCATCGCGTTTTGATCGACGGCTATTATTACTGGATTGTGCGCATCAATTCCCGCGACGCAAGCGAGCGCGGCATCGCGCGAGAACGATCTGGTCAAACTTTTCAACGACCGGGGAGCGGTGATTTGCGCCGCCCAGGTGACCGAGCGTGTGCCTCCGGGGATGGTGCACTCCTACGAGGCTTCGGCAATCTACGATCCGGTAGGAGAGCCGGGCCACTCGGCCGATCGCGGAGGCTGCATCAACCAGCTGACCCCTAGCCAGCATGATGATCGCAGAAGTCGCATGCCATGGCCGCCTTGTTCGTGCCTGATCGAGGTTGAGAAGTGGGAGCCGGCCGTGGCGTGAGCGCGGAGGCGCAGCAATGAAAAAGTGGCGCATGATCATCGATGTCGCACGTTGCGAAGACTGCAACAACTGCACCCTGGCCTGCAAAGACGAGCACGTCGATAACGAATGGCCGGGTTACTCCATCGCCCAGCCCCGCCACGGCCAGCGCTGGATGGATGTAGCGCGCAAAGAGCGCGGAGAGTTTCCGCTGATCGATGTTGCCTATCGGCCCACGACCTGCATGCACTGCGCCGATGCGCCCTGCGTCGCGGCATCGGAAGGCGCAATCTACCGGCGAAAGGACGGCATCGTTCTGATCGATCCCGAGAAGGCGAAAGGTCGCAGCGAACTGGCCGGTACCTGCCCCTACGGAATGATCTGGTGGAACGAGGAGCGCGAGTTGGCGCAGAAATGCACCTTTTGCGCGCACTTGATCGATAAGGGATGGAAGCAGCCGCGCTGCGTGCAGGCCTGTCCTACAGGCGCCCTGCGCGTCGAATTTATCGATGATGAGGAGATGGAGCGCATCGCCGCAAGGGAAAAGTTGCAGCCGTTACACCCTGAGTACAGAACCCGTCCCGCGGTTTACTATGCGAATCTGTATCGCTTCGATTCGTGCTTCATCGCCGGAAGCGTTGCCATCGAGAAGGACCAAATTACTGATTGCGCAGCCGGCGCATCTGTCTTTCTCTATCAGGATGGACAAAAGCTTGCTGAGACCGCGACCGACGCCTTCGGCGACTTCAAGTTCGACGGCCTGGAGCCGAACAGCGAAAAATTCAAAGTTTCGATTGAATTCAATGGAGTGAAGCAAGAGATCCCTGTGCCGAGACTCGAGCAGAGTCTTAACCTCGGGGTCCTGCGTTGCGCCACGGAGCCGGCTCCGTGCGCGCCGGCCTGAAATTCGGCCCGGACCCTGGTCCGCAAAATCAGATCAATATGTCGCGAAGAGCGAGTGCGCCCTCCTGAAGCACGGGGAGGCAGCGGTTTACCAGGGTGGCGCGTTCGACACGCGACACGTGAGTTCCGACATTGATTGCCGCAACAACCCTGTTGCTGCGCGTGGAAACCGGTACCGCGATCGATCGCAAACCAAGCTCCAGTTCCTGGTCGACGACCGCGTAGCCTTGTTTTCGCACGCTTAGGATAGCCTTCTTGAGCTGCGCAATTCGCGTGATGGTATTCCGTGTGTTTGCCCTGGGCTTCAATTCTTGCAAGTAGGTTTCGAGTTCGGCGTCAGGCAACGCTGCGAGCAGGACTCGGCCCATCGAAGTGCAGTAGGCAGGCAGGCGGCTCCCAACCGAGAGACCGGCGGCAAGCACGCGGCTGGCTGCCGACCGGGCCACGTATACAATCTGTCCGCCGTCGAGCATTGTCATAGAGGAAGATTCGTGCAGTTGCTCGGTGATGCGCTCGAGAACGGGACGCGCAGCTTCGACCACCGACGACGAAGAAAGGAAAGAAAAGCCAAGGCGCAGAACCTGGGTCTTGAGGCGATAGACCTGGCGTGAGCGCTCGACATAACCGAGCAGTTCCAGTGTGAGCAGAATGCGGCGAATCGATGCGCGCGAGAGGCCGGTGGACTGCGAAATCTCGACGATGCTGCGCCCCTCGCGATGCCCCTCGAAGCTCTCGATCACGCGCAGGCCTCTGGCGAGCGAAAGAACGAAATCGGGATTCCCCGCCTGGGCGGCAAACTCGCCAACCGGCGCGCTCTTCAATGGACTGGTTGGAGGTTTTACTGGCTTCATTTTGCACTCCTGATAGCCGATTATCGCACATCTTGTACAACTCTGTGCATTCGCGTAATAATAGACGGCAGTCAGTCGATGGAGGTCGGATGGCGGAGTGGCTCAGCTTGGCGGAAGCGATTGCTGCCCATGTGCACGACGGCGAAACCGTCGCCATGGAGGGTTTCACCCACCTCATTCCCTTCGCGGCCGGCCATGAGATCATCCGGCAGCGGCGCCGCAACCTGTCGCTTATCCGCATGACGCCGGACGTGATCTACGACCAGTTGATCGGCGCCGGTTGTGCGGCGAAACTCACGTTTTCCTGGGGCGGGAATCCCGGCGTCGGTTCCTTGCACCGCTTTCGCGATGCCGTGGAGAATGGCTGGCCTGGGCCACTCGCGATCGAGGAGCGCAGCCACAGCGATATGGCGAATGCGTATGTGGCGGGAGCAGCAAACCTGCCCTTCGCGGTTCTGCGGGGATATACAGGCTCGGACTATCCGCGGGTGAATGAGAGGATACGCAGCGTGACCTGCCCATTTACGGGTGAAGTGCTTGCGGCCACCCCTTCAGTGCGCCCGGATGTTACGGTGATTCACGCTCAGAAGGCGGATGGAAAAGGCAATGTTCTCTTGTGGGGCATTCTGGGCGTGCAGAAGGAGGCCGTTCTGGCGGCAAAGCGGGCGATTGTGACTGTTGAAGAGCGCGTGCGCTCGCTCGACGCTCCACCGAATGCCTGCATTCTGCCCAGTTGGGTGGTGACGGCCGTCTGCGAGGTTCCGCGCGGGGCGACACCTTCGTATGCGCACGGCTACTATGAACGCGATAACGTATTCTATCGAGCGTGGGACCAAATCTCACGCGATCGAGACAGCTTCAAAGCATGGCTCGATAGATGCGTTCTCAATACCAAAGACTTTGCCGGATATTTGAGCCTGCAAAGCGATGCGAAGGTTCAGGCGGCGTATCGGTGAGCATTGAATACACTTCCGATGAGATGATGACGGTAGCCGCAGCGCGAATGTTGCGCGACGGCGCGGTGTGTTTTGTAGGCATCGGACTTCCGTCGACGGCCGCCAACCTGGCGCGGCTGACACACGCTCCCGAAGCGGTGCTGGTGTACGAGTCGGGACCGATCGGAGCGAAGCCGCCCGTTCTTCCGCTGTCGATTGGCGACGGCAACCTGGCCGAAACGGCAGACACCGTGGTATCGACACCGGAGATCTTCCGTTATTGGCTGCAGGGCGGACGCGTCGACGTCGGCTTTCTGGGGGCTGCGCAGTTGGACCGGTTTGCAAACATCAACACTACAGTTGTGGGCGCGTACGATAAACCGAAGGTGCGCTTGCCGGGAGCCGGCGGCGCACCGGAGATCAGTTCCTCGGCGAAAGAGGTTCTCATCGTCGTCAAGCAATCCAGGCGGACCTTCGTTGAAAAGCTGGATTTCGTCACGTCCGTTGGGTTTCTGAGCGGCGGAAACGCGCGCGAAGCGTCGGGTTTGCCCGGCAAAGGACCGGTAGCGGTGATCACCGATCTCTGCATCCTGCGCCCGGATGCCGCCACGCGCGAGCTAAAGGTTGCCAGCATTCACCCTGGCGTGGACCGCGGCACGATTTCCACGAATACATCCTGGCAGATACAATTTGCGGAGGATTGCGCACAAACGCCGGCGCCTACCGCGCAGGAACTGAAGACCCTTCGCGACCTGAAGGCGCGAACGGCCGCCGCGCACGGCATCCAGGGAGAAACGGAATGAGGCCGGCCTTCAACGGCATTGGAACGTGTATAAGGAGGAAACTTGATCGATCTCAACCCAGTACAACCAGCGATACCAGGCACACAGCCTGCCTATCTCTACCCGCCCTATGTTTCGTCGGTTGCGCGCTCGCCGCGCATGCCGTTGGTGCTGCTCCCCAAGACGCTTACTGAAAGGACCGGGCCTGTCTTCGGGCACAACCTGGTCCGCAAGAATGACAACGATCTGACAGCGCAGCATGCAGGCGATCCTTTGGGCGAGCGCATTTTCGTGCATGGGCGTGTGCTCGACGAAGACGGGCGTCCCGTTCGAGGCGCGCTGGTGGAGATATGGCAGGCCAACGCCGCAGGCCGATACAGACATAAAGTGGATGATCACGACGCGCCGCTCGATCCCAATTTCACGGGCGCGGGCCGAATCCTGACAGATGATAACGGCTATTATTTTTTCAAGACCGTCAAGCCGGGAGCGTACCCCTGGAGCAACCACTACAACGCCTGGCGTCCGGCTCACATACACTTCTCGCTGTTCGGGTCTGGAATTCTGTCTCGCCTGGTGACGCAGATGTACTTTCCCGGCGATCCGCTGCAGCCGCTGGACCCGATCTTCAACAGCGTTCCCGATGAAGCGGCGCGCAAGCGATTGATCTCCCGCCTCGACATGGATCGCACGGAACCGGATTATGCCCTCGCCTTTGCATGGGATATCGTGCTTCGCGGCCGGGGCGACACCCCATTTGAGGAGGCCCGCCGATGACGACGAGCGCGAAGCTGATCCCCACCAGTTCACAAACGGTGGGGCCATATTTCCGAATCGGGCTGCAGTACATGCTCGATCGGTGTGTTGCAGTCGGGGCCGGCACGGCCGGCAGTATCGAAATTCGAGGCCGGGTGCTCGATTCAGATGGTGTGGGAGTATCGGATGCGATGCTGGAATTCTGGACGCCGGGCTCCACAGGAACGTCGCCGCCGCGAACGCAAGATCGAGATGGGCTTCCCGAGGGCTTCTGCCGCGTGGGAACGGACGACGACGGCAACTTTGCGGCGAAAGTGACAAGACCCATCGCGGTGCCGCTGGGCGATGGAAGAATGCAGGCGCCGCACATGCTTGTACTGGTGTTTATGCGCGGTCTGCTTCGTAATCTGCTGTCGCGTGTGTACTTCGCTGACGAGCCTGGCAACGCCGCCGATCCCGTGCTCGAAGGAATCCCCGCAGAACGCCGTGGCACGCTTGTCGCTCAACTCGAGGACCATGAGACGAGCTCGTACCGGTGGAACGTGGTTCTGCAGGGCCAGGATGAGACTGTGTTTTTCGAGTGGTAGAAAGCGGCGTTAGCCCAATGAGCAACGGCCTGAACTCGTTTCTCTTCTCTACACCGGAAATGACACGCGTCTTTTCGCAGGAAGAGCAACTCCGCGCAATGATGCGATTCGAATGGGCCCTCATGTGCGCGCTGGAGAAGCACGGCATCGCCGAGGCTGGTTCGAGCGAGGTGCTGGAATCGCTGCTCGACGCAGGTTTCGTGGACGTGGAGACCATTGAACGGGAAGCGAAGGATGCGGGGAATGTTGCCATTCCTTTTGTCCGGCAGTTGACTGCGAAGGCGAAGGCGCAAAGCGAGACCGCGGCGCGCGCCATTCATTTGGGCGCGACCAGTCAGGACGTTCTTGATTCGGCGCTCGTGCTTCAGATGCGCGACGGCGTAAAGTTGCTCGATGAGGCGATCGAGGAGTTGGACCGCGCCCTGATCATTCAGGTGCGGGCGCATCGGCAAACGGTGCTCCTGGGCAGAACGTGGTTGCAGCCGGGGCCACCGGCGACACTTGGCCTGAAGCTGGCGGGCACACTCGCCGCGCTGCGCCGCGCTCGGGATCGTATCCGGTCCGCGGCAGAACGGGCGCTGGTGCTTGAGTTCGGGGGCGCGGTGGGCACGCTGGCCGCGCTGGGAACGGCAGGGGGCGCGGTTTCGGCTGAGTTGGCGCGCGATTCTCGATCTGCGAGAGCCTGAGTTGCCCTGGCACACGCAGCGGGACAACCTTGCAGAGATGGTGCAGGTGCTCGCGATTCTGACTGGAACCCTTGGGAAATTCGCAAGGGACATTGCCCTCCTGATGCAGGCGGAAGTTGGTGAGGCGTTCGAGGCCAGAGAAGAAGGGCGCGGCGGCTCTTCCACGATGCCGCACAAACAAAACCCTGTGGCGTGCGCAGCAGTGATGGCGGCGCATGCAAGGATGCCTGGACTGGCTTCGACTATGCTGCTTGCGATGCCGCAGGAACACGAGCGCGGCCTGGGGTTGTGGCAGGCGGAGTGGGAGACGGTGCCGAACGCCTTCCGCCTGACAGCGGCTGCGCTGGCCTATTCCAGCGAGATTGCGCAAGGGCTCCAGGTGGATGCTGCGCGCATGAAGTCAAACATGGACGGCTTGCTCGGCTTGCCCCTGTCGGAAGCAGTGAGCGCTGCTCTCGCGCCCAAGGTTGGGAGATCGGCCGCGCACGATCTTCTGCGCAAGGCAACGCAACGCGCTGCCCAGGAGAAGAGGAACCTTGCCGATGTTCTGAAGCAATTGCCTGAAGTCACCGCGCACCTGAGCGATGAGGAGATCGATCGGCTCCTTGACCCTCGCGCTTACCTCGGCAGCGCACAAAGATTCATTGCGCGAGTACTGGGAGAAGCAGATGGCAACGGTTGAGAACGGCGATGTACGGATCCATTACGAATGGAGCGGCTCCGATGACGGCGAGGCGCTGGTATTCTCCAATTCGCTTGGCACCGACCTGCACATGTGGGATAAGGTTCTTCCCTTGCTGGAGAATCGCTTTCGGGTTCTGCGATACGACATGCGGGGTCACGGAAAGAGCAGCATTCCGCCGGGCCCTTACACGGCCGATCAGCTCGGCGGCGATCTGCTGTCTCTCCTCGATCGTCTCGCGCTCGGCCGCGTGCATCTCTGCGGCCTTTCGCTCGGCGGCCTGGTTGCGATGTGGATTGGAATCCATGCGCCAGAGCGGATAGACCGAATGATTCTTGCCAACACGGCTGCGAGCTTCGGTCCGCCAGAGAGATGGGACGAAAGAATCGCAATGGTCGAGAGTTTGGGCATGGAGCCGATGGCTTTGGCGACTCTGGAGCGATTTTTCACGCCCGCCTACCGGGAGCAGCACCCCGAAGAGATGCAGACCGCTTGCCGGATGATCGCTGCCACGAATGCGGTGGGGTATGCAGGCTGTTGCGGCGCTCTCCGTGACGCCGACGTGAGACGCGAAATTGGCGGCATCGAGGCGCCGTGCCTGGTGGTTGTGGGAGCACACGATGAGGCGACGCCTCCCTCGGAGGGACAGGCGCTGCACTCCGCCCTGCGAAATTCCAGCCTCGTCGAGCTCGATGCGTCGCACCTGTCTGCGTGGGAGAGACCGGGAGAATTCGCCGGCGCAGTTCTCGCATTTTTCGGAACAAAGGAGCGCAGCGATGGATGAAAAGGAGCGCCACGCGGCGGGAATGCGCATGCGGCGAAGCGTGCTGGGAGATGAGCACGTGAATCGCGCCGAGGCAGCGAAGAACGATTTCGATGCGGATTTCCAGGACCTTATCACGCGGTATGCGTGGGGAGAGATCTGGGCTCGCCCGGGTCTGCCGCGGCATACGCGAAGCCTGCTCACGATCGGGCTGATGGTGGCTCTCAATCGCGGCGACGAGTTGCGGATGCACTTGCGCGCCGCGGCCAATAATGGTGTGACTGCTGAGGATATTCGCGAAGTGCTCATGCATTGCGCCATTTATTGCGGCGTTCCTGCGGCAAACGCGGCCTTTCATGCGGCAAAGGAAGTCCTGGGCGATCGCGAGAAGCCAAGGTAATTGGAGCGCGATGGGACACTTTGACACGCAAGTTGGAATTGTCGGCGCAGGCCCGGCTGGCCTGATGCTTTCGCATCTCCTGCACCTCAATGGAATCAGTTCCATTGTTCTCGAAGCGAAGTCTCGCGCTTACTGCGAGGAGCGGGTCCGCGCCGGCGTGCTGGAACACACCAGCGTGCAGATGCTGAGGGACTCGGGCGTAGGCGAGCGCCTCGACCGCGAAGGTCTGAGCCACGGCGGAATCGAGCTGGGCCTGGATGGTGTGAGGCATCGCATCCCATTTGTGGAACTCACGGGCAAGTGCGTAACCGTCTATGGCCAGCAGGAAGTGGTGAAGGACCTCATCGCCCGCCGTTTGGCAGACGGTGGAGACCTCCGCTTCGAATGCGGCGAGGTTTCGCTCCACGGCATTGATGGGGACTGGCCTCGAATCCGGGTGGAGAAAGACGGAAATGTGGATGAGATTCGCTGCGATTTCATTGCAGGGTGCGATGGCTTTCATGGAATCTCGCGGCCGTCGTTCCCGGAGGGCAAACTCACTATTTACGAGCGAACTTATCCGTTTGCGCTGGCTCGGAATCCTGGCCGAGGCAGCGCCGTCACGCGATGAGCTTGTATACATGCATCATGACCGCGGCTTTGCTCTTTACAGCATGCGCTCGCCGCACATTACGCGGCTCTACCTGCAATGCCGTCCGGACGAGGATATAACCGAGTGGAGCGACGATCGCATCTGGAGCGAACTGCATACGCGGCTGAGTTGCCGGGATGGATGGCATCCGACCGAGGGCGCGATACTGCAGAAGGGCGTGACCCCCATGCGCAGCTTCGTTGCGGAGCCGTTGCAGTTTGGCCGGCTCTTCCTGGCCGGAGACTCAGCGCATATCGTGCCGCCGACTGGCGCCAAAGGGATGAATCTTGCCTTTGCCGATGTGCATTATCTCGTCGAGGCATTGCGCGTGTTCTATCGCGACAACGAAGAAGAACGGCTAAAGGCTTACTCGGCAACGTGTCTCAAAAGAATCTGGAAAGCTCAGCGCTTCTCCTGGTGGATGACTTCTTTGTTGCATCGATTTGAGAATGAGCCGGCCTTCGATCACAAGCGGCAACTGGCCGAACTGGAGTATGTGATGAGCTCACGGGCTGCCGCGACATCGCTTGCGGAAAACTACGTCGGTCTTCCGCTGCACGAAACGTAGGCGCGAGTCCGCATAGATTGGCCGTTTATCGAGCTTCATGAGTCCGGCCCGCCCCATCGCCTCATGAATCCTTGCTCTGACTGCAACGCAAACCGGTCGAAGGCTGGCATTACAATTGGCCCAAAAATAACGGGGCCGATGAGGGTGTATACTCACAGCTTCCGGAATCCAAAAATGGAAATCCTGGCATATTTTAAGACTCATCGGCGCATTGCTGTTTGCATGAGGCTGCCGTGCTTGTTCTTCGTGGCTGCGCTGGCGGCGTCCGGCGCCCAGGCTCCCCTCTCGAACACGCCAGATGCGCAGGCCACGCTTGGTTACATCCACGCCGCGTGGGCTAACCTGACGCGCTCCCTCACGGATTGCCGGTCGCTGGGCGACGAGAAGGTCAACAGTGCGCAGGTGCTCTATCTGCCGGCGGAGATTGCCATGCCTCCAGGCTTGGCGGCAATGGAGCAAACATGCCAGATCAAAATCGCCAGGCTGCCCCGGCGCATCGAGAAGACAGGAGACGTGCGGCCGGAGGAGATCCCGGCGCCGGGCCTGCTCTATCTGCCCAATCCGTACGTTGTCCCCGGTGGACGCTTCAACGAGATGTACGGCTGGGATAGTTACTTCATTCTGCTGGGACTGGAGGCAGATCATCAAGGAAGCGCTGGCCAAGGGCATCGTGGACAACTTCCTGTTTGAAGTGGAACATTACGGGGCAGTGCTGAACGCCAACCGCACGTACTATCTGACGCGTTCGCAGCCGCCGTTTCTTACTTCGATGATCCGGGCGGTTTATGAGGACCCCGCCAGCTTTCCTCGACACCGGCAGGGCGCGTGGCGGCACAGGGATTGGCTGGAACACGCGTACACGGTGGCGGAAAAAGACTACTCGACATGGACGCGGCCGGAACATCGAGCGGGCAGAACGGGCTTGGCGCGCTACTTTGACTACGGATCGGGCCCAGTGCCGGAGATGGCGGACGACAGCACGTATTACCCCGATGTGATCCGCGCGCTCGTCGAGCATCCCCAGGCGGGCGGCGCAGCTTTTCTGGTGAAGGGCTCAGAGCATCCCGATGCCGCAGAGGCGGCGCGGCTGAAGCAGACGAGTTGCGACGTACATGCGAGCGTGGTTTGCATGCGCGCATGGTCTCGGCGGCTACCGGTTGAGCCGCGATTTCTACGAGGGCGACCGCGCCATGCGCGAGTCGGGCTTCGATACGAGCAATCGCTTCGGGCCTTTCTCGGGCGCGACACATCACTATGCGCCGGTGTGCCTGAACAGCCTGCTCTATCGCTATGAGCGCGACATGGAGCATCTGGCGCACTTGCTGGGCAAGCCGCAGGACGCGATGCTGTGGGACCGGCGGGCCAGGCGCGCGCGGCCGCGATCCAGCGATATCTGTGGCAGGCGAAGGAGGGCGTTTTCGCGGATTTCGATTTTGTGCGCGCGAGCCTTCCAATTACGCCTTTATTACTTCGCTTTATCCGCTCTGGGCGGGCGTGGCGACGCGGGAAGAAGCCAAGCCGATGGAGGCCAAGCTGGGCTTGTTCGAGCGGGCGGGAGGATTATCGACCAGCAACACCGACACCGGCTTGCAATGGGATGAGCCATACGGCTGGGCGCCGACCAACTGGCTTGCTGTCGCCGGACTTGACGCGATGGGCTTTCGCGCCGACGCCGCGCGGATTGCGCAGCACTTCGACGCTACGGTCGATGCCGGCTTTGCGGCCGATGGCACGATCCGCGAAAAATACAACGTGGTGACTGGAAATGCGCAGGTGACGGTGAGCGCGGGTTACAAGCAGAATGTGATCGGCTTCGGCTGGACGAATGCCGTGTATCTCAAGCTGAAAGAGATTGCGAATCGGCCATAACACGCGGTGGTGCTGATTTCCGGGCGGTTCACCTTTCGATCCAAACCAGTTCGGAACTCAGCGGCTCCGTTAGGCGCAACGCCAAGTACGAAAATCCATCGAACGGCAAGTGTGCCAATTGCGGATTGTCTCAACAGAGGGGTTCACCCCGCATAAGGTGTGCCGTAAAATGTGCCATACCGCGCGCGCCCAAATGCGCCTAATTGACCTTATGACGGCAGATCTATCGGCCATCCATGAGCGCGTGAGTCTGCTCCGTTCCTGAAGCTTTGAACGTTATGGGGGTAGAATTTCAACAAGGCATATGACTCCAGAACAAACATTCACTCTGTGGATCACCGTGCTCACCGCAACCGCCACAATCGTGTTCACGGGAGCGGTTGCATACTGGAATTGGCGACGCGACCAAGAGCGAATCATCGTCAAGAAATCACCTACATATTGGGAGACACTGGACGGAACGGAAACTGACGTCGCGCTGTGCGGTGTCGGAATAGTGGTCACGAATCTGTCACTCTTTCCGGTAAGAATCGCGGGACTCGCTTTCCTTTTGGATGGGAAGCGATTGTTCCCACTTGAGCGCGATAAACACGAGGGGGAGTGGTCGCTGGAAGTTGCGAGTCGCGCCCGAATGGTCGTCCGTGCGACCGACGATGAGTGGAAGCGACTAGTGGACGCCCTCGGCTCTCGCAGCAGGATTTTAGGCCGGAATTTCGTAGCTGTAGCGGTAACAGAGACAGATGGGCGATTCTTTTCCAATCGGCTCAGCGTCCGAGTAATGAGGCCGCTAAGAGCCTTCCGGCGTTGGCTCAAGCGCGCGACCATGCGCAATTCAAAATAGCCGCGGCCTTGCCCCGCCATGGATTTTCACCAGCTCGCCTAGGGTCAAATAAATGCGACGGCGGGCTCCCTGAGTGAAGAAAATCATCAATTACGGTGAGAGCAGTACGAGCCTCCCCAAAGGCATCACGCTGTTATAGCGGATAGGGACAATTCGATTACTGCCTCAGCAAGCAGCGTAGGATTGTCGCGCAGTTCATAAGAGGCGTGACGCTTGCAAAGAAACTTTTCTCCAGCCCTCGTGTGCAAGATCAACTCGGCAATGCAAGGCTTCTCAGCGGAGATCGACGGATAATCCCTGCTAACTGAATCTTGACAGGGCCGTGGACCCTCAGAGTGCTCTGTCACGTATGCTTCAATGATCGCCATTGAATCCTCCCTTTGAAAATTATCATTCGCCAAAGCCGCTGCTGAGTCAACAGCGCACAACCTTGTCGAGAATCATCCGCGCGGGGGCGTCAGCGTCCGCTACAATCCCTTAGTCTGCGGCGGTCGGCTCTTTGTCCCCTCTGCCCGACGCAGGGTTTCGGTTTCGATTTTCGAGCGCGTTTCCTTGTGGGCGGCTTACGCATAATATCATCCGGCCCCCACTCTGGCGCAGACCGCTCGTTATGGCAAGGATTTCTGCCGCTGAGAGCCGCGCGCAGCATCGCAGGTGTCTTCCTTATTGCAGTGGGTGGATAAACAGTTCCCAGAACAGTTCAGCCGTTCCCTGTGCAGTCAACTTCTGCTTATGCCGGCTACCCCCCGACTGCATGCCGAGTGCCTGGAAGTAGAGGGACTGGTCGTCATTCTTCACCGAGACCGCTTCATTCATGCTTCTGTGCTGGGGATTATCGTCCATCGAGTACGCGATGCTATCCCTGCCCATGAGTCCGTCCCCAGTCGAAGCGGAGCCTCTGCAGAATTTTCTGACCGTTCTGGTAGATGGCCGCTGTGAAACGATTTACGTCGATACGGTGGAAGGTCTGATCTAGTCCGGGGGTTCTGGCGACTAGCTCCTGCATTGAGTTCTCGAAGAACTTAGCGATGAACTCGAAGCCCTCATGCTGGAAGCGGTCACGGTCCAGGTCGGTGAATTCTTTCCTGACTCGGAGATTGCTGGAGCGAGGACCACTAAGACTCTCTTTAACGGGCTCTACCCACGGTCTCGTCTCGGCTCTCTCGACAGGTGTTGGTCAACTCGGCTTCTGGCCGAGTTCGCTAAGAGCGGCCTTGATAGCTTGTACGACATTTAGAAATGCTTCATCTCGATCGGGCCACTTTGTAATCGGCTTAGCATCAGTGGGAGTTGCCAGCAGTTTCCCAAAAGGCAGGCCGTGCCAGTCACAGGGTCTCAGGATGACGGGGATGACTCTTGCCACGCCGCTCTTGTGCCGCTCCATAGCCCGGTCCATCTCTTTTTCGTAGCAATAGTCCGAATTTATAAAATCAGGGCTGACTAGGAGAAGAATGACGTCCGCCGCACTTAAATTTACGTCGATGGCAGATCCCAGCTCTGTACCGGCGGTAATCCGGCGGTCGTGCCACGTCGAAATGACACCCTGACGCTTCAAGCCTGACAGGTGCACTTCTAATTCGTTTCGGAGATCTTCATCCTTATGAGAGTACGAGAAAAACACACTTGCCATGAGCCAAACCCCTCAATCCTATTCTGCGCCATTTGTTGGCTTTTGGCCGCCAAGCCGAAGCGCTTCCAAACCATTGCCCCGCCTGCTGCGGGATTGGGCAGATGATCGATCGCAATCTCCCCAGAGATCAATCGTCTTCATTCTTACCCTAGAGACCCCGTCGGGTGATGGCGCCCGCGATATGCGGGCATTTCGCAACGGTGGGCAGACGGGCGGCCATACAAAAATGCCATGTCACCCTTGAACTTGCCGATGCCGTATTGCAGGGGCACAACGGAGAGGCGCAGCTCGTCCAGCATCGCGGTCAGCCGTTCGGCCAGAAAGGGCAGGTCGCGCTTCATCAGCCGGACGGGAACCGCGTCGTCGATGGCCTTGAGCACGCGCAAGGGATATCCAAAACGGACACAGTGCGGACACAATTAGGGACAAAGGAATGATATCATCTGTAAGTTATTGATTTTATTGGCTGCCCCCCAGGGAGTCATACTGATTGAAAACACAGGATATAGTTTCACGACTTGCTCCGGATATCCTCAATTGTATCCCCAGATTTTTCCTGGAGTTTGTCGAGTTCTCCAGTTCTGCAAGGCTCTCTTCAAACCTCCTCGGACGTTCTCACACCTCATACCGGGCAATTCCGTGAGTTCCCTTCCCCTACTCTGGGCAGCCAACAGCATAATCACTTCTCATCTCAGCCAAACTCGGACCATCGTCTCGAGATTCGAACCTGGCTCGTGCGCACTGCTCAGTCCCGTTTCACAGATAAATTCGATTTCGAGTTCAAGCTCAGCCTGTGGGTGCACCCATAAGGTGAAAGTTGAACCCCATAAGGTGAAAGTTGATACCCCATAAAATGAAAGTCGTTCATTCTTAAAGCCTTGTAGTTGTGCCGGCCGGAGCGTCGCCTGGCGTGGAGGTCTCGCCTTGAGACTAGGGGTAAAGTGAGATCTCCACGGAGTCGTCGGCGTTCATTCGGCTGACTTATTTAAAATCAATTGATTGAGGAAGGAAAGTGTCGTTGTGACTCGCAAAAACTCCGATCTTTCATGAAATCAGCATGATATATTGACCTTGCCCCCGAAAAACGTATCCCTTGCCAAGCTGCTGTAATAGCGAAAGGGAGACGAAGATGAGGAACGGTACGCGAGGTCGTTACACGTTGGAGTTCAAGCAGGAGGCGGTTCGGCTTGTGGAGTCGGGCCAGACGGTTGCGGCAGCGGCACGCAGCCTGGGGGTGGTCGAACAGACCTTGGGCAATTGGGTCAGGGAAAATCGAGCTGGAACCTTGAAAGGCGCCAGCAGCAAGCCTCAAGTGAGTGCCGAGCAGATGGAGAACCGGCGTCTTCGAGCGGAATTAGCGCGTGTGACGATGGAGCGCGACATACTGGGAAAAGCGACGGCGTTCTTCGCAAAGGGCCAGCGATGAAGTACGCCTTTATCGAACGTCACAAGCTGGTTTGGCCGATTCGGGTGCAATGCCGGGTGCTGCGTGCCAGCGTCTCCGGATTTCATCAGCATCGGGTCCGGTGCAGGCAGATCGCGCAGCGCCGCCACTTGAGCGATGAAGCATTGCTGGTCCACATCAGTGCGGTCTATGCAGAGAATCGGGGAGCCTACGGCTGGCCGCGCATCTGGCGGGAGCTGCGCAGGCAAGGCATTGGCGTGGGCAAGCTGCGGGTGCAACGGCTGATGCAGAAGCACGGCATCCAGGCCCGCGGCAAGCGGCGCTTCCGCGTGGTTACCACAGACAGCAAGCACAGTCTTCCGGTTGCGGCTAACGTGCTTGATCGCAAGTTCATCGTGGCCGCGCCCAACCAGGCGTGGGTTGGAGATCTGACGTATATCGCGACCGACGAAGGTTGGTTGTTTCTTGCTGTAGTCATGGATCTGTTCAGCCGCAAAGTGGTGGGCTGGTCGATGCGGCCGGATATGCAGCGCAACCTGGTGATCGATGCTCTGCAGATGGCCTGGTTCAAACGCACTCCAGGCAAGAAGGCAGAGCTGATCTTTCATAGCGATCGTGGCAGCCAGTACGCCAGCGACGACTTCTGTGGGGTACTCAAAGAGCATGGCATTACGCCGTCGATGAGCCGCAAGGGCAACTGCTGGGATAACGCCTGCTCAGAGTCGCTATTCGGTTCGCTGAAGGTGGAACGGCTGCACGACCAGCGCTTTCACACCATACGCGAGGCCAAGGATGAAGTAATCGCTTGGCTGCTCTGGTATAACCAATCACGAATGCACTCGACACTGAACTACGTAAGCCCGGCGCAGTTCGAGCAAGACTGGATGGATGCTACGGTGAAGATCGCCGCATGAGCGCTCGCGGCGATCGAGGCAGGCCGTGGAAATGACGGCCTGTGGAAAGCCTGGGAAAACAATGAAACTGTTTTCCCACCCTTCCCACAGCCCTTGGAAATCGCAACAGCGATTCCCACATTCCCACCGCCACGGCTACGACGGGGATGAATATACTTCCCCAAAAACCGGCCGGTTAAGGAGTACGCATTCTGAGGGCAAGGTCAATTGTTCGCAACTATTCTGGGTATTTGCCTCGAAGAATCGCACCCTCCCGAGCGAACATTCGGGGGGCAACTGCAACCACTTGAGCGAACATTTGGCCCGTCCGCCGCACCGCCAAAACCAACATTTGCCTTGATTTGAAGCGCTTTCCCACCCTTTCGCAAAAAACGCGAAAGGATGGACAACAATCGTCGGCCACTCCCGCTCCGGATGGCCGCGATCACACCTGCATGACTTCGGCTTCCTTTTTCTGCGAGAGCTCTTCCATGCGGCGGATTTCGGCGTCGGTCATCTTCTGCACTTCTTCGAGGGCGCGCTTCTCGTCGTCTTCGCTGATCTTCTTGTCCTTGGTGGCGAGTTTCTTGAGGGCGTCGTTGCCGTCGCGGCGGACATTTCTGACTGCCGTCCGGTGCTCTTCGAGAACCTTGTTGAGGTGCTTGCAGACATCGCGGCGGCGCTCCTCGGTCATGGCCGGGACGGGAACGCGGATGATTTTGCCGTCGGAGAGCGGATTGAAGCCGAGATCGGCAGCCTGGATGGCCTTTTCGACTTCTTTGAGGATGGTCGGGTCCCAGGGAGAGATGACGATGAGCTGCGGCTCGGGCGCGGAGAGCTGCGCGAGCTGGTTGATGGGCGTGGGCGTGCCGTAGTAGTCGACCTTGACCTGGTCGAGCATGTGCACGCTGGCGCGGCCGGTGCGCGTGGAGGCCAGAGTGGCCTGGAAGTCGGCGACCGACTGATCCATGCGGCGTTTGAGGTCGTTGTAGAGGTCTTTGAGAGCCGGATTGCCGGCCATGAAAGATGCCATAGGTAGATCGTCCTCGCTCAAGCGGATTTGCCAACGGATAGTCTACCTGAGAAGAGCAGGGACATAGGGACTAGGAACAGGGACAGGGCGAGGGCAGGACTGGATTCAGGCGAGCGGCGGAGAGGCCGGTGGAGGCGGCCTGCTCGTGGGCGTGGTAGCTGGAGCGGACCAGCGGGCCGGATTCGACGTGGCGGAAGCCCATGCTGAGCGCTTCGGTCTTGAGCTCGGCGAACTCGCGGGGCGTGTAGAGGCGCGCCATGGGCAGGTGGTCGCGCGAGGGGCGCAGGTACTGGCCGATGGTGAGGATGTCGCAGCCGACGGCGGCGAGATCGCGGAAGACCGCGAGCAGCTCGTGGGTCTCTTCGCCGAGGCCGACCATGACGCCGGATTTGGTCACCCCTGCGGGCCGCAGCTCTTTGGAGTAGCGCAACAGCTCAAGCGAGCGCTCGTAGCGCGCGCCGGAGCGGACGACGCGATAGAGGCGCGGCACGGTCTCGGTGTTGTGGTTGAGGACTTCAGGCTGCGCTTCGACGACGGTGCGGATGGCTTCCCGGTCGCCCTGAAAGTCGGGGATGAGGACTTCAACGCGGCAGCCGGGCGCCTGGCGGCGAATTTCCTGGATGACGAGGGCGAAGGCGCGCGCGCCGCCGAGGTTGTCGTCGTCGCGATTCACGCTGGTGACCACTGCGTGGTGCAGCCCTAGCTCGGCGACTGCCTCGGCGACCCTCCGGGGCTCGTCGAAGTCGATGGGCTCGGGGCGGCCCTTGGGCACGGCGCAAAAGCCGCAGCGGCGCGTGCAGAGGTTGCCGAGCATCATGAAGGTGGCGGTTTTGTGGTGCCAGCACTCGCCGATGTTGGGGCATTGGGCGCTTTCGCAAACGGTGTGGAGCGAGAGCGAGCGGGCCAGGCGCTTGAGATCGTGGTAGTTTTCGCCCACGGGAGCGCGCGCGCTTCAGCCACTCCGGCTTGGGAGCGGGCGTGCGGCGCGCGGGCTCGATCTGAACGAGTTCCATCACGATTCCATTGTAGCGGGTGCGGAATGATACGGCCAGGCACAGAGGGACTGCGCGCTTTTCCGGCCCAAACCTTTCCCAGGATCAAGCATCTGTAGAGTAAGCCGCATCTGTCGGCAGGGAGCGATGAGAGCGAATGTCCGGACGGACGTGCGAGTTCGCACTGCAGATGCGGCGCTGGAAAGGAGAATCTTTATGAGACCCGACCGTCCTTTGATAGTCGCCGTGGCATGCTCTGGCAGCCGGTGTGGGTTTGATTGTCGTGTATTGCCAGGGAGCGACCAGCATGAATGTCGCCTTTCCTTTCTCAGGTTCCACGCTGCACATCGATCTGACGACCAACGGTCCGGCTGTTTTGGGTGGATTTGCGCTGATCGCACTCGGTCTTCTGCTGCTGGTGTGGGCGCTGCTTGCCGCCATCGTGCTCCAATTCAGCCTGCTGGGAAGCAGAGAAGATCGGATGGAGAGCATTCTGGACCGGGACCGGGAGACTGCCTTCGAAGACGAACCCTATCCACGGCTCGCTGGGCATCTGACCGAACGCAGACACGAAGGATAGATCTGGTCGCGTCGTATGCAAACCTGCGTCGTCGAAGTTCTGCGCAGCACCTGTCGACGGAACTGCCTGCTCTACCTCAGCTTCTCGCGCACTCAGTCCGCACCAGATAGAGAAAGATGACCAGGTTGAGCAGGCCTTGCACCAGAGAGGCGATAGGTGCTGGCTGGTGTAGTTCCACAAGAACAATCCCGCGAGCATGGCCACGGCGGCGAGCGTGAGCGCCCAGGCCCAGCGGAACAGCATCAGCAAGCCGAGTCCGGCAGCGATAAAGAAACCGGGAAGACGAGGCAGAGCGGTGGGAAGTGGCCTTTGGCCACGCCCATAATGACGGTGAAGGCGAGCAGCAGCATGTAGAGGCTGATGGCCACGAGACCGGGAAGGTGAAGCAGCTTGGGCTTCTGCGATTTGGGCGCGACGCGAGACCGGCGTGTTTGCCGGCTCCGGGAGCGGGTCGTTTTGAAGGCTGGTCAGTCATAGTGTGTGCAAGTAGGCAAGCAGGTCTGCGAGTTGGTCGTCGGTGAGCGGTGTGGCGGGCATCATCGCCCCGGCCGTGGAGAATCACCGCAGTCAAGCGCTCGTCAGTGGGCGGCGCGCCGGAGGGCATGGCTTTGAGCTTGGTGAGCGCCTGCAGGCCGGGCCCGTGGAGGGAATGCGTGGTGGTGGGATAGTGGCAGCGGGCGCACTTTGCCTGATAGACCGCCGCGCCGCGCGCCTCCTGGGGCGTCCACTCCGAGGCCGGCTTGGAGGGCGGCAGCGGGCGGCAGCCGGCCAAGCCGGCGGTAAGACCGATCATGCAAACGGCAAGGCATGCAGACCATAAGAACAAGATATACCGCGAGACGACGCATTTGCCTTCGATCGATACATGCGTTACTCCGCGGCGGCGATGGCCTCGGCGATGCGGTCGATGGCCTGCTGCTCGGCGTCGCTGCCGGGACGGCGGCCGTTGACCAGGATGGAAAAGGCCAGGGTGCGGCCGCTGGCAGCGGTCAGATAGCCGGAGAGCGCGTTCACTTCGTCGAGCGTGCCGGTTTTGGCCCACATTCTGCCTTTGAGCGGCGAGTCTTTGAAGCGGTTGTCGAGCGTGCCGTCGACGCCGGCGACGGGCAGCGTGTTGCGCCAGGCAGCGCCCCAGGGCTGGCGCGATGCATAGGACAAGAGCTGCGTGAAGGCGCGCGGAGCGATCTGGTCGTCGGGACTCATTCCCGAGCCGTCGTAGAGGAAGAAGTCGTCGTCGTTGACGCCGGCGTCGACCATGAACTGCCGCACCACGCGCGTGCCCTCTTCGAAGCTGCCGTCGGTCCCATAGAGCTTGCCGAGCAGGCGGAGGAGCAGTTCGGCGTGGAGGTTCTGGCTGGTTTTGTTGATGACGGTGATGTCTTCGGCGACGGGGACGGAGCGGTGCGCGCCGAGCACATGGCGGCCCTCGGCCGGAGCGGCGATGGTGGCTGAGCGCGAGTGGGCGCGAGCTTGAGCGGCTGCGCGCGTTCGCCGGCAAAGTCGCCCGTGCCGGTTGGGTATCTGTGGCGCGACTCGGCGCTTCCGGTCACCTTGATGCCGCGGAGCAGGAGCGCCTGCCTGAACGCGGCTGCCGTGAACTGGGCCGGATCCTCGACGGCCATGATACATGAAGCCCGCCGGCAGGAGCGGTTCCCCAGGCGCGCACCAGCATGGAGCCGGGCGGGCGCTCAAGGCCGGGGTGGGCGGTTTCGCCGGGCTGCGCGGGCGTCATGTGGTTGTCGAGGGTGTAGTAGTCCACGTCGGGCGTCCACTCAGCCTGAGTTGCGCCTGGCGTTGGACGGTCGGCGGCGATGGTGAGTTCGTCGGCGTTCTCGTTGAAGGTGAGCGCGGAGACGGGCGCGCCGTAGCTCCATTGCAGATCGTTCCATCCCCAGCCTTGGCCGTAGGGCTCGTCGAGGAAGTAGGTGTCGTCGCCGATGACGTCGCCGTCGACGGTGCGCACGCCGGACTGCTCGACCTGCTGAGCGAGCAGATCGAGCACTGCCATGGCGGTGCTGCGGCGCCGGCGCCGGGTTGGGCCTCGGATTCCGGCGAGGGCGGAGGGGCAGCTCCGGGCTCGACATACGGATAATGGCGCGCGCTGAGCGTGGGATCGCCCACGCCAAGAATGAATAGATCGCCGTGCAGCGTGCCGGAAGCATCCACATCGCCGCCGGCGACGACGAATGTGGTCCAGGTGAGCGTGTCGACGGGCAGCAGGGCGTAGGCCGCGGCGGTGGTGGTGAGCTTGGTGTCGGAGGCGGGCGTGAACAGGCGGGCATCGTTCAGGCCGTAGAGCGGCTGGCCGTCGAGGGTGGTGACGCTGATGCCGAATTGCGCATGGCTGAGGGCGGGGTCGGCGAGAATGGCCTGGATGCGGTCCGGCGAGCGGGCCCGGTGACGGGAGGTGCGGCGGATGCGCTGCGTGGTGGGGCGGGGCTTGCCCGTTCAACGCTAGCGCGTAAACCAATAGGCCGCAGAACGCAATTGCCGCTCGAAAAGTTCTCATGCCCCGCAGTGTAGCAGGAGGGCGGCGCGCGGCGGCGTATCGCGCAGAGCGAGCCATGCCGGGCAGTGCA
>CAWCXX010000104.1:0-8435 GCA_963799445.1 uncultured Acidobacteriaceae bacterium | reverse complement strand
ATCTTTCTTCGGTTGTACTTCATCTACGTCCTGGCCGCACTCGTGCCGGGCTGGGCCGTTGGAGCGCGCCGCCTTCACGATACAGGCAAGAGCGGCTGGTGGTGGCTGATTGCCTTTGTCCCCTTTGTCGGCGCCATCATTCTCATCGTGTTTTGGGTGACCGACGGCCAGCCGGGCGACAACCAATATGGCCCCAATCCGAAATCGTCCGCACCCGCAGCCATCACCGGCTGACGAAAGCGAGTCGTTTTGCTGGAGCATCCAACGGCGCCTGCTCATTGCGTAGCGGGCGCCGCGCGGTTGACTTTGCGCCGGAGAGCCGCTGCGCGCCTACTCTCGGCGTTCCGGCTTGTTCAGTTTCCTTCTCCTACCCAGCCTCTGCCGCTCAGTGCCCCGGCATCATTCCCCAGAGCATCGCGAATGTCATCACGGTCACGATGATGCTGGTGCCCCATGCGATCCAGTTCCACAGGCCCGTGCTTTTGTACTCGCCCATGAGATCGGTGCGGTTGATGAGCAGCAACATGAGGATAATGACTACCGGCAGCAGCACTCCGTTGAGCACCTGCGAGAAGATGGCCACGGTGATCAGTTGCGCATCCGGCAAGAGCAGCACGGTGAGCGCGCCGCGGCTAGGCCACCCGTTCGTACGGCCGGTGGTGAAGGCGCATCAGCTCCTCGGAGCGCAAGGCTGCCATGGCATAGGCGCGTCCTTGGTCGTCGCTGAACTCGACCTCGGCCACGGAGGGGGCGAGCAGTTGGACTATAGTTCCAACCTGGCCGCGAACAAGTCCCTTCTCGGGCATATCCCGGAGTACTGCGACTTCGGATAGAAGCTCCATTTTGCTCACACCTCCCCCTCCTTAAAGAATATAACAAGTAACAAATCGCGGAGCGATCTCTCCACTCAGGATAATCCAGCAGCTACGAATCTGAGCTGTTCTTTCACCGTGCCTTAGCTCAAAATCTATTATGTTCCGGGTCCCGTACCGATCAGAATCTCCGGGTGTGGCATTTTCTTTTAGGGCTGCGTCGATCAGCGCTGCGCGAAGTCCTTCCGCATGAGCAGCGGTCATTCCTAAACAAGACTGAAAAACGCGCGCCTTATGCCGTCCGCGAGGGTGCGCGGGATTCAGGCAGTAGTCTCGAAGTTTCTCAATCTCGACAATCGATGCCTCGGCGTTCGGTAACTTCATTTATTCTCCGCTGCATTGATATCGAGTGTACTATCGCTGGACGCGCAGTCCTCAATGCCCCGGCATCATTCCCCAGAGCATCGCCAACGTCATCCCGATCACGATAATGCTGGTGCCCCATGCGATCCAGTTCCACAGGCGCGAGTTCTTGTACTCGCCCATGAGGTCGGTGCGGTTGATGAGCAGCAGCATGAGAATGATGACCACCGGCAGCAGGACGCCGTTGAGCACCTGCGAGAGGATGGCCACGTTGATCAGTTGCGCATCCGGCAAGAGCAGCACGGTCAGCGCGCCGCAGGCGATCAGCAGCGTGTAGAGCCAGTAAAAGAACGGCGCTTCCTTGAAGCTCTTGTCGACGCCCGATTCCACGCCCAGCCCCTCGCAGACCGTGTAGGCCGTGGAGATCGGCAGGATGGAGGCCGCGAAGACCGAGGCGTTGAAGAGGCCGAAGGCGAAGAGGATGAACGCGTAGTCGCCGGCCAGCGGGCGCATGGCTTCGGCCGCGTCCGCGGCCACCTGGATAGCGCCCATGCCATGCACGAAGAGCGTGGCCGCGCAGGCCACGATGATGAACCAGGCGATGAGATCGGTGAAGAAGCTGCCGATGATCACGTCGAGACGCGAGGCTGCGTAGTCCTTGACGCGAATTCCCTTTTCCACGATCGACGATTGCAGGTAGAACTGCATCCACGGGGCAATGGTGGTGCCCACCACGCCGATGGCCATGTACATGTAGGCCTTGTCGCGCCAGACCGAGTTAGCGGGCAGCTTGACGGTGGCCCACAGCGCATCGTGCCAACTGGGCTGCGAGAGCACGCCGGCAAAGATGTAGGCGATATAGACCAGCAGAGGCTACGAGGAAGATTTTTTCCGTGCTTTTATAGTCGCCGCGCACGACCAGCGCCCAAACCAGCGCGGCGCACACCGGCACGGAGATGAACTTGGTGACGTGGAACAGGTGCACCGAGCCGGCGATGCCGATGAATTCGGTGACCACGTTGGTGTAGTTCACCACCACCAGCAGCACCATCAGCACAAAAGTGATGCGCAGGCCGAACTCTTCGCGGATGAGGTCGCTGAGGCCCTTGCCCGTGACCACGCCCATGCGGGCGCACATTTCCTGCACCACGATGAGCGCGATGGTGATGGGAATCATGGTCCACAGCAGGGTGTAGCCGTACTGCGCGCCGGCCTGAGAATAGGTGAGGATGCCGCCGGAGTCGTTATCGACATTGGCGGTAATGAATCCGGGGCCGAGGACGGCCAGAAAAAGCAGTATCCGGATTCGCCAGCGCTTCCACATGGCCGCGGGTTCCTAAGGTGGATTCATTGCAGTTTTTGTTTTCCGAAAAAGATTTCCTCCCTGACCATAACAGGCGAGGGGCTGAAGCGCGAACCCCGCGAAGAAAGGGCGGATTCCATTAGCAAAGGAATCCGCCCGTTGTTTACCTGAGAGATCGAAGTCGATGCCGATTCGGCGTTATGTGGCAGGGGCCAGCTCCCGCGCGGGAGCAAAAGCGGCCGCTTCAAGTTCCGGCTCCGCCTGGGCACTCGGGCACAGGCTCAATAGCTTCTTCACCACGCTCGCGGCGCCGTAACTCCTGCACCCTGGGGCCAGGAACTGCGCCACCGTATTCAGGTCGTCGCCCACGGTGATGAGCGCAGGCTCAACCGCGCCGTCCTTGCGCGGCTGAGCGTGGCCGATGTTGGCCAGCAAGGCATTGCAAAGGCACTTGCGACCCACCGTATCCTCGATCTTGCCGCCTTTGGCCAGGTAATTGGCTACCGGCTCGGCGGAGCAGCGGTAAGCGATCTTGCCCTCGCCCGTAGTGTAGGGCTCCCTGAGATAGCCCAGGTCGCAGACCCGCGTCCGCTCCTGATAGATGGTGAAGTTCGACGAAGTGCCGTCAAGCTGCGCAACTTTGAAGGGAAAACCAGTGGGCGAGGCCACGGGATCGGTAAACACTTGACCCGAGTTCGCCGCCGCCTGAGCCAGAAGCTTTTTCTTCAGGTCGGCCCGCATTCCCGACTCGCGGCTGAACGCAAATGCGGTTCCCACCTGCACTCCGGCAGCGCCCTGCTCCAGCGCCTCGCGAAGCTTCTCCGGACTTCCGTAGCCGCCTGCCAGCCAGAAGGGAACGCCGAGGTTTCGCAACTCGGCAATATTGACCTGATCGCGCTCGCCGTAGACGGGCTCGCCGGCGGCATTGAGCTGCAGTTTGCCGCGAGGCGGCGCATTGTGGCCGCCCGCCGTCGCGCTTTCGATCACGAGGCCGTCAACGCGTCCGCTGGCCCGGCGCAGCATGGTGGTGGCCAGCGTGTTTGAGGAGACGATGGCGAGGAACTTTGGCCGGTACAGTACGGGCAGGGGGCCTTCGGCGAATTCAGCCGGATCGAGACGCATCATTGTGTCTTGTTCCGGCGCCGCGCCAGTTACTCCCAGCCGGTATTCCGCCGCGTGCTGCGCAACAAAGGCATCGAGCACGCCGGGAATGTGCAGCGGTATACCCGCGCCCATCAGCACATAGCCCACTCCCGCCAGCATCGCCCCATAGAGCGACGACAGGTGCGGCATCTGCACCTTCTCCAGATAATTGATGCCCACCGGATTCTTGTGGCCTTCCCTGGCCAGAAACACTTCGACAAAGTTGCTGACCATGCACAGCTCGACGAGTTTGCGGGGATTCACCATCTGATGCATGGGAGTGGCTGGGTAGGGTGTTTCGCTGGGCTTGCCGCCGGGAGTGAAGTACTCCTGCCAGATGCGCCTGGCCATCTCTGGAAATGGAAACGCGTCCAGCCCGCGGCGCATGTAGCCGCCCTGGTCGCCATCGGCAAGCCGGCGTACAAAAAGAGAATCGAGTGCGGTGCCCGAGACGACGCCCAGCTGGCCGAGTTTGGAGACGGTCTGCGCGAGACGCCAGTTCGAGACGCCCACGCCCATTCCGCCCTGAATAATTTTGGGAAATTGGACCATGGTACGATTCTTTCACATATCCGGACAAATCCGGATATTTTCTGCCAGCCGGACCGGATTTTGGTAACGGATGTGAGCAATTTTGCTCACAATCGGCCAATTTCAGAGGTGATTGGGAGCGGGTGGGAACTCTTAAAGCTTTTCGCGCAGAAAGCTGATGACCTGCTCGGCCTGCACAACGCCCACCATGCGGCCCTGCGCGTCGACGACGGGGAGGGCGTGGAGGTTGTATTTGTCGAACATTTCGGCGACCTCGTTCTGGTGCATGTCGGCCGGGCAAGAGAGAACGCGAGGCTCGGCCAGCACGCTCAGATGCGTCTCAGGCTGCGCCATGACCAGGCGCGGCAGCGGAATGGCGCCGCGCAGGATGCGTTTCTCGTCGAGGAGAAAAATTTCAGTCACGCTCTCCGGATCGCCATCGAAGCTGCGCAGCGCCTGCACGGCCTGCGCGACGGTCGCGTCCGCGCCGAGGTAAACGAAGTCGGTGGTCATGCAGCCGGCGGCCGAGTTCTCGTCGAACTCGAGAAGTTCCTCGACCTCCTGCCGCTCCTCCGGCTCCATCTCTTCGAGAATGGCGTCGGATTGCTCCTCGGACAGCTCGCCGAGCAGATCGGCCGCGGCGCCGGGGTCCATCTCCTCGACAATATCGGCGATGCGCTCTTCGTCGAGCTTTTCCAGCAGCGCCTTCTGCAGCTTGGGCTCGACCTCTTCGAGAGTTTCGGCGGCCACTTCTTCGTCGAGCGAGGTGAAGACGGCTTCGCGCTCGGCCGGCGCCAGATCTTCCAGGATGTCGGCCAGCTCGGAGGGGTGAATGTCGGCCAGGCGCTCGTGCTCGATGCGCAGCTTGACGCGCCGTGCTGGATCGGGCTCGATGACGTCAACAAATTGCCAGGGAATGGCGCGCGCGGTGAGCTTGCGCGAAATCGCCTCCAGCCGTGTTCGCGGCAAGATGCCCTTGAAAACCCTGCGAAACGCCCCGCGCAGCCCCACTTCGACCTCGGCCACGCGCAGCAGGTGAGCCGCGCCCTGGCCCATCCACTCCAGGTCCACATCGTTGACGCGGACCACCTTGCGGCCGTGAATGTCGATGATCTGCCGGTCCACGAGGTCCTGTTGCAGGTAGAGATAGTTGCCCTGGTCCTGGAGCGGAACCAGCGCGCCAGCCGAACGCAGCTCGAGGGTGCCTGCGGGGGTTTCCATCACGTCCTGGGAGGGCACGATCGCAAGGCCGGTGCGAGTCTTGAGCACCAGGCCGGCAACTTTGCCCGCGTCCGGTCCCGTGGCCACGGCAATATCTTTGAGCTTTCCGCGCAAGTGTCCCTGGGCATCGGTCACGGGCATGCCGAGAAGCGCCGTCAGACTGACGCGGGTTGTCCCGATGCGCGGGTTGATTTCTCGTGTCAGGTCGCACGTCCATGGGTTGAGTGTATTCCCTTCAGGCGGGGCTTGACGCGGGTTACTGGAGGCTCCGGGCTTGACACGATCACATCCAGACCTGAAACTGCCAGCAAGGTCGATTGGCCAGGGTTGGAGTTTCCCGACCCACTCCGGCGGAGGCGGAAAGCAGCCCGGTGAGCGCAACCAGCAGAGGA
Source organism: uncultured Acidobacteriaceae bacterium (assembly GCA_963799445.1). Taxonomy (GTDB): domain Bacteria; phylum Acidobacteriota; class Terriglobia; order Terriglobales; family Acidobacteriaceae; genus Telmatobacter. The sequence continues at coordinate 2,670 of CAWCXX010000104.1, read as the reverse complement.
CGGCGGAGTTTCCGGCTCAACTCCACCATGGAAAGCGTAGGCGAGGTGGAGGCGGCCGCAGATCAGCTGGCCACCGAGGCAGGTCTCGACGAGGATCAGCGCTTTCACATCGCCATGGCCGTGCGCGAAGCTGCCATCAACGCCGTGCTCCACGGGAACGGATACGACCCCGCCCAGCAGATCGATGTTTCACTGGAAAACACCGGCACGGCGCTGGTTTTTATCATTGCCGACCAGGGGCAGGGCTTCGATCCCGATCACCTGCCCGATCCGCTGGCGCCGGAGAACCTGCTCCGCGGCACAGGCCGCGGCATCTTTCTTATCCGTTCGCTGATGGATGAGGTACACTTTCGACAATTGCATCCCGGGACCGAGTTGACGCTGGTGAAACATCTGGCGCCAGCGGGCGAAAAAACGTAGCATGGTGGCGGGAGCGCGGGATACGGAGGATGGCAGTTTTCCCTCCGAGTTTGGGCCGGCCGCTGAGTTTTTTGGCAGGCAGGCGGGCCAAAGATGCTATAACCGAAGTACCGACAAGGAGGAATTTTCCGTGGCACTTGCGATAGCTTCCCGTGAAGTGGATGGCGTCACTGTTTTGGATCTCAGCGGGCGAATCACACTGGGCGAGGGCAGCGTGCAACTGCGCGACGCCATTCGCGACCTGATCGGCAAAGGACAGAAGCACATCCTGCTCGATCTGGGTGAAGTGAACTATATCGATAGTTCGGGCCTGGGCGAGCTGGTAAGCGCCTACACTACGGCCAGGAACCAGGGCGCCGGGCTCAAACTGCTCAAACTGACCAAGAAGGTCCACGACCTGCTGCAACTGACCAAGCTGTACACTGTCTTCGATATCTACGACGACGAAGCCAGCGCCATCGCTTCCTTCAAATAGGCCGATCCGGCCGCGACCCCGATTCTAAGCCGAAAGGCCATCCCGCCAAGCGGGATGGCCTTTCTGTGCTTGCGTTGTCGGTCACAGCGCCAGGGATCGGTTAACAGTTCTGGGATGGCTGCGACTGTTGACAGACCCTAAAATTTGACCGTAGGCACGGCTTGCGCGGCCGGGCTGGCCGTGAAGTACGCAGTGTTCTGGTGGAATCCGGCAATCCCCGCCCAGATATTGTTGGGGAACTGCAGCACGAACGTGTTGTAGTCCTGGAGCGCGTCGTTGTAGCGCTTGCGCGCCACGCTGATCCGGTTCTCGGTCCCGGAAAGCTCGTCCTGCAGGCGCATGAACTGGTCGCTGGAGCGCAGTTGCGGGTAGTTCTCCGTGAGCAGCAGCAACCGGCCGATGGCGCCGTCGAGCTGGTTATTGGCCGCGATCTTGGCCGCCGGCCCCTGCGCGTTCAACATTCCGGCGCGCGCGTTGGCGATATCGCCAAAGACCGTGCTCTCCTCCTTGGTGAATCCCTTCACCGTCTCCACCAGGTTGGGAATCAGGTCGGCGCGCCGCTCCAGCTGCACGTCCACCTCAGACCACGCGGCCTTCACCACCTGATCCTTGGCCACCATCTGGTTCCTGGCGCTCACGTAGCTGCCAAAGACCATCAGAACCACCAGAATCAGAACAGCCACGACGCGCCAGCGTAATTCCAAGTCCCTTGCTCATACAGTTTGTTTCTCCTCTGTAAAACAGCTTCTATTCAGCCTCTAGCTCCTAGCCGTTAGCTCTCAGCATTCGACTTTCGGCTCTTGGCCTTAACGATACCGCTTCAACTGCCGGAACAACTGAAGCTAAAAGCTAGATAGCTAAGAGCTGCAGACTTACCAACTGCCTCCGGCGCCGCCGCCGCCGAAACCACCCCCACCAAATCCGCCAAATCCACCGCCGGACTCCGCCGCCAAATCCGCCTCGCCACCGAACCCGCCGCCATGCCGCCACGGCCCCTGCCGCCGATTCCGCCGGACATGAGCCCCAGGCCCCAAAGGCCGAACAGGCCAAAGCCGCCCAGCATGCGGAGCAGATAGAGCAACGAAAAGAACCAAGGATGACGATGACTTGCAGGACCCTGACGCCGGCGGGGATGTGCTGCGGTGCTGGCGCACTCTCCGGAGCCGGCTGGTTTTCCAGCGTGACATTGGCGTCGGCGGCGATGACCTGGGCGACTTCGCCTACGGCCAGCGACACCGCGCCGTCATAGTCGCCGGCGCGCAGGTCGGGAACCATCTCGCGGCCGATGTCGCCCACCTTGCCGTCGGGCAGGATGCCTTCGAGTCCGTAGCCAACCTCGATGCGGTACTTGTGGTCGGCGACGGCCAGCAGCACCAACGCGCCGCGGTCCGAGCCCTTGCTTGCCCATCTTCCACTTGGTCTTCAAGCTGGTCAGCGTAGTCGGCCGCGTCATCGCCGTTCAGGTCGTGCACGGTGACCACGGCGATCTGCGCATTGGCCTGGGAGTGGTCCAGCTGGGCGCAGATCGAGTCCAGGCGCGCAATCGCCTCCGGCGAAAGCACGTGGGCAAAGTCGCTTACATAATCGGTGGGTTGGGGCAGGCTTGCGACCGGCTGGGCGCGCGACGGAACGGCAAGAAATGCGAAAAGCGCCGCCAGCAACGGCAGAACAACGGTCAGACGTGCGAAACGAAGGCCTTTCATTCCTTCTCAATTGTACGCGGGCGGGGCGCGGGAAGTTCCCGTGGCGGCAGCCTCATCCCCGAAGCAGGTGCG
>CAWCXX010000103.1:0-10380 GCA_963799445.1 uncultured Acidobacteriaceae bacterium | reverse complement strand
GGTATCAGAAGTCTGAGGCCTGTTATTTGCTTTTTGGTTCGCCTGTCTCAAGAAACACAAAGATGTTGCCGTCGGGATCGTGGACGAAGATGAGCTTGTTGTCCCTGTCGGCATTCACTCCTGCGTCCTTGAGCTCGCCTGCGGCTTTGCGCGCGTCGGGCACGGGAAAGAGAAATTGCGGCTGGGAGCCGGGGCGCATGGGGTGCAGTTCAATATGCAGATCGCGAGCGCCGGGTGAGGTCAGCCGCACATTGCCGTTGGCATCTTCCGCCTCGAAGCCTAGATCTGTATAGAACTCTTTCTGCGCGGCGCCGTCCCTTACCGGCAAGTCAAAGCCCAGCAAATCAACGGAGACGCGGCGCTCGCCGAGGTGCAGGCCCCTGTCGAGGGTGTGGCGCGAACCTGGCATGTACTCGGTGAACTCGATGACGCGTCCCTCGGGGTCTTTCATTGACGAGATGATGTTTCCCGCTGCGGCCTTGCGCACCGGCGAGGGCTTGAGGCCTACGGAATCGTAATACTTTTCGAGTGCATTCAGATCGCCGGCCTCATAGCAGACGCGCATAAAACCGAGGGGCTGCGCGTGATCGGTCTGCGGAAAGAGTTCGATGAATTGCCGGTCGTTGATTTTGATGAATACCTCAGTGGTCTTGCCGGCGTTGCTCATGGCGAACGACTCTTCATAGCCGAGCTTGCCCAGGAAGGCGGTTTCACGGTCGAGGTCGCTAACGCGAAAGGCAATGTTGGCAATGCCGATGATGCCGGCACCGGGCGGAGGGGGTTGCGCGATCGAAGTTGCCGAGACGGCGCACGCAAGCGCCAGAATTCCGATCAAACGTGTCTTCATGATTGTTTCCTAGACCTCCAACGCATATTCAGTTTGATGCGAGTATCGTTTTTTCAGAAATCAGGGGAATAAGGTCATTTCCTGCACGGCGGAAGCTCGAAGCTCTGCCTATCATTATTATGTCTGAGTTGCTTATGGGTGTGGGCGGCTCCTTAGGGTTGAGTGAGTAGCGCCGCCACCTGCCTCTCAATCGGCTTTAGATCCGTTTCGCCCTGGAAGCGGGCGCGTACTATGCCGTTCCTGTCGATCAGGAGGGTCAACGGCAGGCCGAGTACGCCCCCGTAGCGCGCGCCGAGGCGCTCATCGCCCATGGCCACTGGATAATTAAGCTTCAGACGTGCGGCCAAGCTGCGCGCGGGGCCGGCTTCGTCATCCATGGAGATGCCGATGATTTGCAGCCCTTGCGGGCCGTACTTCCGCTGCCACGCGGCGAAGGCCGGCATCTCCAGCTGGCACGGTGCGCACCAAGTGGCCCAGAAGTTGAGCAGAACGACCTTACCCTGGAACCGGGCGAGAGTGAGCGGATTGACCGCTGAGGTCCGTGAGTGCGAAGCCGGGCGCTTTTTTGTTGAGCAGGTTCCGCGCCGGAGGGACGGCGCGCGATGTTGCGGACGCAACGGATACGCAGACGAGGACAGCGAGAAGCATGCGGCGAAAGGAGCGCGCCGCGCGGATTGCGCTATCGTCCAGTCTCAACGGGAAAACCCTTGTCTGCCCAATCGGCGCCGAGGTTATCGGCCAAGTAGAGCGCTTTCACGCGAGTGAATCCCATATCGGTGAGCGCTTTGTACGCAGGCCCCAAGTTCGGGCAGCGGTTCCACGGGCAGCAGCCGCAATAGATCACGATCAAGGTCTTGCGTGGCAGGGACGCGACGCGGGCGCGCAATTGCTGCAAGCCCGCATCCTGCGAACCCGGGCCGGCGTACTCGGACCCTGCAATGTGCGCTTGGGCGAACAAGACGTGGGAGCCGACCTGCAGGATCAACGGCTTCTCTGCGCCGCGCGTGTGCAGAAGCTGGTTCAGTTCATCGGGCTGGATGAGCTGCGTCTGTGGAATGGAAGAGGCGCTGGCAGGTGAGGGTGGCGCCCACTGGCTCGCGGCCCGCCCCTGCAAACTGCACAACATTGCCAGAGCGGCGACCATGACCGCTCCCTTGCCAAGGCTGAATCGCATCAAGGATTCTCCACATCCATTCTAATCCGGAGGCAGGGGCGTGTGGAGAGGCGGCGAGCAAGTCAGTGAGTCAGCAGGCAAGCGAGTCAGCGTACGAAGAAGAGCAGGCGAACTGCAGGCCGGCATCCATTGCGGCAAACGGCTTCGCTAAATAATGCCCGAAAATTGAAAACGCCAGAGACCGAAGCCTCTGGCGTTTCAATCTTGACGATCTCGCAGTACAGTCGGTGTTGCATCCTCCGGCTCCCCCAGCGGCCGACCCTCCAGCTTTCGCTGGCTGTCGCGTCCTCGTGGCTGCGCCGGCTTGAGAACCCTCGACTTTCGTCGGCTGTTCTGCACTCCGGCTCGACCGGCGGCCAACTCCCCGGCTCGGATCGGCGTTGTATCGATCAGCTCGACCGGCTGCGTACCTCCGGCTTGCGCCGGCTGTTCCGCTCTTCCGACCGACCGGTGGCGATCCCTTTCGACTCGCGTCGAACGATCCTTCCTCCGGCAAGGCCGACGATCAACCTCCGACTCGCATCGACGCCGTCCTTTGGCTCGGCTGGCTCAACCTCCGGCTTTCACCGGCTGTTGCTCCTGCCCCCCGGCTGGCTACGCCTCCGATTTTCATCGGCGGTTTCACCCTCCGGCTTCACCGGCTGTGAATCATTCAACTTTCGTTGAGCGATCCCTTCTCCGGCTGAGCCTCCGATGCACTCCTTGTTTCCACCGAACCTTGCATCGCCAGCTTACGCCTACGATGAGTATTCGATTTCCACCGGCCCTTGCATCTTCCGGAATCTTCCAGCTAAACAACTTCCGACTTGCGTCGGCTTTTGTATCTTCTGGCGCGTCCAGCGATCCCTCTGCGGCTCTCACCGCAGGTTTCACCCTCTGTCCGGGCTGGCGGCCATCCTCCGGCTCTCACCGGCTGTTCTCTCCGCCAACCTCGCTGGTGTTCAACTTCCGGCTTTCACCGGCTGTCTCATCCTCCAGCTTCCGGCAACCAACTCCGATGCCCCACAGGGTCATCAGTTGAATGAGACGTTAGGCCTGCATGAATCTGTGGATGCAAGTGCAAAAATCAAGTTAATTTGTGGATTTCACCAGGATTGGTGCATGTATCGACGCGAGGGCGCTGAGTTGAACCAAGGTTAGTGCAGATCGGGTCTGTTTTGAGATTTTCGAGCGGCCGGCGGCAGCAGTTTTGGCTGGAAATCCTACGAGACCGGAGGCCTTTTTCGTGCTTGATGGATGCTTCCGCGGTGGCGGAAGTTGGGGAAGCAGGCCGATGCACCTACTGTGTGAGGACCCCTCGCTGGTCGACGCGGCCGCCGCGAAAGAAGCGGTGATGCACCATATTCACGCCAAGCAGATAAACCGCGACGATGAACGCTGCCAGGAGCAGGAACTTCACGATTGCGAGCCAAGGCGACCTAACCGCCGTGCTGGCTAACGGCTTCGATTCGGTTGTCATTGGGCCGCCTCCATCCGATGGGCCGAGTCGGGCGACTGCTCCGGACCAACCTGTTATGCGATCCGTCCCCTACCGGATGAGATGCCAAAGTGGCTCGCCGGGTGGTCCGGGGATGCAGATTTATTACGGGCGTGAGTGACTCTGAGGCTACCGGAGGTCTGGGGCGCTGCCGGCCTCGTGAGGCTGCGCGCCAGCGCGAACATGATGGCCACCGCAGCCAATGCCGAAACCGTCAAACCGCGCAATCCGACATCGTAGTTTCCCCAGGCATCCTTCATCAGTCCCATCCAATAGGGACCGAAAAAGCCGCTGAAGATGGCGATGGTATTCATGGCCGCGATACCGGCGGCGGCGGCTCGTCCGGCCAAAAACTCCATGGGCACCGAGAGCGCCGGTCCCCACAGCGCCTGGGTTGCGATGAAACTCGCGGCCAGCGATGTGACGACCAGCCACGGCTGCGAGGTGCAGCTCGCCACCAGAAAACCCGCGGCCATGACGCAGCAGGGCACAATACAGTGCATGCCACGGTCGCCGCTCTGGTCGGAGTGATGACCGTTCAGCAGCATGGCTCCGGCGCCGAGCAGCCCGAAGAGGGCGATCATCCAGCCGACTGCGCCCACGCTCCAGCCGGTTGCACTCTGAAGAATGGCAGGAGCCGATAAGGCAAAGCCGTAACCGCAGACTCCGACAAAGAAGAAGAAGAGCCCGATGGACCAGACCTTGGGCGAGCGCAGCGCGGCCAACACGCCCGCTTCGTGGCCCAGGTGGGCCCGCGCATCGTCCTGGTCAAGCTCCTGCTTCAGCCAAGCCTTTTCTGCCGCCGTCAGCCACGAAGCGTGGGCAGGACCATCGGGCAGCAGTCTTGAGGATGATCGCGGTGAAGAGGACCGCAGGCAGCCCTTCGACGAGAAAGAGCCATTGCCAGCCCGAGAGGCCGAACCGCCCGTCCAATCCCATGAGCCACCCGGCGAGCGAGCCCATGACCACTGAACTAAGCGGCAGCGCAATATAGAAGCGGCTCACGGCTCGCGCGCGCATCCGCGCCGGGAACCAAAGCGTAAGGTAGTAGAGCACGCCGGGATAAAATCCGGCTTCGGCCACGCCCAGCAGCAGGCGCAGCGCGTAGAACTCCATGGGCGTGCGCACCAGCATCATGGCGGTGGCGATCAGGCCCCAGGCAAACATGATGGTCGCCAGCACGCGCTTGGCGCCGAAGCGCAGCAGCAGCAGGTTCGACGGCACTTCGCTCGCGGCGTTGCCGATGAAGAAGAGCCCCGCCCCGAAGCCATACACCGTGGCGCTGAAGTGCAGATCCTGATTCATGCGCAGCGCGGCAAAGCTCACGCTGGCGCGGTCCATGTAGGCGAGCCCGTAGCCGATGGCGATGATGGGAATCAGGCGCCACGCAGCCTTGCGCATGGCGGATTGGCCGATGGTCTCGTGGTGCGAACCCGTGGCCGGATCAGCGCCGGACGGCGGAGCCGCTTCAGCCGTCTGGCGAATGGCAGCCATCAGGGCAACCCTCGAAAGGATCTTCGGCTCCAAAAAAAGGCGATAGAAATAGAGCTTGATTGGGCTACTGTATCACGGACGGCAGAGGCGCGGGCCGGAAAGTTCGTCGGGGCGGAGGGACAGGGTAAATCGAGCTAAATGTTGGTATTGGCGGTGCGCGGGCCCGGCCAAATGTTCGCTTGGAAGGTTGCGCTTGCCCCGCAAACGTTCGCTCGGGAGGGTGCGATTCTTTGAGACAAATACTGGGAAATTTCCCTTTTCATTAGCAGTTAGAACCAAGAAAAGTTCCGAATAGAGCCGAGTAGCACCTGGGAGTTTCCCAAAGGAGCGTCTAAACAAGGCCTTAGCGGTCCCAAATGCGCACTTTTGCTCCAATTTGCGCACGTTCTCGCGTGCTTTTGCGTGTCAGTGCGTGGAGCAGGGATCAGGGTTCAGTTCGGCGTGCGAGGTCGCAGGAATCGCCAGATTCTGCTTTCTGCCGCTGCGCCTCCTGCCAGGCCTTGTGGTCGTGGCTCTCGACAAACCCGTCGAGATAGGGCGTGATGTCGAAGTTCTTCGGCACCTTGTGCAGCACGACTAATTCCTTAAAGTGGGCGTTGCACACCGGGCAAAAGAGCTCGTACTCCTTCCAGATCGCATCGGCCATGGTGCGGGTAGTCTAGCAGGGTGGTGGGGCGAGTCGGGTTGCTGCGGGAGCGGGGATTTCGAATAGAGGAGTGAAGGTGCGACTCCCACCCTAGCGGAGCTAGGATGGGGCACCCGGCATCCACAAATCGCTCCGCGTCACCCCGGCGATGGCTGCTGGCATTGCCGACCACGTTTGGAGCTATGACGAAATAGTGGGTCTGACAGAATAGCCTTTACTTTCTTTATTCTAGGCTAGTTTTCCTTGTAGACCTGCCGTTTATTCGCCTTGTATTCTCCTAATTGGCGTGGTATGGTTTCCGGGGGCGGGGTGTGGACAATGATTTTGAATGCTCAACAGATCATCGCAGCGCAGGGTAGTGGTGAAATCTCCATCGATCCATTTGATGAGGCGCAAGTACAAGCTGCCACCTACGATCTGCGGGTCGGCGAGCAAGGTGGAACCACAAGTGCAAAACGAGTGGTGAATATTAAGGAACAAGGTTATCTATCGCTCCAGCCTGGAGATTTTGCCGTCGTCACTGTATTGGAGACGATTAAAATGGGGGCGCAATACGCTGCACGATTCGGACTGAGATCAAAGTATGCAAGGAAAGGTCTGATCGCAACCACGGGGCCACAAATCGACCCCGGCTACCGGGGTCGATTGATTATTGGCATCACCAATCTGACACCGAAGACGATCACGCTTCCCTATGGGGATGATTTCCTGTCGGTAGAATTTCACCGACTGCAAGAACCTTCAAGCAAGCCGTATTGCGGTCCATATCAGGATCGGATGGTTTTAGGACCAGAAGAAATAGAGGCCATCACAGAAAGCGAGGGAATGGCACTGTCTGAGGTGTTAACTACCCTCCGATCCCTTAGCTCAAATGTCGGTACTCTCTCCGCTGACGTTTCACTCCTTACCTCTGGAATGAAGAACCTGAAATGGGCTATTCAATACATCCTGCCACTTATATTGGTGGTTGGCTTCGGGGTTCTGGGACTTGTACTCGCGCTCAAGAAATAACAAGGTCAAAACTCAGCGTGGACTCCCTCCCTATATTTCAAACAGAGACACTACCGCCGCAGCCTGTTTGTTGCTCAGAATCGAAACCTGTGGCACCGGCAAACGGCGGGAACGCACAGGTCAGTTTTGCTGGAATCTGCCTTGTATCTGGATTGCGGCGAGCTCATTGTCCACGGCCGAGAGAAACCCCTCCTTCTCGCGAATGAGATCAAACGTCTCAGCTTCCGCTTTTTCTCGAATCCAATCCACTAAGGTAGCTTCCCCGTTTAGTCCGTGCGGAGACGCGAGGTAGCCGACGCAGAGCTTTAGCGTTCTTCGGATCGGATCATTCTCACTGCCAGCCTTAATTCTTAGAAGCTTGCTTACGAGTGCGTCGGCCTCCTCTTCGGCATCAACCGATGCGAGATTCACGCCATCAATGACCAATAATTTATCTGGCCCTGTTTTGAATCGATGGACTTCGACATCTCGTCCTTTATACCCGCTCACTGATCCTCGGTCGAGCTTACGCGCCAAGTTGCCCAAGCACTTTGTTAGTGCCCTGTCGATACGCTGAGCCCTCTCTGTGCGAGGCTTACGTGGACCCACTATCGCCTCGTACAGTGAATCGATTTCCTCGTCAGGATTGAGGCAATCAATTGGTCGCGGTTCTGCGGCCCGAACCTGGTGGACCAACAGCCTGGCTACATGTCTCCACCACGAATCTGAATTCGGGACTGTGCTGGCAACTGAATAAGGCATCTCGCTTGTGCGGACCCAACTCCACAGCTCTTTGCGGACGCCCTCGATCTGAAAATAGGCGATCTTATTGAGCCCTTTTACGTGCTCCCGTTGATCCGCGAACCTCATCCAAATCGTATCGGATTCGGAGCCCCAAACGGCAACGCCGATGGGGATCGCTGTGCCCTTCATTTCATCCGTAATGAAACTGAAGACGCTATAGCTGAATGATCGGGATATTGTTGAACTCTCCACCTGTAAACCCTCCTCCCCACTGCGTCACGTTAATTAGATTAGGAAGCGCATCCATACGTTCCAAGAGAGATTCCCGGATCTGTTCCGGGCGAATACCTGAGATTACCCACCACTCTTCCGGAACTTGGTCAAAACTATCTCCGACGCCGGCCAGCGCCGTTCTTACTTTTTCCAGTGCAATTCGGAGTCCAATCTCCCCGCCTGCGAATGCGATTGCTTGAGGAACGAGGATTCCATTTGCCGCCCCTCGGCGTCTCATCAGGTCTATCCACTGGCCATTAGAAAACACCAACGAGCCGCAAAAACAATCGGAGTTGTCCGCTGGTAGGACACGAAGCTTGGTTGGTGTTCCCCTTGGGAGCAATATCAGGTTTCCTCGTATATTGCGATCGATATTGCATACGAGACAATCAAATAGCCAGATGAGGGACAGGTGCAGCGGTGATTCGGCCTGCTCCAATGATTCTATCGAACCGCCGTATACGTCGGGAATATAAACAGTCCCGAAGTACAATCCGGGTAATATTGGCCTCTCACTCTCATTTGTGTTGTTCCAGCTGCTGGCAAAGCTTGGCGACACCTCAACTTGTACCGCATCAAGAACATGGAGACCGCCCGCCCGAAACAGTTCCCGGCAAACGACCTCCGAAATCATGGCTGCTGCTCCGTGGGCTCCCTGGCAGAACTTTGCCACATACAGGCTCCCGGGAAGATCGCTATGGTCTTGGGCAGAAGTGCACACGGTTCGCCGGGGAGCCCACAACCTGAGGCTCCCATCCTTTTCACGAAACTTTCAGGGGAGGGCCCCTAGTTTACCACCATCCCCTTCGCCAGCATCTGCTTAATCCCGCGCAGCGCCTGGCGGGTGCGTTCTTCGTTTTCGATGAGGGCGAAGCGGACGTGGCAGTCGCCGTAGTCGCCGAAGCCGATGCCGGGCGAGACCGCATTCCTGAGCAGTGATGACAAAAGCAACCGCAGATCCTTCGACTTCGGTCGCCCGCCACAGCGGGCGACTTTCGCTCAGGATGACGACGTTTCAATGGAGGCGGGTTTGAACGCGGCTGCGCCGCGCACTTTGTTTTTTGAATTGGACGGCCCGGTTCCCAGGGCTGGCGCCCTGGGCTATTTTCTTGCGCTCCCTACGGGACCCTCCTGGCCGTTACGCCGGCACGACGCTTTTGGCCAGCATCTGCCTGATGCCGCGGAGGGCTTGGCGGGTGCGTTCTTCGTTCTCGAGGAGCGCAGAGCAGATGTGGCGATCGCCGTGGCCGCCGAGGCCGATGCCGGGCGAGGCCGCATTCCTGCGCAGCGATGACAAAAGCAACCGCAGATCCTTCGACTTCGGTCGCCCGCCACAGCGGGCGACCGAAGCTCAGGATGACATTCGCAGTGAGGGGAGATACGCGGGGACGACGCCTTTGGCCAGCATTCGCCTGATGCCGCGGAGGGCCTGGTGGGGATAGCGAGGCTTGGGCGCGGCTGCGCCGCGTCCTTTGTTTTTCGAATTGGACGGCCCGGGTCCCAGGGCTGGCGCCCTGGGCTATTTTCTTGCGCTCCCTACGGGAGCTTCCTGGGCGTTACGCCGGCACCACGCCTTTGGCGAGCATCTGCCTGATGCCGCGGAGGGCTTGGCGGGTGCGTTCTTCGTTCCCGACGAGGGCGAACCGGACGTGGTGGTCGCCGTAGTCGCCGAAGCCGATGCCGGGCGAGACCGCATTCCTGCGCAGCGATGACAAAAGCAACCGCAGATCCTTCGACTCGTGGGCCGCGCGAAGCGCGGCCCACGTCGCTCAGGATGACATTCGATTCAGGTCGTTCGGGATGACATGGTTTAGGTAGGGGCGGGTTTGAACGCGGCTGCGCCGCGTGGTTTGTTTTTCTAATTGAACTGCCCGGGCTCCCAGGGCTGGCGCCCTGGGCTATTTTCTTGCGCTCCCTACGGGAGCTTCCTGGGCTGCAATCCCTCACGGTTCATTCCAGCCGCCAGTGTGCGCCATCCCGGATCGAGCGCGCCTTCTCTTCAGCAGCCGGAAAATCTGTCGGTAGCCGCGACCAGGGCGCGAGTATTGGGCGGATCGAACGCGCTATGGCCGCAGTCCGGCGTAATCACCAGATCGGCCTCGGGCCATGCGCGGTGCAGCGCCCATGCGCTCTCCATGGGACAGACCACGTCGTAGCGGCCCTGTACGATCACGCCGGGGATGTGGCGAATCCGCCCGGCGTTGCGCAGCAACTGATCGTCGCTTTCGAGAAAGCCCTTGTGGACAAAGTAGTGGGCCTCGATGCGCGCGAAGGCGAGGGCAAACTCGTCCTCCTCGTAGTGGCTGGTGAAGGCAGCGTCAGGCAGGAGCTTCGAGGTGGCGCCCTCCCATCCACTCCAGATCTTCGCCGCAGCCAGCCGCACGGCCGCATCATCGCTCGTCAAACGGCGATAGTAGGCAGTGAGCAGATCGACGCGCTCGTCATCCGGAATGTGCGCCAGATAGGGCTCCCAGGCATCCGGATAAAGGATTGAAGCGCCGCGCTGGTAGAACCATTCGATCTCCTGCCGGCGCAGCAGGAAGATGCCGCGGAGAATCAGCTCAGTGATGCGCTCCGGATGCGTCTCGGCGTAGGCCAAGGCCAGCGTGGAGCCCCAGGACCCGCCGAAGACCTGCCAGCGCTCTAGCCCCAGGTGCGCGCGGAGTTTTCTCGATGTCCTCCACCAGATCCCAGGTGGTGTTGGCCTCAAGCGACGCGTAGGGCGTGCTCTTGCC
>CAWCXX010000102.1:0-63355 GCA_963799445.1 uncultured Acidobacteriaceae bacterium | reverse complement strand
CCGTGATTGTCGAGGTCGCCGTCGCGCCTGGATTGACAGCCGCGGGCGTGCTCGCCGACAGCTTGTACGAATAGACTGCCGTCACGGTGATCTGCGCCGTGCCGTTGTTTTCGCCGTAGTTGGAGTCGCCGTAATAGTACGCAGTGAGCGTAAGGTCGCTGCCCGCCGCCAGGCTTTCGGCAGGAATGGTAAATGTGCAACTAGTGCTGCTCGTGCAAGGGCTGGTGCCGATCGTCTCCGAGGCGGCGTATCCGTCTCCAGTCAACGCGATGGTGCCGGTGGGCGCTGTGCTCGCGGACCCTTTTACGCTGACCACTACAGAGAGGGACTGCTCAACGGTAATTGTGGAGGGCGAAGGCGTGACGGTAACGGTTGTCGTGTTCGAGCTCGCAGCGACCCACACGCCCGAAGGAGCGTTCGCCACTACATTGGCGATGTTGAGCGATCCCAGACCTGTGGCCTCGTTGTAGCCCGTTTCGGCGCTGTAGCCGCTTAGGATGCCAGCGTAATCGCCCGCATGAAGCACTGTGCAGGTCGGCGACACCTGCTCAGAGTCATCGGCCGGATCGTACACGTCGCCGAAGCCGCCGGAATTGCACGCCATGGCATTGGTGCCGCCCGCACCGATGCCCTCGCCGTCGATTGCGTTAAAGTAGCAACTGCTCGACGGCGGACCCTCCGCGCTGCATTCGCTGGGATTCTTCGCACCCAGCGAGTACAGCCCGGGGTTGGCAAGGCCCTGCGCCGCGCCCATCTTTTGATTAATGAGCGCCATCACGCCGGCCATGGCCGGACTGGCCACCGAGGTCCCGCCCACCTCCTGGGCAAATGGTTCCGTATCGGTCGAGTAGGTGCACGGCGTGACGCCGGTTCCGTAACCGCCGGTGTCCTGCGAAACACAGATGAGATAGGAGCTGCTGGAGACGAATCCATCCGAAGCGAAGAAGCTGACGTCGGGAATGTCGCGCACACCGTCGCTGGGAATGCCACTGACACCCGTTTGCCAGCTTGGCTTGGCCCAGCCGTCGGCGCCGTTGCTTGCAAGGTTGAGGGAGCTTTGAGTGGCGCCTGTATCGGGGTTGGTGGTGGCGCCTGTGCTCGTCGCGCCGGTTGTGCAGGCGCCATAAGGATTGGAGGTGTCGGTGGTGCTGTTGGCGACGCAACTGCTGGCGCCGCCGCTGCCGCCCAGCGTGTCCACCAGCTCATAGCTATAATCGCCATCGTTATAGAGGCTGCTGGCGTAGTAGCTGAGCCAATTGCAACCGGTCTCAGCGTCGGTCACCGCATAATTCGTCCCGTTGCTTGCCGTGTATTGAGGGGACCCATAGCTGGCGTACTCCGCCTCCAAATACGACAGCACCAATGGAGTATTGGTACAGGTGTCGTTCCACGGCACCTCGGGCACGTAGCCCATGGCGCTGGACTGGTTCGTGGAATTGTTTGTGGAGTTCCAGTAGGGCGAGGCCGAGCATTCGGCGGTGCCTGAGGTTCCTCCGACCGCGGTCAGCAGCGGACACCAGTTGAAGTCGGTGCCGCCGACGGCGGTATTAAAGGGCGTGGACGCCAGACCGCTGACCGAAATCCCGAACTGGGCTACATAGGGATTTCCGTACACTTCGTCATAGCCGTCGTCGCAACTGGCCGAGCCGGAGTCGCCCGCGGCAACAATATACGGAAATGCCCTCGGCGGCGGCCGTCTGCCAGAGGTTGTAGTACTCCACGTTGCCGCCGGTGCCCATGCCCAGCTCGCACTCGCCGTAGCTCACGTTCATGATGCGGGCAGTGACGTTGTTGACGATGTAGCTTTCCGAGTCGTAGAGGTTGTCGTCGGAGGCCGACGCGGGATAGCTGGCAACCAGGATAATCTGCGCGTTCTTGGCGATCGAACCGGACCACTCGACGTCGAGTGAGTTCTCGATCAGATCGTCGATGCCGCAGAGCGCGTCGGAGCTAGTCGAAGTGCAAATTTGTAGCGGCTGGCTGTTGCCCGAAATCATGATGGGCGTGTTCCAGGAGTTGCTGGTGGGCAGGTCAAAGAAGTTGCGGAAGGTGGCCACATCGTTGTCGCCGTTGGAGCCCGTCACCGCGGAGTTGCCAATGTCGATGGCGCTGGTTCCGGCGATGGCGATGGTCTGGCCGGTGCCGTCGATGCCCGCGCTCCACGCCTGAGCGACGTTGTAAATGGTCGCGAAGTCCCACGGCCCCACATCCTCCACCAGGTAGGGGTAGCCGCTGCTTGATCCGTTGATGCCAAACTGCGGCTTGGCCTTCAGGGCTGGCTTTGCGACGCTCTTCCCCAGGCCCAGCGCGGCGGCTGCGGGGTTAAGGGCGGTTTGAGCGCTGGAGTTCGGCAGGCGCATCCATCTGCCTGTCTTGGAGTCGCGCTCGACCGTCTTGCCCATATGGTGCTGCGGGCGGGGGAAGAAGTTGTGCAGGTTCTTGACGCCGGCCACGACCGGCGTCAGGGCCGCAGGAATTTCCGGGTCGCTCATGTTGGCGATATGGGGCTTGCCATTGACCGAGAGATTGTGAATCTGGGTATGGAAAGTGCTCTCAACCTCACCCGCGTTACCGTTAAAACGGATGGACATACGGTCATTGGTCACCTGGGTTACCGTGAACCCGTGGCCGGTAAGCCAATTCGTGATGGTGGCAATGTCGGCAGGAGCGGGACCGAAGAGCTGGCCGACCTGCTGGGGCGTAAGCCAGTGGTGATAGTTGGGCGAGCCGGAATCGTACTGGCCGGCAACAAAGGCGTCGAAGGCCGTCTGCTGCTCGGGGCTGCGGCTGAGGACGAGGATCAAGTCCGTCATGGGCAAAGAAGCACTGACCGCCCCGCGATCGTTTTTGGCGTTGGCGTGGGGATTGACGTTGCCTTTGAGGTTGACGAGGTTGCTTTCGTCGATTTTATCGACGATGCGGACGGCGGGTGCGGCCTGTTGCGCCAGGGCTGCAGCGGAGCAGAGAAAGGTGCTAGCCAGCACGAACAGGGGGAGCGAACGCAGGTTGTTCATAGAGGATGGTCCTGGACCCTTTCTTGAGTAAGACCCTCGCAAACCGGAATGGTTGCCGTCGGCGGGAAAAAACTGGCGAAAAGCCGGATTTGCTTGCACAAAGTTACCGTAATGGAAGACAACACCATCATAAAGACTGCTTGCCGCCGGAGGGAAACTGTTTGCGCGCCCTGGCGGCGCGAGTGGACCCATTTGGGAAGGCGCAGCCCGGAATTAAACTGCGCCGTCCGCACGACGAGCTTTTGAACCCCAATGAAGGCAAAGTTGACGAACCGTTTGCGCGCGGATGGGTCCTCGTAAGCTTGCAGAATTAGACGGCGTGGCGAGGGGAAAGGTTGACCTCGCATCATCCGGCGCGGCCGCTTTCAGGAGTTACGAAGTGCCGAATCTGAAGGCCCGCCCCAGCAGTGGTGGCCTGCATGATTGACCAGAGCCAAACCGCGGAGGCAAGTCAAGGCCACGGTACAGCCGTAATGACGGCCAGTAGGGACAGTGGCTTGTGCTGGTGATCGCGCGCAGTTGGCCCTCTACCAGTAGTCCCGCAACCATGTCGAGCGCATCGCCGCTGGACGCGGAGGCCGCGGCGTCCCCGGGGCAGTTACGCCTGATAATGCCTCCTTTTTCCGCGCCTCCGGAGTCCCCGAATAGAACGGTTTCGTGTGCCGGCGGCTGTATCATAGATGTGTACTCGCACACTCCCCCGTGGAATGCACCCACCTATGACAACTGCAACTGCTTCTCCTGTATTGCATTTCCTTGAGGATCGCTGGGGCCCAAGCGTAGCGGCCACTCTCGATGAACCCGAGCTGCTGCGTTACCGCTCCAACCTGCTCGGGTCGGACCTGCGCATCACGAATTTCGCCGGCGGCAATACCAGTTCGAAGATCGTAGAGACGGATCCGCTGACCGGCGAGCCGGTGGAAGTGCTATGGGTGAAAGGCTCCGGCGGCGACCTGGGCATCGATCAAGCGCGCCGGCTTTGCGACACTTTACCAGAAGAAGCTGCTGGCGCTTGAGCGCAGTTACGAAGGCGTGGAGGCGGAAGACGACATGGCGGCCATGTATCCGCTATGCGCCTTCCGCAACAATCCCGTGGCGGCGTCCATCGACACGCCGTTGCACGGATTTCTGCCCTTCAAGCATGTGGATCATCTGCATCCCGACTGGGGGATCGCGCTGGCGGCAAGCGCCAATGGCAAGGCCAAAATGGAGGAGTTCAACCGCGAATTTGGCCGCCGGCTGGTGTGGCTGCCGTGGCAGCGCCCGGGCTTCGAGCTGGCGATGATGATGAAGCGCGCAGTCCAGGAGAATCCCGGCTGCGACGGCATTGTGCTGGGCGGGCACGGGCTTTTCACCTGGGGCGAGACGCAGCGCGAGTGCTACCTGAACACGCTGCAGGCGATCGACAGCATCGGACAGTTCATTGAGCGGCACGGGCGGGGCAAAGCACGATTTGGCGGCGAGGCAGTGCCGGCGCGCGCTCGCCGCAAGGAACTGGCGATGGGGATTGCTCCCTTCCTGCGCGGGCGCATCAGCGCGCAGCAGCGATACATCGCCAGCTTCAGCGACGCCGCGGACGTGCTGCAGTTTGTGGACTCGGCTCACGCGAAGGAACTGGCGTTTCTGGGCACCAGTTGCCCCGACCACTTTATCCGCACCAAGATCCGGCCGATGTTTGTTCCCTGGGGCGCGGGCGAAGATCTGGACGCGCTGAAGAATCACATCGACCGCTCGCTGGCCGAGTACCGCAAGCAGTACCGCGCGTACTATCACGCGTTCGCCACGCCGGATTCGCCCGCGCTGCGCGACGCCAGCCCGGCCGTGGTGCTGATTCCGGGGATGGGCATGTTCAGCTTTGGCAAGAACAAGACCGAGGCGCGCATCACGGGCGAGTTTTATACGAACGCGATTCACGTGATGGAAGGCGCGAGTTTGCTGGGCGAGGGCGAGGTTGCAGGACCGGTTCCGCAGTGCCCGCCGGGGATGGATCCGGCGAGCTTCAAGGTTTTCACCAATTACGTGGCGCTGCCGGCGCTGGAAGCCTTCCGCATCGAGTATTGGGCGCTGGAAGACGCGAAGATTCGCCGCCAGCCGCCGGAAAAGGAACTGAGCCGCCGCGTGGCGCTGGTGATTGGCGGAGCCAGCGGCATTGGCCGCGAAGTGGCGCGGCTGGCTGCGGCGCGCGGCGCGCATGTTTTCATTGCCGATCGCAATGCGGAAGGCGCGGCGCGCGTTGCGGAGGAGTTGGCTTCGGTGGCGTCGCCGGAGTTTTGCGCGAGCGGCGCGGTGGATATCCGCAGCCGCGCGTCGATTCGCGAGAGTGCTGGACGCCGCGGCGCTCGCCTTTGGCGGCATCGATATTCTCATCAACACGGCGGCGATGTTTCCCTCGACGCCCGACGGCGAGATTCCCGACAGCATGTGGGCCGACACGCTGGACGTGAACGTGACCGCCAACTACCTGCTTGCCGATGAAGCGGCGAAGCTGTTTGAGGAGCAGGGACTGCACGGGAACATCGTCCTCACCAGCTCGGCCAACGCGGTGGCGGCCAAGCGCGGCAGCGAGGCGTACGACGTGAGCAAGGCCGCGCTCTCGCACCTGATCCGCGAGCTTGCGGTTTCGCTGGCGCCCAACGTGCGCGTGAACGGCATCAGCCCGGCCACGGTGGTGAAGGGTTCCACGATGTTTCCGCGCGACCGCGTGCGCGCTTCGCTGACCAAGTACAAAATTCCTTTTGAGGAATCGTTGAGCGATGACGAGCTTCGTGACCTTTTGGCCGCTTTCTACGCCAAGCGCACGCTGACCCGGAAGGCGATCGATCCGGCCGACTGCGCAGAGGCAATCCTCTTTTTGGCCAGCCCTCGGGCGCGCTGCACCACCGGCCACGTGATTCCCGTGGACGGCGGGCTGACCGAGGCATTTTTGCGATGAAGAAAATTCTATGCGCACGGAAAGTTCAACACAGAAAATTGCGAAGTTCCATCGTGGGGTTCGGGCTGCGCTCCGTCCGCTCAGGGACGCGAAGCGGGCCGCGGGGATGCGTGCCTACATGCGCGAGCGATTTGAATACCTGGGCGTAAAAACGCCAGAGAGGCGGGCCGCGGTTGCGCCGCTAATCCGCGCCTTCAAGCCGGCGACCGCGGAAGAGCTACGCGAAGCGGCAGAGGGTTTGTGGGTCCATGCGTGAGCGCGAATATCAATATGTTGCCGCGGATATGCTCGCCCGCTACCATGCGGTGCTGAGCCTCGCCGATTTGCCGTGGCTCCTTGCTCTGGCACAGCAGAAATCCTGGTGGGACACGGTCGATAGCATCGTGAAAGTGGTGGGCAAGATCGTACGCCGGTCGGGCGCCGCGGGGCGGCGGGCAATGGACCGGGCGGTGCGGGCAGAGAACTTCTGGGTGCGGCGGATCGCCATGCTGCACCAGCTTGGGCTGCGCGAAGAAACCGACACGGCGCGGCTTTTCCGCTACGCCGGTATGCTGGCGCCGGAGAAGGAGTTCTTCATTCGCAAAGCGATTGGCTGGGCGCTGCGCGATTACGCGTGGCACGACTGGCGGGCCGTCGAGAAGTTCCTCAAATCCACGTCTGCGCCGCTTTCGGGCCTGACGGTCCGCGAGGCGTGCAAGAATCTTCGCGGCGCTGCGTCAGCACGGCAAAACTGGCAGCGCTTGACTTGACGGGACGGCGTCTCAGGCGTAATTTGTCCTTACACGGGAAAGGAGGTTGATCCAGCCTATGAGCAAAGATTCTTCGAGTAGTAACTTACGTGAGGTGACTGAGGCCTAGGGCATCGCGCCCCAGCCCCAGATAAGACCAGGCGGAGGGTTCTCCGTCATGGCTCTGGCACTCGCGGCAGCGCGATGGCCTTAGTCCAATCCCAACAGTCCACCGGCAACGGCCTGGGAACGCGGGTTCTCAGGCCGTTGTTGCGTTTGGGGTATGCACTCACAAGGCGCCCTTTATACTTTCAGCCCGCCACTGGCTTATTGGGCGGCAATTTGGTATCGTATCGCCGTCCCCTAGAATGGCTTAAATGGGCACGTTGTTGAGCCAACTCCCGCACCTGCTTCAGGGGGCGACTTTCTTCGGCATCGTGGCCGGCGTCGCTAAAGCATTCGAGTGGGTGGACAGCGGACTGAGTCAGGAAAGTAGGACCAAGCTCTCGCTCTGGCTCAAAAGTGTGTCGGGACAGGCTCAAACCAACGCTTGGGCGAGCGTCTTCCCGGGCCTAATAGATAGAGTCTTCGGGAACAGAGCATTCTCGATAAGGTTCTTCTTGCGCTCCTGCATTGCTTCTGTTGCTGCGGTCGCATTGACTGAAACGCTGACGATTGCCGTGCTCGGCAAGGAGGCGTTGACCAGCGGCGCCTGTCTGATTGGGTACGAGACCCTTGCATACTATTTGTGCCTAGCTCTTCCCATCAATTGTGTACCCGATTATTTTTCGCTTTTATTCAGTCGTTTCATTGTGCGTCGAATGGCAAGACACCCAACTCCGATTCGCGTGTTTGCCCTGCTCATTCTCGATAGCGTGGTCTCCTTGGCTATCCCAATTGCAACCATCGGCATGATTGCGCCGTATCTAAGAGTCTTTGGGCTCCTCGGCGCTGTCGATGTCTATTCCCATAGCTTCAGCGAAGCGATCTACTTGTTTCTGGCGACTTTCGTGGTTTGGGCGCGCGCATTGATAGAGCCCGGTTGGGGCTCCTTCGTCAGAATCTATCTTTTCGCATCGTTATTCACATCGATATGGGTTTGGCTGTATGTGGCGGCCTCCGTCGCAACCCGAATCATCAACAGCGCCCGAGTGATTTGGGTCAGGGTTCTGCCGTTCCTTAGTATTGAAGACAAACCCATGCAGGCCATTGGTCGCGTTGCGGGCGTCTTCGCAGCTTTGACCTACCTTGCCATCCTTGCCGGAATTTGGCTCCTGCAGCACGCATAAGAAGTTGCACCATCAGTCCACGGGCAGAGGCCTGGGAATGCGAGTTCCTGGGCCGGTGTCTTTAGTGCAGGGAACAAGGGAGCGAGGGAACGAAGGTTAGGCTTTCGGTTCACGCTGCATAGAGGATCTGCTGCTGATCGTTGATCTTTTTGAGAATATAGGGATTCTGTATGGCTCCGGCTTCCACTAGGTTGACAGGCCGGGTCAGCAACGCGCCGAGCGCCGCCCGCAGCGCAAAATAGCTTCGCATCCGCTGCGCTGCCGGAAGAGGTTCGAATTCCACCAGGAAATCGGCGTCGCTCCGCTGGGGATCGAAATCCTGACGCAGGATCGAGCCAAAGACCGCTAGGCGCCGCACCTGGTACCGCCGGCAGAGGCTTGCGATCACATCAGGATCGAGTTGAAGCGCGTTTTCCATCATAGCTCCGCAAGCAGAATAACACCGGGCCGGTTTGTTCCGGCCAAATTCTGGTTTATGGCGGCGTTCTTCACCTCGAGATCGGACTTTATGGTTTCAATGCCGTAAAATCAGCCTGAAGATGAAGTGCCCATATTGCGGTTTCGGACAGGATCGGGTGGTGGACTCGCGCGAGAGCAAAGAGGCCGACTCGATCCGGCGGCGGCGGGAGTGCGAGCGCTGCAACCGGCGCTTCACCACCTATGAGCGCATCGACGAGATTCCCTACATGGTGGTGAAGAAAGACGGGCGGCGCGAGCGCTTTGACCGGCAGAAGGTGCTGAGCGGCCTGCTGCGCGCGTGCGAAAAGCGGCCGGTCTCGTTCGACCCAACTGGAAAAGATCGTGGACGCGACGGAGAGCTTTCTGGTGGATGCGCCGGAACGCGAACGAACCACCGCCGAAGTCGGCGAGCTGATCATGCAGCACCTCAAAAGCCTCGACACGGTCGCCTACATTCGCTTCGCCTCGGTGTATCGCGATTTCAAAGACGTGAATGAGTTCAAGGAAGAACTGGAGGGGCTGCTGGAATCGCACCGGGGCGGCAGGGGAAAGAAATAGGGGTTGAGGGGGCGGGCCGTATCGACATACAGGGCAGGAAGTGCGGGCCGGAATTTCGCCGAAAACACGAACATTTGGCGAGCGACGAAAAACAACCGCAGGTCCTTCGACATCGGTCGCTGTGGCGACCTCGCTCAGGATGACAATTCATTGGGTTGTGTCACGAGGCGCAACCGGTTAATCCAGCTCGCGCAGGAGCGCGGTCACGCCGCTGATTGAGCCGGACTGCTTGTCGAGGATGGGCGAGGTGCTGATCTCGACCTGGACTTCTTTTCGCTCGCGGGTGAGGAGATCGGCGGTTCCTTTGCATGGGCGGTCGAGCAGGGCGCGAAGATCGAGAAAAGCGCTGCCGCCCGGCGGGAAGGCCTGGGTGGGCAAAAGCTCATCGATGGTTTTGCCGATGAGACCGGAGGCGCGCCAGCCGGAAAGCTCCTCAGCGGCGTGATTCACGGACTGAATGACGCCGAGAATATCCGTGAGAACTAGACGGCTTCAGCCAGGGACGCCATGGCGCTTTCGAGCCATTGTTGTGCGCGGCGCGGCTTCGTCCAGGGCTCGTGCCGTCTCGGTCACGTCCACGCAGACCATGCGCATTCCTGCCGGTCTTCCCCCTGCATCGCGCATCAGGCTGCGATGGAACTCGTAGGTGCGGAACGAGCCGGAGCGGTCGAAGATGGAGCGCGTGATGACGGGCGGATCTTCGCCTGATTCCATGTGCGACAGAAATGCGGCCGAACTGCGATCCTTTTCGTCGACGGCCATCAGGTCCCATCCGCTTTTGCCAATGAGATCACCTTGGCCGGGGTGGTGCAGGGCAAGAGTGGCGCGGTTGGCGCGGGTGATGCAGCCGTGCGCGTCGATCTCGACGTAAGGCAGGGGCAGTTCGTCGATCTCGCGCGAAGGCGCGCACTCAGGCACGGCCGGCAGATTCGCGGCGCTCTTGGTTCATCGTCCACTCCGCTTGCTGGTGAGCAAGGTAATTTTGCAAAGATCGTCGGCGTTTTGCAGGCGGTCGATGGCCGTGAGGTCGAAGGTGATGGGAATGCGCAACATGGTGGCGCGCCCGCCGATTTTCACGCTGGTTTCGCGATTCTGGAAGGCGATGCGCTCCAGCTCCGCGGTGAGAATCTGCTCGTTGGCGCGGCCTTGCAGGATGGCCAGGAGCGAAGAATCGCTCCAGTGGTAGATGGCGTCGTCGGAGTGCAGGCTTTGGGTAAGGAATGCAGCGACGGCCATGAGGCAGTCTTCGACCGCTTCGGGGCCGAAGCGCTGGTTGATCATGTTGAGGCAACTGAGGCGGAAGAGGACGATGAATCCCTTGCCGCCGCTATCCATGATTTTCTTCAGGTGCTCGATGGCGCTGCCGCCACCGCGCAGGCCGGCGGCATTGTCGTTGGCGGTGGTGTGGTCGGCGGTTTGGAAGCGCGACGCTTCAGCCGGGGCGGAGTTCTCGCCCGCGGGATGCAGGAAGGATTCAATGTGCGCGTGAAGTTCTTCGATCTGCCCGGCCGACACGACGCCGCCGGTCGTGCGCAGAAGTTGATCGGCCTTTTCGACGGAGGGATCGATGCCCAGGCTTTTGAGCAGCTCGCGGAAAAGAAGGGAAACCAGCGATCGCCAATTGGTGGTGCGGTTGCGCAGCTCTTCTTCACCCGATCTGCGATAGTTCTCAAATTCGCGAATGACAGAGCGAATCTGCGTCACTTTCTCGTCGTCGGGAAGACGGTCAGGAAGCTGCAGGGCCAGTTTGCCGACAGTCGAGCGAAATGCGCTGTACGCGGCGCTTTCGATCTCCGGAACGCCCAGGGTTGCACCTTCCACAACGAGAGTGAGGAACCTTTCGGGGTTGGATAGCTCGGGCGCACTCTCGACGGAAGGTTGCGACTGACCCCGGGTTGTGAATTGCTTCAGGTTCATCTAGGCCTTATCGACTGGAGCGCTCCTTCCCGTGTTT
Source organism: uncultured Acidobacteriaceae bacterium (assembly GCA_963799445.1). GTDB lineage: Bacteria > Acidobacteriota > Terriglobia > Terriglobales > Acidobacteriaceae > Telmatobacter. Next base: position 52,421 of record CAWCXX010000102.1, on the reverse strand, counting down.
ATCGGCAGAAGGGAACGAGACATGAGGGTTTTTGCGGCCGGCTGTCGCAAGGAATGAACCGCGAAAGTTTGAGCCAGGCGGGCCACCGGCGAGGGCTGCGAATGAAGCGATCCTCCCGTATACTGAATGAGTTGAGATCATGAAAAACAAATATCCCATCGGCATCCTGGGCGCGACTGGAATGGTCGGCCAACGATACATTCAACTGCTCGAAAACCATCCCTGGTTCGAGGTCACCTGGCTTGCGGCCAGCGACCGGTCGAGTGGGAAGAGGTTTGGCGAAGCCGCGAAGTGGCGGCTGGATACGCCGCTACCGGAACGGATGGCAAAGATGACCGTGGCGCCAGCAGAACCTGAGGGCGCGCCGAAGATTATCTTTGCCAGCGTGGACGCGGGCGTTGCCCGTGAGATGGAGCCGAAGTTTGCCGCGGCCGGTTGCGCCGTGATTTCGAATTCGAGCGCCTTCCGCATGACGCCCAATGTGCCGCTGGTGATTCCGGAGGTGAATGCCGATCATCTGCACCTGATCGAGGAGCAGCCATGGCGCAAAGAGTCGGGCGGCTACATGGTGACCAATCCGAATTGCTCGACGATCGGGTTGGTGATGGCGCTCAAGCCGATTGAGGAGCGGTTCGGCATCGAGCAGATTTTTACGACGACCATGCAAGCGGTTTCGGGAGCCGGCTATCCAGGCGTGGCGTCGATGGACATTCTGGATAATGTCGTCCCGTTCATCGGCGGCGAAGAAGAGAAGATGGAGGCGGAGACGCTGAAGCTGCTGGGCAAGCTCGAGGGTCACGGCGTAGCGCCGCTCCAGGCGAAGATGACCGCGCACTGCAATCGCGTTCCAGTGGCGGACGGGCACACGGAGTGTGTTTCGATCAAGCTGGGTAAAAAGCTGGGGCGGCCTGCGACGCGCGAAGACATTCTGGCGGCGTGGGCGGAGTTTAAGCCGCTTGCAGGGCTGGGATTGCCGTTTGCGCCGGAGCAGCCGATTGAGTGGGCGGAGCAGAACGATCGCCCGCAGCCGAGGCTGGACCGCAATCGCGGCAAGGGCATGGCGGTGACGGTGGGCCGTCTGCGGCCGTGCAATGTGCTGGACTGGAAGTTTGTGCTGCTCTCGCACAACACCGTGCGCGGCGCGGCCGGAGCAACGATTTTGAACGCCGAGATGCTGGCGAGCCTGGGCAAATTGGAGCCTGCTGCTGTTGCTGTTGATGCTGCTGCGGCGCGGGGCTGAGAACCTGGCGCAAGCTGAAGGCCGATGGCTCGGAACGGATGGAGTTTTGGCGCAAGAATATTGGAACGGATCATGAACCTGGTAGTGATGAAATTTGGCGGCACGTCGGTTGAGGATGCGGCAGCCATCGGGCGCACCGCGGCCATTGTGGCCGGGCGCGTGGCCAAGGGCAAGAGCCCCGTGGTGGTGGTGAGCGCCATGGCCAAGGTGACCGACCAGTTGCTGCGCGCGGCCGATGCGGCTTCGCAGGGCGACCGCACGGGCGCGCTGGCCATCAGCTCGCGGCTGCGCTCAAGGCACCGCGATACCGCCGCCGAACTGGTGAAGAACCAGGCCGGACGGCGCGGCACTGGTTCAATTGATCGATGGAAAGTTCGACGCGCTCGACGAGGTGCTGCGCGGGCTGGCGGCGATTCGCGAGCTTACGCCGCGCATTTCCGATCTGATTGTGAGCTACGGCGAGCGCATCTCCAGCCGCATTGTGGCCGCGGCCTTCAGCGAGCACGGCATCGACGCGGCGCACGCGGACGCGCGCGAGTTCATCATTACCGATTCCGAGTTTCAGAAGGCCGCGCCGCTTGACGACATCATTGAAAAACGCGCGCCGGAAAAGCTGCTGCCGCTGATGCGCGAGGGCAAGGTTCCGGTGATGGGCGGGTTCATCGCGTCGAACGAGACTGGACTCGCAACTACGCTGGGGCGCGGCGGCTCCGACTTCACCGGCGCTCTGGTGGGCGGTGCGCTGAACGCGGAGACCATCGAGATCTGGACCGACGTGGACGGCATCATGACCGCCGATCCGCGCGTATGCCCTGACGCGCTGCGCGTGAAAGAAGTCAGCTTTGAGGAAGCGGCGGAGCTGGCTTACTTCGGCGCCAAGGTGCTGCACCCAGCCTCGATTCTGCCGGCGATGAAGAAAAACATTCCGGTGGCTGTGCTGAACAGCCGCAATGCAAGCTGCGAAGGCACGCGCATTATTTCGCTGGCGCCGCATTGCAAGAGCCCGTTCAAATCCATTGCCGTGAAAAGGAAGCTGAGTATCATCGACGTGGTGGCCAGCCGCATGTTGATGACGCACGGTTACATGAGCCAGATCTTCGCCATCTTCGATAAACACAAGTGCCCGGTGGACATGGTATCCACGAGCGAGGTGTCGGTTTCGCTGACGGTGGACGCGAATGCGAGCCTGCCCGCGATCTCCGCCGATCTGGGCAAGCTGGCAGACGTGAAATACGAAGGCAGGAAGGCGCTGATCTGCATGGTGGGCGAGGACATTCGCGGGCAGAGCGGCATTGCCGCGCAGGTCTTCAACGCCGTCCGGCACATCAACGTGCGCATGATCTCGCAGGGCGCGAGCGAAATCAACATGAGCTTCATGATCGAAGAGGACGACGCCGATGAGGCGGTGCGGTCGCTGCATGCGGCGTTTTTCAAGGAGCCCGATCCGGCGGTCTTCGACGTGGAAGCGAGAAAGCAAGTCACGGTGGTCAGTGCACGGTGAATCGTGAACAGTAGATCGCTCGCTGCGGCCGGAATTCCGACTCTCTGACCACGGTTCACCGCCCACCGTTCACGATTCCGAAGAAAGACCCGAGGCTTGGATCGTAGCTCCGCAGGGGCGTAAGAAGCCTTCGCGATTTGCCCATCCTTCCACCCGTCTGTTTCAATCCATATATTCATGCAAGGAGATACAGGTTATGACGAAGAATTCCATCCTGTTTGCTTCAGCGCTGGCGATTTGCGGCCTCGGACTCGCACTGGCCGTTCCGCCGCAGGCCCGCGCTCAAGCCGCTCCGGCAGCAGCTTCCGCTGCTCCCACGCTCGCAATTCATCTTTGAGGAGAATGTCACGCTGGCAGATTCTGTGCATGTCGGTGCCACTCCGCGCGGGCAGCGAAACATCGTTCCCATCACCGGCGGAACGTTCAGCGGGCCGAACATCCACGGGAAAATTCTGCCTGGCGGGTGGGACTGGCAACTGGCTTTCCCGGACGGCTGCTTTTCCATCGAGGCCAACTACATGATCCAGACCGATGACGGCGCAGTGATCAACGTGCTCAACAAGGGTACTGACTGCCCCGATGCCGGCGGCAAAAGGGCCCGGCTGCTGACCTCACCGGTCTTTGAAGCGCCCGAGGGACCGTACAAATGGCTCAATGGCGGCGCCTATGTGGGAACGTTGGATGTGGAGACCATTGACGGCAAGCCGGCGGTTCGCATCCGGTTCTACAAAGCGCTTTGATTGATTGGAGCTAAAACATGCTGATTCTCGTACTTGGCAAAGGGAAAACCGGCTCACTCGTCGCGGAAGTGGCGCGCGAGCGGGGCCACGGCGTGCGCGCGCTCGACATCAATGAGAACGAACACGCATCGGCGCTGACGGCGCCGCATCCTGGCCAGCGTGGATGCGGTGGTGGACTTCACCGCTCCGGAAGCGGCCGTAGAAAACATGCGCGCGGTGCTGGCGCTGGGCGGGCGCATCGTGGTGGGCACCACGGGCTGGTACGCGCAGCTCGCCGAGATGAAGGCGCTGGCCATCGCAGCGCGGCGGCGGACTGTTGTACGGGACGAATTTCTCCATCGGCGTGCAGAAGCTCTTCCGGTTGACGGCGGAGCTGGCGCAGCTCGAAGGCTACAAGTTCTCCATCGACGAGACCCACCACACCTCGAAGCTCGACGCGCCGTCAGGCACGGCGCTGACGCTCAAGGAAATCATTCTTGCCGCGCGGCCGGGGATCGAGATTCCGGTGACCTCGCATCGCGTAGGCGACGCCAAGGGCGAGCACATTGTGCGCGCCGTGAGCGAGCACGATGCGCTGGAACTGCGCCACGACGCGCACTCGCGGCGCGGCTTTGCGCTGGGCGCGGTGCGCGGCGCGGAGTGGCTGGCCGGAAAGCAAGGCGCGTGGGAGTTCCGGGAAATCTTCGATCAGCTGTAATCTGGCTAAACACGATGCCGACCACCAGGATTCTTCGCCCCGCCCAGCCCGCAGACATCCCGGGCATCGCCGCGATTGAGCGCCTGCCCGCGGTTCACGGCTTTGTCGGCCAATGGACCGAAGAACGCCATCGCCAAACCATGGCTGGCGCTGACGCCCGCTATTTCGTGAGCCAGGCAGAATCCGGTGAGCTGCAGGCCTTTGCCATCCTGCGAGGCCTGGCGGAAAGCAGCCGCGCTATCGAGCTCAAGCGCATCGCAGTCGCAACACTCGGCCAGGGTCTTGGCCGGAAGATATTGCAGGAGCTGATGCGCACGACCTTCGAGGAGTTCGGAGCGCACCGGATGTGGCTCGATGTCTTCGACGACAACGCTCGCGCACGCCACCTTTACGAAAGCCTGGGCTTCGTCTACGAGGGTGTTCTACGCGAGGCCGCCTGCCGCGACGGCGAGTTTGTGTCGCTGCGTCTCATGTCCCTGCTCGACCGCGAATACGCCGCACGCCGAAGGCTTGAGCAATAATTCCGTCAGCGAAGAAGGCAAGCGCATGAAGATCTTTGCGCGTGGGAGTTCCGGGAGATCTTCGGGCAGTTGTAAGTCACAACGATCCAGCAGCACACATTTTGGAGATTGATTTGTGTACACATTTATGTTCATAATGGAGAGTACGCGTGGCTGACGGCGAGCTGCGATTCGAGTGGGACGAGGCCAAGGCAAACATCAACCTAGAGAAGCACGGGGTTTCGTTTCTAACTGCCGCTGCAATCTTTCTCAATGAGATTGTTGAGCGCGTCGATGACCGCGAGGATTACGGCGAGCTTCGGTTCATCGCGCTTGGCCGGGTTGACGCCGAAATCTACCGCGTTGTGTTCACATGGCGCGGTGAGGCGGTTATTCGCATTGTCAGCGCGCAGAGAGCGAGCAAACATGAGCAGGAAATCTACTATCGTGCGGTATTCGCTGAATGAGATCGAAGCCATGCGCGAGCGCGGTGAGGACAAGACCCGTCGCAATGCGCCGGAAGCGGAATCTCTGGGTGAGGAGTTCTGGAAGTCCGCGCGCGTAGTCGTGCCCAGCGGCAAGACCTCAGTGCACCTGCGCCTCGACAGCGATGTAGTCGAGTGGTTCAAGGCGCGCGGCAAAGGACACCTGACGCACATGAATGCCGTTCTCAGAGCCTACGTGGATGCGAAAAAGCGTTGCGCGTAAAAAGAATGCTGCTTGTGCCGGATGAACAAAGAAACGGCGAGGCTCCAACCAGCCATCAAGATCCTACGCACACCCCCATCCGTTATAGACTTGAGTTGTGATGGAAACGACAGGCTGTGGCACCGCAATCGTGACGCCGTTCAAGGCGGATGGATCGGTGGACGAGCCGGCGCTGTGGGCGCTGGTGAACTGGCAGATCGAGTCGGGAATCGACTTTCTGGTGGCGTGCGGCTCGACGGGCGAGGCGGCTACGCTGGAGGAAGACGAGTGGCTGCGCACGGTGCGGCTGGTGATCGAAGCGGCGGCGGGGCGGGTTCCGGTTTGGGCCGGGTGCACGCACAACTCGACGCGCGTGGTGGTGCGGCAGGCGGCGCAGTTGCGGCGCGTGCCGGGCGTGGCGGCGGTGCTGTCGGCCAATCCGTATTACAACAAGCCCACGCAGGAGGGGCAGTTCCAGCACTTTCTGGCGCTGGCGCGCGAGGTCGATCCGCTGCCGGTGTGCGTCTACAACGTGCCGGGACGAACGGCGGCGAACCTGGAGCCGGAGACGGTGGCGCGGCTGGCCGCGGCGGCCTCGAACATTCAGGCCATCAAGGAGGCGAGCGGCAAGCTGACGCAGTTTGCCGAACTGGCGCACATGATGCCGCGCGGCTTCAAGATTTTTTCCGGAGACGACAACCTGGCGCTGGCGGCCATCGCCGTGGGCGCGCACGGGCTGATCAGCGTGGCGTCGAATGAGGCGCCGGCCGAGGTGACGCGCATGATCCGCGCGGCGCTTGACAACAACTGGGCCGAGGCGCGCGAGCTGGAGCGGCGCTACGCGCGGCTGTTCGAGGCCAATTTCTGGGAGTCGAATCCGCGCCGGTAAAGACGGTGCTGAGCCTGATGGGCCGGTGCACCGATCAATTGCGGCTGCCGCTGGTACCTCCCACGGCGGCCACGCGCGCCAAGCTGGAGCGGCTGGCCGGCGAGCTGGGATTGCTGAAGCACGCGCCGTTGCCGAGGGCGTTCGGTCGGAAGTGTTCTGAGGCGGTGTTTTGGGAAAGTTGCGGCAACTGAATCACTGGGGCCCTCAGGGGTAAAGCCCTTCGTTTTACCGCAACCTTTCGGCATGCGACCCGGCCCGACCCAGAGGGTACTCCGGCACCCCGGTACCCCGGTCATGCCCTGTTACAGAACCCGCTTCTCTTGAATGGACTGTTCATGCCGGTGCTGGTGGATGAAGATCCGGCTTCAACGAACAATGTTTCGGGGGCCATTCGAATTGCCGGTTGAAAGCACGCAGGGCAAGTTTCCCGATATCATGTTACAAAAGTTTGAATAGGCTCCTCGAAGGGGCGGCTGACGGGTGAGAAAAACAGGCGATGGCAAAAATAAACTTGCAATTCTTGAAACTTTTTTGAATTCCCCCACAACTCCCTGAATCGTTCGGTGTCTACCCTATCGACAGCAAGATAACTGACTCAAAACAGCTATTCCTGCTGTTGCAACATAATTCAAGCGAAAGCTTCGTGCGCGAGCGCGCCGTGGAACGCCGTAATTTTTCCAGCCAGTTGTAAAGATCGTGCCAGGCCGCTCTTCCTTGTGGAGAGCCTGCATAGGTCCGCAGCACTGGCGCGTTCCGTCGAGAGAAGCAGGTATTCTCTGCCCACTCTGTGCTCGCTCTGTATAAGCCGCGCAGCCTCGCAGAAGGTGACCAAACTGATATGTCCCCCAAAACACAGGCAAAACTCATCAGACGGGCGCTGCTGCCGCTCACTGCAATCCTTCTCTTGGCTTCGGGCTGCAGCAGTTCCACAACCACAAACGGAATGCAGTCCAGCGGAGGCCCGGTGTTCATCGTCGGCACCGACGCACCTTCGTCAATACCTTCCATCGTTGGCGTTCCGATCCAGATCGAAACGATCGTGCTGACCAACGGACCAACCATGTCGAACAACCTGCTTGCGGTCGCGACCACCGTGGACTTCGCCCGCTATAACGGCTTGCAGGGCTTTGTAGATATGAACGATGTTCAGCCAGGAACGTACACCGGCGTAACGATCACGCTGGGAACAGCGAGCATCAACTACCTGAGCCCAGGCACGCCGCCTACGATAAACAATGAAACGGCCACGCTGTCAACGTCGAGTGTCAGCATCACGCTGCCACATTCTCTAACCGTCAGCCAAACCGGCGGAATGCCGGTGGGCCTGCGCATCGACCTCGATCTAAGGCAGTCGATCGAGACGAGCGGCGGCGTTCCTACGGGCACGATCGACCCAACGTTTGACGTAAGCGCGGTGGCCCGCACCGACACCTGGGCGCATATCGACGAGTTCATCGGCTCGGTGACCACTCTGCCGTCCACATCCGGCACACCTCCTACTGCTGCGGAACCCAATTCGTTTGTGATCACCGGTCCGCACGGCGAGGCGTTCACCATCAATACCACCTCCTCGACGGAGTGGGATGGCGGCGCAACCCTGGCCAGCTTGAACTCCACCAGCATCGTTGCAGTCGCCGGCCAGTTCGATCCCGCCGACCAGACGCTGGACGCCGACGAAGTGGCCCTCATCTCCGACACAGGCTTCTACGCCAGCGGCCTCGTGACCTATGTGACGCCTACCTCAGGTCAAGCCACCAACATGCAATTCTATGTCCGCGGCGTTTGCCGTCTGGGCTCTCCGAGGTTCCGCTGGGCGGTCTCGCCTCGGTCAGCATCACCGGCAACGAAAACTACGGCATCTACTGGATGCACAATGCCTTCACCGAGCTGCTCTTTAACGCCATGCGCGCTGACGCCCGGCCAGGAGATCACGGTGGGCGGACCCGATCCTACCGCGGAAGCTCCGTTCGATGTGAAACGCATCCACCTGCAGAACTGGGGCTATATCGGCGCCATCGTTGCAGGCAGCGAGAACTCAGGGGCGAACGTCGTTGGCACCAATGGTACCTTCACGATGAAGGTGAACGGCTTCGCAGGGCAGGTCATTCCGTCCAACGTCACGGTCTACCTGGGTCCGCAATGCGACTTCCGCTACGGACTCGGCAGCTTCACCGACTTGGCCAACGCCACCAGGTTCGCGTCGTGGGCATCCTGCTCAAGAATCAATCCAACGGTAATTTGGTGCTGCTGGCTCGTCACGTGGACGGGTTCACCTTCACCGACATGACCACTGCTGCTTCGCAGTAGTAAGACAGTCGCAGGAACCAAGCGCGCCGGGGCTGGCCATCGCCAGCTCCGGCGTTTTTTTGTGTTCTTGGCGCGGCACGGGTTCTAAAAGAGATCGGCTATGGGCGGGAAAGTGAGCAACAAGGCGAGGATGAGCAGAATGAGCGCCGCCGTGCGGACACGCGCCATATCGACCATCCGCCACGACCAGCGGCGATGGAGAATGAACCACGCTGCGAGCCACACTACGATGGCGCAGGTAGTGACGCCGGAGAGTGGGCCTGTGGGTTTGTAGAAGTTCATCAGGCTCTTCATGGCGGCGGATTGATCGGCCAGGATGGCGAAGACGGCGACGCAAAACGAGCCAATGCCGGCAGCCAGCACGGCTGCCGCCCCGCCTCCATTGGGGAAATTGCGAACATGTGGGAGCTGGTGAGGTGTTCTGAGCGCTCATTGGTGCTCTCCCTCGACGACGTGAATTGTTGAGCCGCCCTCGACTGGCGCATTCTTGTTGAGCATGGCGCCAAAGAAACCGGCGATGCCCGCGGCGATCAGCGAGATCCACACAAAACTGAGCACAGCCTTGCGAAGCTCGGGTTGAACTGTCAGGTTACGCCCGTGGCGCTTGAAGACCGCCGCAGCCATCGTGATGGAGATGGGCACAAGCCATGCGATGTGCTCCTTCCACTCCATGCCGATAGAGTGCCAGGCGCTGGTCGTGGGGCGCGACATCAGCAGCTGCTGCGGAAACGCGGCAAGGCTCTCGGTTCCCGCCGGCGGGACGGCGCGATACCAGGGATAGATGATGTAAGCTCCGGTGAGCACGGTGAGCCACGCCACTACCGCCATGGCGACAAGGTAGCGGCCGAGGAAGCGTTCATCTTCGACTTCGATGGCCTTCATCGGTGACCAATAGCGGCGATGCAGCTCGACCAGCGCGCCGGAGCAGGCCATGAGATAGAGAGCGCCAAATCCCATGCCGTGAATGAGGGTCAGGAGGCCGCGTGTGGTAATTTCCATTTACGCCGTCCTTTTGAGCGGTAACGATTGAAAGCGTGCAGAGCAGGTGCTGATGTAAACGTATTACGAAAAGTGCCATCATGCACGGTTTTGCCGTTTACCCAGGGAGAGACGTTCGTCCAGTGAAAGGTTGCCCGCCCGGGCTGGCCATTCGCCACATCCGGCGCTTTTTTTTAAATTTTCCATGTTCTTAGGCATAGTTCGCGATGGCCGAGATGGCTGCAACACAGGTTACAACGATCCAGGGCTGTATCTTCCAAAGAGCAAGAAGCGCGAATGCAAGCAGCGCAATCCAGAAATCGCCCGGAGTGTGGATGGTGGCTGTCCACAGGGGCTGGAAGAGGGCGGCAATGAGAACGCCTACGACGCTGGCGTTCACGCCTTTCAGAGACGCCCGAACATATCGGTTACGGCGGAGCGCGCTCCAGAACGGCAGTACGGCAGTCATGGCGAGCAAACCGGGGGCAAAGAGAGCGACCAGTGCGAGCAGGCCATATAAGAAGGGATTGGGGGAAGGACGCACCGACGCGCCAAGGTATGCGGCAAATGAGAAAAGCGGGCCGGGAAGAGCCTGAGCAGCGCCATATCCGGCGAGAAAGGTCTGCTGCGATACCCAGCCGCGCGCCACTACAGAATCTTCAAGCAAGGGCAGCACCACGTGTCCGCCTCCGAAGACCAGAGCTCCGCTGCGGTAGAAAGCCGAAAAGACGGCAAGCCCCGTAGAAGAAAACAGGTGAGCGGTCAGCGGCAAGATAACCAGGAGCACGAAAAAGAGCTGCGGCCGCAGCGAAACCCGCCGCCTTTGACAAACGCATGCCGGCATAATCTGGGCCGGCATCGTTCTGCTGCCGGAAAAACAACAATCCGGCAACCGCGCCGGCGGCAATTGCAATGAGTGTTCCGCCCTGCGCCGGCAGGAACAACACCAAGCCAGTGGCCAGGATGGCAAGAGCGATGCGCACGCGGTCCGGAGCGAGCGTCCGTTGCATCCCCAGCACCGCCTGCGCAACCACCGCGACAGCGACAAGCTGCAGCCCGTGCAGCAAACCATTTCCTGCGCTTCCACCGAGGAAAGAGTGACCATAAGCGAATGCCAGCATCAGCAGGCGGAGGGAAACGTAAAGCCGATCCAGGCCGCCAGGCCGCCAGCCCACCCTGCACGAAAGATACCCAGCGCAAAGCCAGTCTGGCTGCTGGCTGGTCCGGGAAGGGATTGCGCGATTGCGATGAATTCAGCCAGCGTGCTTTCGCTGCACCATTTCCGGCGCTCGACAATCTCCTTGCGGTAATACCCGAGATGCGCGATGGGTCCGCCGAACGAGGTACAGCCGAGGCGAAGAAAGACCAGCAGAACCTCCAGCGCGGAGCCGCGCGCCCGCGCCGAAGGCACCGTCATGTGTTCCTGACTCGGGATCATAGAAAAACCGCGCCTAGCGCATTTTCACAGTTGCTGTAAACGAAGCCTCAACCCTCAAGTGGCGTTTTCAGCAAGAAAACGCCACCTTGCACAGCACCCAAGATGCCTCATAATAACTGTGAAAATGCCGTAGATCGCGCCGTCAAAGTCCGTTTCGGTTTGGTGGCGCGGGAAAGAGCGCGTTACGCGACGAGTCTTTTTTATCGCCCGGCGAAGCGCTTTTCGCGTCTTTGCCCCAGGTCCAGTACATGCCCACGTAAGCGTAGTTCTCGGTTTGTCCGGCGACGGAGTGGCCGTAGCAGAACAGAATCTGCTCGTTGGTGTTGTGCTTGAAGTGATAGTAGCCGCCCACGTCGATCATGGCCGAGCGTTCCGTCTGCGCCGCGGCAAAGCCTTCGCGCCCGTGGGCAAAAATCTCCGCGCCCAGCTCCCATTGCTCGCTCAATTCACGTTTGATGAGCCAGCCGGTGTAAGGGAAGTCGCGGTAGTTGGCCTGCGGAACGACCTGGTAGCCGCCGCCGCCGTCGAAGAGCCATTTACCGGAGTTTTTTTGCAACCAGATGGGCAGCTTGTACCAGACCTTTCCCACGCCGAGGCCTTTGTCGTAATTGCCTGTCGGCATTTCGAACATGGTGAAGCTGCCGATCTGTGGCATGTGCTTGCCCTCTTTGATGAAGGCGATCTTTGCGCCCAGCTCCATGTCGGTGAGTCCGAAATTCGTTGGTCCTGTGCCGCCGGGCAGATAGACGGGATTGTTGGACGGGGCCACGACGCCCCAGGGCAGGATGGCGTGGAGCTGCACGCGCGGAATGGCGCCCCAGTTGAACTCGAATGCGGGGCCGGTGGAGTCCATCTCAGCGGGAGTGCCGTCGACGCCGCCGAAGATGTAGAACTCGTAGTGATGCAGGTTGACCGGCACCGGATCGTCGGTTTGATAGGGAGGGCCCTGCGCGTTGAGCCGCGGTACGGCGAGCACGCAAAGCAGGTACAGCACCAAGCTTGTGAGAATGGCAGGGACCTTCATCGACGATTCCTTGGGAGCGCGATGACCATGAGGCGCGGGAAGAGTCATCTGTCGCAAACTATATATCGGACTTCGATCACGATCAAGATGGAATTGATAAAAGCGGCACATTGACTCCCGTGAAAAAGCCGCCACTCAGGCGCTTTGCTTTGCCGAAGCGCTAACCGGTTCGATGGGCGCAGCCTCAGGATTGGGAAAGTAATGGCGCTGGAAGAAGAAGGCCACGTTGACCAGGCCGATCATGACAGGCACCTCGACCAGCGGGCCGATGACGGCGGCAAACGCAGCGCCTGAGTTGATGCCAAAGACCGAAACCGCAACGGCGATGGCCAGCTCAAAGTTGTTTGAAGCGGCGGTGAACGCGAGGGTCGTCGTCTTGGAGTAGTCGGCGCCCAGTTTGCGACCCATGTAAAAAGACACCAGGAACATGACCACGAAATAGATCAAGAGCGGCAGAGCGATGCGCGCCACGTCGAGCGGCAAACGGACGATGTATGCGCCCTTGAGCGAGAACATGACCACGATGGTGAAGAGCAGGGCGGCGAGAGTGAGCGGGCTGACGCGCGGCACGAAGCTGCGGTCGTACCAGGCGCGGCCCTTGGCACGGACCAATACTGTGCGGGTGAGGAATCCGGCAAGAAACGGAATGCCGAGATAAATGAAGACGCTTTGCGCAATCTCGCCGATGGACACGTGGACCACCGCTCCGCGCAGGCCGAGCGAGGCCGGCAGCACGGTGATGAACAGCCACGCGTACAGCGAATAAAAAAAGACCTGGAAGAGGGAATTGAAGGCCACCAGGCCAGCCGCGTACTCGGTGTCGCCTTTGGCCAGTTCGTTCCATACGATCACCATGGCGATGCACCGCGCCAGCCCGATCATAATGAGGCCGGCCATGTATTCGGGATAGCCGCGCAGAAACACGATGGCGAGAACGAACATCAAAACCGGCCCAATCACCCAGTTCTGGAGCAGCGAAAGCCCCAGCACCCTTTTATTACGGAAGACCTCGTGCAGCTCTTCATAGCGCACCTTGGTGAAGGGTGGATACATCATGACGATGAGACCCACCGCGATGGGTATCGACGTTGTGCCGACACTGAAGCGATTGAGGAATGGAACCACTCCGGGCACCAGCCATCCGAGGACGACGCCCGCAGCCATGGCCGCGAAGATCCAGCCAGTTAGATAACGGTCGAGGAACGAGAGACGTTTGGTTGATTTCATTAGCCGATCCAACGAGCGCCTTTATGAGCGCCCGATCTTTTCGATTTCCCTTTGAATAGCAAACTGCTCCAGCGTGGCCAGGGGCAGCGAAAGAAACAGGCCGATGCGGCGATCGAGAATGACGAAGGCGTCGCGAAAGGCGCGGTCGATCTCTTCCGGCGTACCCTTTACCGCCGCGGGGTCGGGAATGCCCCAATGAGCCGTCATGGGCTGGCCCGGCCAATACGGGCACTGCTCTTTGGCTGCGTTATCGCAGACAGTGAAGACGAAATCGAGGTGCGGCGAGCCAGGCTTGGAAAATTCATCCCAGGACTTGCTGCGCAACCCTTCCGTTGAGAGGTGCGCGGATGCAATTTGACTGAGCGCCTCAGGCCGGGGCGCCCCCGTTGGATGGCTGCCCGCGCTGTAGGCCGTAAATATGCCCCTGCCCTTGCGGTTCAAAATCGCTTCAGCCATGATCGAGCGGGCTGAATTTCCTGTGCACAGAAACAGAACGTTGTAGTGTTTCTCCATCTCGCTTAACCTTTCAGAGTTACGGTTGCGGGAGTGCAGCAGCCAGGTTCGCAGCAGGCGGGTTGAGGTTTGACGGCGCGAATAAATGCGCTGAGGAACTTGCCCTCGACGGCGGGAGCGATGGCATCGACATCGACGCCGGCTTCGGTCAGAAACCGGCGGGCATCCTCGATGTTGTAAACTCGCGTAGTTTCGAAGGCAACGCCGGCAAAGCCCGCATCGATCAATTTGGCGCGGTAGTCCTGCTCTTCGAGCGCGCCCGCAATGCAGCCCACCCACAGCAACATGCTTTGCCGCACGGCATCGGGAACGCTGCCGCGCACCACCACGTCGGAGACGGCGAAGCGGCCGCCGGGCTTCAACACGCGAAATGCCTCGCGCAGGACGCGGTCCTTGTCGGCAGAGAGGTTGATCACGCAATTGGAGATCACCACGTCGACGGAGTCGTCGGGGAGGGGAACGCTTTCGATCTCGCCCCTTAGGAACTGGACGTTTTCCACTCCTGCCTTGCGCTGATTTTCGCGGGCCAGAGCCAGCATGTCGTCGGTCATGTCGAGGCCGTATGCCTTGCCGGTTGGGCCCACGCGGCGGGCTGAAAGCAGCACGTCGATGCCGCCCCCGGAGCCGAGATCGAGCACCACCTCGCCCGGTCTCAGATCGATGAGCGCGGTGGGGTTGCCGCAGCCCAGCGAGGCCCGGACAGCACCCTCCGGAATGAGCCCCTTCTCGCCGTCGCTGTATAGATTCGTGGTGATCGGGTCGCAGCAGCGCAGGCCCGGATCGCAGCAGGCCTGCAGGCTGCCCGCCTCCGCGACGGCGCGAGCGGCGCTGCCATATTTCTGCTTTACTTGCTCTCTGACTTCGGTGTTGGTGTCCATTCTGACGCTCCTCGTATACGCAAAGGCAAATATATCCTTTGCCGTTATATCTGTCAAGGCGTATATTAGGGGGCATGGGACGCGCCGGCAAAACCTTCAACCTGGCTCGCCTGTTTGCTGCGCTTGCCGACCCTACGCGCCTCAGGCTGCTCAACCTCATGAATGGCCGCGAGGTCTGCGTCTGCTATTTTGTAGAGATTCTCATGCAGAGCCAGCCGAAGATCTCAAGGCACCTGGCCTACTTGCGCAATGCCGGAATTGTGTCCGCGCGCCGCGAAGGAAAGTGGATGCATTACCGCATCACGCGCCCCGCCGATGCTGGCGCGGCTGCCATTCTCGATGCCACTCTTATTTCCTTTCGTGACGACCGTGAGATGCAGTCCGACTTGGCGCGCCTGGGAAAGGCGTGTTGCGAACCGCGCAGATTTGTCACTCTACAGGGTGCGCCGGTCCCCTCAGTTGATTACGCAAGCGGGGATTGACCGCTGTGGTTTTGATTCCGCGCTGCCCGAGGGCCAATCGAGCTCAGAAGTGGTGGTGGCCGCCGCCTCCGCCGCCGGAGTGGCCGCCGGAATGGCTCATCTTGGGCGCTCTCTCGTGGCCTCCGCCTCCGAAGCCTTTCGGCGCCTTGTACTTCGGCTCGTGGCCGCCCGAGAAGCCCCTAGGCTCTTTTCCGGCGCCAAAGAAGCCGCTGGAGCGGTCATTTCTGGCCATCTTGTTACCGTAGCCCTCGTAGGAGCGGCCGTTGAACGCCCGGGACGAGTTGGACTGCGGTGCGCGATAGGACGAATACGGATTGGAGTAGCCGTAGTTGGGGCGCGCGGCGTAGGACTGCCCGGAGTACGCGTTACCGGAATACGCCCGGTTCGAGTAGCCGTAGCCGGGATTGGAGTAGGTCTGTGGCCGGCTAGCGTAGCTTTGGCCGGCGTAGCCCTGGGGCCGGTTGGGGTAAGTCTGCGGGCGGTAGCCGTAGTTCTGCTGCGGGGCGACGCGCGCGTAGGACTGTGGCGCGGCGCGTTCGTAGTTCTGCGCAGGCAGCGCGGGGTGAGTGTAGCCGTATTGTTGTTGATAGCCGCGATTGTCGTAGTTGCCAGAGCGCGGGTCGGCGCGGTAGGGTTGGCCCGGCCGGGTGTAGGACTGCGCCGGAGCACGATTGCTGTACGCGCCGCCGTGCTGATCGAAACTACGCTGATCGGGGCCGTGCTGGTCGAAGCCGCGCTGGTTGTAGGCCTGTTGTCCGCCCACCTGCCGTCCGTTCCCCGGCTGTCCGTTCCATGACCGATTCGCACCGTACGAGGACCGGCTTGCGCCGTACGGGCCGTCGCGCGTGCGGCTCCCGCCCCAGTTGCCGCCGTAGGCTCGCGGCCCGCCATGAGGCAGACCCCAATCGGCAACGGTGGTGCTGTGCGAATAATAGTTCCCGTGATCGAAGAGAATCGCGTGCGCCAACCAGTCGAGTCCCCAGGCCAATAGGCCGAAGGGCGTGTGATCGAAGGCCGACAGGGCGAAACTGAGGCCGTACTGAATGGGCAGGCCGCCCAGGAAGTTGCCTAGCGCGCCGAAGAGCGAGAAGCCGGGATAAGGCGAGATGGGCTGGCCGTAAACTTCCCACGGATCGTAGGTGGGAACGTAGACGATTTCGGGATTGGGCGGCGCAATGTCGATGTACCCCTGGTTTTCGGTCACGTCTTCCTGGGGCGTGCTCTCCAGGTTGCCGGCCTGCTGGGCGCGCTGGCGCAGCACCTGGACGGTCTGCATCACATCCTGCGGCTGGTTGTAATAGGCGTTGCCGAGGTTGGTGGTCCACTCCAGGTTGTGATTCAACATGTCGAGCACGTCGGGGAACGCGGTGAGCGCCTTGACGCTCGGATCCCACGTGGTGTGCGCCTGTGCGCCGGCTGCAATCTGATCGGGCGAACCATAGCCCTGCGCACGCATCTGATCGAGCCACTGATCGGCGACAGCCACCTGCGCCGGATACGTAGACGCCGCGAGAATCTGCGCCAACAGAGCGTCGGGATAGAGCGCGATGGGCGCGAGAAGCTGTTCCAGATCCTGCGCGCTGATAGCTTGGACGGGTGCGGCCGGTTGCGCGAGGTCCTGCTGCTCGGGATAGGCAGGAGCCGCGTACTGCTGGTCTGAATAGGGTTGCTGCGCGTAGGGCTGCTGCGGAGCGTACTGCGGCTGCTGATATTGCGGCTGCGCGCTTTGCGGCTGGGCGTAGTCGTTTTGCGGAGAGGGCTGAGCGTATGGGCTTGCGTCTTGGTTGCCGTAGGGCGAGGCCGGATAGCCTTGCTGTGCCGCAAGATGCGACGGCGCGAAAGCGAGCGCGAGAAGTGCGAAGGCCGAGGTAAAGAACCATCGCAAAGCGCGAATGCCGCTCGACGCAGCAAATTCGCAGGAAGACGGCAGACGAGGCGAGCCGATAGTCAGCCGGGAAAAGCAGGGAGCGCATGCGTCGCGCGAATCCGTTCGGAGTTCCATCGTTCCTCACAGTCCGCTCCGGGCCCGAGCGGTTGGCCGGTCTCCGCCACGTCCGAGGCAAGAGGAGTCCCGGCAGCCCCGGGGGAGGGCTAATGGATGAGACCCTGGATGGGGGGATTAGTTTCGGGGGCGGGGAATCGTTTCGGAGTTGGTGTGCTTCCAGCGCCGAGGATCTGCCGCAGAGATTGTAGCCCGGGAGCCGGGCTGGGGTGGTCTATGAAAAATGCGCAAATGGAAATGTATATATTGTCGTATATTTCATGATAACAATTTATAAATTGACAAATATGTTATGACTGACTATATTTAGATTGTCACATGTAATTTGAAAACACGATGCGCAGCGAATTCAGAAATCTTCGGTTGAAACAACTGGACCGCAGTCTCGAGAGCTTTCGTGCGGCCCAATCGGTGCCCCGGCCGCAAAAGGGTTGGATTCGAGCGGTCCGTGAGGCGCTTGGAGTCTCGGCGGCAGAGCTGGGGCGGATTCTTGGCTCCAGCCGTCAACTGCCGCTGCAATTCGAAAAGGCTGAGGCCAAAGGGAGCATCACGTTGAAGAGCTTGCGCTCGGTCGCGAGGGCGCTCGATTGCGACTTAATTTATGCGCTGGTGCCGAAGGCTGGCACGATGCAGGCTCTGTTCGAAGGCCGCGCTCGCGCTCAGGCCAGGAAGCACGTGCTTGGCGTGGAGCACTCGATGGCGCTTGAGGATCAGGCTGCGGGAAGAATCGACGAAGCGGTGGAAGAGGAGACCCGCCGCCTTGCAAGACGGCGCGGCAGGCAATGACGCTTTTCGGCCAGGAAGACGGCAAGACGCCGCTCTCAGCGGAAGAGCAGGGCGACCTGATTCCCAACCTTGCCACCAGGGAAGAACTGAACGAGTGGGAGCGGCAGAACATTCTGGAAGCGCACGTGTGGGCACTCGATGCGAGAAACATCGGCCGCCAGGATTCTCTCGCCGAAGCTTATGTGCGCGAGCTGCACCGGCGCATGTTCGACCAGACTTGGAAGTGGGCGGGCCGATACCGGAGCACGGAGAAGAATATCGGCATTCCCTTCTATCAAATTCGCGACGCTCTGGCGGCGCTGCTGGCCGACGCGCGTTATTGGCTGGAAAACCGCACCTATGTGCCGGATGAGATTGCTGTGCGCTTTCATCATCGTCTCGTTTTCATTCATCCCTTTGCCAACGGCAATGGCCGCCATGCGCGGCTGATGGCGGACGTGCTGGCGCAACGGCAAGGCAGGCCTGTCTTCACATGGGGCGGGGCCGATGTTGCGCGAGCCGGGGACTTCCGGCGGAGTTATATCGAGACCCTGCAGACAGCGGATCGCGGAGATATGGGGCCATTGATTGTGTTTGCGCGGTCTTAAATTGGAACTCGCGTGTAGTCTGATTCCGAAGCCTGGAAGATTCGCACGCTTACCCGGCTAACCCCTTCTTTACCAGTTCGCTGACGGCTTTGCCGTCGGCGCGAACACCGGCCGCCTGCAGCTTGGCCTGGACAGCTTTCATGGCGGGGCCCATCTCTTTTTGCGTGGGCTTGTGGCCAAGAGTGGCTTCGAGCTCGGCGAGGGCTTCGGAGACCAGCGCGGCAAGGCCGGCTTCGTCGAGAGCCTTGGGCAGAAACTCCTCGATAACGACGATCTCGGCCTGCTCTTTTTGGACAAGATCGGGGCGGTTGCCCTTGGCGAACTGCTCGATGGAGTCGCGGCGCTGCTTGATCATCGACGCCAGCGCCTGCTCGCTCTCGGCCTGGGTCAGCGGAGCGCGCTTCTCGATGGCCTTGTTCTTGAGCGCATTCTTGATGAGGCGCAGCGTGCCGGTGCGCTCGGCGTCGTGGGCCTTCATGGCGGTGACGATCTGCTGGCTGATCAAGGTTTCAAGCGCGCCTGCGTCCATGGGTAACCTTCTTGCTCCTGGCTCTTAGCTTTAGCTTTCAGCTTATACCGTTTGCCCTGCGGGAACGGCAGCGGCGGTCAAAGGGGAATTGCATTGACTCGCAATCGACGATGCACGAGGCTCGCAAACGATGCATGGCCGGCGATTTTCGATTTCGCGTGACGAAATCGATTGCGCCGCGCGCGCAGAACTTTCACCTCACGATAGCATTTATAGAAGTGTGAGACGAGAGGTGAAAAGCCATGAAGCACTGGAGAACAATCATCGCGATCGCTGGCTTGGGGCTGCTGGGGATGCCGGTGTTTGGCGCGGATGTTCCCAATCCCACCCAACCTGCAAATTTCCCCGATCCCGGGACTCTGAATTATGTAGAGGGTACGGTAAATTTCAATGGGAAAATGTTGACCAACAGGAACCTGGCAAACGATGAGATGCGCGCCGGCCAGGAGCTGACCACGGGCGCGGGCAAGGCGGAGATTCTGCTCACTCCCGGCATCTTTCTGCGCGTGGACTCGAACAGCGCGGTAAAGATGATCTCGCCCGACCTGGCCCAGACTCAGGTTGAACTGGTACGCGGGCGCGCCGGCGTGGAAGTGGACCAGATCTTTCCCCAGAACGAGGTCCAGATCATCGACGGCGGCGTGACCACGCAAATGATCAAGACCGGCTATTACGAGTTCGACGCCAACCATCCGGAAGCCATGGTGTTTAAAGGCCGCGCCGAAGTAGAAGTCGGTAACGGCAAGTGGGAGACCGTGAAGGACCACCACGAACTGGCGTTGGTAGCAGACGGAGCGCGCGTAAAGACGGCAAACTTCGATTCGCACCCCACCAACGACGAGCTCTATAACTGGAGCAGCCTGCGCTCAGAGTATCTGGCCGAAGCCAACAACCAGATCGCCGGCGAATATGCGGGCTACGGCCGGCTTCTATCCGGGGTGGTATTGGGATCCGTATATGTGGGATTACACCTACCTTGGTTTGGACCCGTTCTTTAGTCCGTTCGGTTGGGGCTTCTATCCCTGGGGCGGGTTTTACGGAGGGTACGGCTTCTACGGGGGAGGCTTCTATGGTGGCCGGGGGTTCCACGGCGGTGGCTTCCACGGTGGTGGATTCCACGGTGGAGGCGGCGGTGGATTCCACGGTGGTGGCGGCGGCGGGTTCCATGGCGGCGGCAGTGGTGGTGGCGGCAGGGGGCGGTAAACAAGGCCTCTTGCGTGGCTGATGAGCATGGCCGGACCGGAAGGGTCCGGCCATTTTTCTGTCTATCTTTCCAATTTTCGCAGAAAAATAATCACAAAAACCACAAACTTGTGTATTATATGATTACAAGTCACAAAAACAAACTTCAAAGCGAGGAGCCCATGATTCGCAAGACACGGCTTTATACACCCGGACCGACGCCGCTGCTTCCGGCCGCGCAGTTTGCCATGGCGGCGGCCGACATGCATCATCGCACAGCGGAGTTCCGCGCCCTGTTCCAGAAGGTTCTGGCGCAGCTCAAAGTCTTTGTCGGCACCAAAAACGATGTGCTGCTGCTGGCCTGCTCAGGGACGGGCGCGATGGAAGCGTCGGTGTCGAATCTGACCTCGCCGGGCGACAAGGTGCTGGTGCTGACGGCCGGAAAGTTTGGCGAGCGCTGGGTGGATTTGACCAAGGCATTCGGCTGCCAGGCGGACGTGGTGAAGGCGCCCTACGGGCAGACCTTCGACCTGGCGCAGGTGAAGGCGGCGCTGAAGCCCGAGCACAAGGCCGTGTATATGCAGGCCACGGAAACCTCGACCGCAGTGCGGCACGATGTGGAAGCCGTGGCAAAGCTGCTGAAAGAGACAGGCAGCCAGGCTCTGCTGGTGGTGGATGGCATCACCGGCCTGGGCACGACGCACTTCGACGTGGACGGCTGGGGAATCGACGTGCTGATCGGTGGGTCGCAAAAAGCGGTCATGATTCCGCCGGGCCTCGCGTATTTGAGCGTGAGCGAGAAGGCGTGGGCGGCAATGGAGACCACGAAAAGTCCGCGCTACTACTTCGACTTGCGCAAGGAGCGCAAGAACGCAGTGAAGGGCGAGAGCGCGTACACGCCTGCCGTGGCGCTGGTCGCGGGCCTCGGTGCGGCGCTCGATTACATTGCCGGGCAGGCGGGCGGCGATCTCGAAAAGGGCCGCATCGCGCTGATCGACAACGCGCAGGTGAACGCGGCAGCCACGCGCGCCGGCCTGGTCTCGCTGGGGTTCACGCTGTTTGCGCCCACGGCGCCAGCGGCAGCGGCCACGGCGGTTGCGGTGCCAGAGGGGATGGACTCGGGCGTGGTGGTCAAGGCGCTCAAGGCAAAATTTGCGCTGGTAGCGGCCAACGGGCAAGGTGAGATGCAGGGCAAGATCTTCCGCGTGGCGCATCTGGGCTTCTTCGACTATCTCGACACCGTGGCTCTGCTGGGCGCAATGGAGCACATTGCCAAAGATACTTTGGGGCTGCCGGTGAAGTGGGGCCAGGCGGTGGCGGCGGCGCAAGAAGTGTATGCGGAAGCGGCGAAGCAGTAAGCGGAGTAAGCGGGGCTAGTGAAAAGCGCGACGACCGCTTTTCCAGCTCCGCTAACTACGTCAGCTCAGCTAGCGCCGCTGCGAAAGGGATTCATGCCAGAACTTAGTTTCGGAGAAAAGCTGCTCGTCGCGCGCAAGCAGCTCGATCTCTATCAGTACGAGATGGCGGAGCGCTTAGGGGTACATCCCAACTCGCTCACCAAGTACGAGCGCGGCGAGGGCAAGCCGCACGCGGCGGTGGTGCGCATGTTCGATTTGCTGTGCGAGCAGCAGGGCATTCGCTTTGATAAGTACGAGAGCGGGGAAAAGAGCAAGGGAGCGGCGATGAAGATCGTACTGGCGGAGAAGCTTTCTCCGGGGACCCTGGCCGTGTTTGCGGCCGAGCCGGGATGGGAAATAAGGACATATGACCAGTTGCCTGACGGATTGCCGGCGGCGCTGGCCGAGGCCGATGCGCTGGTGGTGCGTAGCGCCGTGCAGGTGGACGACGAGCTGATGGGCCACGCTCCCAAACTGCGCGTGATTGGGCGCGCCGGAGTGGGCGTGGACAACATCGACGCCGAAGCCGCTACGCGCCGTGGCATTGTGGTGATGAATACACCGGGCGCGAACGCAGTGGCCGTGGCGGAGCTGACCATTTGCCAGATGATCGCGCTGGCGCGCAAGGTGCCCACGGCGAATGCGACCATGCACGCCGGCAAGTGGGAGAAAAAATCGCTGCAAGGATCGGAACTGCGCGCGAAGACGCTGGGCATTTTAGGGCTGGGCAGGATTGGCCTGGAAGTGGCCAGGCGGGCGCGCGGATTCGGGATGGAGCTCATCGGCAGCGATCCTTTTGTTTCGGCGGCAGTGGCGCGCGAGAACGGCATCGCGCTGGTTCCGGTGGAGGAGCTGTTTGCGCGAGCCGACTATCTGACGCTGCACGTGGGCCTCACGCCGCAGACCAACGGCATTATCAACGCCAAGACGCTGGCGACGATGAAGAAGGGCGTGCGCATTGTGAATTGCGCGCGCGGCGAGCTGGTTTGCGAAGCGGATCTTGCCGCGGCGCTCAAGAGCGGGCAAGTGGCCGGAGCGGCGCTCGATGTTTTCAGCGTGGAACCGCTGAAGGAGTCGCCGTATTTTGAGCTCGACAATGTAATTCTTTCGCCGCACATCGCCGGCTCGACGGCCGAGGCGCAGGAGGCGGTAGGCATGCAGATTGCGCAGCAGGTGCGCGAGTACCTGAAGCTGGGCGTGGTGCAGAACGCCGTCAATCTGCCCTCGCTGAACCACGAGGAGTATGTGCAACTGGCGCCGTACATCGATCTGGCGGGGAGGCTCGGCTCGTTCCTTGCGCAGGCGGGCAAGGGAGGCATCGAGGCCATTGATCTGGTATACGGTGGCGTGATGGCCGATGCGAAGACGGAACTGGTGCGCAACGCGGCCATCGCGGGGCTGCTCGAGGGATCGGAGAACGTGAACCGCATCAATGCATTAGCAGTAGCCCAGGAAAACGGAATCCGCGTGCACGAGGAGAAAGAAGAGACTCCTCGCGGCGGAGCGGCGTCGGTGCTCACCGTGGTACTGCATACTGCGGCGGGCGAGAGCGCGGCGAGCGCGACCGTCATTCGCCGGGTGCAGCCGCGGCTGCTGGCCTTCGACGGCATCGACATCGAGACGCCGCTCGAAGGCACCTTGCTGGTGTGCCGGAACTGGGATGTGCCCGGCGTGATCGGCCGCATCGGAACCATTCTCGGCCAGCAGGGCGTGAACATCGCCAACTTTGCGCTGGGACGCGAGCGCCTCAGTCCGAGTGTCGCCAAGCCGGTGAAGGCGCTGGCCGTGGTGCAGGTTGACGAGCCGGTTTCCGAGTCGGTTGTCGAGGCGCTGAAGGTAATCGAGGCGCTGCTCGAGGCGCGGCTGGTGAAGTTGCCCGACGGGAAATAGCCCGCGTACCGGGCACAAGACGGTAGCCCCAGGCGTGGGCAGTGGTGCAATTTGAAGCTCCAAAGTTGGCGCTGGAGCTGGCCCGCGCCCTTGCGCCTCTTCTGAGAGCCTGACATCATGAATGCAAGATGCCTGAACTCGTACAGATCGGTTTTCAGTCCTCGAAGTCTGCCATTGTTGGTGCTTCGAAGCCGCGCGGTTCAGTGCTAGTACTTTGGATGCAAGGTGTCACGCTGGCATGGATGCTTGTGGAATTCGGCGTCTCTGCATATGCGGCTGTAACGGCTCACAGCCCTGCGATGTTGGCCTTTGGCTCCGACAGCTTGGTCGAGCTCCTGTCCGCTACTGTTGTGCTCTTGCAGTGGATTCCGAGCATGTCTGTCTCGGAACGGAGGGCAGGCCGTATAGCCGGAGCTCTGCTTTTTGTCCTCGCCTTCGTGGTTGCAGCGGTTGCGCTTGTGTCATTGGCTCTGCGGTTGCGGCCTGCCACGAGCTACGCGGGCATAGCAATCACCATCGCGGCGCTGATCGCAATGCCTGTTCTGGCGTTCATCAAGCGCCGTGAGGCTCGTCGCGCTAAGAATGCAGCCTTGGCCGCTGATGCGGCGCAATCCGCTACTTGCGCCTATCTTGCGCTCATCGCGCTGGCCGGCCTTGTTATCAATACCGCATTCCATGTCGCATGGTTCGATCCTGTTGCCGCTTTGGTGGCTGTTCCCATCCTCGTGAGGGAGGGCAGATCGGCCTGGCAAGGCCATGCCTGCGGATGTTGCTGAAGCCTGATTTTCAAACCGCACCACTACCCAGGCGTGAGCCTGGGTTGGCTTGTGTTACCATTGAATTACGCTCAGTTGTTTGGTTGTGAGTCGTTCTCGCCTGCATCCCGCAAGATCGTCTGCCACGTAATAAATTCCCCATCCCCTCAGCGTAATGGTCCACTGAAGTCAAGGTTCGAACTGCGGAAGTTCGCGCCGGACCAGGCTCGAGCGTGATTGCGCACCGCAGCCGAAGACGCATAGTGTGGGTCGAATCCTGAATGGGCGCGGTTTCAGCTCTTCCTCGGTTTTCCTGCATAGAATCTGAACGTTCTCCGCCCAGAGCTGCAGCTTATTTCGAGCGGCTTGTTCGAAGGACCATGCAACTGCATCGCAGACCTGGCAGATCCATGGATGTTCTTGATTGTGGAACCTCCAGCGCGCGAAGCAGAAAAGGAACGAATTGAAACTCTTCTCTGAATTGAAACTTTCGCGGGCACTCGAGCAGCAGTTGTCCGACGCAAACTTTATCACTCCCACACCCGTACAGGCAGCAGCCATTCCTCCGGCCCTGGAGGGACGCGACGTGCTGGCGACAGCGCAGACGGGAACGGGCAAGACACTCAGCTTTCTCATTCCCCTCATCGAGCGACTGCCGGCAGGCGCCAAGGGTACAACGGCGCTGGTTCTGCTGCCCACACGCGAGCTGGCGATGCAGGTGCTGGAAGCATGGCGCAATCTGACACAAAGTCAGGGCACGGCGGTGTTGGTGTGCGGCGGCCTTGCGGAGGGTCCGCAACTGGCGGCGATTCGGCGCGGACCGCGCTTGATCGTAGCAACGCCGGGGCGCCTCGAAGACTACTTGTCACGCCGGCTGGTGAACCTGAGCGGCGTAAAAATACTGGTGCTCGACGAAGTGGACCGCATGCTCGACATGGGCTTCAAGCCGGCAATCCGGCGCATTGCGGAAGTTTTGCCGCGAGACAGGCAAACGCTGTGCTACTCGGCAACGCTGAGTCCTGAGATCCGGGAAGTGGCGCAGGATTACCTCAGGAATCCGGTCCGCATAGAGATTGGCTCGGTGCTCAAGCCTTCGCCGAATGTGGAGCTGCGATCTTTTGAAGTTCCGGTGGAAAAGAAACAAGAGTTGCTGGAGCATTTGCTGGGTGAGAGCGCCGGCAGTTTTCTGGTCTTTGTGCGGACCAAGCATGGCGCTGATCGAGTGGCGCGGCGGTTGTCGCGTGCCGGGCACTCGGCCACCCAGATTCACGGTGACCGCTCGCAGTCGCAGCGCACTGCTGCCTTGCGCAGTTTTGCCCAAGGTCACCATCGCGTGCTGGTGGCCACCGACGTGGCGGCACGGGGTATTGATGTAGCCGACGTCGCGCACGTGGTCAACTTCGACATGCCCAGGGAAGCAGAGGATTACGTGCACCGCGTGGGGCGAACGGGCCGGGTGAAAAGCCGCGGCGTGGCGTCCACCTTTGCCTCTCCAGACGAGGCGCAAGCATTGCGGAAGATGGAGCGCGTCCTGGATATTACGACCAAGAAATATCGCGTCCGCCTCAACACCGGAGCGCGCGCGCAGGTGGCTTGAGAAGGCCGGCGTGCGTCACGTCATTTTCAGCGGCAGTAAGGGGGCAACCGCCACTCCGGCTCTTCGCGGATGACGCCCTCGTCCATGCAGTTGAAAGTCCGCTGGGCCTGTTGTTCCCCGTATAGTGTGCTCGAATCACCCGGGCCGCCGCCAGGGGCGGCCCAGCCCATCGGGGGCAGCGGTGGTGTCGCGGGCTGGAGAAGGGCCGTGAGCGCAGCTGCGGACGGCCTGTAACTGGAGAGTACGGCCTCTGCTGTGGCGCGTTCCTGAGCGGCCAGGGCGACCGGGATGGTGGCATTCATCCAGAAAAGCTTGTAGACGCCGTTGGTGTCCATCGGCAATGAACAGAATCGCGTCTCGAAGTTCTGTGGGCCTTGTGCGGTCGTCACACTTCCGAGGAAGATGCCGCACTGAGCGATGTTGCCGAGCGGAACGGGTGTGGCTGAGATCACCGTAACGCGCGCACCTGGAAAATCTGAGGCGGCGGCCGCCTGCTGCCAGACTGCCTCGACCTTTTGAGTAAGCGTAGCCTGGTTGGGAATCGTCATCGGGTTTTGACCAGGCTGGTATGGGCCGTTCCGGATCAATAGCGTGTTTCCGAGGGAGATCGCCTCGCCATTCGGACCGGACATTTGGATAACGGCATAGGCGGCCTTGGTCACCTTCCACCCGGCAGGGACGCCGACCGATGCGCTATTGTCGGGTGCGGTGTAGGGCTGCAACGAAATGGGCGCCACGGGAGCGGGTGCAGCCGATTGCTGCGCAGTGGCCATGGTTGCGCCGGCGAGGACGATGCAACACGCCGCCAGCGCGCAAATTGCCGATAACTTCGGTTCACGCCTTACTTGCATTTTGAATTTCATCCTTTCGTTTTCGAGTTCTTGAGGCCGGTTCGCATTTTGAGATCCGGCCAGCGTTTCCCGGCAATGCAGGGACTGCGACTGATCTTTCTTGATCGAGCCTGGCGCGGCGAAAAGGGAAGGCTGGGAAGCGATTTCGCCGGCGAGATTCAGAGACTTGCGAACAGGGACCCGCGATGGTTGTTGGACGGGGATACCGGCTTTTTGCGAGCCGGTTCTTTAAAGTTTAGCATCCGGCGTTCAGAGGCGGCTATGAGTAATTTGAGCAGCCGGGCGCCCCGGGGCCTGTTCCGAGCAAAGTCGAAGTGGATTTCGCTCTCGAGGGGTAGCAAAAGCACGCCCAACCCGTTTCGCCATCGTTTCAGGCCTGGACTTCCGCACCTTTTGCGCTACACTAACAATCAACTTGGTACGGATTCCCTGACAGGCTAACCAGCCGTACCCAAAGGCCCCCATTTGCAAGATCTCATCGTTGCGCCAGGAGTTCTTTCTGGCTGGAATTTTCATCCGCGGAGGCAACTTCTGGTATTACCATGACTTGTGTCAAGCGAAGGAGCTGAGATGTCTGAAGTCGCGATGGTATCACCCAACCCGCCAGCTTCGGCGCCGATGACGGAGCGGGAATGGGACAAGCTGACGAGTCTCGTATTGGAAAGGTGTGTGGTTCCGGTGATCGGGCCGGAGCTGCTCACCTTCGAGGATGACGGCAAGGAGCAGTTGCTCTATTCAGAGTGGGGGCGGGAGCTTGCAGAGCAGGCTGGAATGACCTTTCCGGCCGGCGGCAGTGCGGAGCTTTACGCGGTCGCCAACGAGCTCAGCCTGAAACAGAATTCCGGCGATCTCACCTTTGACATTGACGACGTGATTCGGCGCCGCCCCTGGCCGGTGCCTGACGTATTGAAAAAGCTGGCGGCGATTTCAGACTTTTCTCTTTATGTAACCACCACCATCGATCATCTGCTTGAGAAAGCGCTGAGCGACGCACGCGGAGAGCATCAACACGTTGACGACATTGTTTTTACGCCGCGCGGAGTCAAGAGCCGCATCGATCTACCCAACAACTTCGGCCCAACGTCTGCCCCCGTGTTGTATCACCTGTTTGGCTCCAGTAGCCCTGTAACCGATTCCTTCGCAAAGACCGAGGACGATCTGATTGAATACAGTTGGTCGCTTCTCGATCAGCAGTATTCACCAGATAACCTTTACGACTATCTGCAAAAGAAGACGGTGCTCCTGCTGGGTTGCAGTTTCCCTGACTGGCTGGGGCGATTCTTCATTCATGCGCTGAATGGCCGAAGGCACGAAGAGACGATTAATATTTACTATGTCAGCCATGGCTGCGAGGCAGGGTTGTGCGAATTCCTCAAGCGGCGGCGCGCTAAGGTGGTCACCTCGGGATCGGCGATCGATTTTGTAACCAATTTGCACCAGCGGTGGCAGCAGCGCAGCGCCGGTCACGACAGGCTCCGGGCCGCGTCGCCCGATTTGGAATCGGAATTCAAGTCGGGCACGGTATTCCTCAGCTATGCCAGCGAGAATCGCGAGCAGGTAAGAAAGATTCGTGCGCAGCTAGAGGAGGCCAACATCGACACCTGGTTGGACGAGCGGGCTCTTCAACCCGGAGTCGATTATGAGCAAAGCATCCGCGAGAATATCCGGCGCGCCTCGTTTTTCGTGGCCGTGATTTCCCGCGCTTTCGATCAGCCATCGAGAGCCGTGGGCGGCTACGTGTTGAAGGAATGGAAATGGGCCGAAAATGCCTCTATGGAAAGACACAAGGAAGACGCCTTCCTGCAGCCATTGGTGATTGACGATACGCCCGCGGGTGCGAGCTTTGTAGACTCACCCTACAGAGAACTCCACTGGACGCGGCTGCGCGAGGGGAAGCTGCCGCCGGAATTCATCGATTTCCTGAGCCGCGGAATCCGCAAATACCGGAGGACAAGATGAGCACGGGAACGACCGGTACGCACGCGGCGCTGGAGAATCCATGGCCGGGTCTGGCGCCCTATACCGAGCAGCAGCACGAACTGTTCTTCGGCAGGGAAGCGGAGACCGAGGAACTCCTGCGTCTTCTCCAAAGGGAAACACTCACGGTACTGTTCGGGCGGTCCGGATCGGGCAAGTCATCCTTGCTGCACGCCGGCGTAATTCCCCGGCTGCGCTCAGGCATGTACTTTCCGGTCTTGCTCAGGTTGAATTTTGCTGATCCGGATGCCGACCCTGTCGAGCAAGTGAAAGCAATCACGCTTGCCGCCGCTCGGGCTGGCGGCCTCGACGTAGACAGCCGCGTAACGGAAGGCGTCACGCCCACACTCTGGGACTTCTTTCACCAAACCGACTTTTGGGGACCGCGAAACGATCGCCTTACGCCACTCTTGATTTTCGATCAGTTTGAAGAGGCATTCACCATCGGGAAGGACCAGAGACGGGCATCAGGGTTTCTGGAGCAACTGGCTGACCTCGCGGAAAACCGGGTGCCTCTCTCAGTGGAACAGCGCGTGAAGCAATCCGGGGAACGCATCACGATCGACACCGCCAACCCAACCTATAAGATCGTGCTGTCTCTGCGCGAAGATTTTGTTTCCCGGCTCGATCAACTGCGTCCGATTCTGCCCGCCATCATGCGCAGCCGGATGGCGTTGCTTCCTCTCGATGGGGGGCGCGCGCTCGAGGTTATATTGAGCTCCCGGCCGGCGTTGGGTAAGTGAAGCCGTAGCGCAGGAAATCGTTGCGGCATTGGCCGGAGAATCCGGTGCGGCCGGAAGCGCCGTTGGCCAGGCGGAAATCGAGCCTGCCTTTTTAAGCGTCATGTGTCACGAGCTATTCCGGCGCATGGTCGAATCAGGACACGACTGCATTACCAGTGAGTTGGTCGCCAAGGAGCGAGGCGAGATTCTGGAAGCCTTGTATGGGCGCAGCCTTGAGGGCCTCTCCGAACCTGTGCGCATGTTTGTTGAAGATCGCCTGCTCACCGCATCCGGGTTCCGCGGAACCGTTCCTCTCACAGAGGCCCTTGCTGAAGGCGTAAGTTTGCAGGACCTGGAAACCCTGGTCAACCGGCGGCTGCTTCGTTTTGAGGATCGCCTGGGAACGCGGCATGTTGAACTGTCGCACGACCTATTGACCGGTGTGGTGAAGAACAGCCGTGCATTGCGCGCCGCCCGCGCCGCACGTGAGCAAGAAGAACGAAACCAGCAGGAGCTGCGGCGCGCTCTGAGCCGCGCTCGCCGGCGTACCATCATCGCGCTGGCAACAGCAGTGTTAGCGTTGGCAGGCGTTGCATACTCAGCTTACTATTGGCTCGCCTATATCCGCCCCACCAGCTTCTATTACCGGGACTTTTCCGATCAACTGGGAAAGTTCGCGCCTTATGACGAACTGAACCTCGACGCTGTGCGCCACCGGAAGCTGTCGTTCAAAGTCATTCGCAAAGGATTTCGGGGCGAGATCCTCAGCATGGAAGCGGTCGATAATCGTGGGAATCCAACCATGCAGAACAGTCTTTCAACTGCCCTTAATTTCGAAAACCCCGGCGACCAGGCAGCGGCCCAAAGACATTGCTGTCTTGAGTTTGAATATGACCAAGAAGGAAGACTCGTATCCGAGACTGCCTGGAACCAAAACCACGTGATGGTGTGGGGCGAAATGTATGTGCCATCGCAGGGGCAGACGGGCTCAGACCAGGCCCTTAATGACATTCATTTCGGACCAGACGGACTGCCTACGCCGCCAGTACCCGGAAGCAGAGCAGAGATCATTCAGGTTGAGCATCACGCGCCGGGTCACGAGACCTGGAAGTACCTCTCATGGGACGGCAAATTGGTTCCCGCGACAGACAACGCCTACGGCTCGGAGCGTGTTTTTGACGCTCAAGGCCGGGACATCAAGGAGACTTCGCTGGATGCGCTTGGGCGGCCCATGAACGATGCGGACGGGAATGCCTCAGTAGATGGTCAGTACGACGGCGCCGGCAACATCGTGGCCACCGAAGCTACCGATGCCATGGGCCGTCCCACCTTGATCAACGGCACCGGTCGCGCGGTGACCAAACGGCAAAATGACCAGTGGGGGCGCCAGACGGAAATGTCCTACTTCGACGTCGATGACTCCCCGGTCGTGGACACGACAGTTGGGGCGCACACCTTTCGAGACAAGTACGACGATCGTGGAAATACCCTTGAAGAAACCTATTTCGATGTCCAGAACAAGGCCATGGATAAGTCGGTCAGCCCCCATATTCAGCGCATTGTGATGGAATACAACGATGCCAATCAAATGGTGCGCGAGACCTTTTTCGATCATAATAACCAGCCTGCCAAGGGCTTTAACGGAGCATACGACATCCGGTACAAATATGACTCAAACGGTAATTTGTCCGAGCTCAGTTATTTTGATAATAATCGTCAGCCAGCCAACAATGACGAAGGAATCCATGTTGAGCGGCTGACACATGATGCAAGGGGGCAGGAGACGGAAGAGGACTATTTAGGGATCGATCTCAAGCCGGTCAACAGGAAGGAAGGATATCAATCAATAGAGATGCATTACGACGAAGACGGCCGGCTGGACGAGATGAACTTCTATGACGCTAAGGGTAAGGGGTATCCTCCAAAAGCTTGGGGAATCTCCCAAGTACAGTTGACTTATGATCGATGGGGTAACACAACAGAGAGGCGATTAACCGGGACGTCTCCGTCTTCTCTCGTCTATGCGGGCGTACGCATCGCTTATGATGAATTTTCCAATCCTACAAAAACTTGCTATTCGGGCGCTGATGGCGCCGCAGGGGCCAATTCCTCAGGCGTATCGTGCATCGTTCGACGAATACGACGAACATCGCGGTCTTAAGATTCGGGAGACTTACTTAGACAAGGCCGGCAAGCCCATGGCGAGCCGCTCCGGAATTGCGCGAAGCGAATATTCCTACAACGAGAAGCGGCAAATGACCCGGGAGGCGTACTTCGGCCTCAGCGGGCCGGCAAAAGGGCCTGCAGGCAAACCGCCCTTGACCGAGACACAGTACGATACCGCCGGGCACGTGATTCAGATCAAAGAAACAGATTTGTTGGGGAATGTCACGATTAAGCAATTCGATGCGCACGGGAAGCAAACGGGAGAGTCACACCAGGTTACAACGGCCAAGCCTAAGCCCCAGCCTAAACCCCAGCTTCAGCCCCAGCCCCAGACCCCGGCCAAGCCCCCGGCTCAGCCTCAGCCCCAGCCCAAGGCAGAGGGAGGGCCACCGCCTACCGCCTGATTCTTACCAGTGGAATGAGCAGGCCCGCGCAGCGGGCTTCCGATGCGGATCCCCACCTGCAGGCCGTTATTTTTCCGGGTCACTTCGTCGGGTTGACAACGCGGCCCATGAAAAGGATGCCGCCCGATATGTTATCGCGGATCAGGAACAGGAAGGGATGGTCGGCGGTGAAGACAATGGGCGGCAGCGGAGGGTACCGTGGTGGCATGGCCGTGGCCATCCCTATCACCACCGCCGTGGCCGCCGCGGCCTCGGTGCCGTTCTCATCCAGATCGATGTACGCCTTGTGAATGGCGGCGGAGATGACGAGGCTCCTATCGCCCGTCATGGCGGAAAAGTCGGCGGCGTCTGGGTCGAAGGCCGTTTTCATTCCCAGGTCTTCGAGCGTGGGGCCAAGCTCGAACTGCTGCGTGATCTTGAAGCGCGGCAGCGAGACGATCACCTCATGCGCGTAACTGAGCGATGCGACCC
Organism: uncultured Acidobacteriaceae bacterium; assembly: GCA_963799445.1. GTDB lineage: Bacteria > Acidobacteriota > Terriglobia > Terriglobales > Acidobacteriaceae > Telmatobacter. The sequence continues at coordinate 20,004 of CAWCXX010000102.1, read as the reverse complement.
ACTTTTCAAGATTCCCGGCGGAGAGCGAGCGCTCCAGGGCGGGCAAACCGTCGACGTTGTCGGGAAGCAGGATCAGCATCGAGATCTCGTCCTTCTCGTAGGGCAGCAGCAGCGCCTGGAAGGCCGGGCCTTTGAAGTATTCGTAGCCCCCCGAGTTGTGCATCATGGGCGCTTGAATGGTTTTGCCCGCGGACGGGTGAAAATCCGCGTTCTCGGTTGCGTTCTTGCTGAACTGATCGGCCCACGCTGCCTTGAAGTAGATGGCGTTGGTGAGAATCAGGCGGGTGAGCGGTGTAACCGTGCCGGGGCCGAGAAGGTTCTGGATCTTGTCGTTGGTCTGTTTTTCGACCCACTGATTGATGGTGGCGCGCACGCTGTCGGGGGCGGTCTTGAAATCGACGGCGCGAAACCCAGCGCCGTAGTTGGCTTCGACCAAGTTGAGGTAGGCAGGCAGGAACTTTTCGTCCTGCTGCGCCCAGAGCGCGTCGGCCACGCTGAGGGCGTATCCCTGATGCGGGGCATTCATGCCGGCCAGCAGCGCGCCGAAGGCCGGGTGCAGGCGCTCCGGCGGCAACGTGAAGTGGAAGACGCGCGCCATTTCGGTAGCCGTCTGGCCGTGTGCGCCGGCGTAGGCCATGCCGAAGGCCGTGGAGATGCTTTCCGGCGAGAAGAAGAGATTGCCGGGTTGCGTGCTGAGTTGGCCGTAAAGATCGACGGCGAAGGCATTGCTGCCTTTGACGGCCTCGGCCTGATCGGCGCTTGCAGCGAGCACCGTTTGAGCGGCAATAACCGCGGGGCCACAGAACAACACGAGAAGAAGAGAATGCAGCAGCTTCATGCGTGCCTCCGCACTGATGCGCAGAAAGGCATCAGCTGATCGTAGATCGCAGCGGGGAGCCTTTCTTGCATCAAAAAAATCGTGGCCCGCCCATGCGCCGGTTCGCTGTTATCCTGTCAGTCCCTTGTGCCCCAGCCAGCCACGCAGATACGACGCCTGGCCCAGATGGATGGTCTCGTGGATGGCGAGGAAGTTGACGACGCCGCTGATCTTGCCGTCGGGGCTCGGGGGCCCCTGGGGGGCGGGTTGCGCAAGCACGTTCTCTGACACGCTTTCAAGGGAGCCGGCGAGGACGCCAGAGACCTCGCGCCAGGCATCCATCAGCGCGTCGGGCGATGGATAGGCGGCGCCGTCTTCGCACTTGGCGCCGCGCGCAAACGAGTCCAGCCACGGCTGCGACCACTCCGTGCCCAGGCGGCCAAGCAACTGCTTGCGCGTCCAGATGACGTGGCCCACGATCCACGCGATATGGTTTGCTTTTTCGTTGGGGCGGCTTAACCATTCCTCGGGTGAAAGATCGCCGACCATTTTGGTGAGGAAATCGGAGTTGAAGCGGTAATTCTGTGCGGCGGTTGCGATGACTGCGGGAACAGGCATGGGAACTCCTCGAGGTTGCAGGTTCGAAAGTTAGGCGCGGCTCAGGTAAGAGCCCTCGCTGGTGTCAACGCGGATCTTTTCGCCCTCGTTGATGAAGGGTGGCACCTGGACGACGAGGCCGGTTTCTGTCTTGGCCGGCTTGGTGACGCTGGAGGCGGTTGCCGACTTCAGTCCGGGCTCGGTTTCGACGACTTGCAGGTCGACAGTTTGCGGCAACTCGATGCCCACGGGCTGCCCGTCGAAGTAGCTCACTTTGATCTGCAGATTTGCGGTGAGGTACTCGACCGCGTCGCCCAGCGTAGCGCTCTTGAGGACGGTCTGCTCGTAGTCCACGGGATTCATGAAATAGTAATCGTCGCCGTCGGCGTAGAGGAAGTCCATGGGAATTTCGTCCACGACCACCTTTTCGATGGCGTCGGCGGAGCGGAAGCGGTGCTCGAACATGGCGCCGGATTTGAGGCTGCGCAGCTTGGCCTGGATGAAGGCGCGAAGGTTGCCGGGCGTGCGGTGCTCCACCTTGAAGACCAGGTGAAGCTGGTCGTTGTGCTTGATGATCATGCCCGGACGGAGTTGGGTGGCGGAAATCGCCATAGATGTTACAGCTCCTTGCTGATTTGCGCGCGATGCGCAATGGATTATGCCATTTGGCCTGTTTTTATTGTAGCCGACAGGAGGGTCGCGAGCGAGCCGGCGGACGCGCCGGCCGGCCGTTGCGAAGAATCAGCCCGCCGCCGCGAGCCGCTTAGCGATTGTGACTTTGGTGCGTTGAGCGATTGTGACTTTGGAGCGCGGTAACGGCGGCACTGCCTTAGAGCGAGTTGGGCAGGGATATAGAATGTCGATATGCCGGCGATGGTCTGGAACAGCCCCTGAGTCGCCGGTCTTGCCGAGAAACAACTGTCAAGAAATGGCCAAGCTCGCGGCATGCGCCAGAGAGAGGCCGCAAGGGAGACAGCACCAGCGCATGACCAATCCAGTTTCTATCTGTGTGATCGGGTCCGGTTACGTGGGGCTTGTGGCGGCGGCATGTTTTGCGGAAATCGGCCACCGCGTGATCTGCGTAGACAATGACGAAGCACGGATCAAGCTCCTGCGCGAAGGGGGCGTGCCGATCTTCGAGGAGCACCTGCCCGAACTGCTGGCGCGGCACCGCGAACGTGTGGCCTTCACCACCGATTTGGGCGAGGCCGTGGAGCAGAGCGAAGCGGTATTTATCGCCGTAGGCACGCCGCAGGGCGAAAGCGGCGCCGCGGACCTGTCCTACGTTGAGGCTGTGGTGGCGGAGATTGCGCGCACCGTCAACGGCTATAAGGTGATCGTGGAGAAGAGCACCGTGCCGGTTTACACCAATGACTGGATACGGCGCGTGCTGCACCGCCATGGGGTCGAGACGCAACGCTTCGATGTGGTCTCAAACCCTGAGTTCCTGCGCGAAGGCACGGCGGTTCAGGATTTTCTCCACCCCGACCGCATTGTGGTGGGCGCCGGCAACGAGCGCGCCGCGGAAGTGCTGCGGCGGATTTATGCGCCGCTCACTACGGGCGACTATTACGGCCAGCCGGGAGCTTTGCCGGGAGCCTGCAGCGCCGCGCATCCTGCCAAGCTGCTAGTGACCTCAGTCGAGAGCGCGGAAATCATCAAGCACGCGTCGAACGCGTTTCTGGCCCTGAAGATCTCGTTCATCAATGCGGTTGCCAACCTGGCCGAAGCGGTGGACGCGGACATTGAGGACATCGCCACGGGCATCGGCCTCGACAGCCGCATCGGCCCCAAGTTCCTGCGGGCTGGGCTCGGGTACGGAGGGTCCTGTTTCCCAAAAGATGTGGCCGCGTTCCACTGGGTGGCGCAGCAGCGGGGCGTCGATTTTCAACTGCTCGAAGAGGTTCGCAAGATCAACGATACGCAGAAGGAAGTCTTCTTCAACAAGGTGCTTTCGGCGCTGTGGACGCTGCGCGGCAAGCGGCTGGCCGCGCTGGGCCTGGCTTTCAAGGGCGACACCGACGACATTCGCGAATCGCCCGCCATTGCGATTATCAAGAAGCTGCTGCACGCGGGCGCTCTAGTCACGGCGTACGATCCGGCGGCGATGGAACGCGCCAAAGAAGCGATGCCGCCCAAGGACAATCTGAAATATGCAAGCGATCTCTATGCGGCAGCGAAGGACGCTGACGCAGTTCTGATTCTCACGGATTGGAGGGAATTCGCCACAATCGATATGGCGCGGCTGAACCGCGCCGTGCATTTCCCGATTATCATTGACGGGCGCAACCTGTATAAGCCGCAAGAGATGCAGAGCCACGGCTTCACGTATGTGAGCGTAGGCAGGCAGGCAAGTTACCAGGCGCAGGAGGGCAAGCCCCGGCGGCCAAGCCTGTAGCCTCAGCATCCTCTGAAGATCAAGTCGCCGGCGCATCAGATTATCGAGCCGGACGCAGGCACCTTCTGGGCGCGCGGCCACCTGGCCTTTGATGTGTGGCCATATCCGTTCTTCCGGCGCTCGGTACAGGTGGCCGAATCGCCGATGCTGGAGCTGATCCGCGCCCGCGTCGCCGAGACGGTGGAAGAAATATAGCACCTTCATGGGATTGTAGAAGACGAGAATTGAAGTATATTCTAGGAACTCCTCGATGATGTGAGATCGTCACACTTTTGACCCGAAAGAGCAAAGGTGTGAAGAAAGCATTCGCGCTAGCTCTCTTGTTGGTGGCTCCAGCCTTCGAAGCGAAGCAACCTCTACCGTAGGTTCAGATTGACGGCGACCGCAGGGAAGGATATATGTCAAGGATAAGGCGCAGTAAGGACGAGATGTGAAACCGCCTGTCATTCGCTTTATTCGCTATTACCTTTCTCATGCCCTAAGTCTTTTTCTAATATCCGTCCCCCTGGCTCTTTCCAGCTGTTCCTCTGGCCCTGCGATGAACACATACGTTGCAGGAAGTTTTTGTTTCGGCAGTGCCATAGACTCCGCCGGAAACATATGGGTGGCGAATCAGGGCAACGGATTCCCGGGAACGGCTGCCAGTGAGAGCAATGTAACGGAACTGAGCCCCTCCGGCGCCATTATCGGTACCTACGTTGCGGGATCGGTTCCAATCGGTATAGCCATAGACAAATCGGGAAACGTATGGGTGGAGAATTACGGCAACGGAACCCCGGGAACGCTCGCGGGCGAAAGCAACGTTACAGAACTGAGCCCCTCCGGCGCCACGATCGGCACCTACGCTGTGGGAAGTTACCCTGCTGGAGGCATAGCCGTGGACACATCCGGAAATATATGGGTGACAAATTGGGGCGCGAAATCCGAAACTCCGGGAACCCCGGGAACGGCCGTGGCGGGTGAAAGCAATGTTACGGAACTGAGCCCCTCCGGCGCCACGATCGGTACCTACGTTGCGGGAAGTTCCCCAGGTGGCATAGCCATAGACTCCTCCGGAAACATATGGGTAGCGAATAAGGGCAACGGAACCCAGGGGATGGGCCTGATGGACAGCAACGTTACGGAACTGAGCTCCTCAGGCGCCTGGATCAATACCTACGTTGCGGGAAGTTTTCCTGAAGGTATAGCAATAGACCCCACCGGAAACGTATGGGTGGTGAATAAGGGCGACGGAACCCAGGGAACGGCCGCGGGTGACAGCAACGTTACGGAACTGAGCCCGTCCGGCGCCACGATCGGTACCTACGCTGTGGGAAGTTATCCTGAAATCGTAGCCATAGACTCCGCCGGAAACGTATGGGTGACGAATGGGTATGGCCGCGGCGGTGTAAGTCAAACGGATAGCAGTGTTACGGAACTGAGCTCCTCCGGCGTCCGTTACCCACACCTACGTTACTGGCTTTCAACCCTACGCCATCGCCATCGACAAATCAGGAAACGTATGGGTGACGAATTACGGCAACGGAACCTCGGGAACGATCCAGGCGGACAGCAATGTTCAGGAATATATGGGGGCTGCGAAAGGGCCGCAGTATTTCCCTTATTCCGGACCGCAGTGGCCGGGTGCAGAGTGACGGAGCCCTCGCCAGTTATGTGGTACGGGCGATAACATAAGAGCATGGCCAAAGCGCACAAACACTTTTGTCCGGCCCCATGACTTCAATCCCTGGAGCGTAAGTTTTGACGAAGCGAGCACTTGTCACCGGCGCTGCCGGATTCCTTGGATCACATCTTAGCGACCGTCTGCTGAGCGAGGGCTACTCAGTTCTTGGCGTCGATAACCTGTTCAACGGGTGACCCCGAGAACCTCATCCATTTGGCGGGTCATCCGAGCTTCCGGTTTGAGGAACTGGACATCTGCACGCCCTTCGATCCCGGCCCCGTCGATACCGTCTTCAATCTGGCTTCACCGGCCAGCCCGCCTGAATATATGCGCCTGGGCATCGAGACCCTGCGGGTCGGCTCCGTGGGCGTTGAGAACACGCTGAAAATCGCGGCCCGATCCAACGCCGGCTATCTGCACGCTTCCACGTCAGAGTGCTACGGCGACCCACTTGAGCATCCGCAGACGGAGAGCTATTGGGGCAACGTGAACCCGGTGGGTCCGCGCTCGGTCTACGATGAGGCCAAGCGGTTCGGTGAGGCGATGGTGATGGCCTATCACCGCTCGCGCGGCGTTGACACGCACCTGGTTCGCATCTTCAACACGTATGGCCCGCGCCTGCACCCCGGCGACGGCCGCGTCATCTCGAACTTCATGGTGCAGGCCCTGCGCGGCGAGCGGCTTACCATTTACGGAGACGGCCGGCAGACGCGCAGCTTTTGCTATGTCGACGATCTGATCGAGGGCATCGTGCGCCTGGCGCGCAGCCACGAGAATCTTCCCGTCAACATCGGCAACCCGGAAGAGTTCACGATTCTGGAATGTGCGCAGGCCGTGCTAGAGGTTACGGGCTCGAAGAGCGAGTTGTGCTTTGTCGATCTGCCGGCGGACGATCCCACGCGCCGCCGTCCCGACATTACCAAGGCGCGCACGCTGCTGGGTTGGGAGCCGCGCGTCGGGCTCAAGGAAGGGCTGAAGAAGTCGCTGGAGTTCTTCCGGAGCAGGGCAGTGCCTGGAGCGGCGGTAGACAATCGTTAGGTCTCTGGTCTTGTGCTTTTTTCCTGGGAAACATCCGCTCCCGATGAACCGCCGTGGACGGGGCTTTTTTCCGTTCAAGCGGATGGGGCGGGGAAAAAGGGAAGCGTCGCCGCTGCTGCCAGTGAAAAGCAAGCGATCTGGATGGCGATGGGCAACGGCGAGCCGTTGTGAAAGAGGCCCACCAGGCCGCCACCCAAGGCGCCGAGAAGGAATTGAAGGATGCCCAGCCATGCGGAGGCTGCGCCAGCCTCGGCGGCAAATGGGTGCATGGTAATCGCCGTGGCGTCGGGCAGGATCACGCCAACGGTGGCGAGGCAGAGGAAGAGAATACCGAAAAAGAGCGGCAGACCTCCCACTTTGGCCCACGAGCAGGCGACGAGCAGCAGCGCCGCGCCGAGGTTGATCGCTACAGCCCGGCGCAAGATCACGTGCGAGGAGATTCGCCGCAGCAGCCAGCGGTTGGACTGGGCGCCGATGTAGAACCCTATGGAGCTGGTGGCAAATAAAAATCCGAAGAAGAACACCGGGACTCGGAATATGTCGATAAAGACATACGACGAACTGGCGATGTAGGTGAACATCATGCCCGCCAAAAAGCCGACCATGAGAGCCGGCCCGAGGAAGTGCGGATGAGTGAATATCCTGCGGAAGGAGAGTAGAGCATCGATGGTTTCGGTGCGCACGCGGGCCTCTTGCGGGAGGGTCTCCGGGATTGCGGCCAGAACAGCGGCGATACAAAGGGCGGCGAAGGCGGCAATGAACCAAAAGATGGCGCGCCAGTTGAAATAGGTGAGCAGCAGGCTGCCCAGAAAGGGAGCGACGATGGGCGCCATGCCGCTGACGATCATCATCATCGAATAGAAACGGGCTGCCTCGGATTTGTCGTAGAGGTCGCGGACAATGGCGCGAGCGACCACTTGGCCGGCGGAGCCGCCAATGCCCATGATCAAGCGCGCGGCAATCAAGACGCCTATGGAATGCGTAACCGCGCAAACGATGGTCATTAAGAAGAAGATCAGGCAGCCGGCCACCAGCGCCACACGCCTGCCGATCCGGTCGCTGAGGATTCCCCAAAGGATCTGGCCGATCGCCATGCCTAGCAGAAAGACGGCAAGCGTGGCTTCGACCAGGCCGATGGAGGCGCCGAGGTCGAGGGCAACACGGGGGAAGGCGGGAAGGTAAGTATCAATTGAAAAAGGGGCGAAGGCCGACAAGGCACCCAAGGTCCAGGCCAGCTTGCGCGCCAATGCAGGTGAAGAAGCATCGATGGCGGGCCGTGGGCTCTGCTCGACCTGCGAAATCCCTTCGTCCCACTGGGTCATCTGGCGAATGCACTTCTCCTGTGGCTTGCAGAGACCCACGAAAGCAAAGAGGACTCACTTCAAGTATAGCGGAATGCCGGCATTCCGCCGCTGCGCGCTGCAACAGGGGCGCCTGACTCGGGTCTCGGGATGCAAAATCACCAGGACGGAGGGTGCGCCCAGGTCTCAAAATAGTGACCTGGGGCACGCGGCACTGGCGCAACTGCTCGACTCATGTGCGCCTTAAGAGCCTGTGTTGAAAGTAACTCGGTAACGAAAACCATCCCTCAGGGGCTAAAGCCCCGTTGATTTCGCGGGTGTTACGGCACGGCTAAAGCCGTGCCCTTTCAAAGCGCGACTTTCACCACAGGCTGTTAAGCCTGCTCTCTCGGGGGTCTGGAAGGCTGAATAAACGCCTGGTAGGCTGCCTGGCGCTGCTTAAAAAGTTCTGTTTGTTTCAGGGCCGCATACTGGCCCTCAGCTCTCCCTACGTCTTCCAGGTGCTTTAACTTGCCCGGCATCGTATCGTGAGCGTGTTCAAGCTGCTCGGGAGGAAATTCAAACCCGATTTTGCCATCCTTGATCACCAGCTCGCCGATGATGCCGCATACGGCGCATTCCACATTTGTGGCGCTATCGTTCAAGTACATCAGGCGGGAATGGCAATGGAAACAAATACCCTGTTCACCAAGATATGCGGATTTCTCCGGATCCTTGAGGGCCCTGGCCATCGAGCGCCCGGCCTCGCGTATGCGGGCGATTTTCTCGTCCTCCGCAACAATACACTTTGACCAACTGAAAACCAGATTGTCCACAACTTCCATAGGGGCTGACATGGCGAACAATCTGAAGTCGGCCGCCATATGGGTTGACCATTCGCTGGCGCCAATACCGACAAAGCTGGCAAATCTCTTTTTAAAGTGACGCGGGTCCGGACCGCTGGTGCCCTTTTGCTCGGCTAATTTCTTTGCCGTGACCATAAGACCCGAATCATGGCTCGGACCGGCCATACGGTCTCTCAAGACTTCAAACACCCCCGGCGTCCCTTTCTCGAAAACAGGCATGACGAAAATCACCCCGTCTGCTTCGAGATACTTTTCGTCGAGCCACTCAAAATCATCCTTGATTACGCACTTGCCGAGGCCGCCTTGCAGAATCCCCCTGGGACCGGCTACGCACTGGACGCATCCCGTGCAGGGCTTCAGGTTGAGATCGAGTAAATGAATGAACTCGACCTCGGCCCCCATTTCCTTTGCCCCCATGAGGGCCTCTCTGCACATAGCGTCGTTGTTTCCGTTTCTGAATCCGCCCGAAATTCCAATCACTTTCATACGATCTCTCCTTTGCTTCCAGAAACCACGATTCACTGCAAGCGCCTTCCACAATACCGGCTTGCGCCCGTTCGCGGAACTTCGGTTGCAAACTGTTCTGCTATGAGCCGAACTCCGCCGGGGCATCGATCCAGACTTTGATGAGCTTCCGGATTGCACCCTTCCATCTCGCCGATATCTGTGCTCATGATAAATCCGCCGCCCTAGCCAACAATGTGGCAGACGGCTCACATCACGCGGCAGTGGCGGGCAACGCTAGCGCGGGGGTTCGTAGGGCTCGGCGCGCAGGAGATTGTAGAGGATGTCGCGCTCGTTGGGAGAGAACTGGTTCTGGAAGCGCGCGGAGTTGAGCACGGTGACGCGCTGGTCGAGAGGCACCGAACGCAGATCCTGGAAGGCGCTCTTGACCATGGCCTGGCGATCGGGCGGCAGGGCCATGAAACGGCTCCCGGCCTGACGCACCTGCATCTGCTCCTGCGGCGACATACGCTCCAGCATTTCGGCGCGCGCCAGGCGACGCTCCCTCTGCTCCTCGGGCAACTGGTTCACCTGGCGCAACTGCTGGATGAGGCGTTGCTGGGTGGCCGGGGGCAAACGGTTAAAGCTGGGGTCACTGCGCAGCAGCCGCTCCTGCTCCTGAACGGGAAGATTGCGGTGCTGATAGAGCCAGTCGGCTATATGCCCTGGAGGAGCAGGGCGGGGATAGGCGTTGCGGGGGCGAGCAGCGCCGGGATTCGCCGGGCGGGCGTAGGGCGAGGAACCGTAAGGTGCGCCCGTAGAAGGGTAGCCGGGCGCAGAGCGCCGATCAACGTTATATGGCTGGTATTGCTGATGGGGCGGCTGCTGGCTCTGGTTAGGCCTTTGCTGATTCTGATTTTGGCGCTGCTGGTTTTGATTTTGCCTCTGTTGCTGGTTTTGCTGCCGGGCCGCCTGGCGCTGGTTCTGGGCAGAGCCCGCCCGCGACTGTGGCGCCGAACGGGTCTCGGCGTCGCGCTGGCCGAGCGCCCATGCCGTGGGAAGACAGAGAGACAGGACCACAGCGGCTATCGCCACCGGACGCATTCTTTCCGCGTTTGAGATCCAGTTCACAAGTCTTTCTCCCGGCAGCCGGCCGTAATGTCAGCAGACCTTAATCTCCGTTCTCGTTGCTGGAGAGAGCTTCCATCTGATCCAGCACCTGAGCATTGTTATCCAGCGTTTGTAAATCGTGCACTACGGCGGCCTGAGGAGATGGCTGAGGGGGCTGCATCCAGTCCGTCACGCCCAGATACGTTCCGCCGCCCACGAGCAGCATGACAGTGAGCGCCATCGCCGCCAGCGGGCGCGCATGCAATCCGGGTCCGTAGGCAATGTTGGCGCGCAGGCGCGCGATGGCGCCGGCCAGCCAGCCGGCCGGCGCTGCCTCGCGCTCCTCCCGCATTCTGGCGCCAAGCCGCGTAAGAAAGTAGGGGTTCGGCTCTGGAGCTTCCCAGGCATCGAGCAGGTGCATGGTGGCCTTCAACTCCTCGAGCTCACTCTGGCACCGGCTGCACTCCGCAACATGCGCTTGAACCTTGGCAGGCACAGCAAGGGGATCGAGCAGCAGATCAGCCAGCTTGTCATCCATCCCCGCGCAATTTGTCTTCATCGGTTTCATCATTTCCACCCCGCAATCTGCCGGTTGGTTCCGGCTTCTTTCTACTTAAACAAAGTCCTTCAATCTCTCCCGCAGCGTCTGATAGGCGCGGAAGAGCAGGGACTTGGTCGCCGATTCGCTCAATTTGAGCACCTGCCCGATCTGCCGGTAATCCATCCCCTGGTACTTGTGCATCAGCACAGCCATGCGCTGCCTTTCGGGCAGCGCCATCACATGGCGGCGAATCGCAGCCATGCGCTCATCGCGCAGCAACCGCTGCTCTACCGTAGGTTCATCGTCGGCCACATCCGGAGTGGCGCCAGTCTCCTCGTCCGGCGCGTCCAGATAAACCGTTTGCGCCGCCCGCTCGTTCCGGGTGTCGCGCGCATAGTTCACCGCCAGGTTGGTCGCGATCCGGTAAAGCCAGGTGGTAAACCTTGCCTCGGCCCGGTAGCTGCTCCTGGCACGATAGACGCGCAAAAACACTTCCTGCGCCAATTCCTCGGCAATTGCCTGGTTACCGACCATCCGAAAAAGGAAATGAATGATCGGCCGTTGGTACTTTTGCGCCAGGTAATTGAAGCTGGCCTCGTCGCCCGCAGCCACGCGCAGCATTGCCGCGGCGTCACTTGCCGGATCCAATTCCGCCCGTAGTCCCAAGCCTGGGTCCGCAGTTGCATTCGGCGGAAAGGCCGAACTCGCTCCCAAGGCCGGTCTGTTCAGGACCATGGTTGCCATATCTTCTGGAACCCCATCCTGGCCTGAAGGTTGCGTTCCGTAAGCGGTTTCCTCGCTGGAATTTGCGTCTCCGGGCTCATCCTCGCCGGGTGCCGGCTCGCTGGCTCTTGACACGGCAGCCGCCAACCCTGCTTTGCCGATGGACTTGGCGGGCGATCCGGCGCCGCCCAGGCCGAAAACAGGGGGCAGCGCCGCCTCCCCGTCAAAAGGGAGCTCGCTTTCATGGCGGATTGAACACGCTCTCCTGAGCATGACCGTTTTGGCGTGCCGCTCGAAGCCGTCCTGCCGCCGTCCTGCGATGGACGGCCAGGGTTGGCCGTAAAGCCCTGCTGGTGTTACTCTACCCTACGGGATGCCGTTTTCTGCGCCTTTCCAGAGTACGCGGAACCTTTCGTGTAGGCTGGGTGCGCATATGGCAAGATTCACCCGGCAGTTCCGCCCTCGGTTCGAGATCTACCCCTCGGTCAGGGCGATGACCAAAATCCTTCCGAAACCCTTCCTGGGCGCTTAACTCAGCGGTAGAGTGCCATCTTCACACGGTGGAAGTCGCAGGTTCGAATCCTGCAGCGCCCACCATATCAACAACTTACGGGAAGTGTCTCCGAGTTTGGGTCCAATCCGGGTCCAAAGGGCAGAAACTCGGTTCCATCTGCGCCAGCCGCGAGCTGTTCGACCACCCTGCTATGAGCAGAACGGACGGCCAGCGGAATGGCTTGGACGTAGGTGTCCCAAGGCCGAGGACGCCGATCCGAAGCTGATAGCCAAGATCGAGCGGCTCCGGGCGCAGGGGCACAGCGTCCGGGCCATCGCTTCAAATATGGGAAAATCTCCAGAATACTGTTCTCAGGCTTCTCAACGCAGTCGAGGCTAAACGGTAGGTTGGCTGCCGAGGAAAGGAACCGACGGCACGCTTTGAATTGGAAGCTAGATATTCGAGGTTGCACGATGACGTGATCGGGTATGCGTCGGCTGTCCAGAACGCCGTAGCTGCTAGGGGAGGATGTAAGAGCCTTTCATCGGAAGCTCTAAATGCTCTTGCCTACAACGCGGTCTTGACGCACAGGAGCATCCGAACACTCTGTCAGGGAGGGTGGACGCCGGTTACACCCGTACTCAATCGCACTTTGCTGGACATCGCGGCATAGGTGGAATCAGCACGACAACGGCGACTAAAGCGACTAAAGAGAAGCGATGTAAGCTACTTATTTTCTATTGATTAAGTTTATATTCAAGAAGATAGCAGAATAGCTGGCGGTGGACGGAGTCTCGAGCGAACCCGTCTCTGGACCGAATTCCCTGCTAACAGGGAAAAATACAGGGAAATCCGAAAAATTAGCCCCCAAAAACCGAGCGGGGCTATCCTCCATGTGGCTGAATAGATGCCAGTTGTTCGATCTGATACGGAGTCAACTTGGTAAACAGAACAGGGAACATCAACCCCGGTATCAGGGAAATGTATTTCCCTGATACCCGCTTTTCGCTGTTCCTTGACAGCCGACAGTCAAGTCTCTGGCAGGTCACGAATAGTGGCCGTGAATCTGGCATTCTTGATAAGCAAGACGATCCGCCCTATTTAGCTCGACAGAGATTAAAGACCGCCGTCTGACATGCTTAAAGATGCTGGGCCGATCACTCCTCATCGCAGGTTCGGACTGTCCCTGGCTTGTGTTACAGGAGAGTAATACTTATAGGTAATGTTGAGTATGAGGCCATCTATCGATCTGTCAGCTTTATTTCTTTGAATCAAGCAAGTTGTTGATTGCATTATGGCTTTGAAACTGATTGGCGATTATTACCCCATGGTCAGAGAAATGCTAGGCTTTGCTTGAACGAAAGGTGGCGGATGGAGCAATTCATTGCATTTGGGCTTTGTAAGGGTGCCGTATACGCTCTGGTCGCTCTCGGATTCGGTCTGGTATACACAACAACCAGAGTCTTTCACATAGCACATGGAGCGGCCTATGTCCTGGCGGCGTATGCCCTGTTCTGGGCGGTTGGCTTGCTCAAACTCCCCTTAGCGTTTGGAATTCTCCTTTCGTGCGCCGTTACCGTCTTGTTTGGCGTATTGGTGGAAGCTCTCATTTACATGCCGTTGAACGACCGTCACTCGTCAAGTGCTGCCACAATGATCAGCTCGCTCGGGACCTACATAGTATTGGTCAACGTCCTTGCCGTACTTTTTGGAAATGAATCCAGAACCATGTCAGTCGATGCCGCCCGCACAGTGAGCATTGGCGGAGCGATCTTAACTTGGGTGCAGATTGCTCAACTGGCGACGTCCTCGATGTTGATTGTGACCTATTGGATGTTCTTAAAGTACACATCTCTTGGAAAGGTTTCTCGCTCTGTGGCCGATGATGCTGTTCTGGCGTCTGTTCTCGGCGTAAAGGTTAACAGAGTTCGGTATGTGGCTCTCGGGCTTGGTTCATTGCTGGCGGCTGTTGGTGCCATTCTCACTGCTCTCGATATCGGCTTGGATCCACAAATTGGGTTTTCCGTTGTGTTGATGGCGGCAGTGTCCTGCATAATCGGTGGGTTGAACCGGTTCTTGGCTCCGGCCCTCGGAGGGGTTTTTCTGGGTATGACCCAGAGCTTAGTTGGGTGGCGGATTTCAGCGAAGTGGGAGGGCGCGGTCACTTTTACCATTTTGATCGTGTTTCTACTTTTTCGCCCGCAGGGGCTGTTGGGATTACACAGGAGGGTAGCTGAATGAGTGCATACTTATTGCACCTTCTGATTATGGTTTGCATCTACGTCATCCTTGGACTCACGCTGAATTTGATAGTGGGATATTCGGGAATGCTTTCGCTTTGCCATGCGGCGTTCTTTGGAATTGGGGCTTATGCTTCCACCCTGCTCGTGACTTCTGCAAGGTGGCCATACTGGCTCAGTCAGGTCGCAGCGCTATTGATTTGCGGCCTCATTGCGTTTTTGATATCCATCCCATCGACGCAATTGCGGGGCGACTTTTTCATCATGGCTACAATAGCTTTCCAGATTATTGCCTCCGCGGTTCTTTCCAACTGGATAAGCCTGACCAATGGGCTTAACGGCATTCCTGGCATCCCGCCACCAAATCTGTTTGGTCGCGCAATCGCATCCGACTGGTCATACTTTTTGCTTACCCTTTGTTTAACTTCTGCGGTTTTTCTCCTTGTCTGGCGATTATCGCAGTCCCCGTATGGACGGGTTTTGCAGGCGACTCGGGACAATGAACTGGCTGCGCAGGCCCTTGGTAAAAATGTACGTCGATTGCGGCAGAGCGTGTTCACAATTGGTGGTATGCTGGCCTGCCTCGCAGGCATCCTGTTTGCAGGCTATACAAGCTACATTGATCCAACGAGCTTCACATTGGAAGAATCTATCTTCATTCTCTGCGTCGTTGTGATCGGGGGAACTGGAAATCTGAGAGGGCCCATTACTGGTGCGGTTTTCCTCGTACTCTTCCCGGAGCTTATTCGTTTCTTAAGTATTCCAAGCGCAGTTGCTGCGAATACGCGGCAGATCCTCTACGGCTTCTTGCTCATCGTGGCAATGCGGTTTCGCCCTCAAGGAATAGCTGGAAACTACGCTTTTGACTAGAGCGTGTTTCATAAACACCGCCTCAGCGTGATCCAGAAGCAGGCGATGTAGAAGAAGGCGTAGTAGGTGGAGAGCAAATGCTCATGACGAACCAGCAATCGGCGGAACTGACCGAGCCAGGCATTGGTTCGCTCCACGATCCAGCGGCGTTTGTAGCGTCGCATTTTGCGTCCGTCTTCATACCGCCGCCGCTTATTGTTCTTTCGGTAGGGCGCGATCAGTTCGATGGCACGCTTCTTCAATCGTTCACGCAACGGATCGGAGTCGTAGCCGGCGTCGGCGATTATACGCTTCGGCTTTTGCCGCGGGCGCCCTTGCGGGCGGGGGACGCGGACCTCTTGGAGCGTGGCTTCCGCAAGCGTAACTTCTGCCGGAGAGGCACTTTCCAGCCGAACTCCCAGCGGAAGACCTTGACCGTCGACCAGTACCATCCACTTCGTTCCCTTGCCGCGCTTGGTTTTACCGACTGCGAGGCCCCCTTTTTGGCCGGGGCAAAGCTGCCGTCCAGGAAGGTCTCGTCCCACTTCAGTAGACCTTCCTCGTCCAGCGCACCCAACAGCACACGCCACGCATCCAGCCATACACCTTCGTCCTGCCACTGCTTCAGCCGCCGCCAGCAGGTAGCGGGCGAAGGGAACTCGTCGGGAAAAAATCGCCACGCTGCTCCGGTCTGCAGAATCCACAGAATCCCCTCAAAACAAGCCCGGTTCGACGCCCAGGGCCGTCCCCGGTTGTCCTTCCTGCGCCGTGGTTGGGGCAACAACGGCTCGATCAACTCCCACTGCTCATCCGTCAACAGCTTCTGCCGCTTCTTCATGACAGAAGCTCATCAGCCAACCAGCCTCACGCGTAAGTACTTAGCTTGAGGCCGAACCCATTTATGAAACACGCTCTAATCATGCGTCTTGAAACCGACGGTCTTACGAAACACTTTGGCGGCATCCTCGCACTCGACGATGTCTCCTTGGATTTTGCGCCGGGCGCAATCACGGCACTAATCGGACCAAACGGTGCCGGAAAAACGACTCTGTTCAACGTGATCGCTGGGTTCCAAAAGCCGGATTCTGGTTCTGTCTTTCTCGTGGAAGGTCATGGCCCTGCGGATGGAGGGCGGATCGATATCACCGGCATGATGGCTCATCAAGTTGCCAACCGAGGGATCGGCGTCCTGTTTCAAGAAATCCGCCCATTCAATCGGTTGTCTGTGCTGGACAATGTTGCTGTTGGCGGCAAGAATCAACTCGGTGAAAGTTGCCTCAATGTTCTCTTTCGTCCCTTCCGGGTGAGAATCCAGGAGGAGGCAGTGCAAACCAGGGCGATGAGACTGTTGGAATTTGTTGGGTTGGTAGACAAGAGTTATTTGTTTGCTGATCAACTCTCTTACGGGCAACAAAAACTTATGGCGATAGCCCGGCTTCTGGCTGGGGACGCTAAGATTCTTTTGTTGGATGAACCGACATCGGGGGTGCATCCCAGCATGATCGATAGGCTGTTACTCTTGATTCAGAGCCTTGCCGATGACGGGAGAACGGTGGTTATGATTGAACACAATCTGAATGTGGTCCGTAGCATTGGTGACTGGGTCTATTTGATGGCTCAAGGAACCCGGGTGGAAATCCGAATCCGTGTGCCCCAATTCATCCATCAACTCCTCGGCAACAATACTCCTATGGCTGAAAGCCGAGCCGAAAACACCACCGGCACACCCCAGGCCCACCTGCAACTTATAGCCTCGATCGAATGCCCCTTCCGCCACATTCCCCAGGGCCGCGCACTGCGCCTGATCGTCGGCAATACGAACATCACGACAGAGGCGAGCCGTCAGGCCATTCTGAAAGCCATCGCTCGCGCACGCCAATGGTATGAGCAGATCACGGTGGGAGAAGTAGGCAGCATCGAGCAATTGGCCGGCATGCACGGCGTCTCGGCGCGCTTCATTCGCGCGCAGATGAAGCTGGTCCAACTCAGTCCGCAGTCGATTGAGCGCTTCGTCTCCAGACCCGAGTCGATGCCGCTCTCGCTCAACGATCTGCTCGCTGCGATACCACTGGACTGGCGCGAGCAGTCGCTCGGCCTGTCTACAAAGTCCGCATAACGAGCACGCCAACTCTTCAATCTACCAACCCCTCAGGCAGCCTGCACGGCTGCTTGGGCTTTTCCGATGCAGACGATGTCGCATCCAGGCCGGATCATGCAATCACCGAAGAGTCAACTTTCTCCAGTTACAATGCGCATCGAAACGGAACTGCCAATTTGGCCAACAGAGAAGTGCCGGCAAAACGGCGCATAGTAAGCGTCCCGATCTCCCCTCTTGACCTAGTTGAGGAGTCATCTCATGAAGTGCCCACTACCTTTTTGGTGGACACCTGATGAGTGTGTCTAAGCGGCCTGGGAGGATTGGGTCTGTATAGACAGGGCGAAGTTCCAGGGCAGGAGTTCCTGGATACGGCTGATGGGATGGTCGGCGATCTGGGCGAGCACGGTGCGGAGATAGAACTCCGGATCGAGGCCGTTCAGCTTTGCCGATCCGATCAGGCTGTATATGGCGGCGGCCCGTTCTCCGCCGCCATCGGAACCCGCAAATAAATAGTTCTTCCGTCCAAGAGCCACGGCCCGCAGAGCTCGCTCGGCCGCGCTGTTGTCGATCTCCAACAATCCATCTCCGGTGTAGCGCGTTAGGGCACGCCAGCGCGAGAGCGCGTATCGAATCGCAGCCGCGGTTTCGCTCTTCGCGGACAGCGAATGAAGTGCCTTCTCCATCCATTTACGCAGATCCTCAAGCAGTGGCCTTGCTCGCGCCTGACGAACGCTCAGCCTTAGATCGGCGGGCTTGCCGCGCACCTCGTCTTCAATCGCGTAGAGAGCACCGATCCTGGCCAGAGCCTCGGTTGTTGTGGGTGATGCGTGAATGACATGGATCTCGTGGAACTTGCGGCGTGCATGCGCCCAGCAAGCGACTTCATAAATGGCGCCATCGCCGTACAGATGATGGAACCCTGCATAGGCGTCCGCCTGAAGGCCGCCCCTGAAGTTCTTCAGATGCTGTCGCGGATGCTCGCCCTTGCGATCCTCCGAGTACGCGAACCAGACAGCGGGCGCGGTATCTTCACCGGCGGGCCTGTCGTCACGCACGTAGGTCCAGAGACGTCCAGTCTTGGTCTTGCCGCTGCCAGGCGCAAGCACCGGCATCGGCGTATCGTCGGCGTGAAGCTTGGCTCCTGCGAGCACGTGCTTCTGAATCGCATCGATCAACGGAGCCAGTAACTCACTGGCTCCGCCTACCCAGCCCGCCAGCGTGGAGCGCTCAATCTCAACTCCCTGGCGGGCGTAAATCTCCGACTGTCGATAGAGGGGCAAGTGATCTGCGAATTTCGAAACCAGCACGTGGGCCAACAGCCCTGGTCCGGCAAGGCCACGCTCAATCGGACGGGAAGGCGCGGGCGCTTCAACCACGCGCTCACAGCCACTACAGGCGAACTTCGGCCGCACGTGGCGAATGACCTTGAAGCTGTCGGGGATGTACTCCAGTTGTTCGGAGACATCTTCGCCGAACTGGCGCAACTGGCCGCCGCAGTCGGGGCAGCAGTCACCGTGAATAGCGTGGCTGACAACCTCCCGCGGCAGATGCTCGGGCAGCGGCTTGCGCCGGGATCTCGTCTTAGGTTCCGCAGCCGGTAGCACTCGCTCCACGGAGGCTTCCATCTCGGCCTGCGAGGACTCCAGCTCTTCCAGATGAAGTTCGAGCTGCTCAAGCTGAATAACGATCTTCTCGCTCTTGATGCCGAACACCCTGCGCCGCAGCTTCTCGATGACCAGCTTCAGATGCTCGATCTGCTCGCTGCTGGAACGCCGCAGTTCCGCGAGCTCGTCTGAAAGCGTCTGGCGCTGTTGTTCGATCTCCGCATCCCTGGATGCAATCTCAGCTTCCCGGATCGCGATCTCCGTATCCCTGGCTGCGATCTCGGCTCTCTGGGCGGCGATCTCAACTCGATGTCGAATGGCCAGCGCCTTCAACGCTTCCACATCGAGCGAATCGAGATCGGGGAGCGATGCGCAATCCATGGACGCAGTATGCCATGAAGATGCGAGGAAAACTGGTACGAAACCCGCATGAATACAGGGGAATCACACTTGTCACTCACACCGCGAGCTGCGGCGTCCAGGTCCTCTGCGGCCGCCGCCAATCGATGCCTTCCAGAAGCATCGAAAGCTGCGCTCGCGTCAGGCAAACCGTACCTTCGGTGGCCTGCGGCCAGATAAATCGTCCTCGCTCCAATCGCTTGGCAAACAGACACAAGCCGTCTCCGTCCCACCACAAAAGCTTCACAATGTCGCCTCTGCGTCCTCGAAAAACGAAGACGTGTCCGGAGAACGGCTGCTGTTCGAGCACCGTCTGCACCTTCGCACTCAGGCCATCGAAACCACGACGCATATCGGTCACCCCAGCGGCGATCCATATCCTCGTTCCGGTGCGCAGTTCGATCACTTGCGCAAACTCTCCAGGATCGATCGCAACAGCGCCCGATCAGCGCCGCTCTCCACGCTGATCATCACCCTGCCTGGAAACTCGATGTGAATCGCGCCGCCCGGTGTCGGCTGGCTCTTCACGGCAACTCTTCCAGTTCCGTTGGCCGACTCACAGGGAGCAGACAACATGACCGGAAGCAACGCCGCCGATGCCGCCGCC
The DNA here is from genome assembly GCA_963799445.1 of uncultured Acidobacteriaceae bacterium. Taxonomy (GTDB): domain Bacteria; phylum Acidobacteriota; class Terriglobia; order Terriglobales; family Acidobacteriaceae; genus Telmatobacter. Next base: position 237 of record CAWCXX010000102.1, on the reverse strand, counting down.
GGCTCGTTCAGTTCGCCCCGCTTCAGCGCACGACGCCACTTGAACACCTGGTTCGCGTTCACACCGTGCGCACGAGCCACCAGCGCCACACTCGCACCGGGCTCAAAGGTCAACTCCGCAATCCGCCGCTTCTCCGCAACCGACCGACACCGGCGGACCGGCGTACCCCCCCTGCTTCCTCTGTAACACCCATGACGCCATCGTCGGACTCACACCCAAACCCATGCCAGAGGGGAA
>CAWCXX010000101.1:0-67375 GCA_963799445.1 uncultured Acidobacteriaceae bacterium | reverse complement strand
CAGATTCAAAATCAGCGTGCGTCCGCGGATCCCTGCGATTGCGCGGGACAGAATTGCATGGGGCGTCGTCTTGACGCTATCGGCGCGCATCGCTTCGGCAATGCCTGGAATTTCCCGGTAAAGGACTTTTGCGTGGCCTCCGGCGTAACGTCACGCGGCGAAACTCCGGTCCCGCCCGTTGTCAGCAGCAGATCGCAGATTCCCGAGTCGGCCCATTCAATCAACTGCGCCGAGATGCCGCCCGCTTCGTCGGGAAGTATCTTAACGCAGACGACTTCTACGGCTCGCTCTGAAAGCCAGGACGCGAGCGCAGGGCCGCTGAGATCGACCCGCTCGCCCCGGGATCCTTTATCGCTCAGGGTTAAAATCGCCGCCTTGATCAAAACCATCCCACTTTCCGAATGCATTCATCAATCTGTGACCGCTTCTACGGACCCTGCTGCATCGTTAGTTTAACTTAATTCGTAATTCTACATTCTTGTCTTGTCAGTGCTATGGCCGTTTGCGGCGGAAAGCGGATACACGAAAGGGTAGACTCCAATTGCCTTGAGTCCAGGCGCGGAGAGTCCTATTATCAGATTCATCCCTGCTGGTTGGGAATAGTCAAGGAGTGGGCATGAGTTTTCTGGGCGGATATCACGGCAAGATTCTTCGCGTCGACCTCACGAGCAAATCATTTCGCAAGGAGGAGCTCTCTCCCGAGCTGGCGCGCAAATTCGTGGGGGGAGCGGGCTTCGGCATCAAGCGCGTGTTCGACGAAGTCGATCCTCTCGCCGATGCGCTTTCGCCGGAGAACAAGCTGGTATTTGCCCCAGGTCCGCTTACGGGTACCGACGCTCCTTGTGCCAGCCGCATGTCGGTTACGGCGAAATCGCCGCTGACCGGAACAGTGGCGGTCTGCATGACCGGCGGCTATTTTCCTGCCGAGCTCAAATTCGCCGGCTACGACATTCTGATCGTTGAAGGCAAGGCCGAGCAACCGGTTTACCTGATGATCGACAAGGGCAGGGTGTCTATCCGGCCCGCCAAGCAGTTGTGGGGCACTACCACCACCGATTGCGAGTTTCTGCTGAAGGAGCAGTTGGGCGATCAGAATTTCCGCATCGCCTGCATCGGTCCGGCCGGCGAGCGGCTGGTGCGGATGGCCTGCATCGTGAATGAGCGGCGCACGGCTGGGCGCAAAGGCCTGGGTGCGGTGATGGGCGCGAAGAATCTCAAGGCCATAGCCGTGCGCGGTCATCTGAAGGTCCCGGTAGCGGATCCAGCAGTCTTTGCCGCCGCCAAGAAATTCTTTTTTGGAAAGATGAAGGAGAGTCCGGCGCTTTATCCGGAGTTCTCTCGGCATGGGACCCCCATGGTGGTGGACGTCGCCTGCGGCATGGGGATCTTTCCGGCGAAGAATTGGACGGCGACGGGAGAATTCGAACCTGTCGATACCCTGGGCACGGCTGCTAACGCGGCGCGAAAGATCGGCAAGGAACATTGTTATACCTGCCCGGTAGCCTGCAGCCAACTCAAGCTTGCCGACCCGGCCAGCCCTTATGCAGGCGAGATGAGCGTGCCGGAATTCGAGACGCTGTACTCGTTTGGCGGCCAGGCCGGCGTCGATAATCTCGACAGCGTGGTGGCGGCGGACCGGCTATGCGACGAGCTGGGCATCGACACGGTTTCTACCGGCGTGGCCATTGGTTTCGCCATGGAACTCTACGAGAGGGGCATAATAGGCAAGCAAGAAACCGGCGGCCTGGAACTGCGCTTTGGCAATCATCAGGCCATGGTGGAAATGGTCAAGAATATCGGCTTCCGGCGCGGACTTGGGGAGCTTCTCGGCGAAGGCGTCAAGCGCGCGGCGGAGCGCATCGGCCAGGGCACTGAGCAGTACGCCATGCACGTGAAGGGGCTGGAACTGCCGGGCTACGACGTGCGCGGCGCGAAAGCCCATGGCCTGAACTTCGCCACCTCGTACAATGGCGCCGACCACAACAAAGGCTACGCCTATCAGGAAATCTTTGGCATTCCCGCGCCTCGCGCGGTGGACCGCTTTGCCGCGGAAGGCAAAGGCTGGCTGACCAAATGGAACCAGGACATCCGCTGCGTAACCTGCGACTGCGCCACCATGTGCGCCTTCCTGATGGACATGGCGGTTCCGGACGCTGCGCTGGAGAACGCTGCAGGCATGTTGCGCGGCGTCACCGGCATGGACTTCACCCCGGAAGAAGTATGTCAGGTGGGCGAGCGCGTCCAGAACGTCGCTCGCGTCTTTAATATTCGGGCGGGATTTACCGGCGCCGACGACACCCTGCCCCTCCGTCTCATGACCGAACCCATTAAGGCTGGCAGTTCCAAAGGGCATAAGGTGCCCCCCGAAGAACTCCAGCTCATGCTGGCCGAATACTACCGGGAGCGAGGCTGGACTCCGCAAGGCGTCCCCACCCCGGAGAAATTGCTGTCGCTGGACTTGGGTGAAGCTCTGCCCTACGTTTGAAAGCGTTAGAGTTTGCAGTTTACAGTTCGCAGCCAGAAAGCCTTTGGTTGTTTGGCTGTAAACTGCAAACTGTAACCTGCGAACTTCCTCATGTCTCGTATAGTGATCACAGCCGTTCACGATCTGGCGCGCTGCCTGGGCGCTCGCCAACAGGAACTGGAGATCGACTGCCCGGTAACGGTCGGCGCGCTTATGCAATTTCTGGTCGACCGCCATGGCGATGAACTGAAGAAGAAATTCGCCCGGCGCGAAGACTCCCTTTGGAATGTCGTGGTCTTCGTCAATGGCCGCAATGTGTTCGCCGGTGACGGCCTGCAAACCCTCGTCCGCGAGCACGACGAAGTCCTGTTTCTGACCCCAATCAGCGGGGGATAAGAATTGGCGGGCGGTGCCTGAAGAAGGTGGCGCTGCAACGGGGCGGCAAGAATCCGCTGATTGTGATGGAGGACGCGGACTTGGCGGCCGCTGCTTCGAATGCGGCCTGACGCAAAACCAGGGTCGCTGTACCCCGGAGCCTCAACCGCTAAGTCGATGCGACCAACAGGGGAGCAGCGACCTTCGAAAAACCTCAACAGGGCACACCAACTCTGGTTTTGCCGTAGGGTGCGTATCTGCACCAGCGGCAGATCTGTATGGCGACGGGAAAGATCCTGGCGCACGCCTCGATTGCCGTGAAGCCGACGGAATTGCTGGTGGAGAAGGCCAATCATCTGCCGGTGGGCAATCCGGCGACGGAGCAGGTTGCGCTGGGGCCGGTGCTTAATCAGGTACGCGACCGGGAGCGGCAGACGGCGCCGATCGTTTTTCGCGGTGCGCTGGCTGTTTTGTGCCGGCCCGTGTCCTGCTAAGTTTTGCCATGGGCGCCCCTCCCAAGGTAAACCGCCCGGGAGGGGGAGCCAAATGACTGGGCTGCTACATGACCTGCAGAGATTTCAGATAATCGCTCAAGTTGCTGATCCTGAGCGCCTTTATGTCATCCTCGGTACTAGTTGAGTGCATCGTGGCGAGCATAGGTCCCCAGATGGGCATCTCAGCCGTGCCATGTGCTGGATTTGCCATGCCGAATTGCAGAACATCGACGATGCGTTTGGAAGGGAACTTACCACCATTGTTCTTGCTGAGCACGGTCAAATCGGGTGTGTGCTGCTTCAGGGACCCGGCCACCGGGCCGTCTCCCTTGCCGCTCACACCATGGCATGGAGCGCAATAACTCGCGTACATTTGCTTGCCGCTCGTAGCGGGTGCGTTGTTGACCTTAACGACGACCTTGTCCGTCGATTGGGATTGAGCTTCATAACCAATGCCAACGATGACCGCCACGGCCAAAATCACAAATAAGAGCTTTTTCATGATGTCTTTCTCCGCTTTGAACCTCTGATGCATTGAAATCATGCGCCTTTCGTCGCTTTGTGGGATGTGATGTAAGGCTTTGTAGGATGTGATGTGAGGCTTTGTGGGATGTGATGCGAGACACCATAATTCGGGTTAGATGGGCGATTGAGGCCTTTGCGGCATCTGCGCCCCCGCGCTCAGCGCTTGCTCAAGCAGGATGGCAAGATACTCGCGCAAAGTGTGCCTAACCGGATTGCGGAAGGAATCCGCCAAGGTGCTTCCAGGAAACGATCGGCTCCGGCGTTTGAGGCCCTGCGTCCGGTGCCGCAAGCAGCGGTTTTGTTTCCGTCTCCCTTCACGGCCTCAGGCGGCAGCCTTGAGGGGCGGAATCCACGCGCGCTGCTGACTTTCCGCCACACCCTTATGGGTCAGCGTGCCCAGCCAGGTATTGAGCCCTTCGGCGAGGCCGGCATCCTGCCGGAGCGCCTCGCGCGCTCCCAGGTTGGCGAGTCGCAGAACGTAGGCGAACGTGGAGTTGGTCAGCGCCAGCGTGGAAGTGTGCGGCACCGCGCCGGGCATGTTGGTGACGCAGTAGTGCACCACGCCATCGACCGTGTAGCTGGGGTTGGAGTGCGATGTGGGCCGCGCGGTTTCAACGCATCCGCCCTGATCGATGGCTACATCGACGATGACCGCGCCCTTTTTCATCTGCGAGACCATCGCGCGCGTGACCAGCTTGGGCGCAGTGGCGCCGGGGATGAGCACGCCGCCGATGACGAGATCGGCTTCGCGCGTGGCCTGCGCGATGTTGTAGCTGTTCGAGGCCAGCGTGTAGAGCCGGCCCTGAAAGATGTCGTCGAGCTCGCGCAGGCGGTTCAGGTTCACGTCGATGAGCGTGACCCTGGCGCCGAAGCCAAGGGCGATGCGCGCCGCGTTGGTGCCCACGATGCCGCCGCCCAGCACCGCGACATGCGCGGAAGGCACGCCCGGCACGCCGCCCAGCAGGATGCCACGACCGCCGCTCTCTTTCTCGAGATAACTCGCGCCCACCTGTACACTCATGCGGCCAGCCACTTCGCTCATGGGCGTGAGCAGCGGCAACGTGCCGCGCCGGTCGCGCACCGTTTCATAGGCGATCCCGATCACCTTCGAATCGAGTAGTGTATTGGTCAGCGAGGGCAGCGGCGCGAGGTGCAGGTAAGTGAAAAGAACGAGGCCTTCACGGAAGAAGGCGTACTCTTTCTCGATGGGCTCCTTAACCTTGATGACCATCTCGGACTTGCCCCAGACATACCCAGGGTCGCCAACGATCTCCGCACCGGCGTTCTGGTACTCCTCGTCGGGAAAGCCCGAGCCCGCGCCGGCCTGGGTCTCTACCAACACCGTGTGGCCATCTTCGGTAAGCGCCTTGGCGCCCGCGGGTGTGATACCCACGCGGGCTTCGTTGTCCTTGATCTCTTTGGGAACGCCGACAATCATATTCTGTTCCTTTCCATGGGCTCGCGCCGGTTAAATCGCCAAACCCGGCTCGAACGCCACAACACAATCAGTAAGCAATACAAATCGACTTGCACTCCGTGTAGGCTTCGATCGCACTGCGGCCATGTTCGCGCCCGATGCCGGATTGTTTGAAACCGCCAAAGGGCATGTTGGGATCGACAACCTGCGATTGGCAGAGCGTCTGGACCGGCAGAAGCTGTGCGTGCAGGGAAAATCCCGTGATTGGGCCTTCCGTGCAAAAAAGGAACGGCTGGCGCCGTGCAGGCCGTTCCTTCTTCGAGTTGTACAAGCCGGCAGCCGGTCAGCGCCGATCCAACTGTGCGAATGCGTCGCGAAGCACATCTGCGGCACGATCCACATCTTCCTTGCTAAAAACCAGCGGCGGCGAAAGGATGATCTTGTGGCCGACGAGGCGTACCAAGACGCCATGGTCCTTACAGTATTGGTAAATTGAGGTTGGGAATGGATGGCCCGGCGGGTAGGCTTCCTGCGACTGCTTATCCATCACCATCTCAATGCCGATCATCAAGCCCTTGCCACGAACATCGCCAACGGACGGGAAGGGGAGAAGTTCCTGCTGCAACCGGCTCAGGAAATAAGCTCCCTGCTTGCCGGCGTTGTCGGTCAGATGTTCTCGCACCACGATGTCCAGACTGGCGACGCCAGCGGCACAGGCAACCGGATGGCCGCTGTAAGTGTAACCGTGCATGACCAGCGCATAAGGTGAATCGCTGTTCCAGGCTTCGGCGACGCGGTCGTTCACAACCGTCGCCCCGAGCGGCACGTAGGCGGAACTAATCCCCTTGGCGAAGTTCATAATGTCCGGCTTCACGCCCCAGCCGCGGCTGCCCAGGAACGACCCGGTACGGCCAAACCCAGTGACCACTTCGTCGGAAATCAGCAGTACGTCGTTGCGATCGCAAACCTCCCGGAGCAGCGGCCAGTAATTCGGAGGCGGCACGTACACCCCGCCGGCCCCTTGCACCGGTTCGGCGATAAAGGCAGCGACCGTCTCTGCACCGAAATATTGGATTTCGCGCTCCAGTTCCCGGGCGCAGATCTTGCCCAGTTCCTCGGGATCCTTCGTCCAGCGATTGCGATATAAGACCGGGCTTTCCACCTGATGGAAATCCGGCATGGCGGGCCCATAAGCCAACCGATAGATGTTGATGCCGCAGGCCGACATGCCTCCAAAATGCAAGCCGTGATAACCGTCCTTGAGCGAGATGATTTTCACTTTGGAGGGCTGGCCCTCGAGCTTCCAGTACTGCCGCGCCAGCTTGAACGAGGATTCCGCGGCGTCCGATCCCCCTGAGGAGAACAAGACTTTCGCGGCGCGCTCGGGCTGCAATAGATCGATGAGCTTGGCCGACAGTTCAATCGAAGGAGGATTGCTCGTGCCCGCAAAAGTGGAGTAGTAGGCGATGCGATTCAACTGATCAATGATTGCCTGATTCATCTCGGGACGATTGTGCCCCACATTGACATTCCAAAGACCAGCAGTGCAATCCAGATAGGTGTTGCCGTCGACATCGGTGACGCGGACCCCGGATCCGCTGACGATAATCAGCGGCGGATTCATCTCCGTCATCCGCGGAGCAGTCATCGGATAAAAGGCATACCGCGTATTGTTCTCCTTGATGGAGGTTGCTGACGTGGCGTCTTGCAATATTTGCGGGTTCATTTTTCTCCTTCCGTTTTAACGGTTCGTGGCGATCGCATGCTTGTCTGACACTCGAATTCGATTCGCAGCAGGTACAATCCCAGTTTCAGAGCAATCATAGGTTTCTAGGTGGTTCCAATGTGTGCAAAGTTTGTACTAAAACGGCCGCATGGGAACGAAACGCGATCAAGAGGCCCATGCTATGCAAGAATCCAGCGAACCCTGCGCAAGACGGGGGACTGAGCACTGCTGCTGGCCTCGACGAGCTGGATGCGGCCTGCTCCTGCGCCTCCGCTTCCAAACTCGAATCCGGTTAGCACCATGCACAACCCCAATTTCGCTGTTTCTTACGGGACAGCAGGTTGCTGCTCTCGATGTCACTGACCGCGTAATTTCGTTCATTGAGATCGTGCCTTCCCAGGTCTCAAAATAGAGACCTGGGCACCCCTGTTTGTACGGAATTAAGCGGTCACAGGCCAAACAACAAAAACCTGCTGTTTCAAAATGCGTATCTGAGGGCAAATTGAACCAGGCGTGGCGTACCCACGATCTGGTTGATTGTTCCACCGCTCTCAAAGGCCACGGGATACGTCGGGTTGGCGAACGATGTGGTGTTCGTTAGGTTGAAAAACTCCGTCGAAAATTTCACTTCCTGGTGCTCTGTCAGATGAAACGACCTGTTGACGGAGAAATCCAGGTTTAGCTGGCGCGGCCCGTAGAAACAGTTGCGCGAAACGTTGCCAAATCCCGTCGAGCCGTCAGGGCTGTTGGGAGCGAAGGGAGCCGGCACAAATGCATTGACGTTGAGATAGCCATTCAGCCGGCTCTCGGTACTTCCGGAAGTGAGGGCGTTGGAACAACTGAATCCAGGTGCGAAGTCGGGGGTCACCAGGTTGGGACTGCTAAGGTAGCCGTACACCCCGCCGCCGTTGGGATCGATCACAGTGAAAGGCGTACCGGACTGGAGAGTAAACACGCCACTGAACTCCCAGCCACTCAACGCCCGCCCAGCGAAGTCGTGGCGCTGGGCAAAGAAAGGCAAGGTGTAATCGTAATTGGTGATCCAGCGTTGACGCCGGTCGAAATCTGAAGGCCCGTAAGAGGCATCGCCAGTGAGTTGATTGTTTAGGCGCGTGTCCACGGCAACGGAAGCGCTCGAGGTATTATCCAACGACTTGGAATAGGTATAGGCGCTCTGCACACTCAGCCCTTCTGAGAAAGTGTGGGACACCGTTACACCCAGGCCATTGTAGTTAGAGATTGCGTCCTGGCCGAACTTTTCATAGCCGAAGGGCGAAGTGCCTAGGTAGGGGGAGCGCGCAACCACGTTGGCAAAGGTGTTCTGCGTAATCGTTAAGGTCTGACCAGAGAGTGGACCGGCCGCCACCGTCAGAGTGATCGGTTGAGATGGGCTGGCCAGAATGGGTTGATTGGCGTCATTCACCTCGCGCAAGTGCGATCCCTTGGAGCCAAAGTAGTTGACTTCGAGTTTCCAGTTCCTGCCGAGAGAACGTTCCACATCGAAACTCCATTGCTGCATAGTGGGTGATTGCCAGCGCCGTGGAATCTGCGGCGCAAAGTCGTAGAGCGAGTTCCCAGTAAAACACGGACTTCCGAAAGTGGTGGAGTTGGATATGGAAATGTCATCGCAAAAGCCGTCGGCGCTAAATCCCTCGAACAGTGAGGCGGTGGGAACAGAATTGTAATTAATCTCGCCGACCGCCGGCACCTGATTGGGACCCGCGCTAAAGTAAGTGGCCAGGCCTCCCGCGATAGGATTGATTCCTGCCGGCGCAACCTGGGGCATCGTCGGTGGGGTCAGGATCATGTTCTCCAAAGAACCAATATCTTCGCGGATAGTGTAGATGCCGTAGCCGGTGCGGATCGAGGTGGTATGGTGGCCGCCGACATCGTAGGCCAGGCCGATACGCGGTTGCAGGACGCTGGTATAGTTGTTGTCCAGCCCCGACCGCTGCGCGGTGCCTGTTACGCCCGGCAGGTTGAACTGATTAATGCACTTGGGCCAGAAGAAGCCCAGCCCGGTGGCTGCTAGCTGGTTCGGATCGAAATTGCCTTGGTGGCAAAGGGCATCATAGGGCGCCCCATTGACGTCCACGCGGAAACCAAGGTTTGCGGTCAAAGAGCTGGTAACGCGATAGTCATCTTGAGCAAATGCGGAAAAGTTTGGGATCTTGTAATCGTGATTGGCCAGACCGCCGGCGACCAGGGATCCAGGAGCGAGGTTGCCAATCAGGAAGTTTTGGAAATCGTCACAACAAGGAACCTCGGAATCAAAAGGAGATGCGCTGGGTCCAAAATAGAGGAAACCGTCGTCGTCAATGGGATTGAAGCGGCGCACGTCGGCGTGATCGAACCCGCCGCCAAAGCGGAAATTGTGACTCCCACGCACCCAGCTTAGGGTTTCGATGAGGGAGAGCCCATCCGAGAGGCTCCACATGGGAGAGCTGGGGAAGGGACCCATTTGCACACCGAGTTCGGTGAAATTCAGCCGGTACATATCGGACGAAACGTTATTCGTCGGCCGGTCAATTCCCAAGTTCTCTGCCGTTACCGGGGCAACGTTCCGGAACCTGTAACCGATGACATTGACACCAAAACGGATATCGTTCACCAGGTTGTTGGCAAAGATATGAGTCTCCGCCAGACTGCCAAAGCGGTTGCGCAGCGGAATGTCAATGGGATAGTTCAAATTCTCCTGTAACGGAGACGCTCCGTTCAGCAACTGGAATGAGTCGGCGCCGAACGGCTCGTTCGTTTCCGAATCGGAGAAGAAGAAGCGCTCGTGCAAGCTGTCCTTGCCGCCGCGGAAATCACGGTCCCAGTCCTCGGTAAACTGATCGTCGGTAAAATGACCGGGAAGGCTGACACGGAAGGGAACGATGTCTCCGGGAGCTGCGGAGGCCGAAGGCAAGGGGAAAAGGTAGCCCCCGGCGTTCGGGCCAAACTGGTTGCTCTTGAATTGCAGCAGAGCGACGGCCATAGGATCCAGATTTTCTACGGGCACTCCAAAGTCGTTCGCCAGGGCCGTCGCCGATGAGCGGTCCGCCGCTGAAACGTAAGGAATGAAGGTGCTGACGACGGTTCCCGGAGAATCGCCGCTCGACTGGCGGCTGCCCTGGTAGTTGAGGAAAAAGAAACCCAACTTCGCACCCGGCCCCACGGGCCCACCCACGCTGCCGCCAAAGATGTTCTGTTGCATTACGGGCCGGTCCAGCCCGTATGATTTGAGGAAGAAATCATTGGCGTCAAGCACCGTGTTACGGAAATACTCGAACGCGTCGAAGTGAAAGCTATTGGTGCCAGTTTTCAGAATGGCATTAATGTTCCCCCCGCCATTCCGGCCCTGAGTGGCATCGTAAAGGCTGGTGGCGACCTTGAATTCCAGGATGGCGTCGGGATTGGGGAGGGGCGAAAAAGTAAGTTCGCCCTGATTGGTGGGGTCGTTGCCGCCTATACCTTCGATCTGATAGTTGTTATCGTCTTCTCGGCCGCCATTCACATCGATGCGGACATCGCCACGGCCCAAGTCTGCAGCAGAGTTCAAAGAAGAGGATGATCCCGCAGAGAAGGCCAATAACTGCTGAAAATTGCGGGTAGCGAGAGGGAGGTCGCGAATGGCCGTGCCAGTGAGCGAACTTCCCGATGTAGCCGCTGTGGTTTCGATAGCTTCTCCCTCGGCCTGGACGCTCACCGTCTGGACGTCAGAGGTCGCTTTCAAAGTGATCGGAAGGCTCGTCGTTTCGGTAACACGCACTTCGACGCCTTTCATCTCCGTCACTGCAAAACCGGGAGCGCTGATCTTAACGGTATAGGTGCTCGCCGGAAGGAGTGTGAAGGTAAACAGTCCTGCGGAGCTGGTGGATTCGGTGCGCAGCGTCTCTCCGGTGGTCACGCTCAGCACCTGAACCTGTGCACCCACAATGACGGCGCCAGTCGTATCTTGGACCTCACCACGAAGCGCGCCCGTTGCGCCTCCTTGAGCCAGAAGCTGGAGCGGAACAGCCAAGGAGATTGCGAGAAACGGAATGATCCAGAACAGAATCCTTTTCTTTACTTGCCGAGCCATAGGGAGCCTCCTCAAGGCGGAAATCGATTCGCGTCCTTGGACAGGCGTGCGCCAAATAAGAAGGGTGCACCTCTACCAATTCGCGATCTGTGATTACTTGCAATGCTGGAATCGCAGCACGGTTCCAACCTCACCTGTTTGCGCTACCAAGACCCCGCGCTGGATTTGTGCAACGTACCCGCTATCAACGTCGAACTCGGGTGTGGTTTCCGAAGATATCGCACAATTTACGCCCCGAATGAAGCTCGAACCGTGACGTAAATCACACCAGCACGGTAGAAGGCTTATTTCGAAGTGAGAATGATCACTGAAAAGGGATCATAGGTCTAGAGGCGGTTCCAATGTGTGCAAAGTTTATGGTAAAACAGCTCTATGGGAACGAAACGTGATCAAGAAAGCCGTATTTTGCAAGAATCCAGCGAGCTGGTCGCCAGACCGGGCAGGCTGAACACTGCTGCCGGCCTCGACGAGCTGGATGCGGCCATTCTGCGCTATCTGGAGCGCCACGGCCGCGCCACCAACTACGAGGTGGGCGAAGCGGTGGGACTCTCGGCTTCGGCGGCTTCGCGGCGGATTCTGGCGCTGGAGATTTCCGGCGCTATCCGTGGTTATCGCGCGGTGATCGACGACCGGCTTCTGGGCAAGCCGATGACGGTCTACATCCGCGTGACGCTGGAGCGCCAGTCGGCTACCGTTCTCAGCACATTCGAAACCGCTGTGCGCCGTTGCCACGATATTGTGAGTTGCCATCTGCTGGCTGGTCAGTACGATTACATCCTGGTGGCGCGCGTGGCCGGGATAGACGATTACGGGCGGCTGCACCAGAATGAGCTGTCGCGGCTGCCCGGGGTGACGCGGCTGGAGACGACCTTCACGATGCGCGACGTGCTGGAGGTAAAGAACGGTTAAGGCAATCAAACCCGGCGATTACAGCAGTTTCAGGAATGGCATAGAGTGAAGCCACACCGCCGAGTCGGCGCGACCATCCCGGGGTCCCCAACGACGGGTGGCTCTTGAGAGCCGGGGTCGTTGGGGTGGGAGCATCAGGGAGCGACGACCTTTCACTGAACTTGGCGACTCTACGGAATTCCTGAAACTTCACATCTAGCGCATTGCAGCGTCAGGCCTGCGGCCTTCGTCCGGCTTCAGAGCTTGTGGAGGCCCAAGCGCGCGAAGCGCGCAGGGTCGGCACGGCGGAGCCGTAGTGCGAGAAGAGCGCCAATCAGCGCCGCGAGTGGGATCAACGCCGGTAGGACAACCGCCAGCCTGCGAGAAGCCCCGGTCAAGACATCAAAGTGGATGAACGCGAGGACCACGATGATGGCAAAGGCAATGCCGGCAACGACCGGCGACAGAATGGACCTTAATGTGCCATACGCAAGCTTCGGGTTGCGCAGAAAGAATGCAGGCACGGCAAAGGAAACGAGGGCCATCAGCACGATCACGCCCAGAGTTCCGACGTTGGTGAGCCAGGAGAACAGGGTCAACACTGGATCGCCGCCTGCCACCGCAAAAATAAACACAACGCTTGCTGCCAGGAGCGTCTGCAGGACAGAACCGATATGAGGACTCTGATGAATGGCATGGGTCTTGCCCAAGCGGCTGGGCAGCAATCCATCGCGGCCCATGGCGTAAAAATACCGTGCCACCGAATTGTGGAAGGCAAGCAAGCCGGCAAATACGCTGGTGACAAAAAGAATCCGCAAAAGCGTGGTCAGCCATCCGCCCACGTATTGATTGGAGAGTTCGAAAAGGAGATGGGTGGGATCGGATAGCCCACGGATTGTACTGACCACCTTGTCAGCGCCAATGCCAGTGACTACGCACCAACTCGATAACGTGTAGAAGCCGCCAATCAAGAGCACGGAGAAATAGGTGGCGAGCGGAACCGTCCGTTCGGGATTCTTAGCCTCTTCCGCATAGATGGTCGTCGCTTCAAAGCCAATGAAGGCGGCAAAACAAAACAGCAATCCGATGGAGGGCGAACCGCTGGCAAAGGCGTGCGGCGTGAAGGATGTGCCGCTGATGCCGGCGGCGCCGCCGAACCTGATAATTGCCATGTCTAGGATCAACACCCCAACGTATTCGCCTACCACCAGCGCACCCAGAACTTTCGCCGATATGTCAATCTGGCGATAGCCGAGCACGCCGATAACCGCCATGGCCACGTAGGAATAAAGCCACCAGGGAAGATTCACGCCGAACAAACTTTCGAGCAAGCCGCTGCTGGCGGCTCCGAACATGCCATAAATGCCAATCTGCATGGTGTTGTAAGCCACAATGGCGATAATGGCGGCCGCCCCGCCAACGGTGCCACCAAGACCGCGCGTCGTAAAAGCATAGAAAGCGCCAGCATTTGTGACGTAGCGCGCCATACTCGTGTAACCGGCCGAGAAGATCAGAAGGATTGCCAACACGAGGAGAAAGGTTGCGGGAATCCCGGCGCCGTTGCCGAGGAGCATGGCGACGGGCACGCCTCCAGCCATGGCGACCAGCGGACCCGCAGCCGAGACCACAAAGAAGGTAATGAACCCCACCCCCAGCACACCGCGTCGCAGTTCGCCGCCTTCCCCACTGAGCATGGGCGAAGCGGACTTCGTTGCAATCTCTACCATCCTGTTTTCCCAATTCCCGGCCACCTGGAACATCAGGGTCGACGAATTAAGATCGCACCGTGAGCGCGGCAGCCGGACTGCGGAATGCGTTTGCGAACACAGGAACTGGCGTAGCCCTCATGCGGCCACGCTACGTTCCTCGGCGGGTGCAACTATGCGCTCGCCAGTCTTATACACTATCGCAAGTAATCGTAGCAACAATTCGCGAATCGGAGGCGTCCGATGAAGAATCCAAAACCGTTTATCCCGGTGGGGCAACTTGCGGGAGCTTTCGCGCATGACAGCAATGCGCTGCCTATGAGCGGGGAGCTTGCCGGAAAGCGGATAAAGCTTCACTTCGAGGACGGGGCGTCTGCCGAATGCAGCTTCGAAACCATGAGCACGCTGGTGTGGAAGCCCGCTTCCGGCGCAAAAAGCTCGCAAGCAACCGAGGAGACTTGCTCGGTCACCAGGGTGCGCAAGGCAATTTATTTTGTCGATTTCGTCAAGCGGCTGGAACGAGCAACCACTCTCAGCCTGGTACTGGATCTGAGCCGCGGCATTTTTACGGCTGTGAAGGGCCGCTTACCGAAAAAGAAAGAAGCCAGGCAAGACCTGCTGCGCCGAGTCGATGCCGGCCGTGAACTGACAGACGTGGCCGTATCTTTTCTTCACGGCGCAATCGACCGTTCTTTTGGGCCGGCAACTCCACGCCATAACGCGACTGAAGAATTGGTGGGCAAGCGAATCGAATATACTTACAGCCCCACGGAACGCTACGAACATATTTACCTCAACGGAAGTTTCTACACGTGGCACTGTCTGCTCGGTGCAGAGAAGGGGCTGGCCGACACCGACTGTTGCCATAGCTACAAACTGGCGCGTCATTTGTACCTTTTTGTCTGGCGGGAAAAGATCATCCCCACTCTCGGCGTTGTGGTGTTGGACCTGAACGCGATGAGAACCACGGGAAAGATCTTCGGTTACGAGGGCAACGATTTCAGGAAGGTAGTTAATTTCAGAATCGGCGCCCGGGCGCGCCTCGAGAACATTACTGCGCCGCAGGACGGGCTGCGCAAGGCGCTGCACTCGTGACGGCTGCTCCTTCATTACGAATTGTTCCTTGTCTCCCTGCATCATGCATGGGAGTTTCGACTATGCGCCCGGAACCTTGCCGCAATGGCAGAACTAGCACCTCCGCTAGCCTTGATTCCTGAATGAGTCGCTGGCAGGGCCCCAGGGTTTGTCCAGCTCCCCGGCCAGCCACGACTCGCCGCGCCTGTAGAGTTCTTCGACTGCCGGTCCGCGCCAGCCGTGAGGCATATCGGGGCGAACGCTGAAGCCGATCTTCTCCTGGAGATAAGCCAAGGCAGCGTATTCGGCGGGGAACTTGTTGTAGAGCTGCTCGTCAATGCGCAGCTTCTCGCCGTGTATGACCGGATCGATGCGCGATTTGTCGAAGATTGTTTCGCGCAGGACGAGGCCCCAGCGGCCGTCGCGCTTTTCCCAGAAGTCGTAATGGCGGGCCATGCAGCTTACGTCGCAGAGCACGCCGTTGACCCGGTCACGCTGCTGAATCTCCATTTTGGTTTGCGAGATGGCGCGGGTCCCGTTGACCTTGACCGCAGTACCGCCGAGCAGATGCAGGATGCTTCCGCCCCGCTCCATCAAGTCATGACTGCCGGCGATGAATTCTTCGAAACCCGCCTGTTTCCACGAGGCGGTCATGCGGCCGTCTGGATGCCAGACTTTGCGGAACTCATCCCAGTGCGCCGTGTCGCGCCAGACGACCCAGTTTTCAATGAGCTCCCGGATGATGGTCCGGTCCTGTCTGTGCTGATCTTCCATGCGCGATTCCTCCTGGTGGATGCCTAATCCCTCAAGGGCTTTGGCCCGCTCATTTAATCCTGTATTTACAGCATGACTGAAGTCATCCCCGGATATAGGATATTTCGTCGCCTGCTTCTGTCATTGTCCACCTTTTGCGACACGATGGAACGCGGCGCCCGACAAGTGAATTCGAGCTTCGGCCCGTCCTGCTTGCTTCCCGGTGCACCTCGAACTCGTCGCAATAACGTAGCTTCCACCGAGAAGAATGATCACTCCCCTCGCCCGCCACCTCCGCCAGCAACCGCCTCCACGTCCTTATGACAGCAGCTCTTTCATTGCCCTTGTTTAGCTTGGGCCGCCAGTCAACTCGGTCAGCAACTCGGCGAACACTGCGTCGAAACGGTCGATATCTTCCTCGGTGGTACAGGGGGAGACCAAAGTCATATTGTGAAAAGGCGTCAGCAGGATGGCGCGATTCAGGAAATAAAGATGGATCAGTGCCTCGATTTCGTCGTTGCGGGCAGCGGCCGCCTCACTGCCGTTGCGCGGCGGCGTGGGACGATAAAGATACTCGACCCGTGAACCAACACGTGTGACGTGCCAGGGTAAGCGGAACTCCCGAAGGTGGCGCCCAATCAGATCTTCAAGTTTCGCTGCCAAGCCATTCATACGCTCATACACCTTCTCGGTCATTACTTCTTCCAGAGTCGTCCGAATGGCCCGCATAGTTAGAGCATTCGCTGCCAATGTCCCGCCGAACCCGTAGTGATTGATTCCCGGGCCGCTGGTCAGCGCTTCGACTGCCCTCCGGATGGCTTCACTCATTCCGTAGACGGCGCTGGGAATGCCCGCGGACCACACCTTGCCGATGACCATCATGTCCGGATCTAGCCCATACAGAGCGGTGCAGCCGCCCGGGCCGGCACAGATCGTGTGGGTCTCGTCGATAATCAGCACAGTCCCCGTCTCTCGTGTCAGGCGCCGCAGAGCCTCGTGGAAGCCTGGGGCCGCGGGCACCATTCCGATATTGGTCATCATCGGCTCGGCCAACACGGCGGCCACGTCACGCGACTCCAAAGCGCAGCCAGAGCGCCAACATCATTGAACTCGATCAGCTTGGTCGTATCCTGAAAAGCTACGCCATTCGGACTGATCCCAAACTGGGGGACCATCTGACCGTCTCGCAGTTCAACCTGCGTCTCATCTACCGAGCCATGGTACTTTCCGTTAAACACAAGAACTTTGTCGCGCCCGGTGACGATCCGAGCCAGACGCAGAGCAAAGCGGTTGGCGTCGGTGGCCGAAACTGCCACCTGCCAGCAAGGCAGCTTGAAGCGCCGCGTCAGTTCCTCGCCTACAAAGATGGCGTCTTCAGTGGGCAGCATATACGTGGCGCCTTGGGACACGATCATATCGGCAATGGCGCCGGCCACGGCCGGATTGGCGTGGCCGAACAGCGCGGCCGAGTCCCCCATGCAGAAATCGATATAGCGATTGCCATCCACGTCGAGCAGACTGGCGTTCCGGGCCTGTGCGGCGAATATCGGATAGGGGCCGGCCCACTGACTCATCCAGTGCAAAGGAACTCCGTGCATCAGGTGGCGGCGGGCGCGCTCATGCAGGGCTCCCGATTTCGCATGAGTTGCGCGGAACCTGGCCTCCTCGCGCGTCTGCAGCAGGCGAATGCAGGCTGGGTCAATCCCGTGAGAAGCCGTTTGTTGAGCGGATAATGCCATTGCTTCCACCTCTTTCATCGCGCCGTAGCGCAGACCCATTCGGCAAATGCCAACGTATCGGCACTGACGAAAGTTATGAACGCACTATAGGATAGTCGCTGCGATGATTCCAATCGATGATTCCAATCGCCGTCGCATTCTGGCCAAACGAATGAGGGAGACGTGCTGAGAAACGCCTGATTCAAAGGCAGATCGCTCTCCAGGCGAGCTACAGGTGCGCTGTCGATTTGTATTCTAGAAGTCGTTTCTTGTGATAGAGATAGTATGGTGAAGGCGGCGGGAGTCGGCTTCTAGCCGCTCAGGGAAGCTATTGAACAACTAGCTGCTGACGAGTGAGCGACAAATTGCCCAGAACCCTGTCGCAGAGCGCTCGGTCTGTTGGCGACAGTTGACGGCCAATTGGACCTCCGCCACGTTTCCTATTTAACCGCAGACAAGCCACGAGAGATAGCTGATCCAGTAGTTATTTCCGGGTGGGCGGTAATTCCGGAGCCGCCCGGAACTCGAGCAAAGACAGTGCAAAGTTGCGCAGAAATCAATGGTGGAAATCGCGCAGCTGCCGATGCTCAACGCGAGAACACTATCTCGTGAACGGCTGTCTATTGCAGGTCCTGGTATGCGGCGTTTGTGAGGAACTCCCGGAATTCTCCAGTGCTGAGCTCACGGAGAAGTTCGGCCGCCCGCTGAAATTTGCTCGCCGAGTAGGCCGGTTGACCAATCGAGTTCTGTGTTTGGTCAAGGATCTCCTCAAGCAGTTGATTGTGCATTTCGGCGGTGATCGTGCGAGAGTCATCGAGATGCGCGCTGTAGTGGATCCACTGCCAGATCTGCGTCCGCGAAATTTCCGCTGTGGCAGCATCTTCCATCAGGTTGTAGATGGGGACGCAGCCGTTGCCACGTAGCCACGATTCGAGATACTGCAGCGCAACATCAATATTGCGGCGCAGCCCAGCTTCAGTAATGTTGCCCTTGGGGATTTCCAGCAGGTTCGCCGGCGTGATGCGAGAGCGCGGCTCGGCCGGCGGGCGAATCTGGTTTTGCTCCGGCATATATTCGTCGAAGATTGCGCGTGCGACCGGAACTAAGCCGGGATGAGCGACCCAGGTTCCATCATGCCCGGCGCGCACTTCGCGAAGCTTGTCTTCGCGCACTCTCCGCATCGCTTCCTCATTGGCCTGGGGATCATTGCGGATGGGGATCTGCGCCGCCATGCCACCCATGGCATGAATGCCGCGCTTATGGCAGGTGTGGATGAGCAGTTCCACGTACGAGGCGAGGAACGGCTGGGTCATCGTGACATCTCCACGCTGCGGAAGGACGCAATCAGGATGGTTGCGGAACTTCTTGATGAAGCTGAAGATGTAGTCCCACCGGCCACAGTTCAGGCCGGCGGAATGTTCGCGCAATTCGTAGAGAATCTCGTCCATTTCGAATGCTGCAGAAATGGTCTCGATCAGTACCGTGGCCCTAATGGTGCCCACCGGAATTCCGACGTATTCCTGAGCGTATCGAAACACGTCATTCCAGAGCCGCGCCTCAAGATGGCTTTCCAATTTGGGCAGATAGAAGTACGGCGCGGAACCGCGGTCAAGCAAAATCCGGTAGTTGTGGAAGAAGTAGAGGCCGAAATCGAACAGCGAGGCCGAAATGGGCGCGCCGCCGAGATTCATGTGCTTTTCAATCAGGTGCCACCCGCGGGGACGAACGAATAAAACGGCGGGGTCCGGCTTCAGTTCGTACACCTTGCCTTCGGGGGACTGCCAGCTAATGGTGCGCAGGTTTGCGTCCCTTACGCTGCGCTGGCCTTCAATGCAATTGCTCCAGGTGGGCGAGTTGGCGTCTTCAAAGTCAGCCATGAAGACGCTGGCGCCCGAATTCAGCGCGTTGATGACCATCTTGCGCTCAGTGGGCCCCGTAATCTCAACGCGGCGATCGAGCAGTTCTTCGGGGATGGCAGCAACGCTCCAATTTCCGTCGCGAATGTGCATCGTCTCGGGCAGGAAACAGGGAAAACCGCCGCGATCGTAATCTTGCTGGCGCTCGCCGCGTTTTTCCAGCAGGCTCAACCGCGTGCTCTCAAACCGTTTGTCGAGTTCGCGAAGGAATGCAATCGCTTCCGGAGTAAGAATCTCGCGCTCGGCTTCGCGCAAAGCAATGGCCGCTTCCGGTAGGGTTGCAACTGTCGTCATCGAATCCTCCCTTGTTCGCTCTTGGTTCTCTTGCTGAAGGTGTGAAGCAGCTACGCCGTAGCCTGTGGCTCCGGTATCTCGTGATCGTAAGGGTCTTCAAACTGTTCCTCTTCCGTGCACGATCTGGCGCCGCAACTCCTGCATGGGGATGAGTGATCATGAGGGTTTTCAAACTGCCCTTCTTCAGTGGAACCAGGAAGAGCGCATGTGGAGATATTGCCCGACGCTATCGTGGTTGCGACGAGGTCGAAGTAGCCGGTGCCAACGAAGCGCTGGTGCTTTACTGCTCCGTACCCGGCCCGTTCAGCTAATTCGAACTCTCTCTCCTGCAGTTCCGAGTAGGCGAGCATGCCAGTGCGGCCGTACTCATGAGCCAGATCGAAGGCTGAGAGATTCAACGTGTGGAAGCCGGCCAGCGTGACGAATTGGAAGCGGTAGCCCATTCCGGCCAGCTCTTGCTGGAACGTGGCGATTTCTTGGGTGCTCAGCTTTGCCCGCCAGTTGAATGAAGGCGAGCAATTATAGGCGAGCAACTTTCCCGGGAACCTGGCAAGGATGGCGGCAGCGAACTGTCGCGCATCTTCGATATTCGGCTGGGAGGTCTCACACCAGATCATGTCCGCGTAGGGAGCGTATGCGAGACCGCGGGCAATGGCGGCGTCAAGACCGCCGCGGAAGGTGAAGAACCCTTCGAAGGTGCGCTGACTTGTCAGGAACTTACTGTCCGCGGGGTCGCAGTCGCTTGTGATCAACTGCGCGGCGTCGGCGTCTGTGCGCGCGATAAGAATGGTGGGAACGTTCAAAACGTCCGCGGCCAGGCGCGCGGAGATGAGCTTCTGAATAGCTTCGCGAGTGGGCACCAGGACCTTGCCGCCCATGTGACCGCACTTTTTCGCTGAAGAAAGCTGGTCCTCGAAGTGAACCGCTGCGGCCCCGGCTTCAATCATGCTCTTCATCAGCTCAAAAGCGTTCAGGGCGCCCCCAAAACCGGCTTCTGCGTCGGCAACAATGGGAAGCATCCAGTCCACGTCGTTCTGGCCTTCAGCGTGCGCAATCTGGTCTGCGCGCATGAGGGCGTTGTTGATCGCGTGCACCACGGCGGGAACGCTGTTGGCCGGATAGAGACTTTGATCGGGATACATGTGTCCACTGAGATTGGCATCGGCGGCCACCTGCCAGCCGCTAAGGTAAATGGCCTTCAGGCCAGCCGCGGCCATTTGGACAGCTTGGTTGCCAGTGAGAGCGCCAAGCGCGGGGACGTACGAATCGGAATGGAGCAACCGCCAGAGTTTCTCGGCGCCCGCGCGAGCCAGCGAATGCTCGACGTGAACGGTACCACGCAGCCGATTGACTTCATCGTGCGTGTAGGTGCGGGTGATGCCGTGCCAACGGGGTGAATTCCAGCCGTTCAGGGAAGTGTGATCCTTCATGGTGCTCTCCTCCGTGTTCCTGTAGATGCCGCGATGCAGCATTCAGATGCGAGTAAAAAACAAAAAAAGCTGCCGGGCAAGCGAAAATGGTCCGAATCGGGCGAGTGGACAGAACTTCCCAGGCGAAGCCATAATCTCTCGAAAGCTTGATTTCGCCAAAATGGTCCAACTTGTCCTAGTAGCCGTTGACCGATTCGGGCCAAACCGGAAGGAGTTTGCTGCGATGCGTCTTACGAAACAATTCCTTGAAGAGTTGAGCCTGGCTTTTCATCAACGCAGGCTGGGGCACGGGATTGCCATGCTCGATACGGTCGAGACAGAAATGAGGAGGATCAGGCCGGGCGCCCCCGGTTCTGCACGGCTGCTGCTGCTCTTGGCGCAATGGATTGATCTCGGTTATCGCGATTACCAGTTTCTGGACTCCTTGCTCGCGCAATTCCAATCGGCTAGCAGAAAAAAGCTCAGCATGGCTGATTATCTTGAATTGCGCATGGCGGAAGCCTACTGCGCGCTGGCGAGCGGTGAGAGCGATAAGTGCATTGAGGCGCTCGATTTCGTGTTGAAGTCGCTGAATGATCTTGGCGAAGGCCCGCATCTGGCGTTAGCCCATTTTTGGAAAGGGCGGGCTCACCGTAAAAAAGGAGAGTACGAAACCGCGCTGTTGCATATCGTGCGCGCGCGGGAGATGGCGCAAACGCAACGCGATCGCATGTTCGCGGCCGTGATTCAGGTGCAGGAGAGCTGGTTGCTGTTTCAGAAAGGAATGACCAGGGAAGCGCTGCAAATTCTCTCCAACGCGGAATCCGTACTGAAGACCACGGATCACTACGTGGCGCTGGGGAATATCGAATCGGCGCGAGGACGGATCGTCCGGCGGCTGGGAGAGTACACGAACGCGCTGGAACACTTTACGCGCGCAATGGAACTGTATGCGCGGCGCGATGCCAACCACATGAATCTGGCAAGAACGCTGGTGAATGCCGCTTATGTTCGTCGGCTGCTTGCGCAACAGATTCGGAAGAGGATCGACCGGCAGGCACAATCGGGACGATCGCGATTGGACGCATCGAAGACCGCCGCGATCTCAAGCGAATCGCTGCGGCTGCGGTATCAGGAACTGTCGCAGCGGGCACTCGAAGATCTGAAAAGAGCGCGGGAGATATACGATCTCCATCGCTACGGCGATGGCATCGGAAAAGTCACGCTCAACCTGGGCAATCTTCACCTGGATCGGGGTGACATCGACAAGGCCTCACCGGAGGCTGCCGAGGCATACCGCATTGGACAGGAGCAGGGCGACAAAATCCTGATGGCGCGTGCCCGTATTCTGGAATCCGCCATCGAGAATGCGCATGTTGAAGAGCAAACCGGAGAAGACGTCGATGTGGCCGTGCATGCCAATCGCGCGCGTGAATACAGCGAGGAGGCGTTGAAGCGGGCTCACGCCACACAGAACCTCCACTTGCTGGCCAGCGCGAGTATTGCGCGCGGAACAACAGCGGCAAACGATTTCTTTCAGGATTGGGAAGAGGCCCGAAAGTGCGCTGGCGAAGCGACGCGCCTGATCGGCTCAGGAGATAACGACCACATAGTAGAGGATCTTTCGGTCTTGAAATCGCGCATCATGCAGGCCTCGGGCATTAACGACACATTGCGCAGCTGGTCGGAGGGTATGCTTGGCAACAAGACATTCCAGCAAATCAGCGAGGAATTCGCAGAAATTGTGATTCCGAAGGTGTGGATGCGGGAAGGCCGGAAAATTGCGAGGGTCGCGGACGCGGCTCTCGATCTCACCCAAGAAAGTCAGGCGTATCCTGCGGAATTGCGGATCTATCGGGCGGAGTTGAGGTTAGATCGAACCGGGACCAAACACAATCGGGGCCTTCAACGCCAATGCCTTGATTTGAGAATAATTAATCCGGTCGCTTTATTAACATGGCATTTAACCTGTCAGACTCTTCCTACAGAACATTTTCCGGAATTGCTTACAAACTAAATCAGCATTCTCCTATATCGCGCCGTCTGCCCTGATCCTAACCTTGCTTCATACACATTCAGGGCGTCGGTGTCATTTCCGTGGCTGGTTTCTGAATTTCCGCATTGGCAATTCTCTGTCCCTTGTCCTGAAATGTTCGACGTCGCATGAATTTAGCGGCAGCAGACCAAGCCATAGCTGTCGCACCAAGTATTTGCCTAGTCGGCACATCTCGTCAACCCAGCGAAGTGCCGCATGTTCTTCGAGCTGTTTTTCAGCACGCGCACGTTCGTGCATGGGCCGCTCAAAAATTTGCGCTGGATATCGCGGTCAGAGAGATCGTCGCACTGGCCTCACTATTTGTGTTGTCGAACGGAAATATCATCACACTCCGGAAGCGTTGAGCAAGCGAGGGGTTATGGCATCGATTGCAAGTCAAACATTTTCGAGCGAACCGATTGTTTATGTTGAGAGATTCAGGAAATTCACTGAACTGCTTTCGACGAAGCGCCCATCGCGCAGACGCCGAAAGAGGTTGTGTGGACGCTAAATAAGGCGAAGCTATATCGATATACTCCCGTGCTTCCAGAGGAAAAACGCCATAAAATCCCGCTGCTGCTGGTATTTGCGTTAATCAATCGCCCCTCGATTCTCGATCTGCGGCCGGGCCATAGCTTTGTTGAGTTCATGGTCAAGAGCGGCTACGATGTGTACCTTCTCGACTGGGGCGTCCCCGGCCAGGAAGATTCGAACATGAAGTTGGACGACTATGCGCTAGAGTATTTGCCGCGCGCGATTCGCAAGGTAAAGTCGATCTCCGGCTCGCCCGAGTTCAGCATGCTAGGCTGGTGCGTTGGCGCTGTGCTGACCACGATCTACGCGGCGTTGCATCCGGATGATGGATTACGGAATCTCCTGCTGCTGACCGCACCGCTTGATTTTTCCAACCGCGATGCGCTTACTCTCGCACGCTCCGTGGATGAGAAGTACTTCGACCTTGACCGCGTACTCGCCGTCTTCGGAAATATGCCCGGGGAGATGATCGATTTCGGCTCGAGGGTTCTCAAGCCGGTCGAAAACTGTATTACGACCTACTACAAACTTTGGGACAACCTTGATGACCCGTCCGTGGTCGAGTCCTGGCATGCGATGAATACCTGGATGATGGATTTAGTTCCCGTGGCTGGCGCCGCCTACCGTCAACTGATCGATGATCTCTATCGCAACAATCGTCTGATCAAGAATGAACTCCAGATTGGCGGCAAAACAGTCGATCTCGGACGGCTCCGGGCGAATTTGCTCACGGTAATTGCTGAGCGGGATCACATCACGCCACCCTGCCAATCCGAGAGCGTTCTGGACAAGGTGAGTAGCGCTGACAAGGAGATTCTCCGGGTCCCGGGAGGGCACATTGGGATTATGGCGGGAGGCCGCACAGCCCCAACAATTACCTGGCCGCATATTGACTCATGGCTGGGAGCCAGATCTGCGGAGGAGACTGAGATTCGTTCAACGTTCAAGCGCTTAGGTCCCCAGGAACGGCATGTTCAGCCGCACCTGAATTCGGCTCATTCGCCGATTCCAAGCTGCAGCGCACGCACTCTCGAATTGGTCGCAAAGCTCGCCATCCGTTAAGTTTCGACGGCTCATTTCTTCTCTGCTGGCGCTTTGCGGTTCGGCCGTTTCCCTCGGATTTTTTCCTGCCGCTGAGGCGGCGCCTCCGGGGCGAAACGATGAAACCGTCTTCTCGAGTTCCGCAATACGTTTTTGTAATTCGGCCATTTCGTCGGTTTGCTTGCGGCCTTCGGGCTCTTGCGGGTCGCTCTCGGATGCAGTGGGCTGCGCCGGCGGCGTCACTGTTCCTGGCGGATTGTGAAGGAACTCAAATGGATTAAGTGCTGGAGCCATGGCCTGGAATGTGTTTTTGTAAAGATCCAGCATGGCTTTGGTGTAACGGATTGCGCTCGCCTGGCTGGCCTGACCTGAGGCAATCACCATTTGGCGGAGAATATCGAGGGGAAAATTCGATTCGGAATTCTTGGCTCCCTCCGCGATGATCTGGGTGAGGATCAGGCGGGTAAGGTCCTCGCCTGACGCGGCATCCACTACCTGGACGTCGTGGCCTTGCTGCACCAATTGCGCCACCTCCTCCAGGTTCACGTAGCGGCTGTTGGTCGCGTCGTAGAGACGCCGGTTCTCGTATTTCTTGATGATTACGGTCTGAGCCATATGCATATTTTTATTTTACCCCCTTGACACGGACGAAATCAGGAGTAAGATTAAGTTATGCTGCAGTTGCAGCATAATTTGCAGCAAACCCACCAAGAGGAGAACGAAATAATGAGCCCGACAGCCAAAATCAACAAGGGAGCCCGTCACCGGAAGAACCCCGCGAATCTGCCCATGAATCTGCCGAAGTGAGAGATACTCTCGTCACATTGTTCACGAACAGCATTGACCGTATCGCCGAAATCCAGAAATCGCACCATCGATGTTGCAGCGCAGCAGAACACGGAGATGATGGACATCTACAAGAAGTCTGTCGAGAAGCTGCCGGCCGCCCTCCGCCTACCCTTCGTGGAAGTTGCAAACACAATGTTCGAGCGCTTCTCCGACGCTCAGAAGCACGCCATTGACCTTTCAGTCGAGCAGAGCCACGCCTTGATCGACGCGATGAAGGATCGCGCGGCGACTGTCGACAAGGCCACCGAAATCCGCCGAGCTGCAGTGAATCTGAGCAAAGCAGGCAGTGGAGCGCACCGTGGCCGCGCAGAAGAAGGTGCTTGAGACCACCGTAGCCCAGGCCAAGGCAGCGATGGAAGCTACGCGCGAGCAGATTGGTCTTACGGAAGCTCCGGCAGATGCAGCGATCAACTCCTTCCAAACGGGGCGTTGACACCGTGGTTGAAGCGCACAAAGAGATGTTGGAGCTGGTCACCAACTAATAAGGCGATTGCGGGCCCGCCAAGGGCGGTGCTTGTGGGGCGCGCTGATTGCCGCCCCATGTGACATCGGCGTGCCGTGTGCGCCAGAACGGGTGGTGATATCTTTAAGGTGATTCGAGGTTCAAATTTATGGCGGAATTGAATGACGAAAAAGACAAGATCTACGATCCCTTCGCGACGCTCCGCGAGATGCGGGACACCTATCTTGATGCCATGTCAAAGACGATGGTGCAAGCCGTGAACTCTGAAGAGTACGCCAAGGCCACTGGGGCGATGCTGGAGGGCTATCTGACTGCTTCTGCCCCGTTGCGCGAAGAGATGGAAAAAACGACGGCTCAGGCCTTGCAGCAACTTGGGCTGCCGACGCGGCAGGAAGTCGCATCTCTCGCGGAGCGCTTCACCAATGTTGAGTTACGGTTGGATGACTTGGATGCGAAGCTCGATCGCATGCTGAATCTGCTCGCCCAGATGCGATCGACGCCACCCTCGGAGCAAACTGGACAGCCGCAAGCGGCCAGCCGGGAATATGCCTTCTTAGACTCCTGGCCGGGCGCCATTTGCTCTATTGAATTGTATCGGTCTGAGGGACTGAAGAGAAACTATCTGCCCACTTCGATGTCAATGATACGCCACTCACCCGGCGGTGTGCACCCGATTCCTGCGCGCGGCCGTGCTCGCGGATGAAGCCGCGCACGATCGGCAGGATGTTCTCCCGCCATTTGCGGCCGTTGAAGATGCCGTAATGGCCGACGCCGGCCTGCAGATGCGCCTTTTTCATGCTATCGTCGAGGCCGCTGCATAGGTCGATGGCAGGGCGGGTCTGCCCGGGCGCGGAAATATCGTCAAGCTCGCCCTCGATCACCAGCAGCGCGGTTTTCTTGATCGTTTCCGGTTTTACTAATTGGCCGTGCCACGTGAATTTACCGAGCGCGAGATCGTGCTTCTGGAATACGCGCTCGACGGTCTGGAGATAAAACTCCCCTGGAACGTCCATGACCGAAAGATATTCATCGTAGAATTTCCGGTGCGCAGCGACGCTTTCGCCGTCGCCCTTGACGAGATCCTGGAACAGCTTGATATGTGCGCCGACATGGCGCTCGACATTCATCCAGATGAAGCCCTGCAATTGCAGAAATCCGGGATAAACCAGCCGGTGCGCGCCGGGGTAATAAAACGGGATGGAATGAACCATCGAATGCTCGAACCATCCGATGGGGTCCTTTTGCGCCATTTCCGTGACGATGGTCCTGGAGACGCGCGTGTCGATCGGCCCGCCCATCAGCGTCATCGAGCGCGGCTGGGCAGGATCATCCATCTGCGCGAGAAGGGATACCGCGCATAGGACCGGTGGCGCAGGCTGGCATACGGCAATGACATGCACATCTGGCCCCAGCAGGCGGATGAAATCGAGCACGTAGGAAATGTAATCATCGAGGTCGAACTTGCCTTCCGACAGCGGCACAATTTTTGCATCGATCCAATCGGTGATGTAAACATCGTGGTCAGGCAGCATCGACTCGACCGTGCCGCGCAACAACGTCGCGTGGTGGCCAGACATCGGCGCGACGATCAGGACTCGTGGATCGGAACTGCTGGTGTGCCGCTTGAAGTGCAGCAGCTTGCAAAACCGCTTGGTCATGACGGTTTCTTCGTCGACCTGAATCGTCTCACCGAATATGCGGGTGGTTGTCAGGCCGAATTCCGGCTTGACGAAATGGCGCGTGGTACGCTCAAAAAGCTCGGCGCCTGCGGCGATCGCGCGGCCGTATTGCGTGTGCGCCACAGGGAAAAACGGGTTCTGGAATGTGGCCTTCGTGGCCGCGGCTGCAAGCCGGAACGGCGTCAGAGCCGCGCGGCTCCAGTCATGGAAATCGTAGAGCATCATGGTAGGGTCGAACCTCTGTGAATCGTCAGCGCCGCGGGACGATGGGGCCCCTGGTGCTCTTCCAGGGACATCAAAACCGCGACTCACTCCACGCGCATTTCCCACTGTGTACTTGATGCAGGTGGTTACAAATAAGATTCTGTCTATTTCTTGGTCTATTCCGATGGCTGGCTTTTGCGCGCTGAATGGAATGCGCAGGCAGTGCATCTCACCGATTTCGAAGCGGATCCACATGCCCTAATTTGCTGAGAGCGCTTCTCTAAGGTTGAAAGTACGATTGTGCCGGCAGATGATCTTCGACACGTGTGCGAGCAACTGCGCGGGGTGAATTGGCTTATGCAGGAAAGCAAAATGATGCCCCTCTTTTCCCGCCAAATCGAGGAGTTGAGCGCTGACCGACTGAGCGGACGAAACGATGACCTTGCATTGGGGGAAGATGCGCTGGAGCCTGATAGCAAGTTCGACACCATTTATTCCGGGCATCACAATATCTGTGATGAGCAACTCGGGCGGCGTCCGAAGAGCGGATTCAATAGCCGCTGCACCACTGTAAGCCGGGGTTGCGGCGTAACCGCTTAGACTTAAAATTTGTGCGAGAGTATCAGCAATCACATGTTCGTCATCAACGACAAGGACAGAGGGACGATGCTGCGCGGTTTCTCCGGTCATGAATACTCTCAAGTTCTCGATCCCCGTCGGGGCCTCACAAGCAATCATCATGTCCTCGTTTTGGCACACCCTAACTTTAGCTGACGCTGTTGCTGGCTAGCGCATCGCGAAATCCGGTTTTTGCTGTTGCACTGAGTGGCTGCGGCCCGGCGACGCCGGGTTCACGTCCTGAGAGCTCACTGGAGGTGTCTTGCGTCGGGTACAACTTTCGAGTCTTCACAGTGCATGAGATTCCAAGGCAAGATCTCTAAGGGGGCAATTCCTGGGACGGAATTGCGGGCTACTGATTTGCCACGAGGCGGAGTCAATCTGGTAACATGCCATCTCTGCGGAGGTTCTTCAATCGAGTCATAGTTGTCGGTCAAATCAACTGGATCGTAGACGGCGTTTACCGCTGAGACGATGTACGCAATCGCGCTGAGAAGATCGGGGACGGGCATGGGCTTGCGCGCAAAGCTGTATACAAGATGCTTTGGCGCTGCATAGGACAACTCATCGAATGAACCGGTTCCCGAAAAGAAGAACACTCGACAATCGGGGAGCATTGCGGTAATTTGAGTGGCGGCCTCCATGCCGCTCATTGCGCCCACATTCAAATCTGTGATCAGCAAGTTCGGGATGAAACGTGCGGCTTTGCAAATTGCCTCTTCGCCGCTGAACGCAGTCTCGACCTCATAGCCTTCTTCTTCAAGAATAGCGGCCAAGGTAATTGCAATTGTTGGCTCGTCTTCTACCGCGAGAATCCTTTTCTTTAACTGCCTTCCAAACCGCATTCGCATCACTGGGGCTCCTTAGCTGGATTACTTTCGCTCCTTTGTAGGAGAGTGATGGAAGGAACTATAGGGCCGCGTCAGTTGATATGGGATCAGGGAATGCTGATTAAAGTGTAGGTGATTCAGAAATTTGCTGTCAGAAGATTCGTACAATCGCCCGAGTGTTTTCGGGCGCATCCTTGCTCGATACCGTTAGACACATGCGGATCCGCGCAGGTTGAAAAAGCCTGGGGGTTGTCCGATGCGACGTTCGTCCAGAATCCTGAGTACCGAAGGAATCAGCTTCTCGGGAGCCGAGTTCTTGTTGATATAGGCGGCCGCCCCGAGTCTCAGGCAGGGTTCTGCATATTGTTCCTCAGAATGAACGCTGACGATCACCACCGGAAGTTGCGGAAAGAGGCGCTTTATGTCGTGAAGTGCGTCCAGTCCGCTTCGTCCCGGCATGTTGATATCCAACAGGATCAGATCGTATTTTGTCTCGGACAGCCTTTTCATCACTTCATCGGCATCCGCGGCAATGCCGAACTGCGTAGAGGGAAGCGCATCCGCAAGAATTTCCTGCAGGCCACGCCGCGTGGCAGGATGATCATCGGCAATCAGGACATTCATCGTTTCACGCATCGCGTAGGCTCGCAGTCAACTTGCAAGATCGGGGGAAGGGCACGCTTAGGGACCGGAGGAGCGATATAAATACGACGCCGAGTGGACTTGGCTCTAACCATATTCCACTCGGCCGTACGCAACAGCATCGGGGAAACCGCAACTACCCAAATCCAGGGAAAGGAGTGCTCAGCGTTTAAGTACATAAACTCTACTCTGGATAGAATGGGACAAGGCAGACTGCCCAACAATCAGCAGATTCCGATGATTATGTAGGCGGTTCGGTACGATCCGCGTAGGAGGATTCCTACAAAAAGGAGGTGCTACTCGATGAGATTATGTTTGATCGCATACCGGGTGAGTTCTGCGTTGCTGCTCATTTGCATTTTCTGCATGATTCGCGCGCGATAGGTGCTGATTGTCTTAACACTGACATGGAGTTGGCCGCCAATCGACGTGAGCGACAAACCTGAAGCGATCATTTGCATGACCACGAACTCCCTGTCAGACAGCGACTCATGTGGCGGCTTATTCGACTCGTCCAGGTTTGTAAGCAGGCTGTCAGCAACGCCGGCACTGATATACCGGCCGCCGCTGAGGATTTTTTTGGCCGCCCGCGCCAGTTCTTCGGCAGCGCTGTCTTTGTTGATGTAAGCTGCAGCCCCAGCGCGAAGGCAGCGAACTGCATACTGTTCTTCCGGCTGGCAGCTCAGGATGATCACTGGCAGGCGTGGTTTGCTGAGCTTGATGTCCTTGAGAACGTCAAGGCCGCTTCGCCCGGGCATATTGATATCGAGCACGACGAGCCCAAACTGCGATTTGGCAAGCAGGCTGACCACTTCATCGCCGGTGCCGGCTTCAACGAAGTCGGTTCCCGGGAGGACATCGGAGAGGATGTCTCTCAGGCCGCGGCGTACAACCGCGTGATCATCACCTATTAGTATGCGCATGTTTACTTTCGTCCGATATAGCAGGAAAATTCGGGGACGTCTTGCTCAACTGCTGTCTTTCGGATGTCACGAAAATGGCCCTGTACGTACTGGATGAAGATGAAGATCAACAGTTGATGTGAAACTTGCCAGCTATCGGTTGTGCCAGCGGCGAGAACAGTTGGCCGGTGGGACGATGCCTACGGAAAAATCGGCTCAGAGATGGCCGCAAAAAATGAGTTGGCGCCTTGCAAACTGGTGAAAAAAACGTGTGCGACTCAGCGTAAGCGCCTCATGCGATCCAGTACTGATCGATACACGTGTCAGCATTGTCCCACGGGGGACGCCGGAAGACACGTGATAAGCATCACATTTGGAGAAGCGTGGGCCACAGCGATCGCCAAATGGTTGATCAGATTTGGAGTATTCGTCCGGATCGGACGACTGGAAGCGAATGAGACAAACCGGCAGCTGGAGCTGATATGGAACGGCCTGGGCCGTGGCAGGCGCCGTGCCAGTCTGCTGGTTAACTCTGTGAAGCACGGTTTTGGCCGGTTTCCCTGGCCCTCCTGCGAACTCCGCCCGGTGAGGGCAGCAGCAACGGGATTCAGGAACGCGATCGCGCCTGCAATATCGGCCACCAGCACCGCATCCCCGATGCTGTCCGGGGTGACGTCCGGCAATAAGAATTTGATCAGTTCTCCAATTTAAGTTATTGACAATAAACATTTTAATATGGTGGGCCCGGAGGGATTTGAACCCCCAACCAAGGGATTATGAGTTTTTCCGGAATCTGGCGTCAAAACTGACCTAACCCGCTGAAAATAATAATGAAGCACGACAAACCGCCCGCACGGAAGGAAAATGCGCCACCGCTGATTCTGTTGGATTTAGCAGAGCCCGATTGAGCCTGTACGTCACAATTCACGTCACATCGGACCGAGCGTGCTCCGGCCCCTATGCGCGACAATCAAATCATCCGCAGTAAAGCCCGGACCCTGCTGGGGTTGTCGAAAGAGGGTTGCGATTCTCCAGCGATTCGGCGTGTGGGTGAGGTGTGGCATGAGCAGTCCAGAGATTGCCCAGGTTCAGATCGACGACTGGCTGAAACAAAAGCTCTCCGAATGGAAAATCGTCACTCTCACAGACATCCAAAAGAAAGCACTTGCGGCTGGTGCTGCCGATGGCGAAAGCCTCATCGTTAGCGCCCCCACCTCCTCTGGCAAGACTTTGGTTGCTGAAATTGCTGCTGCCTCGGCTCTCCGTAAAGGAATGCCAGTGCTCTATTTGGTGTCACACCGTGCACTGGCAGACCAAAAGTACCTCGACTTCGAAGCGAGATTCGGCGAAACATCTAACGACCCAATCGCAACTGTTGGCCTAAGCACGGGCGACCGCTCTGAGGGAAGTGTCGATGCGCAGCTAAGAGTCGCGACTTATGAAAAGGCGATTGGCTTGCTCATCGGTGGACAGATACGACCGGAGAACACACTGGTCATCGCTGACGAACTGCAAATCCTCTCTGATCCCACCAGAGGGCCAGACATTGAAGCTCTCTGTGCAATCTTCAGGCAGCGTCAGGTTAAACAGTTCATCGCGCTGACCGCGACGGTTGAGAACCCATCTGACTTGGCGGGTTGGATGAACTGTACTCTCGTCCAGAGCTTTGAACGAAGTGTGCCGCTACACCAGGAAATATGGGCGAACGGGCGAGTCTACTGCGTCACGTTTGGGCAAGAGGTTGGACAGGAGAGACCATCTCCGATTTCTCAGGATGACCTCGATGCAGTTGTCTCTCACCTCGTTCAGCAAGGTCGTGGCCCCGTGCTTGTCTTCACAGAGACCAAGAAGGAAGCGTCTCGATACGCTGCGGATTTTATGAGAACCCGGCCTCGAACGACTTCGGGACTGGAAATTGCGGAGCAGTTAGACCTCTTTTCAGAACCAACGGATTCTTCAGATAAACTCAAAAGCTCAGTTGAAAGACGTGTTGCATTTCACACTGCCGACCTATCCGCCCAGGAACGTCAGGTATTGGAGGCGGGCTTTGTCAAATCTCAATTCGAAGTTTGTTTTGCGACATCGACACTTGCGGCTGGAGTGAACTTCCCATTCAAGACGATTCTCTTTCCGAAACTCACGTTTCAATATCGCGGGTCGAACGACTCCAGGCTGAGCTTGACTGATTACCGCAACATGTCCGGGCGTGCTGGGCGGCTCGGATTACATGAGGAAGGGTTTGCGGTACTCCTTCCAAAGAACAGTGTGGAGACTGCGTACGCGCAAAAGCTCATTGGACCGGCGAATGAGAGGCTTGAGTCCGTCCTGCTCAAAATGAGCCTGCGAAAGACCGTGCTTTCGCTTATTGCATCGCAGATTGCCAACAGCCGACCGGCCCTCCATGACTTCTTTGAGAACACGCTTTATCACTTCCAAACTCTCGAAAAGAATCCGAAAAAGCTGGCCCAGCTCAAGGAGCTTAGCGGGAATGCTGTGGATTGGCTAATAAAGAACGAGCTAGTTCTTGAGGAGGAGGGCGAGCTGCGGGCCAACGCGCTAGGCAAGGCCAGTGCGATCTCTGGTCTCCTTCCACAAACGTCGGTCAAATTTGCGGAAATGCTCAGGACTTCGATTGCGAGTCTCAGCAGTTCATTCGACGCGTATGCAGATGGGATCATCTATGCCGGAGTTTTGTCTGACGAGTTCTGCGCAGATCAACCCTCGCGATTCCTGCCGTTCCCTTCGAACGAGGCCATCGGTACATTGAGTTTCTGGCGCGGGAAGAAACTTCCTGTGCGTTTTGACGAAACAGGCACAAAGGTGGCGAAATGTGCGCAGGCCGTGGCGCTATATGCGGCTGGGGAATCGGAACGCAAGATCGCCTACGCCACCGGCATTTCGGCAGGATCGATTCAGCGGCTTGCCTTGGATGTCGCGTGGGTCCTCGAAGGTCTACATCGCATCTCGATGGTCCCGGACCTTAATTGCTCTCAGCGTGTGAGCAATCAAATCAGTCAACTCTCTCGCAGAGTGCGATGGGGTGTGCCAAGTGAAGCGCTAGACATTCTGCGAGTTGCGGAACGCCAAAAGGTGCCGGGCGTGGGACGCCAGCGAGCAATGGATTTGGTCCGAAACGGGCTCTCGACTCTCCAGGATGTTCTTTACGCTGGACAGAAGAAACTGATGGGAGTCTTAAAGCACGCGCTTCGAGTAGACGGGTTATTGAAGGGCGTCGCTGCGATGACAGGTCACAGCGAAGACCATTTGGAAGCCGCCCACAACCGGGTGGCCAATGAGCTCGGAATCGCGGCGATTGT
This sequence comes from uncultured Acidobacteriaceae bacterium, assembly GCA_963799445.1. Lineage (GTDB taxonomy): Bacteria > Acidobacteriota > Terriglobia > Terriglobales > Acidobacteriaceae > Telmatobacter. Next base: position 33,436 of record CAWCXX010000101.1, on the reverse strand, counting down.
TCTTCGCTGCTATAAGGACAACGGAGTGGACTACGAGAAGGCTGTCCTGGATCTGCTCCTTGCGGCGAAGTCGATCAATGCGAAAACCGTCGATGATGGTTTACGTCAAAATGTTCCTGATTTACTTTTGCAGGTCGGCAAGGTTGATGCGCTTGTCGAATGCAAGGCTTCTACCAAGTCGCCCGGCATCATTGGCAAAGAGGAGGCGTGGGCTGTGGTCCAGAAGTCTTCCGACTTCGATCCCAGTATTCGGCGGGTGACGCTTGGCAAACCGGCATTCGACGAGACCTCAAAAAAGAAGGCGGCGGCGTCCGATGAGCTTACGTTAGTGGAGAATGCGCTCTTTGTGGAAGCCGTTTTGCGCGTGATCAAAGCGGAAGTTACCGCCGAAGAATTCATGGCGTGGCTGACCACGTCCGGCGTGGCAGAACTGGGTAGAATGCCTGGGAAAGCAACTTGGTCAGCTTGACGCTACGAATCAAGGCCCCACATCAACTCAAAACCGGGAGCGAGCGTATTTCCTCGTAATAGGTTAGAGATTGACTTAGAATGGCCCTTTCACCGGAAAATGCGTCTTTCAGGAGCGCCAGAGAGCTATGCCGCCGAAGATCAAGAAGCCTTTAAGGAGCACTCGCAAGTCCAGAACCGCCAGCAAAACCACTCCGGCAACGGTTGCCAGGAAGACGGCTCCACCCGATCCAAAGGACCAAGCTGCTCCGAAGGGACGACCAACGGCTAAGGAAATCACCGATTACCGGCACGACGAGGCCACCCGAAAAAACAACCCCCCGGCCAAGATTGCAGCCGAGGGGACGGTTCCGGTCCTGCCCAAGATCCGGTACGAGTACAGTCCCCGGCTGGCCCCGCTCCTGCGCTTCGATCCGACCGGCGCGCCCGATGCCCTTCCGGAACTGCTCCAGAAGGCGCAAAAGCGCGCTATAGCGCCCGAGGAGGCGCGGCTGCTGGCCGATGCCCTTCGCAACCAGGAGCCGTGGCTGGAATGGGCCAGCAAGCGAGAGAAGCGGCATTTCGAGGTGGACCCCGTTGCCTTGCATATCCATGAGCGGGTGAGTCCGCAGGCGATTCTGCGCGTGGCGGCGCGCCAGGATGTGGAGCGGTCGCTCTTCGCCGACCCCGAGCAGACCTACAACGAGGCGGTGCAGTTCTACCGGCACGAGGTTCCGTGGACCAATCGGCTCATCCTCGGCGACAGTTTGCAGGTGATGACATCGCTTGCCCGGCGCGAAGACCTCGCGGGCAAGGTCCAGATGATCTACATGGACCCGCCGTATGGCATCAAGTTTGGAAGCAACTTCCAACCAGAGGTGGGCAAGCGCGACGTAAAGGACAAAGAGCAGGACTTAACCCGAGAACCGGAGATGGTACGGGCATACCGGGATACCTGGCACTTGGGCATTCATTCCTACCTCAGTTATTTGCAAGATCGGCTGGTTGTTGCTAAAGAACTCCTGACGGACAGCGGTAGCATTTTCCTCCAGATTAGCGAAGAGAACCTTCATAGAGTGCGAGTAGTAATGGATGAAGTTTTCGGGGAGGGCAATTGTGTCGCTTTAATTACTTTTGCAAAGACCTCAAGCTCAACATCTGACTATCTGTCTCCTGCGAGTGATTACCTGCTCTGGTACTCACGAGACGTATCTCGGGTCAAGTATAGGGGTCTGTATCTCAACAAGGGCGCCGGTGAGGCCGGAGGAGAAGCATACAAAAAAATGATGCTTCCAACGGGCGAGCGCATATCAGTATCGGCTTCTGCGGAACATGGTCAGTCTGGGACTGTCTATCGGTTTGACAACATCACGAGTCAAAGTATCGGACGAGATAAGGGAGAAGGGGCCGCTTGCTGGTTCCCGGTGTCATTTGAAGGTGTAGACGACTACCGTCCCAATGCAAGGAGCCGATGGAAAACGAACCAAGAGGGGATGAAACGCCTGCTTGGCGCAGAGCGCGTCGAGGCGGGCGACAAAAGCCTTGGGTATGTGCGACATTTAAACGATTTTCCGGTTTACGCTCTCAACAATCGTTGGGACGATACGAGTTTGTCGGGGGCAATGGATAAAGTCTATGTCGTGCAAACCGGAGTAAAGGTGATCCAACGCTGCATCCTAATGGCGACTGACCCAGGCGATCTTGTTCTCGATCCCACTTGCGGAAGCGGAACAACTGCGTTTGTGGCAGAGCAATGGGGGCGTCGCTGGATCACAACTGACACGAGCCGGGTTGCCGTGGCAATTGCACGCCAACGCCTGATGACCTCAAAATTCGAGTTCTTCAGACTCAAGAATGAGGACACTGGCGTGGCGGGCGGCTTTCAGTTGCGAACGGTTCCACACATCACGCTAAAGTCCATCGCACAGAACCAGAATCTTGATCCCATTTTCGCAAAGCACCAACCGATCCTTGACGCTGTTTTTGCGGAGTGCAATACCGCTTTGTCGAAAGCAACCGCCTCAACACGCTCCACGCTTAGTTCCAAGCTCATGCGCAAGCAGAAGGAACAAGGCCGCAAAGCCATCACCGATGGCGACCGGCGGCGCTGGGAGTTGCCGGAACCCGGCAAAGGCTGGGAGCACTGGCAGGTTCCCTTTGATACCGATCCCGACTGGCCGCAGGAGTTGCAGAACGCGGTGACGGCTTATCGCAAGGCATGGCGGGCCAAGATGGACGAGGTGAATGCCTGCATCGCTGCCAACGCCGAGCAAGAGGAGCTTGTTGATCAGCCCGAGGTTGTGCGCGGCGTGACGCGCGTGAGCGGTCCTTTCACAGTTGAGGCTGTACAGCCGCCAGAAATGGCCCTTGGCGAAGCAAAAACCATTACAGATGCCGAGGGCGAGTTTGGCGGCGCGCCGGAAGAGTTGGAGAGCTTTCCGCCCTTTACGATGCGCGTGGTAGAAACCCGGCAGGACCAGGAAGAGAAGAACCTGGAGGCGTATCTGGACCAGATGATGCGCTATCTGAAACTGGATGGCGTGCGCTTCCCCAATAACAAGCAAATGCACTTTAGCCGCCTGGAGCCGGTTCTGGATGGCAGCACGATCCACGCTGAGGGCCGATGGTCGAACGGCGAAGCGGACAAAGACCCGGAGGGCCGGGCGAATGTGGGCGTAGTATTTGGCCCGCAGTATGGGCCAGTAACAGCTGCTCAGGTGGAGGAATCGATCCGGCAGGCCAACCGGCACGGCTACGATCATCTGGTGATTGCCGGATTTAGCTTTGACGGTTCGGCAACAGCAGTGATCTCCGAAGCGACGCATCCCAAGCTGAAAATTCATCAGGCGCATATCCGGCCCGACGTGAATCCAGGCATGGAAGGACTACTAAAGGAGCAGGCTGGGAGCCAGCTTTTCAGTGTTTTCGGACTGCCCCGGACACGCATGGAAGGGCCCAACGCGGACGGCGAATTCGTGGTCGAGATGGAGGGCGTGGACATCTACAACCCGCTGGACAATACGATCCGCGACACCAAGGCCGACAAGGTGGCGGCATGGTTCCTGGACGGCGATTACGATGGCCGATGTTTCTGCATCACGCAGGCTTTCTTCCCGGACAAAAGCGCGTGGGAGAAGTTGAGCAAGGCGCTGACCGGAGTTGTAGATGCTGAGCGGTTTGAGGCATTGAGCGGTACGCGCTCACTGCCCTTCCCTGCCGGTAAACACAATTGCGTTGCTGTGAAGGTGATCGATCCGCGCGGCAATGAAGTGATGACCGTAAACAAGCTGGAGGCACACCGTGGCCGGTAATCGCGTGGGATTGGAAGAGCCGCTGCCGGTGCAGCCGGTTGCCAAGCCGATCCTTTGCAGCCCGTATGCCAAGCCGACCTCGCATTGGCTCTACAACCAGGAGACCGGCGCGCCAAGCGAATTTCCCGGAAGGCGCGATGCTGGTTACTGGTACAAAACAGAACGGGTAGGCACAGCGCAGCGCGCACTATTTGCCGAGGAGCAGAGGGACGATCTTCCGCTCATCAATGCGCTGCGCGCCGACGTGGAACGATGGAGGGAGTCCGGCTATCGAGGCGCGTCGAACGTGACGAAGGAGCTGCTAAATCATTGGGCGCGTGCGGACCGAGCGCGCAGACTTTTCTTTTGCCAGTTGGAGGCGGTGGAGACGGTCATTTACCTGAATGAGCTTCGCGTTCCGGGCAGATCGTCACGTACAGGTTTTCAAAAGTTCCAGGTGAGCGATGAAGACCTCGCGCTCATGCTGCGCGGCGAGCGGCCAGGATTCTACACACCGCCATCCGACTACTTCCCCCGCCTTGTGGACCCATCGCCGGATTCAGGCTTGATTCCGTTGCGGAGACTGGGCTGCAAGATGGCGACTGGCTCAGGAAAAACCGTGGTCATGTCGATGCTAATTGCCTGGGCATTTTGCAATCGCGGTGTGAACCCGGAGAGCGCGGAATTCCCGAATGCGGCGCTGGTGGTCTGTCCGAATCTGACGGTAAAGGAGCGGCTGCAAGTTCTCCGGCCAGACTATGAGGCGAATTACTACACCGAATTTGACATTGTGCCGGTGAAGTACAGGTCATTCCTGCAAAAAGGTAAAGTGCTGGTGACAAACTGGCACGTGTTCAATCCACGCTCGGAACACGAGGAAGGCGGGAAGTCTTATGCGGTAGTGAACAAAGGGCCGGACACGCCTGAAACCTTTGCCCGCTGGGTGCTGGGCGAATTGTATGACCGGATGCCGCTGATGATCCTGAATGACGAAGGCCACCACTGCTGGCGCAGACCGATCAATGGAAGCCCAATTGAAGACTTACCAACAGGCGAGGAGGCAAATGACCTAAAGGGCGAAATCGAAGAGGCGACAGTTTGGATTGAAGGGCTGGATACTTTGAACAATGCTCATCCCCGCGACGCGAAGAAGCCGGGGATTGCCGTCTGTGTGGACCTTTCGGCGACGCCGTTCTACATTTCAGGCAGCGGACACCCGGAGGGCCGACCGTTCCCATGGCTGGTGAGCGATTTTGGACTCGTGGATGCCATTGAGAGCGGCATCGTGAAGATTCCCCGCCTGCCCGTGATCGACTCCACCGGACTGCCCGATCCGAAATATTTCAAGCTGTGGGAGAAGGCCAAAGCAGAGCTTTCGCCGTCGCAGTTCCATCCCGGTAGGACCGGGAGGCCCAAGGCGGAGCCGCTTTGCGAAAAAATCGAGGGCGCGCTTGTGCAGTTGGCGTACCAGTGGAAGGCGCGGTACGAGGAGATTCAGAATGCCAAGCCGGGCCAAGAATTCATTCCGCCGGTGATGATCGTTGTTTGCGACAACACCGATATCGCAGAGGTTGTTTATCGCAAGATTAGCGGCGAAACGCAGATCGACGATGTGACAGCTCAGGACGTGGAAGAGGTTACGGAAGAGATCGAGAACGGGAAAAACGGAGAAGCGGCGACGCGTAAAGAGGTCAAGAAGGGAAAGAAGCAGGTTGCTTACGGGCAGAGTGTCGTTCTGGACGAGTTCGCCAATACCGCCGAGCGCCAATACACAATTCGGATTGACACAAAGCGACTGGATGAAGTGGAAGAGGATTTGCGAATCATCGTTTCCACCGTGGGGAAGAAAGGACAGCCGGGAGAGCACGTGCGCTGTGTTGTGTCAGTTGGGATGCTGACGGAGGGTTGGGACGCGAACAACGTCACAAACATTCTTGGCATTCGTGCATTCGGGAGCCAGCTTCTTTGCGAACAGGTTGTAGGACGGGGGCTTCGCCGAATGGACTATCGGCCAGACCCTGCTTCCGGGCTGCTCACGGAAGAGTATGTTGACGTATACGGGATTCCGTTCAGTGTCATTCCTTTCAAGGGCAAGGCCACGAATAGCGGGCCGAGTGAAGACAGGCCGACGAACTACGTGCGCGCGCTTCCCGAGCGCGCTGCATTCGAAATCCGCTTCCCTGTCGTTGAGGGATTTGCCTTTGCGCTGCGGAAGAATCTCATCCGCTGCGATGTCGAAGGCATGGAGCCGCTGCAAGTGGAGCCGAGCCGAGAACCTACCGGAACTTTCTTGTCCGCGACTGTCGGCTATCGCGAAGGCAGCGCCGCGACGACTGCCCTGATCGGCCTCGAACTGCAAGACCGGCAAGCATACTACCGCGAGAACCACATCCAAACAATTAAGTTCCGCATTGCTCAGGTAATTGTCGAGAGGCTCTCGCAGGCATCCCACGGGGGCGACGATAAAAAGGCACGGGTCTTTCGCCTTCAATCGAAGCACCAGTTATTTCCGCAGGTGTTTGCCATCGTGAATGGCTACGTAGAACGAAAGGTGGATTTTCAGGGTGCGCATCCATCCGAATTAGGGCTGGAGAGATACACCAACCGAATTATCGAGCGGCTGATGGCGGGCATTGAGCCCGACCAAAGCCAGGGTGAACCGCCCTTGATGCCGATCCTGTATCGGTACGAGCCAGAGGGGACCACTGCCAGGGTGGAATACAAAACCACCAAACCATGCTTTCCGACCATGGCGAGCCACATCAATCAGGTTGTGGCTGACACGGCCCAGTGGGAGCAAAGTGCCGCATTCCACTTGGAATCGACGGCTCACCGCGGACTGATAATGTGCTACGCAAAAAACGACCGAGACCATCTCGGACTAACAATCCCCTACGAGTACTTCGGCGTGGAACATGCGTATGTCCCAGATTTTCTGGTGAAAATAGCCGCTGGCAACACGTTACTCCTGGAGATTAAGGGATACGAAGACAACCAGGATCATGCAAAGCACGATGCGGCGCGTCGCTGGATTTCTGCCGTGAACAATTGGGCCAAGCTTGGAAGCTGGGGACTGCACGTGTGCCGGAATCCCAATATGCTGGAGCGGGAATTGGAGTACATCGTAAAGAATTCTTCGCGGACCACCATCGACAGCTAGGAGCATCTCGGAATGTGTTCTCCCGAGCAACATCCAATTACCGATGAGGAAGCAAAGACGATTGCGAAGGAGCTGGTTCGCGTACTTTTCACTCCAGTAAGAATCCTCGGGCTGCGAAGTTATGATGAGCCAATTACGATTGCCGACATGATTCGAGTGGGAGGGATGGTCGTCAATGGCGTCAACCAGGCCACTCGCAACATCTTGCTTAAGGAGACAAACAGACAGAACATTGCGAAAGTCCTGGAGGGAATCGTTTCGCCCGAGGGGATGGAAGAACATCTTTCCGCGCTCATTGTGGCTCGACAAGAGGACCCTAACGAAATCCAGAAAGCGATAGCAGAACTTCAAAATCTGATGTCCGGCCCCGGTGCGGACCGCAACTTCCTGAAAAAGGCCATTGCCGAGGCGATGCCAAAGCTGCGACAGGGTAGACCAACCGACTTCGATCCTGCCTCCGACCCGAAGCAATTTCTTGCTCTCTCAGCACAACTAAGTTGCGTTTGCGACCTTTTCCTCGGCCTTCGGGAGAAGTTTCCCAACAAATCCAGTCGGACGCTTATGGATTTTCTTGAATCAGACGATCCCATCGCAGAAACCATTATGCGAAAGCATGAGGACCATATTTCGCAGGCAATGAGTGAGCCAGACTTCCAAACCTTAAAGCGGCACAACTCAAAGGTCCGAAGGCTTGCCGATGCCCTCGCTGGCAAGGAACTCTTCGGTTGGTCCTTCGTGTATGCGTTTCAGCGAGGGGCAGAATTCAGACGGCTCAAGGGAGCCGAATCCGAAGAGTAAAAACACATATTTATACTCTTGAAATCACCGCAAACGCCGGATTTAAATCCGGCGTTTTCCTTTTGGTTAATGCTCGCTGGCATAACGAAAAGAATCAATTTCCGCTTACAAAGAATCCTCTGCCAACCTCAGTGTGCGGAGGATCGCAAATGTCCCAACTTGCCAACGCAAGCAATCGCGGCCAACACGAATACTGCCATAGATCGGGTGCGCACAACTGCGATTCCACAGCCAATGAGGTGAACCGATGAAACGCAGAAGAAGACCGGCAGGGGAAGGGTACGCTTTCACTTTCCACGGATCGTACAGCGCAAAGGGCAAGGCAGAAGCCAAGGCGCGGAAGCGCGGCGGCTTCCTGATTAGCCGCATTCCGCGCGGCATGAAGAGGCGGCGCTACATCGTGCTTACAGAAAGGGTGCCATTCTAATGCGCTTCTTCAATCACCGTCGGCATGGACACATCATCGGATCGGTCTATCTTGTGCACTTCGCACGGCGCTATAGCGGCGCGAAGCACTACATGGGATTTAGTACCAACATCCCGGAGCGAGTGAAAGCCCATCGCGCTGGCCGTGGCGCTCCTTTACTCGGTGCCGTGACGAAGCGGGGTATTCCCTGGCGGGTGGTGCGCACTTGGCAAAAGAAGGACGGATTCTTCGAGCAACGGCTGAAGCGCGGCTACGCGCTGAAAGATTTGTGTCCGGTGTGCAGCGGACCGAATGCGTACAAAAAGGGGCATTGAAGTGAAAACCAAGTTTGCAGGATGCGGCGAAAACCAGAGCGGGCAACGGTTCTTAGACGGCTCCGACCCGCGACTTAGACGGCACGCCGCTTCATGCGAAACGGCAGGCGGGGTATTCCCTTCCCTGCCTGCCGGTAAGGATCAAAAGCCGTCTCGGGAGTTTGAGGGCAGAGCCCTCATCGGGCGCGCAGCGCCCGTGCCTTCTTCACTTGACGAAGTACAGACTAACTGTGACAGACCGAAAGGCTGGAAACGGAACTGCGGAGCGTATACAGCGCGTGGGGCTTCAAAAAAAGAGGCGGGGAAGACACGCTATCGCAGCATCCGGTGCAAGTGCTGGGGCTGCTCCCGCTGTGGACCGCGCCGGGCAGCAATGTACGCCATTCGAATTCGGAAGGAAGCTCAACGACTGGGACTCGGAACGCTTCTCACACTGACCCTGGACCCATCGAAGCTCAACGGCAAGGAGTCCACCGCGTACATCAATGGGGTTTTCGCCGATCTTCGGGTCTATCTCCGGCGAATGCTCAAGTACGCTCCGCCCTACATCCGAGTATTGGAGTATCAGCAAAACGGCAACGCACACTTTCACGTGCTGTTGAATTGCTACCTTCCGCAAGCGTGGGTTAGGGACACATGGTCTGTGCTCGGTGGAGGCAGGATCGTGGACATCAGGCGCATCGACATGCACCGCGTATCCCATTACCTCTCGAAATACCTAACGAAGCAAATGCTGATGAACGCGCCACAGCGTGCTCGACGTGTCACTACGTCCAAGGGGATTCGGTTACTCGAAAAACAACCGAGTGATTTCGAGTGGCGGCTGATTCGCGTTCCAATACTCCGACTCCTTGATGTTTGCCGTGCGCACGTGACTCGGATTGTTTCCGATGTGGATGGCGATTTGCTCGCATTCGAGACTATAGGGAATGCGTCGGACGAGCCGCTCTGCCCATCTCCGTGACGACTCGCGGGCAGCTCGTGAATGTACTCGATCGGAATACATATTCGATTCGATCAAGAGTCGATCCGAGACGGCACCCAATCGGATTACATACTCGATTCGATTGCGATAGGCGTGGGGGATGTGAGCGATGAAGACACTTCAGCTAATGACGAGCAAACAGGTGGCTGAGATGTTGAGCATCCCCGAGGGAACGCTTCGCTATTGGCGCACTTCCGGAATCGGTCCCGTTTGGCACAAGCTGGAGGGGTCCATCCGCTATGATGTGGAGGACGTATCCCGATACGTCGAAAAGAACCGTCGCATTCCTTCCGTGCGGGCATTCATGGAGGAGCACGATGGCTCTCTATAAGCGGAGCGAAGTCTGGCATTACGACTTCGCAATCGACGGGCGTCGATTTCGCGGCTCGACGAATGAAAAGGTTCACTCGAAGGCCCGCTTGATCGAAGCTCATTTGATGAATGAAGCGAAGCAGCGAAAGCTGACAGTTCATCGCAGGACGCTAACGCTGACCGAGTTCTCGAAGCGCTTTCTGGATTGGGTGAAGACGGCACGATTGGAACCCGAATCCAGGAAGTATTACGAATCAGGATGGAGAATGCTCTCCCAAACCCCCATCGCCCAAATGCGACTCGCACACATCATGACCGATGAGGCCGAAGCGCTCCGATTCGAACATTCCCCCGCGAATGCGAACCGGGCGCTCAGGACCTTAAGGAGAATGATGGGCAAGGCGGCAGAATGGGGCGTGATTGTGGCGGCACCCCGAATCAAGCTGATGAAGGAAGAGGGGCGCTCTGCAACTATTGACAGCGAGGCGGAAGCCAAGCTTCTTGCGGTGGCCAAACAGCCACTGCGCGATGTTCTAATCATCATGCTCGACTCAGGGATGCGCCCAGGCGAAGTCTTCCGCATGTGTTGGGAGGACATTGACTGGACTCGCGGGACGATCTTCATTCCGCGCGGCAAAACGCCGCGTTCCCGGCGCTACCTTCCGATGAGTGATCGAGTCGCAGATACTCTTCATTTGCGGCGGAAGGACCAGGAACAAGGCTGGGTGTTCCCTTCTGATTCCAAGCCCGGCCACTTGACCACTGTCGCCACGGCTTTCGAGACGGCGCGTGCGAAGGCGAAATTGTCGAGCGATATAAAGCTCTATAGCGCCCGCCACACGTTCGCTACGAAGATCATGGGGGCAACGGGCGATCTGTCGCTTGTCATGCGCACCTTGGGCCATACCAACGCGCAGACAGCCATGATCTATCAGCATCCGAGCCTGGAAAGGGTGCGCGATGTGGTCAACGAAAATCCATTGGCCGCAAGCCAGAAACCGAAACCGTTTCTGGTACGTCACAAACACGTCACAAACCCCGAATCCGGGGTTTTCGCTCAAGCCGCAAATGGTTGATTCTATGGTGGGCCCGGAGGGATTTGAACCCCCAACCAAGGGATTATGAGTCCCCTGCTCTAACCGTTGAGCTACAGGCCCAGATTGTCAGTAACCATTCTATCTTTTTGATCTTGCGCTGGCTTAAGCAGCTCAGGGCTGTTGTTGCGCACGTTGCCGACGCGCTCGCTGACGGGCCAGGCTTGCATGCGTTCAGCAGGGTAGGGGCGGAGCAGATCGACGGGCGGGCGTGCCGGGTCGCCTGTGTCGAGCCAGCGGCTGTAGTCCTTTGGTTCCAGAATCACCGGCATGCGGTTGTGCACCGGCTCCATCAGCTCGTTGGGGTCGGTGGTAAGAATCGTGAAGGTTTCAAGCGGCGCGGCCTCCTGGTCTTTCGGCCGCCAGCTCTCCCACAGGCCGGCGAAGGCGTAGGGCTCACCGCTCTTGAGCGCAAAGGCAAATGGCCGCTTGGTCTTCGAGTCGAGCCGCTGCCACTCGTAGAAGGCATCGGCGGGAACCAGGCAGCGGCGGTTCTTGAGCGCCTCGCGGTAGGCCGGCTTCGATGCCACTTCCTCAGCGCGGGCGTTGATGGTCGAGTAGGCCATTTTGGCGTCTTTGGCCCAGAACGGAACCAGTCCCCAGCGCAGCAGAGCCGTCTCCCGCCCACCGGAGTCGCGGCCAAGGCGCACCACCGGCTGGGTGCTCTGGGGCGCGATGTTGTAGCTGGGCGCAAACCAGGGCATCTCTTCCAGCTCCAGGTCAAACCATTCAGCCAGAACCTCTTGCGTCGATTTGCGGGCGAATCGGCCACACATGGTCTCAACAGAATAGCCAACCTGGGCCGCTCCGGTCCCGGAATTTGACAAAAGCTACGATTGGAGCGAATCTATAGGCGAACAAAAAACGAAAGTGGATGACCTCTGCCATGCCCTCTGCCGCTGTACTCCGCCTGGAAATCGAACGCGCACTCGCACACCGCTTCCCGGCTGCTCTCACACCGGCGCCGCGAACCATCCGCGAGGTTGCAGCGACCGGGATTGCCGAAGTGGACGAGCTGCTGGACGGAGGCCTGCCAATTGGCGCGATCAGCGAGCTGACGGGGCCTGAGTCGTCGGGACGGACGAGCCTGGCGCTGGCGTTTTTGGCGCGTTGCACCGCGGAGGGCCGCGTCTGCGCCTGGGTGGATGTGAATGACGCCTTCGATCCCGAGTCGGCGGCGGCCAACGGCGTGGCGTTGCGGCAGGTGCTCTGGGTGCGGTGCCAGGATAAAAACGCGCAAAACAGGAAGCTGCCGCGAGAGCAACCTGGGGCGCGTCCATGGACGCGGCTCGATCAGGCCTTGCGCGCGACCGACCTGTTGCTGCAGGCGAGCGGTTTTGCGGCCATCGTGCTCGACCTGGGCGCGACGGCGCGTGAGCACGGCAACCGCATTCCAGCGGCAACCTGGTTCCGCTTTCGGCAGGCAGCGGACCGCGCCCGGTGCAGCCTCGTCGTTCTGGGCAGGGCGGCTTACGCGCAGTCGAGCGCGGCCGTGGTGCTGGAGTGTACCCGGCAGCAGGTTATGACTGCGGGCGAAACTGTGCTGCGAGGCTTCAAGTTTGCGGTGCGCGGCCGGCGAGAACGCTTCACGCCCATTGAAATCGGCACACGCAAACCGCCGGCTTCCACGTGGCAGGCGCACGCCGCGTGGGATGTGGAGATGCGTGCATGAGCACTCTACGCCTGCGTCTACGCCGCGGAGTTTCCCGCGCAGGCTTTGCTGCGCTTGCGGCCCGACCAGCAGCGAGAGCCGGTGGCGGTGCTCGACGGCCGCGCGCCGCAGGAGACGGTCTGTGCATTGAACCAGAAGGCGCGGCTGCGCGGCGCAGCTTTGGGCATGACGCGCCTTGAAGCCGAGGGCATCGCGGGATTGAAGCTGCTGGCGCGATCCTGCCCGAGCGAAGCTGCGGCTCGCTCCGTGTTCCTTGAGTGCGCGGCGCAGTTTTCTCCGAGCATCGAAGAGGCCAATGAAGAAACGGCATGCGCCTTCGTGCTCGACATCGCCGGCACAGAGCGGCTCTTTGGCACGCCGCACAATCTGGCTGAGCGGCTGCGCGCAGCGCTCGCTGCGGCTGGCTTTCGCGCCTCCATTGCCGTGAGCGCAAATTTCCATGCAGCGCGGATGAAGGCCGCTGCTCATCGCGGAATAGCGGTGATTCCTGAAGGCGCAGAGGCGAGCACGTTAGCGAGCCTGCCGATTGCCGCTCTGGGCCTTGCCGAGGAACATGCCGAAACCTTCTCGCTCTGGGGCATTCGCACGCTCGGCGAGTTGGCCGCTATGCCGGAGGCCGAGCTGGTCGCGCGGCTCGGAGCGCAGGCTCGGGAGTGGAGCGCGCTGGCGCGCTGCGCTGCGCCGAACATCTTTCAGCCCATCGAGCCCGCGCCTTCGCTCGAAGAGTTCTGCGAGTTCGAAACGCCGGTGGAGCAAATGGATTCGCTACTGTTTATCGGCGCGCGCATGATCGACTGCCTGGCAGCGCGCGCGGCCTCGCGGGCGCTCGCGCTGGCTGCGCTCACCGTGCGCATGAAGCTCGAAGGCGGCGGCGGTCACGAGCGCACGATCCGGCCCGCGCTGCCGTCAGTGGATCGCAAGTTTCTGCTCAAGCTGCTGCAACTGGAGATCGCCGCGCATCCACCGCAGGCCGCGGTCGCCGCGCTCACGCTGGCTGCCGAGGCCGGGCCGTCGAGCCAGGTGCAGCTAGGACTTTTTGCGCCGCAAACGCCGGAGCCTTCGCAGCTGGATGTAACGCTGGCGCGACTAAAGGCGATTGTGGGCGACGATCGCGTGGGCTCGCCCGTGCTTGAAGACACGCATCGCGCGGACAGCTTCCGCATGGCGAGCTTCATCGTTGACGGCAGAGCGACCACGCTCGAAACCAATCCTCCGCGCATCGCTCTTCACCGCGTGCGCCCACCGTCTCCAGTAAGTGTGACCCTGCGCGCCATGAAGCCAGTAGCCTTTCGCGATCGCGATAACCGCTATGAGGTCACGGCGGCATACGGTCCATGGCGAACTGGTGGCTGCTGGTGGTCGGCTGGCGTGTGGGACGCCGAAGAGTGGGACGTGCTGGCCGTCGAGAACAACGGCGCATTAGTGGCCTGCCTGCTCACCTGCGACCGCGCGCGCAATTTCTGGTGTTTGGAAGCTTTCTATGACTGATCGCGAAGAGTACGTCGAGCTGCACGCTTCCAGCGCCTTCAGTTTTCTTGCCGGCGCATCGCAGCCTGAAGCGCTCATCGAGCGCGCCGCCGAGCTCGGCATGAGTGCCATTGCATTGGCCGACCGCAACGGCCTCTACGGCGTCGCGCGCTTCCACACTGCGGCGAAGCGTAGTGGTGTCAAAGCTCACATCGGCGCGGAGATTGCCGTTTCGTCCTTCGGCAACCGGCTCACGCCGCCTGCGTGGCTGCCGCATCAGTGTCCGGCCGAGCCTGCGCGCATCACGCTGCTCTGCGCTTCGCAAACCGGCTATCAAAATCTCTGCCAGCTCATCACGCGCTTCAAGATGCGCGAAACCACCAAGGCTGAAGGCGCTGCCACGCTTGAAGACCTCGAAGAGTTCTCTGACGGACTCATCTGCCTGACCGGCGGCGACGAAGGCCCGCTTGCCGCAGCGCTCGCCCGCGGCAGTGAGAGTGCGGCGCGTAAGACGCTTGACCTGCTCGCGTCCATCTATGGCCGTGGCAATCTCTACATCGAACTGCAGCGCCATCAGGAGCGCGAAGAGGAATGCCGCAACCAGTCGCTGCTCGGCCTTGCCGCTGCGCTCAGCCTGCCGGTCATCGCGACCAACGGCGTCCGCTACGCTGCGGAAAAAGACCGCGAGCTGCTCGATCTCTTCACCGCCATCCGCCACCACACCACGCTTGACCATGCGGGCCGCCTGCTCGCGACGAACTCCATGCGGCATCTGCGCGCGGCGCGTGAAATGGCGGCGCTCTTCCGCGACATCCCCGAGGCCATCGCCAACACGCGCATCGTGAGCGAGCGTCTCGAATTCACGCTCGACAATCTCGGCTACGAGTTCCCGCATTACCCGGTTCCCGAAGGCGAAACCATGGACAGCTTTCTTGCCAAGCGCGTTGAGGAAGGCGTCCGCAAACGCTACGGTTCGCCGGCCAAGCGGCATCTGCTCGAGAAGGCGCGCGCGCAGGTGCGGCACGAGCTCGCGCTGATCGCGAAGCTCGGCTTTGCCGGCTACTTCCTCATCGTCTGGGATCTCATCCGCTACTGCCAGCGGCAGGGTTTTCTGGTGCAGGGGCGCGGCTCGGCGGCCAACTCCGCCGTCTGCTACGCGCTCGAAATCACCGCCGTCGATCCGGTTGGCATGGAGCTGCTCTTCGAGAGATTTTTGAGCGAGAACCGCGGCGAGTGGCCGGACATCGATCTCGATCTTGCCCTCCGGCGATCAGCGCGAACAGGTCATTCAGTACATCTACGAGCGCTACGGCGCGCTGGGCGCGGCGATGACCGCCAACGTCATCACTTATCGCGGCCGCTCGGCGGCGCGCGAGGTGGGCAAGGCGCTGGGCTTTGAGGAGGAGCAGATCGCGCGGCTCTCCAGCCTGATGGGCCACTGGGAGTGGCGCGGCGCCAACGACACCCTGGGCCACCACTTCGCGCAGGCCGGCTTCGACATCCGCCATCCGCGCATCGCCCGCTATCTCGATCTTTGCCTGCGCATGAAGGATCTGCCGCGCCATCTCGGCCAGCACTCCGGCGGCATGGTCATCTGCGCCGGACTGCTGAACCGCGTCGTCCCCATCGAGCGCGCCTCCATGCCCGGCCGCACCGTCGTGCAGTGGGATAAGGAAGACTGCGCCGACCTCGGCCTCATCAAGGTCGACCTGCTCGGCCTGGGCATGATGGCCGTGCTCAAAGATTGCATCGAATTGATCCCCCGCCACTACGGAAAACAAGTTGACCTGGCCGCGCTGCCTGAAGACCCGCTCGTCTACGAGACGCTGCGCAAGGCCGACACCGTGGGCATGTTCCAGGTGGAGAGCCGCGCGCAGATGGCCTCGATCCCGCACAACGCGCCCACGCGCTTTTACGATCTCGTCGTGCAGGTGGCCATCATCCGCCCCGGCCCCATCGTCGGCAAGATGATGCACCCCTATATGCGCCGCCGCCAGGGCAGGGAGGCCGTCACCTATCCGCATCCGTCGCTCGAGCCGGTGCTCAAGCGCACGCTCGGCGTGCCGCTCTTTCAGGAGCAGCTTTTGCGCATGGCCATGACCGTTGCCAGCTTCACCGGCGCCGAAGCCGAGGAGTTGCGCCGCGCCGTCGGAATGCGCCGATCCATGCAGCGCATGAAGGATCTCGAAGGCCGCCTGCGCTCCGGCATGACGCGCAACGGCATCGGCCCCGAGGCGCAGGACAATATCGTGCAGGGCATCTCGTCTTTCGCCATGTACGGATTTCCCGAAAGCCACGCGGCCAGCTTCGCGCTCATCGCCTACGCTTCGGCGTATCTCAAGGTGCACTATCTCGCCGCCTTCACCTGCGGCCTGCTCAACAATCAACCCATGGGCTTCTACTCACCGGCCGTCCTTATCAAAGATGCCCAGCGCCACGGCCTGCGCGTGCGGCCCATCGACGTGCAGCGGTCTGAATGGCCGTGCACGCTGGAAGCAGAGCCCGACGGCTCGCTCTCGCTGCGCATCGGCTTCAACTACGCCAAAGGTCTGCGCCAGTCGTCGGCGGAAGCGATTCTTGCGGCGCGCGCAAGCGCCGGCGCTTTCGCATCCGCCAGCGATCTCGCTTTGCGCGTTCCCGCGCTTAACCGTAAGGAACTCGTTGCCCTCGCCCGCATCGGCGCCTTCAACTCACTGGGCCGCGTCGAGCACCGCCGCGATGCGCTCTGGCAGGTGGAAGAGGCGGGCCGGTCGGTTGGCCCACTCCTGCGCAGCGAACATGCATCTCCACGCAAAGCGCCCGGATCCATATCGCTCAGGCAGATGACGACCGACGAACGCCTCGCTGCAGACTACGCCGGCACCGGCCTCACCACCGGCCCGCATCCCATGGCGTATCACCGCGCGGCGCTGCGCCGCGAAGGTATTTTGTCGGCAGACGAACTTTTGCGTTGCGCTGGCCGCCCCTCCGTCCACATCGCCGGTTGCGTCATCGCACGCCAAAGGCCCGGCACTGCCAAGGGGTTCGTGTTCCTCTCGCTCGAAGATGAAACCGGCATCGCCAACGTCATCATTACTCCCGATGTCTTCGAGCGCGACCGGATCGTGATCACGCGTTCCCGCTTCCTCCGCATCGAAGGCCCGCTGCAGAATCAGGAAGGCGTGATTCACGTCAAAGCCCAGCGCATTGCGCCTCTCGAAATCCCCACCCCTGAAATCCGCTCCCGCGATTTCCACTGACCGCTTGCAGCAGTGTCAGAAAACGCCAGGTGTCCGCGAATTGCTCCTTTTCCACAATCGGGCACGGACCATCCACCGGCGCTGTGGTGGCGCCCGGTGCGCTAGGCTGGAAAGCGGAATGACGGTTTGCTCGATTTGCGATGGGGTGGGGCTGGTGCGGGTGGTAGACGCGGCCGGGAACTGGGTTTCGCGGCCGTGCCGGTGCCAGGAGTTGGAGCGCGAAGGACGCCGCCTGGCCGCGGCGCAGATTCCTGCACGCTACCGGGATTGCACGCTGGATACCTTCGAGATCTACCACGAGGCCGACCGCTCGCTGGCGGAAGCGCTGCTGACGGCGCGGAGATTTGTGGAGGAGTATCCGGCGGGGACGGCCGGGAAGGGGCTGCTGTTTGTCGGCAAGGAGGGATTGGGAAAGACGCATCTGGCGGTGGGTGTGCTGCAGCGGCTGGTGCGGGAACGCGGAGTGAAGGGACTGTTCTGCGACTACCGCGAGCTGCTGAAGAGCATCCAGAACAGCTACAACCCCGAGGTGCGGACCACGGAGCTCGACCTTTTGAAGCCGGTGTTTGCCGCCGAGGTGCTGGTGCTGGACGACCTGGGCGCGCAAAAGCCCAACGAGTGGGTGTGGGACACGGTGGCGCTGATCCTGAACACGCGCTACAACGACCGGCAGACCACGATCATTACGACGAACTACCCTGACTTGCCCGCAGCAAGCAGCGAAAAGAGCGACCTTGAGGTCGCTGCGAGCAAGCAAACCTTGGGCGACCGCATCGGCGACCGCATGCTGTCGCGGCTGGCGGAGATGTGCATCCGCGTGAGGATGACGGGGAAGGACTGCCGGCAGACGGGGATCAAGCGGGCGCGGTTCGGGTGACACCTCGCCGCGCGCATCGTGAACTTAAGTGTTGTGCATCTGCGGGGTGAAGTAATAGCCCTGGTTACTTCAGGGTAAAAGCCAGAACCCTGAGCCCAAGAGCGACGTTTGTCCCCTGTATGATTGCCATGCCGACACTCGCGGGAAGGAATTCATGCAAAAGTACCTGGACGCCATTAGCCTCGCCGCCTTGGCCGCGCTCCTTTTGTTTACCGGGTTTGCTCTGTACGGTCCATACCGGCTGCCGGACCGCATCCCCACGCATTTCGATCAGCTTGGCCACGCGGACGCCTGGACCGCGCCATCTTCATTTGAGGTGTTGCCCGTCATTGCCGTGATCGTGTACTTGGTTCTGAGCGTCGTGACGGCGCTCTCCTGGCTTGCCAAAAATGCAGCCCAAAAGAACCCGGACGGCGTGCCTGGGCTCGAGGCGATTTTTCTCAAGCTGATCACATGGATCAAAGCAGAGTTAATTGGGGTCTTTGCCTACATCCAGATCTCGTCAATCCAAGCGGTGCGGCGCCAGGAACTGGCATCTTCGTGGCTCGGCTGGTGGATACTGCTGACAGCTCTCTTAGTGACGATTGTGTGTTATGTTGCACAGATGTTTCGGGCAGAGCCGTCAAGCGCATAGTGTTTTGATTCCGCAGGAGTGCCATATCGCCCCGATGGACGGAGCGTATCGCGGGAAGAAATGCCGCAACGGCGCCGCTTGCCGGCCAGCCGATCGGTTTGCGGATCTACCGAAACAGCCAAAGGCTGCCTAAGAGCCAAAGCATCGCGACGATGGTCAAGCCCTGGTAGACCCGATCAGCGGACTGGCTGGACTGCGAGTTGACATACGAAGAGGCGGGTGGCGAGCTGAGGACGGATACTGAAGGGGTGTGCATCGTTGGCCTGCCTTTCAACGCCTTGCGGCTAGAGCGCATCCGTGATGGCTGTAACCCGATTGAACTCCGCGAGGTTTCCGCTCCCTGATAGCCGCGGTAACCTTTGGACCTTGCTTTCGGGCGAAATCAGCCCCGGAAACGCTATTGGTTACGTTTGGATCACGTTTCGGGTTCCTCGCTCAAGGAAATCGCTTTCCGTTGTGGATTCCGGTCCCCTGCGTTCCTGTCTTTTGTCTGTTTTGATGCCAAGGTTGCGCCACGGATTCGTGGAAGATGAAGATTGAAAAAATCTCTCTACTATTCTTATCGTGGTTTTGCGGGCGATTCTGCGCCTGCCAGCGCTCTTTTTAACAGGCCGGGTATTCATTCGGTAACGGGTGTACAATTTCGCTCGTGAGTACAGGTCCTCAACTTATGCGTCCCCCGGCGCCGGCGGAACGCAATTGGCTGCCCGTGGCTGTGGCCGTGGCGATCGTGTTTGTCGTGGCGGGCGGACTGGTGCTCATCTTCGAGCACGGGAAGAGCGAGCCCCCGGTTACGCCCATCTCGGCGGCGATGGATCCCTACGCGGCCAACCTCGCCATCAGCCAGCTGTCGATGAGCGAGTCGTCAAACCTGATTGGCGGCAAGGTGACTTACGTCGATGGACGCATCGCCAACCAGGGCAACAGGACGGTTACCGGAATCACCGTCCAGGTGCTGTTTCGCGACCCGGCACACGAAGTGGCGCAGAACGAAACCCAGCCGCTGAGGATCATCCGCACGCGCGATCCTTATATCGATGTCGAGCCGCTGAGCGCCGCGCCTCTGAAGCCGGGCGGGGCCCAGGACTTCCGATTGATCTTCGACGCGGTGGCACAGGATTGGGATGGCGCCATCCCGGAGATCCGGATCATTCACGTACAATGTCGAAGTCAAACCCCGATTCTCCTTACAGAGTAGAAAGTGCGCAGTCGTGCAAAATTTACGCGGCGACCGGGATGTCTCTGGCGCTGGGTGGGCTGTTGTGCGCGTTATCTTCCGTGTAAACCAGCATATTTTTCAACTAGATATGAGTATTGCAATGTTGCGTCTCGTCTTTGGCAGCCCCATTGCAATCGATAAAGGCGGGCGGATAGCAATGCTCGCCGCACCGATGGCTTTTTGAAGAGCCGCGCCACAATAGGGGGTCAAACCAATGAGAATACCTACCAATGTTTCGAGCTTGTTCCCACGCCAGTTTGCCGTTCTTATGCTGGCATCTGCCATAACAATTCCCGTTTGGGCGCAGCAGGCGCAATCATCGGCTGCGGATACCCAGAACACTCTACCTTCGGCGGATCAACAGCAGCCCTCCCCAGCGGCTCAGCCCGCTGCTCAGCCGCTGACTCCACAGAAGGAGGGGTTCTGGGGCCGTGTGTATCCTTTTGCCCGCAAGAAGTGGGTGAAAAGGCAGACTGACCCAATCAACGACCGGCTGTCGGAGCTGGATGAAGTAAACGCCAAGAACGCGCGCGACATCAAGGACGTGGATGCGCGGGCGCAGGCGGGAATCATGAAGGCGCAGTCCTCGGCCGATGCGGCCAACCAGCAAGCCACTGTGGCCAATCAGCAGGCGCTGAACGCCAGCAACACCGCGCAGCAGGCTTCAACCCGCGTGGATCAGGTGAATACCACGGTGAACGGCCTCGACCAGTACCACCAGATTACAGAGGCTGAGATCAAGTTCCGTAGCGGAAGCACGGTGTTAACAAAGGAATCCAAGGATACTCTCGACCAAATGGCTGCGAGCCTGACGGGCCGCGATGGCTACATCCTGGAGATGGAAGCGCACGCGCCGGCATCGGGCAGCATGGGCATTCAAGAATCCGAGCGTTTGGCGGAAGCAGTCAAGCGCTATCTCGTAACCGAACACCAGATTCCCGTCTACCGCATGCACGCCGTGGCGTTAGGCAATGCGACCATGGCAATGAACTCCGGCGACCAGAATGAAAAGCCGGAGCGCATCAAGACCAGCAGCGTGCATCTGCGGCTGATGGAAAACAGTTTGGCGGCCCCGGCAGGAGCGCAACCCCAAAGCGCACCTGCTGCAGCTGGTGCGGAGCAGCCGTAATTTCGCGGTCATCCTCCCCCGAGGCTCTGCTTCCGTCCAACGGCCACCCCGCCGTTTGGCCGCCAAAAAAGCTCTCGCAACGCGAGAGAACCAAGGCAACTTGGCCCCCGTCGAAAACGGGGGCCGTTTTTTGTCTGGAGCAGGGGACGGAAAACATCGGTGACGCTCAACGGCTACAATGCTTCCATCTGTCGAATGGAGGCTCATATGGGGATTTTGACGCGTAGGATGGTTTTAGCTGTGCTGGCGCTGGCGATTGGCGCCGGCTTTTCGACTCCTCTTTTCGCGCAGGGCGCGCCGCCGCAATCGAGCGCCGGCCAGCCCTACATCATCGAGTACTACTACAAGTGCCAGTGGGGCCATCAGCAGGAGTTTCACGACCTGTTTATGAAGAACCACTGGCCGTTGCTCAAGAAGATTCAGGCAACGGGACGGATTCTCTCGTTGAAGATCGAGTCGCCTGCCTATCACACGACCGAGGACGGCCGCTGGGACTATCGCGTGACCATCGTCTACAAGGATTCCACCGTGGCCACCACTTCCAACCCCGACGAAGAGGCGTTCATCAAGGAGATGTGGCCGAATCAGGAGACCTACAAGAACGAGGAGCAGCGGCGGTTTGAGATTCTGCTCGGCCACTGGGATCTGCCGGTGACCGATATTACGCCGAAGTGACGGAAAACAGGGATCAGGTGTCAGGTGTCAGGTGTCAGGAATGCGGGCGTGGACACCCGCACGACAGCCGGACTGGAGTCCGGCGCTACGTCGCAAATCAGAGATCGTCGCGCGCTCGCCATTGACGCACCAGATCCTCAGCGGCTTCGGGCCAGGTAGGAAATGCGAACTGAAATCCGGCGTCGAGCAGACGGCCGGGGACGGCGCGCCGGCTCTTAAGGACCAGTTCGGGCTCAGTGCGCAGAAAAAACATACCGGCGGCGAGAAGCGGCGCGGGAGCGGGCAGGCCGTTGGGGATGCCCCAGGCCTCGCGCAACCCATGCATGAATTCGCGATTGGGCAGAGGGCTGGGCGCGGCGAGATTCACCGGGCCCTCGATCTCCTCGTGTTCGATGAGAAATTCAACGGCGCGCGCAAAATCGGCCTCGTGAATCCAGGAGACGTATTGCCGGCCATTGCCCTGTGTTCCGCCCAGGCCAACGCGGACCAGATTCGAGAGAACCGCAAAGACGCCGCCGGGCGCAGGACTGAAGACCAGTGACGTGCGGAGCGCAATCTTACGCGTGCGCGGCGTTTCGGTCCCAAAGAATGCGGTCTCCCAGTCCTTTGCCAGGCTGACGGTCCAGTTCCACTTCTCCGGCGCTCGCCTCCGCGAGGAAACCATCTCGTTGCCGCCTATCTCGCCGCTCGTCTCGTCCATGTCGCAGTCGAGAGAGTGACGGTAGATGGTTGCCGTTGAGGCGTTCATCCACAGGCGCGGCGGATTGGCGAGTCCTGCAATGGCCTCGTGCAGCAGCAGCGTGGGCCCGATGCGCGAATCGTAGAGCTCGCGGCGATTGCGCGCGGTGTGGCGGCAGTTGATGTTGCGCCCGGAAAGATGGATGCAGACGTCGGCGTCTTCGAGCGTCTCAATCCAGGGGCCGAGCTGCTTGCCGTCCCAATGCACCGTTTGCCAAGGCGCGGTATAGGGGCCACGCGTGAGCACCGTTACGTGGTGGCCGCGTTCCTGAAAGAACTGCGCCAGCATGCGGCCAACCTGGCCGCTGCCGCCGGGTAGGACGATACGGAGCGGCCGGCCCGCTGGGATGCCTGGATTGCTCATGGAATCAGCGTAACGCGCCGCCCGGCTTTCGCTTGTCTTTATTGTGTGGGGAAACGGGTAGCTAAATGCTCTGCCTATGCCGGACTCAGCGCCCGCGTCCATTCAGCGGCTGAGTCGACGAGCACATCGGGAGGGGTGGCGATGAGGGTTTGCGGCCCGAAGCCGAAGGTGCAACCGACAGACCACGCGCCGGCATTGCGGGCCGTCTCTACGTCCACCTGGCTGTCGCCGATCATGACCGTCTCATCAGGGCGCGCTCCGGTCTCTTCCATCAGCAAGCGCAGGCCGAAGGGATCGGGCTTCTTTACGGGAAAGCTGTTGCCCCCATAGATATGGAGGAAGTAGTCCGCCAGGCCCAGACCCTCGCAGATGCCGCGCGCCGGATTCACCGGCTTGTTGGTGAGTACGGCCATGATTCTCGCGGGGCCGCCGGGTGAGTCGTGCAATTCGTGCAGTGCCTTCAGGGCGTCGAGAACGCCTTCGTAGGCATAGGTAAAGTCCAGCTTGTGCTCGCGGTAGTACTGCAGGAAGAACGCGTAGGCTTTGGTGAACAGATCTTCATCGACTGCGTCAATAGCCACATTGCTGGCGAAGGCCAGCGAACGGCGCATGAGCAAGGGCGCCCCGTTGCCCACAAAGCCGGCAATCGCCGGGTCGGGCAGCGGGGCGAGGTTGAATTCTTTGAGCGTCGCGTTGACGCTGTTGCACAGGTCCTGCGCCGAGTCGATGAGCGTGCCGTCGAGGTCGAAGACTAGCAACTTCAAACGCTCCACCGGAATTGGGCGAAAAACGCGGATCATGCATCCAGTGTAAAGGGAGCGGCGCGCGGCGGGTGACAGGCCCCCGCCATCGTTTACACTTGGCAAGCAAAGGTTCCCAAAGGAGTTGCACGCCTTGAAGAAGTGTCTGACAATCCTGGCGGCTGGGCTTGTTTTTATGTTCGGGCTGCAGCGTCTCGGCGCGCAGCAGTCGACGCAGCCGGCATTCAGCACGGACGCCGCGGCAGAGCGCGTTCCCAACCTGGACACAATCAAGAAGGAGCTCAGGCAATACCACGATTGCACCTGCACGTGCGGTTGCTATGCGCACGACCTGGACGTGCAGGCCGATCGCGCCATCGCATTTCTGCGCCAGCGCGCCGCGCGGCGAACTCCGAATGAAAAATCGGGCGCGAAGGAGAAACTGGCCCTGATTCTCGACATCGACGAGACCGCGCTGTCGAACTACAAGGAATTAGTGGGCGCCGATTTCGCATATAACGCTGCCGCCTTCGACGCGTGGGTCGATACGGCGCAGGCGCCGGCGATTCCCGGCACGCTACGGCTCTACAAGGAAGCGCAGTGGCTGGGCGTGAGCGTTTTTTTCATCACGGGCCGTCCGGAGCCGCAGCGCGCCGTAACGGAGCGCAACCTTCACGCCGTGGGCTTCAACAACTGGCGGGAGTTGGCGATGCGCCCGGACGCGCACGGCTCGGAGACGATTGGCGCCTTCAAAGCCGTCGTGAGAGGGCAGATTGTTGCACAGGGCTATACGCTTATCCTCAACGTGGGCGACCAGTGGAGCGACCTGAAAGGCAAGCCGGAAGCGGAGTTCTCGGTCAAATATCCTGACCCGTTTTACTTTATTCCGTAAAAGCAGCGAATAAGGGAGCAAAGGAACAAGGAGTAGCTCTCAGCTATCAGCCGTCAGCTATCCAAGAGGCGCGAAAGAACTGAGAGCTGATAGATGAAAGCTAGCCTAAATGAGGCCGGACGCTCGCAGTCAATCTCAAATCCCTGCCCCCTGTCCGTGTCCAATGCTATTCTCTGACCCAGATGCACGGCTTGATGCTGCTCAAACCGGTTGCCGTGGCCATGCTGATTCTGGCCAACGCTTACTTTGTGGCTGCCGAGTTCGCGCTCGTCTCCATCCGCGACACGCGTGTGGAACAATTGCTGGCCGCAGGGGTTCCGGGGGCGCGGGCCGTGCGGCGGCTGCAGAGCAATCTTGACGATCTTCTTCCCGCCGTGCAGCTCGGCGTGACGCTGTGCTCGCTCGCGCTTGGCTGGCTGGGCGAGCCGCTCGCGGCGCAGATTCTGGCGGGCTGGATGGAGGGGTTACCGCACGCGCAGATCTATGGTCATGTGGCCGCCGTGGCGGTCGGCTTTGCGCTGATCACTTATTTTCACGTTGTGGCCGGTGAGCTGGTGCCGAAATCACTGGCGCTGCGGCGCGCCGAGGCTCTGGCCGTGGCCGTGGCGCCGCCCATGCTGGTCTTTATGGCGGTGGCTCGTCCCGCGGTGCGCTTGCTCAGCCGGTCGGCGGCTGCGGTTTTGCACGCCTTCGATATCCCGGCAACGGAGCGCGCCGCGGCTGTTCACTCCGCTGAGGAACTCAAGTTGATCGCCACAGCGGCGCGGCGATTGGGTCTGCTTCCCGAGTTTCAGGAGATGCTGGTGCATCGCGCTCTGGAACTTGGCGATGTTCCCGTGCGCGAGATCATGACTCCCCGGCAGAAGATTTTTTCTTTGCCTTCAAGCATGCTTTTTGAGGAGGCCTGCGCGCGGGTCTTTGCCCACAATCATTCGCGTATTCCTGTCTACGATGAAGCCCGCGGTCCCGAGCATATTGTTGGCGCGGTCTATGCACGCGATCTGGCCCGGCTGCTCCACTCCCGCACGGCGGCTGCTTCGTCTGCCGCGTCCAGGGCCGAGCTTCGTCTTGCCGAGATCATGCATGAGGTTCTGGTTGTGCCAGAAACCAAATCCGCGCTGGATTTGCTGCGCGACTTCAAGCAGCACCGCCGGCATCTCGCTATCGCAGTTGACGAGTACGGCTCAACTGTGGGCCTGGTAACTGCCGAGGATGCCATCGAGCAGCTTGCGGGTGAGCTTGAAGACGAATTCGACGTACCTTCGCCTCCGGTGCTGAGCAGTGCCGGAGGAGCGGTGATGATGGATGGCACCGTGAATCTGCGCGACCTGGAAACGCAAATGCAATGGAGCCTGCCGCGTGACGGCGGCGTGGAAACGCTGGCGGGATTTGTATTGGCCCGGCTCGGGCACATCCCCCATCCGGGCGAATCTGTTGTCTTTGGAAGCCGGCGGCTGACCGTGGTCGAGATGGACGCGCGGCGAATCGCCAAGATCCTCGTAGAAAAGTTGGCGGAGGCGCCGCAGGCCGAGGATTAAGGCATTCTGGATGGAGCAGGTGGCGGGCGCAAACACGCTTTGATGGCGTACATCATTCATTAACCTCGGAAGTGCAGAATCCAGCCTGCACGGATGAAAATAGAAGTGGATGAATCATTCACGCAGGATTGAGGAGCGATTGACGCAGACGAATTTTCGCAAATGGAGCGCGGAGGAGTTCGAGCGGCTGGTTTTCGCGTGCAAGCCGAAGGTTGCAGTGTTCGACTGTGACGGGACGCTCTGGAGCGGCGATGCGGGCTACGAATTCATGGTCTGGTCGCTGGAGCAGGGGTTGGTGTCGCGCTCTACTCACGACTGGATCGATGCGCGGTACCGCGCCTACCTGGCGGGCAAGGTGAGCGAAGAGGCAATCTGCGGCGAGATGGTGCAGATGTATGCCGGCTTGCGCGACAGTGAACTGCGCGCCGCTGCCGCCCGATATGTGGACAAGTTTGTGCGCGAGCGGATCTTCGCGGAGATGGCCGCGCTGGTGGCGTCGATGCGGAAGGCCGGGCCCAAGGCAGAAATCGACATTTGGGCCGTGAGCTCGACCAACCGCTGGGTGGTCACCGAGGGCCTGCGCGATTTCGGAATTCCGGAGGAGCGCATTCTGGCTGCCGAGGTTCGCGTGGCAGACGGCATCATCACGAGCGAGATTATTGACGTGCCCACGGACGCGGCCAAGGCAACGGCGCTCAGGCGGGTGGGTTTGCCGCATCCCGATGCGGTTTTTGGCAACTCGGTTCACGACCTGGCGATGCTGGAGCTGGCGCGCTGTCCTTTCCCGGTGAATCCGTCTCCGGCGCTCAAGGAAGCGGCGGCAAAGCGGGGCTGGGGCTACTTCCAGCCGCAGGCTGCCGAGGGCGCTGCGGCCGCGGTGACTGGGGAATGAAATCTTTTTTTGGCGGAATTGACCTCCTGGCGGAAGCGATCGGTGACACCGAACGCGCCAGATGGAGCCCTCTCCATGTGGCTCGCTATCTTGTTTGTTTCGTTTACACTGGAAGGTGTGGAAGAGTGGCAGCCAAAGACTAAGACACATGCCGCCGGCCCAGCTCTTCGCTTTGTTGCGGCTGCGTTAATCGTCCGCAACGGCGAGGTTCTGATCGGGCAGCGGAGGGCGGATCAACCCATGGGGCCGCTATGGGAGTTTCCGGGCGGGAAGATTGAGCCTGGCGAAAGCCCGCAACAGGCCCTCATCCGCGAATTGGCTGAGGAGCTTGGCATTCACGCGGAAGTCGGTCCCGCTGTCACCCGCATTCGCCACCATTATCGCCATGGGGGCGCCGTGGACCTGCAGTTTTTCGCAGTGCGCGCGTTTACGGGCGAAATCGACAATCAAATCTATCAGCGGGTGCTCTGGGTGCGGCTCGAGGATCTGCCCGGCTATGAATTTCTGCCCGCTGACCGGGGGCTGGTGAAAGATTTGGCGGCGGGGAAGCTGCTGTAAGGTCACACCCGGAAGAATGGACTGTTTGACATCCGTTACGTTACGCATTACGCTTGCTCATGATTCGATCCTTCCGCCACAAGGGGCTGAAACGCCTCTATGAGGATGACGACCCTCGCGGCGTGGCGGCGGAACATCTGACGAAACTGCGCAACATCCTCGCCCGCCTGGACGCCGCCGGTTCAGCGGAGGACATGAATCTTCCCGGATTCAACCTGCACGCGCTGAAGGGTCCATTGCGCGGCTTCATGGCGGTCACGGTTCGAGCCAATTGGCGAGTCATCTTTCGATTTGTCGAGGGCCATGCATTTGAAGTCGATTATCTGGACTACCACTAAGGAGGTTTCCCCATGCCGATGAAGAATCCGCCTCATCCCGGCAGCGTGATCCTGAGCGAGTGCATCGAGCCGCTCGGCCTCACCATCACGCGTGCGGCGCAAGCGTTGGGCGTCACGCGCACCACTCTCTCCGAGTTGGTCAACGGCAAGCGCGGCATCTCGCCGGAGATGGCCATCCGGCTCTCCCAGGTCTTTGGCGGCAGCGCGGAAAGCTGGATTACGCAGCAGGCTCAGTACGACCTTGCGCAGATTCCCGCGGGGCGGATTCGGCTCAAGCGGCTGGCGGTGGCGTGATGGTGATTCGCACACAGATGGCATGCCGCTCAAAGAATTAGTGCTGACCTAATACAGCGCCGTCAGAGCTTTTGGACGAAAATACACGCCAGACCCCGTCCTCTTTTCGCAATACAAATTGAAAAGTCACCATGCGTCGCCGGCCTTTTGTGCTGCGACTCGTTACTCAGAGCTGGTGAATTACCAGTCCAAATTGACCAAAGAAATGGGCAATTTGAAGTCGGCGAAGCAGACGTACTGGCAAGTAAACGAAGAAAACGGTATTGCAATAGCTCACATTCAAGCGGATTTACAATTCGAGCGAGGCATGGTGACTTTTCAATTTGTATTGCGAAAAGAGGACGGGGTCTGGCGTGTATTTTCGTCCCAAAGCTCTGACGGCGCTGTATTAGGTCAGCACTAATTCTTTGAGCGGCATGCCATCTGTGTGCGAATCACCATCATGCAACAGCCAGCCGCTTGAGCCGAATGCGCCCCGCGGGAATCTGCGCAAGATCGTACTGGGCCTGCTGCGTAATCCAGCTTTCCGCGCTGCCGCCAAAGACCTGCGAGAGCCGGATCGCCATCTCCGGCGAAATGCCGCGCTTGCCGTTCACCAGCTCGGAAAGAGTGGTGCGCGTAACGCCCAGGGCCCGCGCCGCATGCGTAATGGTAAGGCCGAGCGGCTCGATGCACTCGCTG
Source organism: uncultured Acidobacteriaceae bacterium (assembly GCA_963799445.1). Lineage (GTDB taxonomy): Bacteria > Acidobacteriota > Terriglobia > Terriglobales > Acidobacteriaceae > Telmatobacter. The sequence goes on along the minus strand of CAWCXX010000101.1, from coordinate 4,662 downwards.
AGAACAACGCTGCCGGGATGAGGCGGATTCTTCATCGGCATGGGGAAACCTCCTTAGTGGTAATCGAGATAATCGACGTCAAAAGCACGCCCCTCGGCAAATCGAAAGACGACTCGCCAATTGGCTCGTACCGTTACCGCCATGAACCCGCGCAATGAACCCTTCAGCGCGTGCAGATTGAATCCTGGAAGATTCATATCCTCCACTGAGCCGGCTGCATCCAGGCGCGCGAGGATGTTGCGCAGTTTGGTCAGATGTTCTGTCGCCACGCCGCGAGGGTCGTCATCCTCATAGAGGCGTTTCAGCCCCTTGTGGCGGAAGGACTCAATCATGGGCAAGCGTAACGCGTAACGTAACGGATGTCAAGCAGTCCATTCTTCCGGGTGTGACCTTACAGCAGCTTTCCCGCCGCCAAATCCTTGATCAGCCCGCGGTCGGCGGCCAGAAACTCGTAGCCGGGCAGATCCTCGAGCCGCACCCAGCGCACCTGCTGATAGATTTGATTGTCGATTTCGCCCGTAAACTCGCGCACTGCGAAAAACTGCAGGTCCACGGCGCCCCCATGGCGATAATGGTGGCGAATGCGGGTGACTGCGGGACCGACTTCCGCATGAATGCCAAGCTCCTCAGCCAATTCGCGGATGAGCGCCTCTTGCGGGCTCTCGCCAGGCTCGATCTTCCCGCCCGGAAACTCCCACAGCGACGCCATAGGCTGATCCGCCCGCCGCTGCCCGATCAGAACCTCTCTGTCGCGCACAATTAACGCAGCCGCAACAAAGCGAAGGGCCGGACCGGCAGCATGTGTCCTCGTCTTTGGCTGCCGCTCTTCCACACCTTCCAGTGTAAACGAAACAAAAGAGATAGCGAGCCAAATGGAGAGGGCTCGCATCTGGCGCGTTCGGGTCACCGATCGCTTCCGCCGAGGAGGTCAATGCCGCCAAAAAAAGATTTCATTCCCCAGTCACCGCGGCCGCAGCGCCCTCGGCAGCCTGCGGCCGGAAGTAGCCCCAGCCCCGCTTTGCCGCCGCCTCCAGCGCCGGCGACGGATTCACCGGAAAAGGACAGCGCGCCATCTCCAGCATCGCCAGGTCGTGAACCGAGTTGCCGAAGACCGCATCGGGATGCGGCAATCCCACGCGCTTGAGCGCGGTTGCCTTGGCGGGTCCGTGGGCACGTCAATAATCTCGCTGGTGATGATCCCGTCTGCCACGCGCACTTCGGCCGCCAGAATGCGCTCCTCCGGAATCCCGAAATCGCGCAGACCTTCGGCGATCACCCAGCGGTTGGTCGAGCTCACGGCCCAAAGCTTCGATGCCCGGCCTTCCGCATCGAGCCACCAGCGCGGCCATCTCCGCGAAGATGCGCTCGCGCACAAACTTGTCCACATATCGGGCGGCGGCGGCGCGCAATTCCTCGTCGCGCAAGCCGGCATACATCTGCACCATCTCGCCGCACATCGCCTCTTCGCTCACCTTGCCCGCCAGATAGGCGCGGTACCGGGTATCGATCCAGTCGTGAGTCGAGCGCGACACCAACCCCTGCTCCAGCGACCAGGCCATGAATCCGTAACCCGCATCGCCGCTCCACAGCGTTCCGTCGCAATCGAACACTGCGACCTTCGGCTTACACGCGAATACCAGCCGCTCGAACTCCTCCGTTGTCCATTTGCGAATTTCGTCTGCGTGGGCGTCAATCGTTCCTCAATCCTGCGTGAATAATTCATCCAATTCTATTTTCATCCATGCAGGTGGAATTCTGCACTTTTGAGGTTAATGAATGATGTACGGCATGAGAGCGTGTTTGCGTCGCGCCACCTCTCGCACCAGGATGCGCTTAATCCGCGGCCTGCGGCGCCTCCGCCAACTTTTCTACGCGGATCTTGGCGATGCGCCGCGCGTCCATCTCCACCACGGTCAGCCGCCGCCCCTCATACTCCACCGATTCGCCGGGATGGGGGATGTGCCCAAGCTGCGCCAGCATGAATCCCGCCAGTGTTTCCACGCCGCCGTCGCGCGGCAGGCTCCATTGCATCTGCGTCTCCAGGTCGCGCAAATTCACGCTGCCGTCCATCAGCACCGCCCCGCCGGCGCTGCTCAGCACCGGATGCGAAGGCACGTCGAATTCGTCTTCAAGCTCGCCCGCGAGCTGCTCGATCGCGTCCTCGGCGGTCACCAGGCCCACAGTTGAACCGTATTCGTCCACTGCAATGGCCAGATGCCGGCGGTGCTGCTTGAAGTCGCGCAGCAAATCCAGCGCGGATTTGGTTTCCGGCACAACCAGCACCTCGTGCATGATCTGCGCCAAGCGCAGCCCGGCCTGGGCGCGGCGACGAAGCAGCGGACCTGCCGAAGTAAAGCAGCCGCGCCAGGTCGCGCGCATACACCGCGCCGACGATGTGTTCGGGACCGCGCGCTTCATCGTAGACGGGAATGCGCGAATGATTGTGGCTGAAAACCCGCGCGCACGCCTCCTCAAACAGCATGTTCGAAGGCAAGGAAAAAATCTTCTGCCGCGGAGTCATGATCTCGCGCACGGGAACGTCGCTCAGCTCCAGGGCGCGGTGCACCAGCATCTCCTGAAACTCGGGCAGCAGGCCCAGGCGGCGCGCCGCGGTCGCAATCAGCTTCAGCTCCTCAGCGGAGTGGACGGTCGCGGCGCGCTCCGGTGCCGGGAATATCGAATCCGCGCAAAACCATCGGCCGCCGACCGGCTGAGCAGGCGCACCGCGGGGCGAGCTACCGCCATAAACACCAGCATGGGCGGCGCAATGGCCACAGCCAGCGCCTCGGCGCGGCGCAGGGCCAGTGACTTTCGGCACCAGCTCGCCGGCCACCACGTGAAAATAGGTGATCAGCGCAAAGCCGAGCACCACGGCGGTCACATGCGCATAGATCTGCGCGTGGGGCAGCGCGCCCATCCAGCCCGCCAGAATCTGCGCGGCCAGCGGCTCGCCCAGCCAGCCAAGCGCCAGCGAGCAAAGCGTCACGCCAAGCTGCACGGCGGGCAGCAGATCGTCGAGATTGCTCTGCAGCCGCCGCACCGCCCGCGCTCCGGCACCCCCGCGGCCAGCAGTTGCTCCACGCGCGTGTCGCGAATGGAGACGAGCGCGAACTCGGCAGCCACAAAGTAGGCGTTGGCCAGAATCAGCATGGCCACGGCGACCGGTTTGAACAGCATCAAGCCGTGCATCTGGGTGAGAGGATAGCATTGGACAGGGACCAGAAGCCGGAGTTTTGAGTTCGGGGGGGGGGCATAAGTGTGAGCTTCAGCCCGCCATGTAGTCGCTTCGTCATCTTTCGCCTCTTATTTGACGTTTTCCGCAGCCTTTTCAGTCGGCCGAAAAGCGTCCATAAAATGAGGGGCTTTAGCCTGAAAGATACTCCTTGACCGACTATGCTCCATCTTAACACTGCTCTACGGAATGAAGTAAAACGGGTCCGGGTACTTGACTGAGAACTCCGCTTCCGGCTTGCCCTTCAGGTCGCTCCACTGGTCACCCACGTTGAGGACGAGCGTATAGCCCTGGGCAGCGATCTGCCCTCTCACGACGGCCTTGTAGGCGCCGATGGTCTCCGAGCCCTGCGCCGCCGGACGCATCACCAGTTTTTGCCAGTTGTCAAAGCCCACGGCGCGCAGATTGCGCTCTGTTGCGACGCGCTCCGATTCCGAGCGGCCCGTGATAAAAAACACACTCACGCCAAGCCGTTGCGTTTCCTTGTAGAGCCGCAGCGTGCCGGGAATGGCGGGCGCTTGCGCGCGTTTGCACCCACGCGTCGAAGACAGCAGGGTTGTAAGCGAAATCGGCGCCGGCCTCTTCCTGGTAGTTCGACAGCGTGGTCTCGTCGATGTCGAGAATCAGCGCCAGTTTTTCCTGCGGGCCCGATTTTTCATTCGGGTTCGCTGCGCGGCGCGCTGGCGCAGAAACGCGATGGCGCGATCGGCCTGCACGTCCAGATCGTGCGCGTAGCAGCCGCATGTGCAGGTGCAATCGTGGTACTGCCTGAGCTCCTTTTTGACGTGTCCAGGTTGGGAATGCGCTCTGCCGCGGCGTCAGTGCTGAATGCCGGCTGCGCGGCTGCTGCGCGCCGAGAACGCTGCAGCCCGATCGCAAATACGAGCGCGGCCGCCAGGATTGTCAGATACTTCTTCAAGGCGTGCAACTCCTTTCGGAACCTATGCCTGCCCAGTGTAAACGATGCCGGCGTGCCTGTCACGCCGCCGCGCGCCGCTCCCTTTACACTAGATGCATGATCCGCGTTTTTCGCCCGATTCCTGTGGAGCGTTTGAAGCTGCTCGTCTTCGATCTCGACGGCACGCTCATCGACTCGGCGCAGGACCTGTGCAACAGCGTCAACGCGGCGCTCAAGGAATTTAACCTCGGCCCGCTGCCCGACCCTGCGATTGCCGGCTTTGTCGGCAACGGCGCGCCCATGCTCATGCGCCGTTCGCTGGCCATGGCCGGCAACGTGGCTCTCGACGCAGTCGATGAAGATCTGTTCAACAAGGCCTACGCGTTCTTCCTGCAGTACTACCGCGAGCACAAGCTTATCTTCACCTACGCCTACGAAGGCGTTCTCGACGCCCTGAAGGCGCTGCACGAGCTGCACTATCGCCCGGCGGGCCCTTAAGAATCATGGCGGTGCTGACCAACAAACCGGTGAA
>CAWCXX010000100.1:0-16974 GCA_963799445.1 uncultured Acidobacteriaceae bacterium | reverse complement strand
ACGCATTGAAATGAGACGGGCGTGCTGCAGCCGGTGGAAGAGATCGGGAAGATCGCCGCGGAGGCGGGCGCCTTCTTCCATATCGATGCGGTGCAGGGCGCGGGGAAGGTTCGCGTTCGACGTGCAGCGGTTCGGGTGCCATCTGTGCTCGATCAGCGCGCACAAGATGCACGGGCCGAAGGGCGTGGGCGCGATGTATGTGCGCCGCGGCACACCGATTGAGCCGCTGATTGTGGGCGGGAGCCACGAGCGCCGCCAGCGCGCAGGCACTGAGAATGTGGCCGGGATCGTGGGGCTGGGCAAGGCCGCAGAGCTGGCGATGGAGAGCCTGGAGGATGGGACCGTGGAGCGGGTAGCGGCGCTGCGCGACCGCCTGGAGGCGGGGATTCTGGAGATTGCGGGCACGGGCGTGAATGGCGCGGGCGCGCCGCGCGCGGCGAACACGACCAATATCCGCTTTGAGCAGGTGGAGGGCGAGGCGCTGGTGATCGCGCTGGACCTGAAGGGCGTTGCGGTGAGCGGAGGGTCGGCGTGCCACTCGGGATCGACGGAGCCGAGCCACGTGCTGATGGCGATGGGACTGGACAAGAACGCGGCGCGCGCGAGCTTGCGCTTCAGTTTGCTGAAGACGGCGACGGATGAGGATGTGGATCATGTGCTGCGCGTGGTTCCGGAGGCCGTGGAACATTTGCGGGCGCTTTCGCCGGTGGCGGCGGGAACGACTGGGGTGAGAGCAGATTCGAGCTAGCGGCAGTTAGCGAATTGCGTCTGCGAAGCTGGGCTAACTCACGCGTTTTACGAAGTAGGAATTCACTATGACCGAGCACAGCAACCATTGCCGTAGCCATGTCCGGAGGGGTTGACTCCTCGACGGCGGCGGCGATCCTTGCGCGCGCGGCGACGACGCGGGCGATTCGCGCCAAACAGTCGTCGGGCTCACGCTGCAGCTTTGGGATCAGACGCGGCTGGCGGGCAAGCACGGCATTCCCGATGCGCCGAAGGCCGGGCGATGCTGTTCGCTCGACGATGTGTACGACGCGCGGCGCGTGGCCGAGCACCTGGGAATTCCCTATTACGTGGTCAACCAGGAGGAGCGGTTCGAGCGCGACGTGGTGCGTCCGTTTGTGGAGGAGTATCTTGCCGGGCGCACGCCGATTCCCTGCTCTCTCTGCAACAACCACATCAAGTTCGACCAGTTGCTGAAGACGGCGCGCAGCATTGGCGCGGAGCGGATTGCCACCGGGCACTACGCGGTGAACGAGTACGACGAGACGCGCGGGCGCTGGATTTTGAAGCGGCCCGCGGATCTCGCGAAGGACCAGACCTATTTTCTCTTCGGGCTGACGCAGGAGCAGTTAGCGCACACGCTGTTTCCGCTGGGTCACATGACCAAGCCGGAGGTGCGCGAGGCGGCGCGGCGGCACGGATTGAAGCTGGCCGAGAAGCCCGACTCGCAGGAGATCTGCTTCATTCCCGGCGGCGACTACAAGCAGTTTTTGACGGCGTATCTCGAGGAGCAGGGCGAGCCGATGCCGGAGACGGCGGGCGAGCTGGTGGCGTCGAGCGGCGAGGTGATCGGGCGGCACGAAGGAATCTTCAACTTCACCGTGGGGCAGCGCAAGGGCCTAGGCGTGGCGTTCGCCTTCGCCGCTCTACGTGCTGAATATCGATCCCAGAGCCATCGCGTGACGGTGGGCGCGGACGCCGAGCTGGCAACGCGCACGCTGCGCGCGCGGCGGCTGAACTGGATCAGCATTGCGGAGCTGACGGGGCCGATGCGCGTGCGGGCGAAGATCCGGCACCGGCACGAGCCGGCATGGGCGACGCTGGAGCCGGCGGGCGCGGACGAGGCCGTTGCCACGTTCGACGAGCCGCAGCGCGCGGTGACGCCCGGCCAGTCGGCGGTGTTTTACGACGGCGACGAAGTGGTGGGCGGAGGATGGATTGTGTAAGGCCGGGCCGGAGCCGGTTGGATCAGTTTTCGAGGAATGCGAAGTACAACCGCAGATCCTTCGACTCCCTTCGCTGCGCTTCGGTCGCTCAGGATGACAAGATCAATGAAGGCGCGGCAACTATTTCGGCCGCTCCATGTTGAAGCGGTCGCGGGTGCGGGTGTAGGTAGGGCCACCCATGCGGCCGATTGCAAGGAGCTTGTCCGGATCGATCTTGTAGCCGCTCTTTTGGTCATCGAAAAGCGACTCGATAGCGTGGAAGCGCAGCACCTCGCCAAGCACCAGGACGCCTCCGCCGGGTTTTTCGCTGACGCGGACGATCTGATGCAAGCGGCACTCCATTTGCACTTTACTTTCAGCCACGCGGGGCGGCTTGACGAGATCGCTTGCAAGCGGCGTGAGACCGGAAAGCGCAAACTCATCCACTTCGGGCGGGACATCGGCCGAGCAGATGTTCATTTGCGCGGCGAACTCCTCGGAGACGATGTTGACGACGAATTCGCCCGTGGCCTCGATGTTGCGCAAGGTGTCTTTGTAGGGTTGCGGGCCGGAGCGAACGGTGGTGCAGAAACACACCACCGGCGGATTGGAACTGCATGCGGTGAAGTAGCTGAAGGGCGCGAGGTTTTTCACGCCGGCGGCATCCACGCTGGACACGAAGGCGATGGGCCGCGGCACAATCATGCCGATCATGAGTTTGTAGATGTCATTGGCGGCGATTTGGGCGGGATCGAGTACGCGCATTTTTCACCAGGCCTTCGGCTGGTGCTATCCCAGGTCCCCAAATGCGAGGGACCTGGAGCGGAACCAGAGTAAGTGTGCCCTTGCGTATAGTCGTGAAAGGTGGCTTTTTCTTGGGGAAAAAGCCATACGGCTGACGTGCTTTCGGGGTGCATCTACTCTGGTTCCGCTGTAGGGCACCCAAGGTGGATATAGCAATTTGTGGAACCGACCTATACAAACATATCGTTGTCGCCGTTCGCCCGACTTGATTGCGAACGGGCCGCCGCAGGATCCGCCGTGCGCAGCGACTCGACGACCGCCTTGACGGAGGCCAGGACAGCGGAAAGTTGGCGCATGGGCTTGGCTACGGTGTCGGCCATGAAGACGCCGGCGCGCTCGACGGCGTCGAGGACATTGGACAGCATGGTGTCGATACGGCCTGGCCTGGCGCCGCACGCGATCGACGATCTCATTGGCCGCAGATTGCACGTCGGCGGCCTGCGTGCGCAGGCTGTGGGTGAGAGCAGCCAGATCGCTGGTGGTTTCTTCGATCTTGGGTGTCAGGCGCGTGAGCAGGTCGCGGGTGTTGTAGATAATCGGCGCTATCGAGGAACGCAGATCCTCAAGATCTTCGCGCATGGAGCGGGCCGCTTTGCGAATGACGAGAAAGACGGCGAGCAACACGATCATCTGCAACAGCATTAACAGTGCAACGGCGGCGACCAAGGCAAGCTGAATTGTCTGATTGTCGGAGATTTGGCATCGTTATGCTTTCGCGCAGAGACTCTCTGCGGGCCTACGTTAAACCGTTGAAGTACGCTCTCCCCAGGAGTGGGAGCGACATTCTGCCCGGCAGCCGGCGCGGGAGCACATTGCAATCCGCTCTCGCGTCCAGCGCCGGAAGGGATGGTGAAGAGGCATGAGGCCGGGCATGAACAAAATGCGGAAGCGGCCGGCTCTTAAAAGCTCGTGCGTTTCGGGTTCGCCGGTGGACGACTTGTACGCCTGACGGCCAGCATCGACGGCCGCACTGACCCGGCTGGTCTGGTCGGCGACGAGATTCTTGCCCCGCTCCACAAACTCTTCCCATTGCGCGCGCCCGCGATCGATGGCCTCGCGGCTGCGATCGACGTACTCGCTCACCTGTTCCTTGCTCTTGTCGACCAAGGCGGCAACCTGTTCCTTGCCCTTGTCTACCAGAGCGCTGACCTCTTCCGCGGCCTGGCGGGTGCGGGCACGCAGATATTCTGCTCCCTCGCGTGCGCCGGTGGCGATGTCCTCCCTGGTTTCACGGCCGCTCTTGGGAGCATAGAGAATGCCCACCAGGGCACCCACTCCCAATCCGGCCAAAAACCAGGCCAAACCGTAGGATTTGCTTTCTTCTTCTGCCATAACGAAAACTCTCCTTTCGTTGAGCTTCAAGGCTGCCTGAGCGTATCAAAACACTCCAGTTTAGCGCAACCCGGTCCCTGATTGCAGTTGGTTTCGCGGGCCGCTGCGCAGAGTGTACCTCCGCGTGGACCCTTGCGTATATTGAGATGCGAAAACAAGGTTGGAAGTCAGGAATTATCCGCCGCAGCCGCACGTGCGGGCCAGGACTTCAGCGAAGTGGACAGCCTTGACCTGGGCAAGTTGGCCGATCTGCTCGCGGCAACTGAAGCCGTCGGCGACGATGATAGTGGTTGGCCCGGCGGATTGGACGGCGGGAAGCAGGCCATCGTTCGCGATGGTCTTTGAGACCTCGAATTTATCGGCTTCAAAGCCGAAGGGGCCGGCCATGCCGCAGCAGCCGGCCTGAATGGGCTCGACCGTGGCGCCAGCCTGGCGCAGGAGCGCGATTTCACTGGCCGGACCGCCGAAGACAGCTTTGTGATGGCAGTGGCCGTGAAGCAAAATGTGCGCACCCTGGAGACGCCCCGAGACGAAATTTGTCGCGAACTCCGGCGCCTTGGCGGCGAGGAAGTCGGCGAGAAGCCAAACCTGCCGGCTCAGGCGCTGCGCGCGGGGGTCGTTGGGGAAGAGTTCCAGCATCTCGTCTTTGAAGACGCTGGCGCAGCTTGGCTCAAGGAAGACGAACGGCAGGCCAGCCTCGATTTGCGGAGCCATGCAGCGGAGAACTTTGGCCAGATAGGAGCGGGCGGCCGAGAGCAGACCGAAATCATAGAGCGGGCGGCCGCAGCAGATGTGCCCCTTCGGGGTTTCCACCTGAAATCCGGCCTGGGTAAGGACGGTTTCTGCCGCGGAGAGCGTTTGCGGGTGGTAGTAGTTGTTCCAGGTGTCGGGCCACAGGAGGACCTTTTGAACGGAGGATGATTGGGGTTCGCGGTCTGCCACCCTTTCCGCTGAAAGACGCGGAAAGGAGGGGGCACCCAGCATTTGCGGCTGGATTGCAGCGCGCATGCGCTGATAGCTTTTCCGCGCCAGGCTCGGCAGTTGGCGCTCCTGCGCTACACCGGCGATGCGCTTGACGAGCGGGCTCGTGAGCGGGCCGGTGAGCAGCGCGTTGGTGACGGCCGGCGCGAGCGAGCCATAGCGGGCGAGTCGATCGGCAAATCCGAAGATGTAGTGGCGCAGAGGGTGAAGGCGGCCCTTGTAGCGCTGCGCCAGGAACTCCGACTTGTAGGCAGCCATGTCCACCTGGACCGGACACTCGGATTTGCAGGCTTTGCAACTGAGGCAGAGGTCCAGGGCCTCGTGGACGGCTTGGCTCTGGAAGCCTTCGTCGCGCAGGGCTCCGGCGAGCATCTCCCACAGGAGATGGGCGCGGCCGCGGGTGGAGTGCTGCTCCTCGCCGGTGGCGCGGTAGCTGGGGCACATGACGCCGCCCTGCGTGTTGCGGCAGGAGCCCACGCCCACGCAGCGCTCGGCAGCGCGCTCGAGAGAGCCGTTGTCCTTCGCAAATACGAAGTGAGTTTCCATCTCGTGGGCTTCGTGCGTTGAAGTATGGCGAAGATTCTCAACCGGATCGTAGACACGGGCGGCATCGGAGAGCTTGCCGGGATTCATTCGGTTATCCGGGTCCCAGAGCGTCTTGAACTCGCGGAAAGCCTCGATAAGCTCAGGGCCAAACATTTTGGGCAGGAGGGCGGCGCGCGATTGGCCGTCGCCATGTTCGCCGGAGAGTGAGCCGCCGAAGGAGCAGACGATATCGGCGGCGCGCTCGATGAACTCGCGGAAGCGGCGCTGGCCCTCCGCGCTACGAAAGTCGAAATTGATACGCGTGTGCACGCAGCCCTGGCCATAATGGCCGTAGATGGGGCCGCTGAAGCCGAATTCGGCCATGAGGGTGTTGATGGCGCGCAGATAGTTGCCAAGCGCGGCGGGAGGAACGGCAGCGTCGTCCCAACCTTCCCAGCGGTCGGGCTCGCCGGGAACAAAGACCGTAGCGCCGAGAGCGGATTCGCGGACGTGCCACACAGAAGCGGCCTCAGCGGGCGTGCAGATGTGGGCAACGGGCGGCGAGAGCCATGATTGCGACTCGCGGGCGACGGATTCGGCCTGGGCGCGGGCCTCTTCGGCAGACCAGGCGCCCATTTCGACGAGCAGAAAGCCGACGCCGGGCGGGAGGTGATCGAGACCTTCAAGCGCGAGGCCCTTGCGGCGCATGAAATCGACGAGCATGAAATCGAAGCCTTCGAGGCCGATGGGCTTGTGTTCGAGGGCCAGCGGGACGGCGTCGGCGGCGAGAAACGGATCGTTGAAACCGAGCAAGGTGAGGACGCGGAAGGGCGGGCTGGAGGCGAGATTGAGCGTGGCGGAGACGACGTTGGCGCAGGTTCCCTCAGAGCCGACCAGCGCGCGGGCCACGTTGAAGTTGCTTTCGGGCAGCAGCTCGTCGAGGTTGTAGCCGGAGACGCGGCGCGGGATGCGGGGAAATTTTTTCTGGATTTGGACGGAGTAAGTGTCGCGAATCCGCTTCAGGCCTGCGTAGATTTGGCCCACGCGGCCGCCGGCGCGGATGAGCGCGTCGAGCTCAGCCGGCGTGGTGGCGCCGACGGTCATGCGCGTGCCGTCGTAGAGAACGATTTCGAGCGATTCCACGTTGTCGACGACTTTGCCGCCCATCAGGCCGTGCACGCCGCAACTGTTGTTGCCGATCATGCCGCCAAGAGTGCAGCGGGAGTGGGTAGCGGGGTCGGGCGCGTAGGTGAGGTGATGCACTTCGGCGGCGTCGCGCAGCCGGTCGAGAACAATGCCGGGCTGGACGCGGGCGATCTTGGCCTCTGGATCGATCGCGTCGAGCGCATTCATGTGGCGCGAGTAGTCGAAGACCACGGCGACGTTGACGCATTGGCCGGCGAGGCTGGTGCCCGCGCCGCGCGGCAGAACCGCTGCGCCTGTGGCGCGGCAGGCTGCGAGAGCGGCTTCGACATCGGCGGCATCGCGGGGAAAGATGACGCCGATGGGAAGCTGGCGGTAGTTGGAGCCATCGGAGGCGTAGAGGGCGCGCGAGCCAAGATCGAAGCGGACCTCGCCGCGCAGCGACTTCTTGAGCAGGGATTCGAGCTCGCGGTGAGCGGAAAAACGCTCATGGGCGAGCGGCGGCAGATTGGGGAGGACGGAAAGAGACAAAGGGCTCACGGGAAAATGGTAGCGCGTTTGTGAGGAAATCGGCGTTGCTCGTTACCGTCCCGGCCACTCTTCGACGACCACGCCGAGGTCGTTGAGCTGGCGGATGACGGCTTCGACGTTACGGCGGACCATGGGACGCTCTTTGGGCGCGGCGGAGGGGGATTCGGCGACGGCGATGACGCGGCCGTAAGGCCACGCGCCTGCAGGAATGGCGACCACGGCTTTGTCGAGGTCGGAGAGGCGCACCTGCAACTCCTGGCGGCGCGCGGCCTCAGGCCGGAGCAGGGTTCCCTGCCCCACCGGGCTGGGGTTCGCGTCAGGCAGGATGATGCGCAGCGTCAGCGTGTCGGCGTCAACAGAGAGAAAAGGATTAGCCCACGCTGCGGCATCGTGAATATCGATATAGAGGCTCTTGGTGGGCAGAGGAATCTGCTCAAGCTGGGTGCGCTCCTGGTCGCGTTCGGTGGCCGTGGACTGGGCCTGGTGCTCGGCTGTGATGGCAGTGTGGGTCACAGTCTCTACGGCCTGCTCCCCCCTGTGGCAGGCCACCAGGGAGAAGGCCAGAAGCAAGCCCACGACCAAAGTTCCTCTGAGACGGGAACGTAGAATCACAAAATCAAGGATAGCAGGGCGGAAGCGGATGGGTTGGAGCCGCGCAGATGGGCGTCGGGACATGGTGCGCCGCGTCACGGCGCGGCGCGCAGGAGCTGAACTAAGCTGCGGACGCAGAGGATCGGAGGGGCGAATGAGCGCACGAGTCGTGGCGATCGTGGGCAGTTACCGGAGCGGCGGGGTGACGGATCGCGCCGTGGAAGCAGTTCTGGAGGGCGCGCGGGTGTTGGGCGCGCAGACGCGAACCTTTCACCTGACTGAGCAGCACATCGAGTTCTGCAGGAACTGCCGTGAATGCACGCAACAGCCGGGCGTGGAGCGAGGCCCATGCAAGCAACAAGACGATCTGGAACCGATGCTCAAGGAGATTGAGGCGGCGGACGCGGTGGTGCTGGCTTCGCCCGTGAATTACTACAACGTGACGGCAATCTTCCGGCGCTTTGTGGAGCGGCTGCTCGGCTACGTTTATTGGCCGTGGGGCCAGATGGCGCCCAAGCCCCGCACCAGGCTGCAACCGCGCAAGGCGGTGCTTGTGGCCACATCGGCTGCGCCGGGGTTTCTCATCCCGCTCGCCACCGGCGCCGCCCGCGCGTTACGCATAACGGCCGCGCTGCTGGGCGCAAAGCCGGTGGGCAAGCTGTGGGTCGGGCTGGCGGCCGGAGAGGCACACCATGCGCTTTCGGCGCGAGTGGTGGAGCGGGCAAGGCGGCTGGGAATGAAGCTGGCATAGCTTTTTCCGCTACGCTTGAGAAATCGTATGCTGCCTCTCGAAAAACGGCCATCTTGCCCCGGTTCTTCTTTTGCGCGCGAGAAACTTTGAGCGCAGGCTGCTATCTTGATCGCTGGAGAGATGCGATGAGAAAGCTGCCCGTTTTCCTTTTTCTATTGGCGGCGCTTGTGCCGGTACTGCGCGCACAGGAGCCGGTCGTTCCCGCGCGCGATGTGGAGGCCCTCTTCAAGAGCCCCGATCCCAAACTTCAGGCCAACAAGATGGTGATCTACGGCGTGTACCGCGACCTCTTGCAAGCGAATCACTGGGAACTTGCCGGTAAGTACCTGACCGACCGCTATATTCAACACAACCCGAACGCACAATCGGGCCTTGACGGCGTGGTGAACTTTTTTACTGAGGTTTTGAAGGTCACTCCAAAGCCGATCCCTGCCAGGTTGGAAGCTCCCATCGTTGCTGTCCTCGCTGAGGGTGACCTCGTCACCGTACTCAGCGTCTCCGAACGAAAAGACAGCACGGGCAAGCCGTATACGACCACATGGTTCGACACCTGGCACATCAAGGACGGAAAGGCCGACGAGCATTGGGATTGCGCCACCAAAAACTAGATTTACGGCATTTTCGGAATCAACGCAGACTCTTCAAGAAGCGTGCAAAGTAGCTTTTTCCTGAGGAAAAAGCCACTCAGGGGGCGTGCCATCGGGTGCACCTATTCTGGTTCTGCTGTAGAAACGACAGCCGGCTATTTGGCGATGAGGCTGCGGGCGATGGAGTCGAGGACGCCGTTGAGGAAGTTGATGGACTCCGGGCCGGAGTAGCGGCGGCCGATTTCCAGTGCCTCGTTGATCACGATGGGAAAGGGCGTGGACTTGAAGCCAAGCAACTCGGCTACGGCCATGCGCAGCAGATTGCGATCGACGGCGGGCATGCGTTCCAGGCGCCAGTGTTTGGAGTGGGCGACGATGAGCGCGTCGATCTCTTCCTGGCGATCCTCGGCGACGCGGAAGAGGTCCTCGGCAAAGCCGCGGACTTCGGGCTCCACGGGATCGCCGGCCTTCCAGAAGGTAGCGCGGACCTGATCGGATGTCTGACGGCCGATGTCGGCCTGAAACAGCATCTGCATGGCGAGTTCGCGGGACTTGCGGCGATGGCGGCTGGTCAAGCTCGGCCGCCCTGTTGCAATTTTTTCCGCAGGCTGGCCATCTCGATGGCGGCGAGGGCGGCCTCGAACCCCTTGTTTCCGGCCTTGATGCCGGCGCGGTTCAGGGCCTGCTCCAATGTTTCGCAGGTCAGCACGCCGAAGCTGTGGGGAATGCCGGTTTCCTGCTGCGACTGGCCGATGCCGCGCGCGACTTCGTTGTAGATGGCCTCGTAGTGTGCGGTTTCGCCGCGCAACAAACAACCGAGCGTAACGATGGCGTCGGCGCGGCCGGCGTTGGCCAGTGCGCGGGCGGCGGCGGGAATCTCCCATGCGCCGGGAACGCGGACGACTTCGATATCGGCGCGGTCGGCGCCGCTGCGCACCAGCGCGTCGAGAGCGCCATCGAGCAGGCGGTCGGTGACGACGGCGTTCCAGCGGGAGACGACGATGGCGAATTTCATTCCGGCGGCGGAGAGATCGCCTTCGATGGCGACGGGCTTGCCTTTCACGGGATCGGACCAGGCCCAGAAGCTAAAACGGAAGCCGGGTTCAGGCTCAACAGTAAAGAGGCGCGACTTCCAATGCGTTTCCGTGATGGGCGAAAGATGCGCGACGGCTGCTTCACCGCCATTCGCGCGCAGCCAGGCTTCGGCGGCCTGGTGGATGGAGTCGAGGGAGGTGACTTCGACGAGGATATCGGCAGCGGACGGAAACCGGCCGTCGACGAACTCGAGATTGCCGAGCGGAGCGAGGAACGATGCGCCGCGCGATCCCTCTTCCTGCCATCCCTTGCCGGGGGCAAAGCCCAGCGCGCGAAAAAAAGCCGCCAGCCGGTCGTAGGCCGCCGCGCTGCCGGCAGGACGCAGAAAAGAGATGCCCTTAATCATGAGTTGATTTTATCTCGCGGGATCGGGTGCGCGAGGAGTAGGTGAGCAAGTCAGCGAGCCGGCAAGTTACGGCATTTTTCGAATTTCTGTAGAGTCAGCCAGAGGCGTGCAATGGGCATTTTCTCAGGGAAAATGCCCACAGACGTTTGTGGCAGCACTCTATACCAATCCGGAAAATGCTATAGCGTGCTTTCTCGACTTTTCCGCAATTAAGCGGCGGAAAGATCGGGGCAGAGAGGGTTAAAAGGCCGATTACGTGACGGAGCGCGGCTTGACGGTGATCACCGTGGCGGGAACGAAGGTGTTCGCGCCGGGCGCGGTGGGATAGAGACAACCGGCGTCGTTGCCTCCGTCAGAGACCGGCGTGCAGGCAGGTAGATCGGGGCTGACCTGCTGCGTGTCGGTGGCGGCGCGGAACTGCTCACGTTGGTGGGAATGCTGATGAAGTGAATCTCGTTGTCGCCCTGCGTGGAGACGAAAAAGATGGATTGATCGGGAGAGAACGCGCCCGCGAGCGGAGCCGTGGCAGTAGCGGTAACGCCCGAGGGGTACTGGAACGTGACATAGCCGGCAGGAACGACAGGGCTGCCGTTTGGCTGGGGCAGGTAGTACGGCAGTTGCGCGGTTGCCGTGGAATTGCTCGGCGTGCTGTAGGTGACAAAGGCGATGGGAGCGGCCGTGGTCACGGAAGTTGTGGTGGGCGCCGCACCGGTGACAACCTGATTGACAGCTGTCACGCTGACGTTGGTTCCGGCGTTCAGGGTAACGAATCCGTTCTGCATGGGATTGGTGGAGAGCGCCGCGAGCGTTTGCACTTGATTGGGAGGCGTGCCGCTCGTGGTTACAGAGCATAGAGTGGCCGGAATAGTCACTCCGATGTCGTTGAGCGTGATGGAGCTTCCGCCGTTGGGCATCGCGCCGAGAATATGATCGCCGTCCGTGGTGGCGCCGAGCACGCTGGAAGGCACGCTGATCGAATCGCTTTGCGGATAGAACTGGATGCTGGCGTTATTGCCGACCGTGCCGGAGGGGCACCAGGTGTGGGCGACGGTATCAGGATTACCGGCGAGATAAGCGCCCACGCCGGGGACGGTGACGGTGAGGTTCTGCGCGCCGCCCGATAAAGTCGTGCCCAAGCTGGAATTGCAAACCGTCGGGGACGTATTAGAGGTCGAGCAGGCCAGCAGATAGGTGCTCCAGCCGGTGTTGACGTTATAGACGTAGAGCGTGTCGGTGTGATTGCCGCCGAGCGCTGCACTGTTCGACGATATAGAGGGTATTGGAGTCAGGGGTCCAGGAGGCTGCGGTGCAGGGGACGCTTGGATTGTTTTCGTTGCATGCCGCCAGGCCGCCGAAAGTGGTTGTGGATGAGCTGGCGGAAGTGTTGTAGAGGTAAAAGAGGCCGCGCAATTGATCGTTGACGAGCACCTGACCGCCGTTCGGAGAGACGGCCAGCACGACGCCTGGAACGGCTATATTCTGCGTGGTCAGGCTGTTACTGGCGGTCGAGTAGATCATCAGTTCGTGGGACGAGCCGAAGTAGAGATTGGTGCCCTGCTGGTCCATCACCATGGAGTTAGGCACATAAGGCAGGCGCACGGTAGAGCCGGGGTTGCCGGTGAGCAGCTCCATGGAATCAAAGTACTGCGACTGGCCGGGGGCGCCGAACCAGACGTAGTCGCTTGTGGTGCCGGGGACAATGATACTGACGGGGTTGGAGGAAATGGACAAACCGGTGCCATTCAAGCCGATCTCGTTGATCGGCGCGGGATTGCAACTCGGGCGGCTCGCACACGGCATTGATCGAAGCCACACCGGGGTAAGAGGCAGTGATCGTACCGCTGCCGGCAGAGATATCGATGGGGTTGGTGGACTGGTAAGTCAACGAAAGACCGGTAATGGTATTGCCCTGCGTATCGGTGACCGTGGTGGTGAGGTTTTGCGTAACGCCCTGGGTGACGACGCCTTTGGTGCTTCCATTGGCAAGGGAGACATTGATGGATTTCGGCGGGCAGGTAGAGAAGTAGCCTGCCGAGGAAGCCGATTGCGCAATGGTGCGGTGATGGCCGTGGTGCCGGGTTGCTCCGCGGTGATGACATTGGTGGTGGCGTTAATGGTGGCAACGGAAGAGGTGCCGACGGAGAAATTGAGCGTGCCGATGGACGAGCCGCAACTGGGAACCGAAGTAATGCCTGGCGCGAGACCACCCGGACATGCGTAATTCGCCGCAGTAACGGAAGATGGGGCGCAGAATTCGTATTGCGTGCCATTGCTGACATAGCAGCCCTGGGCGTCGAGTTGCGCCGTCTGGTTCTGCGAGAAGCACTGCAGCGGGGAAGAACTGGAGAGCGCGGTGGTCACCAGACTGATGCTCGTTACGGGGGCGTGGATGTAGACCTCGACGGGGTTGGAGGTAACCGAGTCGGCAGTGGCCGTGATATAGGCAATGCCGTAGGGCAATCCGTCGGTGGACGGCAAGGGATTGGGATAGTAGCAGTAGGTGTAGTCGGCGATGCCGCCGCCGGTGTTGCGGTTCCATGTGCCGGCGCAGATGCCGCCGGTGGGCGAGATGTCGACCAACTGATTGTTGGTGGTGCCGTAGCTGTAGGAATTGGAACCGACCGAGACGGTGGTGCCTTTGCAGGTGGTGGCGACTGGGCGACTGGTATCTGGGTCGTTTGCCCGTAGGCCAGCGAAATGCCCGCGACCTGCGGCTGCAGCGTGATTTCCGATACCTGGGTGTCAGTCATGCCGTAGCCGAGGCCGTTGCAATAGTTCCCCGCCGGGTTGCGCACGCAGCCGGAGATGGAAATCCCGGCCGGAAGGGCCAGGCCAAGCAAACAAATAAGCGTTAAGAACCGCCGCATGAATCCTCCCCGCCCCGCGCCGTCGAACCGCGGAACGGTCTTAAAGAACACGTAAAGGAAAAATGAGTGGTAACCGCCCTTTCACATGCCCAGGGTTGTCCCGCAACAGGCGAATCACTCCCGAGCCACAGGCCGCCGGCGGCACAGTGCCGCGCGCGGCTGAAGGGGCGAAACGCACACTGAAAGCTCCAAGGAAAAAGTGTATCAGGGCGGGGCCACCTCTGGCATGGAACGAAACTTGGGCGGTTCTCGTCTCCATAGACGCCGCCGGTCGAGGAGGGCGAGCAGCGAAGCGTCAGGAACCGGGGGGCATGTAACGGGCGAACCAGTCGACGGCGCGTTCCAGCACGTCGCGGCGGTGTGCGGGATCGACAAAGCCGTGGCCCTCGTTGGGGTAGACGACCAACTGCGTGGGAACGTGGAGATCGCGCAGGGCATGCCAGAACTCGAAGGACTGGGGGGCAGGACATTCGCCGTCGCGATCGCCAACGACCGAAAGTGTGGGCGTGTGGGCCTGCTTGATGAAGGTGATGGGAGAGCTTTTGGCGTAGACCTGCGGGTCGTCATAAACGGAGGCGCCGAAGTAGGGAATCATCCACTGGTCGATGGAGTTTTCACCGTAGTAGGAGAGCCAGTCGGAGATGCCCGCGCCAGCGACGGCGGCGCGGAAGCGATGGGTCTGAGTGACGGCAAACATGGTCATGAAGCCGCCGTAGCTCCAGCCGGCGATGCCGATGCGGTTGGGATCGACGGGGTACTGGGCCAGGACGGCATCGACGCCGGCGAGGATGTCGCGGAGGTCGCCGTAGCCGAAGTCCTTGCGGTTGGCCTGGGTGAAGGCCTCGCCCTGGCCGAAACTGCCGCGAGGATTGGGCATGAGGACGAAGTAATCGAGGGCGGAGAAGGCGGTAGCGCTGAAACCGCCGGCGCCGCCATTCCAGCGGGAGAGAACGGCTGAGGCGGGACCGCCGTGGACTTCGACGAGGAGGGGGTATTTCTTGGCCGGATCGTAGTGCGCGGGCAGCAGGAGCCAGCCCTGGACATCGAAATTTTCGTTTTTCCAGGTGAGGGAAACGGATTTGCCCCAGGCGGGCTGGACGCCGTCGTTGAAGTGGGAGAGCTGGCCGATGCGGGCGACGTCAGCCGAATGGACGGATTCAGGCACTTTGCCCCAGGCGCTCAAAAATCTCAGGGGGAGTGCTGAGCGAACTCGCCTGGAAGACAAAGACCGAGCGGTCGGCAGTGGCGGAGAGGCTGCCTTCAGAGGTGGCGGCACCGACAGTGGCCGGAATGCTGAAAACGGGTGCGTCAAAAAACGCGCGATCCGCGGCGCTGGCGGGAACGTGCAGGCGAACGAGCTGAGAGTAGCCGCCCCTGATTTCGCTGACGAAGATTGCGCCATTGCCGTCCCATGTGATCCATTGGGCCGAGGTTTGGCGGTCTGGAGTGAGGTCGTGTGGCTCGCCGCCGGTGGAGGGGACGATCCAGACATCGCCGCCAGTGACGCCCTGGTCGCTCATGAGGCCACCGATGAAGGCGATGGTTTTTCCATCGGGAGACCAGCGGGGAACGGCGATTTGCAGGCCGTGGAGGGGGCCGGGGACGTCGAAGGGGGCGAGAATTGCGGTCGGTGCTGGTTGGGGGTTCGTGCTATCCCGGGTCTCAGAATCGAGACCCGGGGCACCCAGCAATTGCGTGTAGAGTTTGGCGACCCACCAGTTGTTTTCGCCGGGAGGATCGGCGGCGATGTAGGCGAGGGATTTGGAATCCGGCGACCAGTCGAACTCGTAGACGTGGAGATTGGCGGGCGTGGCGAAGGTTGGGACGGCAGGCGTGGCGGCATCAGCGGCAACGGTGGCGACACGCTGGATCTCGATGCCCTCCTCGCCGATGACGCCGAAGGGCAGATCCTCCGCCGCGAGAGCGCTGGCGGGGCGGGTGGCTCCTTCGACATAAAGGAAGGCCACCTTGGTTCCGTCAGGGGAAAAGGCCGGGTCGTGGACGTAGCCGTGGAGATTGGTCAGGCGGCGTTGCCGGATTGCCGTCGAGGCGCGAGAGATAGAGGTCCGATTTGCCCGTCGAGAATCGGCGCAATCGGAGAGGAAGACGAGGGCGGCGGAATCGGGCGACCAGGCGAAATCGGATTCCGTGCAGGACTGAGTGGGTGAAGCCGCGGTGACGCGCTGGCTTTCCACCCCAGCGACGAGGACCTGTCGCTGGGGACCCCGGCTTTGGTCGAGGTTGTCGAGGGGGGCAACACGGATCTCGCCGCCCTGGAACCAGGCGAGGCGCTTGCCGTCAGGAGAGATGGCAACCTGGCCGATGGAGAGGCCGCGGTTGAGGCTGGGGAGGATCTGGTCGAGTTGCGTAGCGGCGGCGGCGGCAGCGGCCTTGGCTTCTTGCGCGGGAAGGGCGGGAGGGAACAAGCGCAGAGAAGCAGCGCCAGAGCGACACAGCGAAGCCTGCGAAGCGAGAGCGGCATAGGGGAATAGTAGCAGCAAGTCAGCACCTGGGAAAGGAAGCATCATGCCGAGGTCAGGAATAGAAGCCAGGGCGATCAGTAATGCATCGATTACGCCGGTTCTGGTATGCTACTGGTCCCCGGAGTGGTCACTTTTCATGCGCTCCATTGGGATCGGGCACCTCTCGCTTCCGATTTGGCGTCAAATTAAACGTGTCATGCGGGAAAATCGAGCTTGGCGGTAAGATTCGCGCCGCTACGGGAATCTGGTGTGGAGGGGAGTGGATATGGAATACACGCTCAAGCAGATTTCGACCAGCGGAATACCCGAGGCCATCGCGAAGGCGGAACTGTATCGCTCGCTCAACGAACCAGAAGAAGCGGAATCGATCTGCCACGACATCCTGGCCATAGAGCCGCGGCATCAGCTCGCATTGCGTTTACTGGGGCTGGCCCTTACCGACGAGTTCAGCCAGGGGGGATCCGATCGCTTCAGGGAAGCGGAAAAGATCTTCCACCTGCTCGCAGATCCGTACGAGCGTCACTACTACACCGGGATTCTGTATGAACGCAGCGCCAAGGCGCAGCTCAAAACCGGGCGCCCGCCACGCGCAGTGTTGACGCTTTTCGAACTGGCTCTTCGCTCTTTCGCGGAGGCGGAAAAGATTCGTCCGGCAGGAAACGACGATGCCATTCTCCGCTGGAATCGCTGCGTGCGCCTGCTAAAGAATCCAACCCACGGATGGGAAGAATTGGAATTTGAAGGCGTTGGATTTGAAGCCCATGACGCCCCGCCGAGATAGCCAACTTCCCGCTCAGGGAAGAGTCTCAATTCGGCACGACTCGAGTCGTGCCCTGTTACAAGACCGTTTATGCAACCAGTTCTACGGCAAAAACAGAGAAGAGATTCCAGAAAATATCACTTCCGCATTCGCAAAGTAAAGCGATCCGTGTGGGGAAAGGCGGGCCACACGTAGATCTTCGTCTGCCGAAGTAATGGTACCCGCGCGGATTGATCTTCCTGAAGCC
>CAWCXX010000099.1:0-36577 GCA_963799445.1 uncultured Acidobacteriaceae bacterium | reverse complement strand
GATTGCGAACCAGACAGTAGCCCGCGCTGTGGGCGTCTGGACATCCTGTCTGAACCAAGGCAAAAACCTCAAAATCAACAACGCACTACAGTTAGATGCGAGGCGCCAGGGACTCGCAGCTTTCGCTGCCTGCCATGGCGCCTCCGGCCTTCAAAGACCACTCGTCCAGCCTCCCCTATGGGTTCGATTGGCTTGCTTGTATGGCGCCAAGAATGGCTGGAGAATTAGTGCCGCAATAGCTGCTGGTCCCTCGTATGCTCCCGCCCCCGGCGTTGCTGCCGGCTACGGCGCCGTTCAGGCTGACAAAGTAAACGTTTTGAGTTCCTGTTTCCCCAGCCGTACTTCCGTCGATCGAAATTCCGCCTGTTGCCCAGCAACCGGTCCCGCCCACGGTCGTGAAGTTTTGCCCGCCGGCCACTGAAACCACACCACCGGTGACATTAAGCGACAAGATGCAGCCGTTCCCAGGCCCCGCTGTGCAATCGGAGGACGCGGCCCCGCTGTTCACGCTGAAGAAAATGTAGTCGTTGTCGGTGCTTGTGTTGTAGTACTCCGTGACAGGCGACGGCCAGGGGCTTACGCCGCTCGCGGACAAACCGGAGGCTGAGTTGGGGGTGCCAAGGACGTTGCTGGTGATGGGCACCTGGTATAGAGTCCCTCCTCCGCCTGTCGGACCGGTGCTCCCCAATACATAAAGGTTGCCGGTGGGTGTAGCGGGGGCCGCGGACGTGAAGTACGTATTGTCGAACGCGCCAGCGTAAATGTAATACCCTTCGCCGCCCGTCCCAAGCGTTAATGCAGTAACAGGAGTGACGGCTCCTGTCGTCCCAATCGAACTCTGGAAGACGGCATCATAGCCAGGTTCACTAGTGAGGCAGGCTCCTGTGCAGTCGCCAAGGAAAACGTAGACCATCTCGGCGGAGCTATCAACCAGCGGACCGTCGGCTATGGCATCGGTGAGTTGCCCAGCTATGTTTTTGGCCGCCCCGCCCCCCGAGCCCACGTACCAGAAAGTTCCATCCATGTCGCCCACAAAGATGTCCCCGGAGGTCGAGTCGTAGACCGGGGACGAAAGGGGGTTGCCGCCGGTCGTCGCAAAGGGGCTGCCGGATTCGGCCGGAGTTCCGAGGAACACCCCGGTGAACTTGTGCAGATTGCCATTGTTATCCCCTACATAGATGGCATCGGTTGTGTAGTCGTAGTACGGCGCAGAGTAGGAGGAGTCGACGGGGGAGGAGTTCGCTTCCAAGGGTATGGTAACCATGCACGGGGCAGTGCAAGCTCTATAGGTCGACAACGACGCGGTCGCAGGCGTGTCCGGCGCATTGATGGCAGCGTTGTCGGTACTCGCCGCCCACTTGAGAAGAACGAGGTTCGCCGCCCAGCCGGTCGACTCAACGAATGCCACCTGCTTGCCATCGATAGAGAGGACCGGAGAGGTTGAAACCATTTCGTTGGCGCCCGTGTTGTAGGCCCAATAGGCGGTGGGCACGGTGACCCCGGATGTTGCCCCGCAGCCCGTGCCGGTGACGGGGGGAGTGGCTGCCGGCGTCGGCGGTGATGCCGTAAAGCGCGTTGTACGCAATGATGTTTGCCGCAGTCGTCCGCTGCCCGGCTGCCCAGTGGGGTAGACAACAAAGTCAGCGCTGCAACTTGCTGTGGTCGGGCTGGAACTGTACATTGCGGGGAGTGCATTCGGTTGTACCGTGGCCAGTGTGCCGCCCGAACTCCCGGAGCTGTAACCGGTGAAATTATCCCCCACGACAGCAATGCCGGTGGCCCCCCCCCCATTAACGAAGGTGAAAGTTATCGTGGAGCCGCTCACAGTTGCATAATAAATTGGCCCAAGAAGCTGGCATTAATTGCGTTTGCAATGTTCTGCGGCCACTTGTGCCGAGGTATCATACGTGTTGGTGCCATTTTCCCCCCAGTAACAGAACCTGGCGTACCGAAGAACCCGCCGCGCCTGAGTAGTATGGGCCTGTTGGGTACGTGCAGAACGAGCCGCCGTCCGTGCCCGCGGTTGAGGCAGTCGTGAGATTGGTCGTGCCGGATTGTGTGAACGTGAATGTCGTTACTGGCCCTCGCGTGATTGCGGACACGTTGATCGTGGAACTGAAGCGGTATCGGGGCGACGCGGTGACCAAAGTGTTTGGCGAGGCCCCAGCCGCGCACATGAAAGTCGTACTGCTCGGGTCAGTGTTGTCTATGGCATCGCGCAAATTCGTAGCGCCTACGTAGCCGGTGGCCGAATAGACGGTGCATCCAGTGGCCGGGGCCGTAGTGATAGTTGATGTAGAAAATGTGTAGGTTATGCTGCCGACGGTGACGCTCGAGCCGTTAGCCGGCGCGTTTGTGTTGGAGAATGTGATGGTTTCTGTTTGTGGAGTCGGCGCGCTCGCCTGGACGATTCTAAAGTCGAAGTTTCTGGTTCTACCGTGGAAAGTAAACGTGACCTGAATGGCCAGCGTCGAGTTGGGGCCGATGTCGGTTGCGTCGAGGGTTTCGACGGTGCCAGTCAGGCCCGACCCCGAGACCGCCGGGGCGCCGCCCAGGGGCGTGTTCCAGTCCTTCTCCAACCCGCCGCGCAAGAGGAGGTCTTCCGGCCGGCCCCTGCCCCTGCGTGGACCCCTGTCATCCAGGAAGCCGCCCGGTCCGAAGCCAGGATCCGGATCCGCTGTCACAGGCCGCGTGCCGAGGTTGCGCTTCAACTGCTGCAACTTGTAGCGCGGGTCGTTGGTGATCCGGGTCCACCTGTCGAGCGTTCCGTTACGCACCGCTTCGTCCCTCGTGCCGGGGTTGGAAAAGACGACGTGGTGGTGCGTCCAATCGTCCACGTAACCTGTGTTCGGCGCAGCCGGCTTTGCGGCTTCCTGTGCGCGCACGGAAATGCAAAGGGCGGCCACCGCTGCCAACGCGACACTGATGATCGACCACCTGAACCATGAAGGGCGTGTATTTGACATGACTGGCATCTCCGATCCAGACGCCGGCCTCTCGGAGCCGCACCCGCTCGCTGCCCGGGGGGCTGAAGGCCGGTCTCGCCAATTTCGGTGTGTGGTTAGGGACCCCGGTTGCGAACGAGGTGGGGAGGCTCCAGGGACCTTACGCGAGGAGGCTTCAGGGACCCTCCGCAACCGCGCTTTTATTGTGCACCTTATCTCAAGGTAATTACAAGATATTTTCCGCGTAAATTCGCGCCACTTTGTGTCGCGCTCTGAGGCTGCCTAATGCCTGTCAGACGCACGTCAGACACTTCGTTAGAAGCACGCAAACGGCCTCGGGAAGAAGCGACTTTAGAACGGGCAAGCGGGCAAGGTACAAATCAGTTGTTCTCGAAGAACGGCTGCGGCGGAGGACCTTACGCCACAAGGCGGCACGCGGTAACCTGCGGCGACTGCGAGATAGTAACCTGTTCTTGTATCCATTGGTAAGTTCTTTCGAGACCTTCGTAGAGGGGCCGAGATGGTTTCCAGCCAAGCACCTCTGCAATCAGGCGATTGTCGGAGTTCCTGCCGCGTACTCCCAAGGGGCCGGGGATGTGTTTGATCGTGATGATCTTTCCGGCGATGCGCATGATCATTTGCGCGAGTTGGTCGATGGTGACCATTTCGTCGGAGCCAATGTTTACGGGCCCCGTGAAATCAGATTCCATGAGCCGGCGAACGCCTTCCAGGCATTCGTCGATGTATAAAAAGGAGCGCGTTTGCTGGCCATCGCCCCATATTTCGATTTCGCCGCCGTCCTCCGCGAGCGCTACCTTGCGGCAGAGTGCGGCCGGCGCCTTTTCTCTTCCACCGGTCCAAGTGCCTTCAGGCCCAAAGATGTTGTGGAAGCGGGCAATTCTCACCCTGACTCCATAGTTGCGCATGTAAGCGAGATACAAACGCTCGCTAAGCAGCTTCTCCCATCCGTACTCGCTGTCCGGTGCCGCAGGATAAGCAGAATCTTCAGAACACTGCGGGTTCAGGGGGTCCATCTGGTTATATTCGGGATAGATGCACGCAGAAGAGGAATAGAAGAATTTCTGCACTCCGGCCTTGACGCCAAAATGAAGCGTGTTGAGATTGATGGTAGCGGAATTGTGCATGATATCTGCATCATGCTCTCCAGTAAATACGAACCCCGCGCCACCCATATCGGCGGCAAGCTGGTAAACCTCGTCAATCCCCTTCACAACCTTTGCTGCCACGCGTTGATCCCTGAGATCGCCGATGGTGAACTCATCGGCGGGGGCAGCGGCGAATTCCTGATGCTTCAGATCGACCGCGCGCACCCAGTGTCCTTCTGCTTTGAGCCGCCTCACCATGTGCCCGCCGATAAATCCGCCAGCACCATTGACCAGGATTCTTTTCATGGTTTCTCCTTTTCTGCCCTATCCTGCAAGACTGGGAGTGTGCGGCTCTGCCGCAATGCGCCGCGCTCGCCTGCTTTGGGTTTTTAAGGCGTCGCTGACAGGCGCCGCCTGTGTCTCATGCCGGCGATTGTTCGCGGAGCCGCCCATGAAGCGGAGGTTCAGGCCGAGAAGAACGCCGGCAGCGATGCCGAAAAGGTCTGAGAAGACATTCTCCAGGCCATTCTCCTGCCTACAGGCGACCGCGAGGAAGAAGCCACACACGACGCTGAAACCGATGACCGAGAGGGAGCATAGTACGCCCCTTTTCGTGCGCCATGCGGCGCAGGGAATCGAAGTGACCGCGGCGTAGACGAGAAAATGTACCCAGCGGTTTGGACAGTACGGGACAGTGACCTGGCTGAGCCAGCTCCCGCCGAGAAGCGCGGACATGATCAGAACTCCCCCGGCGAGCACATCCCAGGCGGAGCGCAACCGCAGAGGATTATTCATGAGTGCCACTCCTTACAGTTAGGAATTCACTGTTCGCCAATTTTTCGCGAAATACCCGGGTCACGGAATCGACGAAGAGAACGGCGGAGGCGCCGGTGCCATTCGCGCCGGAGTCGCGCCACAGGTTGATGTGCCCATGTCCCGGAAAATCAATGCGAACTTGCCAACCCGCGTTGAGTCCCCATCGGTGGAACTCATTGTCGAGGCTACAGACGGCCCCGGAAAACCCGAACTGAGGACAGGCCCGGAAAAGTGTTTCCCAACACTGCTGCTCGCTCAACTTTTCGCGGACTTCGTGTTCGAATTGGTCCAGAGCGAACTGCGCGCTCAGTACGCTGCGAAAGGCCCCGCCGAAAACGGCCTTTCCGGCAATGTTGAATTCGCTGTAACCGAGGTGTTGCAATCCAAGCCACGCGGCGAGACAGACGAGCACGATGACAAAGCCACGATAGCGGTCGTGGTAAACGGTCAACAAGAGGGCCGCCGCCGAGCCAATCGCGCAAATGCCGTAGATCATCAGGTTGACATCTCGCGGCTTGAGGCCGAGGGCCAAGAGCTTGTGGTGTATGTGCGCCCGATCGGCGCTGAAGATGGAGCGCCCGCGGAGAACGCGGCGCACGATGGCTATGCCGACATCCAGAATGGGGACCGCGAGGACCAAAAGGGGCGCGGTCAGGCCGAGCACGGTGGCCGATTTCTCGCTCCACACGGCGCCAAAGCAGCCCAAAAGAAAGCCGAGAGTCAGGCTGCCGCTGTCGCCAAGAAAGACGCTGGCCGGGTGAAAGTTATAGCGGAGAAACCCGAGCAGGGCGCCGGCGAGCGGCACCACCACGAGGGCCATGGCGAAGTTGTGCGTGAGCAGCGCCGCGCCGGTCATGGTAAGCGCGGCAAACAGGCTTACGCCGGCCGCGAGTCCGTCGACTCCATCGATAAGGTTGATTGCGTTGGTGCAAAGGACGATCCAAATGATGGTGACCAGGAAGCTGACCGAGCCGACAAAGGGATGGCCTGCAAAAGCGTTTACGCGAATGCCGCTGCTCCAGGCGTAGATCGCCGCCGCAACTTGCCCGATGAGCTTGATCCATGGGCGCACGGTGATGAGGTCGTCGACAAGCCCAACCGCAAAGACGATAGCAAAAGCGGGCGCAAGCCTGGTAACGAGAGGCAAATTCTCCCAGACGATATGGCCGGAAGTGAGCCTGACGGCGAGCAAAAGGGCATAAGCGCAAAGGAGCGACGCGAAGACCGCGACCCCGCCCACGCGCGGAATGGGGGCGAGGTGGATCTTACGCTGCTGATCGGGCTGGTCCACCAGCCCAAAATGCCACGCCAGGTTCCTGACCAGCGGGGTCAGAACGAGGGCAAACAGCGCGGATGTAAGGCTTAGGAAAATCAGGGAGTACATTTTGAATACTTCTGAGAGAACATTGTGTTCAATGAGTTCGAACTATCAGCGCAATCAATCGGAATTCCTGTCCCATACGGTCATTGAGATCCGCATATTCGGTGAAGTGTGTCAACAATCCTGGTCAGCTCTTCCTGTTCGAAGAATCCAAATTAGATTTGGAGAGCAGAATGCTTTGTAGTCATGCGGAGAAAACAGGACGTTCAGGATAATATTCATCAGTTTTTTTATAGGAACGACCATTAGTCGATATACAAACGCGGGAAGATCCGTTCGCAGCGTCATGATTTCGGCGCCAAGATAGACAACCTCGACTTCAAGTTGCAGCGCCAAATACCGAGCCATCGAACTGCCAATCGTTGTCATATGCGTAGGGTCGCCATGCTGAAGAAATCTACTAAAAGGTGAGTCTCCGTTTGGAAAGCGAGCGATACAAATGCCACCACATTTCAGTATCCTTTTGATATCGAGAAGGAATCTAAGTAGATCGTTTTGTTGGAAATGCTCAAGAACGTCAAAAGCACAAACCAGGTCGAAGTAGTGATCGGGAAATAGCTTTAGGTTAGCCGTCTGCCACACGCGGTATCCCTTTTGGGTTGCGCGTTTAACGAGGCCTGCGTTGATTTCCGTCCCTTGTATTTCCCACAGGCGCTTCGCACCGTATGCAAGGAAACTACCGTTTCCAAATCCTATTTCCAATACGCAGCTTTGAGGGGGAAAGATGGTCTTCGACTTCCTTATTTGCGCAGAAAAGTCCCCCTCCTTGCGCTTACTGAGGCCTCCCCACGTCTCGGGGGACCACTTCTTCCAGTTTGAGTAATCCTCCCCGCAATCTTCTGAAGTCCTTATATGATCTGCACTCGAAAGGATTGACACGTTTCTCGCCCCCTTAATCTAGACAACCTGAAGCGACGCTCCAGACGTTCCTGTTAAGCAAGACCCTTCGGCGCAATAACCGAGCAGTTGTTTATACAGCGCGACATGATCGTTGCGGCAATTGGCCAGCGAGTACCGATCCCGGATCGCGCCAGAAGCCTTCTTAGGTGCGGCCAGTGCTGTACGTATGGAGTTTGCCAAATTGCGCACCGGGTCGCCGGAGAGACTGAAGAACGCTGCGTAGCTCGGCGCGATTTCCTGAAGCACCGGAATATCGGAGCATATTATGCGGGTATACAGAAGGGCTGCCTCGATCACCGGCAGGCAAAAGCCCTCGATGGCCGAGGCGACGATGAGGGCCTCACAGTCCTTATACAAGCCAGCAAGTTCCCCGTCACTCACTGCCGACCGCATGTGCACATGGTCAGTGAGGCCAAGTCCGCTAATAATCGACAAAAGGCGATCTGAATCCGGTCCTTTGGCGCCTACAAGGTAGAGCTGTATATCCTGGGAAACACTTCCTTCCCGCAGCAAGAGGTCGAACGCCTGAATCACCAGATCAAGATTCTTGTGCCTCCACTGCCCGGCCACCGCAAGGAGAAATGGCGCTTGTGCAATTGGCTCTGCTCGCGGAGTCGGCAACTGCCGAACGGGGGGATAGATGACTGCCTGATGGTTGTTCGCCTGCAATCTGGAGAAGCGAGCATTCAGGCGCGACCGGGTAAACTTCGTAATGCAAACCAGGGCGTCGCTGTTTCGGACCGCAGTTCCGCAATACAAAGCGGCTCAGGTAGATATCGGGATAGCCGATTGTAGATGGCGCATCCCAAGCATATAAGTCGAGCACTGTTGTCACAACCGGCGCGGCAATTGATTTCCGGAAAAAGGGTTTAGGGAATGCAAAGTGCACAATATCTGGCCGGATCATTTTTGCAAGTGCAGGAAAACCAAAATAGTAATACGTATAACGCGATTGCACATTGTTGCCGCAATCTGCTGGAATCAGCATAATTTTCGAGCCGTGCAGTCCAAAGCAATCCTGCAGATGCGCAATTTGCCACGTGCCAACAGCCACTGAAACCTCGGATATCTCGTCTGAATCAGCGAGGCATAGAGCAAGATTGGCCGTAAGCCGACAGAGACCTTGCGGCTTGGAAAACTGATTCATTCCTAAGATAAGGACTCGAATAGCCAAGTGCTGAGAGTGCTCGCTACGGCTCATCGTGAGGCTCACAATTCTCTATCGGCTAACGGACAATCTGGCTGGTGCGTTGGGGTTGTCGTCGCGCATCGGGGTGAAGACCGATCAATACTGAACTGCAAACGCAGCAACCACTACTGCTCAACTGGCTATTGAAGGGGAAATACCAGCATGCATTCGGCGCTTGGCCGAATAGATTTCGTTCACCGCGCGAGCCTTCCACTCCCATTCGTAGAATTGGCTACGGGCGAGCGCGCCTTGGGCAAGTTGAAAGCGCAGCATTTCATCACTCATTCGGACGATGGCGTTACGCAAACCCTCAACAACTTCCCGTTTGGTCGTTGCCTGAACGCGGATGCCGCATTCGGGTGTGACCGCATCTGGAAAGCCGCAGTGATCAGGGCAGATAACGGGAAGGCCATTGGCGAGCGCCTCGACTACGACTGTCGAGGTAAGATCGTAAACGCTGGTAACAACGAACACGTGCGCAAGTTGCATGTGCTCGTAGAACAGCTTCGCGGGGCACTTGGCCGAGCCATTTGCAGCCATCGGCGATTCCCTTTTGCCGAGCGAGCCTTCGCCAAGATGCCGAGCATGGCCCATCACCGATTACGGTGAGTCTCCAATCGAGCCTGGGAGGAAGCATTTCCAGGGCTGAGAACAGGAAGGGAAGCGCCTTACGGGGATTGAGATTTCCGCACCAAAGCAAGTGCAGCGGTGCGGTTGCGGGCCGCCAGCATGGCTCCTTCTGAGTGATTGGCGGCAGCCCAATCTCGCTGATGACAGAAGACTCTTTCCGATAGAATCTGTGAATCTCCCTTTGGATTCCCCTTGTTGCAGCGATAATTGCTCCGTCGGCTGCCGCAAACGCCTGCTTCGGCAATTGCGCAAAACGGCGATCCCACTCGTTGAACAGGTTTCTTGCTGCAGAATGGAGTCCACCACGCAGCCCCAACGACGGAATCAATGACCAAGTAGTCTGCTCAAGTCCGCCGATGGGTCCCCAAACAAAAGGAAGACCCAACTTCCACAGGCAGCCCGGTACGCGAAACCCCACGTAAGTGAGCTGATGTACGATATCGAAGCCGATTTGCTCGTGCAGTTGCTTTCCTGCCTGATATGCGTCCTTCTGCCACTGGTGTTTGTAGGTGTAGAGGTAGGCTGGAGGCCAGATTCTCTCGGCGGCGAGATTCCGAGTTCGCGGAATGTAGTGGAAGCGGAGCCTCTCTCGCAATTCCGGCCGGGATCGAAGCTCCGCCTCGATGTGCTCACGGAATTGCTCGCCCGTGAGGACCCACAGGTCGTGGTACCTCGAAATCGCCTGAACCCAGCCCCAACCCACGCCAGGTTCGGAGCCCTGGTAGGGGCTGCACGCATAGGCGCTGACGAGGACCTTGAGGCGGCGGCCCGACATTCCGCCCGGCTCCGGCGATGTCACGGGTGGGGCCAGGAGGTCAGACGATGCAAAGGAGTAAGCGGCTTGCAACATGTGCGCTATGACCCTGCTCCGGCCAGAAGAATAAAAGTGGCGGACTGCAATTAACTCGTTTGTGGGAGTCCGGAGATCTGTCCAGACAAAGTTCGAGCCGGCACAAGGACTACTCGCTGAGCGTACCTGCGCGAAAGAACAGTGGAGAGCGTCTCCAGGTAGACATAAATTGCGACCATGACCAGGAGATCGACGGCAAAGCTGGCTGTAGTGGTTTCAGGAATGGCGCGGACTGTAAAGAACATCATCACCGTGCCGCATTCAAGGACGGACATGCGGTCTTGTGGGGCAAGGCGTGCACGGCGCTTATGCAGCCGGAAGAAAAGCAGCCAGCCGGCAATCCAGGAACCGAAGTAGGGAATAGCGCCAGCGAGTCCGCCATTGAGCAGAGCCTGGAGAAACGAGTTGTGAGCATGTTGGCCGAATGTCAGCCGGTCGGCCCACTGGCCGCGGCCAAAGATCGGGGACTTGGTAAAGGCTTCCAGGCCCTGTTCATAAATTTCGGTACGGCCCGTCATACTGCGGAATTCCTCCGGGCTCTGGCCTCGCATGATATAGTCGGAAACTCGATTCGAAGCCACGTCAGGAGTTTCTATGAGGACGAGGCCGACAACCGCGAGGACCGCGAAGGGTAGGGCGTAGCGCCGCATGCGGCTGGAGACGAGAAGAATAAAGAGCAGCGCCGCGACAGCGCCGAAGACCGCGCCCCGCGACTGCATCCGGTAGACGATATAAAAGGCGACGGCGGTAACACCAAGGTAGAAGGCGATGTGCGCAATCTTGCGGCTATGGAACGCCCTTACGATGCACACCAGGCCTGGAACCGCCGCCCAACGAGCAACGCCGGAGGAGCGGCTGAGGTTGTTCAACTCATTGGCTATCCCGTAGCCCGTAGGCGCTCCGCTAAAGATATCGCTGCGTCCCTGATAGGCGATGATCGCCGCAACAATGAACGTCGCCACCCAGGTGATCTGCAAGAGGAAACGCGTAGAGCCGATGGGATCCTTCCTGGTAGGGAACGACGCAGCGCCAAGCATGGTCGCGAGGAATGCCGTTGCCCAGTATGCGGACCACCATGGATACGGAGATAAGGCCGTTGCGAACGCGGTGGCTGCTCCATAAATGAGCAGCAGCCGCGACGGGCCACTCCAAGGTAGACGAATTTGACTACGGCCAAGAAGCAAAAGAACAGCGAGGGGAAGTACAGCCAAAGGTAGACTCGTCTGGATGAGAGGCCGTAAGTCGTCTATGGTTTGCGGTTGCCGGAATTCCCAGGGCCCTGAATTCAAATTTAGCCAAAGGCACGTCCAAAGTGCACACGGGAGCAGCACATATCGGGGAATCTGAAGCCGCTGCTTCG
Source organism: uncultured Acidobacteriaceae bacterium (assembly GCA_963799445.1). GTDB lineage: Bacteria > Acidobacteriota > Terriglobia > Terriglobales > Acidobacteriaceae > Telmatobacter. Next base: position 25,400 of record CAWCXX010000099.1, on the reverse strand, counting down.
AAACAATCCAGCTCTTCGCAGGTGCAGCTGAACGGCAAGGAGATTGATGGTGTGCCCGAATCGTCGACATATCAGATTTCTCGCAGTTGCAGTGCAAATTTGTTCAGAAGAGCGTTCCAGTCGTAGTGCGACTGCACGAATGCGGCCCCCTCACGCGCTAGTCTGTCAGCGAGGGTTCGATCATCGAACAGGCGGAGGATGGCCTGCTGAAATTCGAATGCTGTTCCCGCATAGAGTACATGCTTGCCGCTCACTACACCGAGACCTTCTGCGCCCTTCTTCGTCGTGACAACCGGTAGCCCTGCTGCCATATATTCGAGGATTTTCAACCGCGTACCACTTCCGCTGAAAACGGGGGCAATACCGATGCGACAACGATTAAGAACGCATTTCAGATCGTCGCTTGACAACACCCCGGGCGCAATTAACCATGGGTAAGACAGTGGCACATCTCCACCGGTAATGATTAACTTGGCCGCGGGTCGCACTTGAGCGATGCCAGGGAAGACTTCATCGACAAGGAAATGAATGGCATCCCTATTCGGAGGATAAGCATACATTCCCATAAAGACGGCCGCGTCTCCGATGAAGTCTAGCCGAGCACCAACTCCGTGCGCTTTTTCTTGGGGCGCCAAAAACGAACGACAATCAACGCCATTCGGCAATAGTCCTGGAGTGACCCCGTACAGCGACTCAACGTGGCGGCAATCCTCCCGCGAAACAGCAAAGCTCAGGTCGGACCGCAAAAACAAATATCGTTCCGCAAGCCGGGTGACCGATAATACAAGTCCATTTTCACGTCCCGTGCGCAGAATATACTCTATATTGTGAGCGTGGTAAATAACTCTTGCGCCGCTCACGAACACTCGCAATGCCAGCGCGAGCAACGCTAGATACGCTGCCCACGACGCACCTTCTAACACGATGTACTGCGGTCGAAATTCCCGTAGGTGCTTGCAGATCCGAAAGATGACCCACGGCATCGCGAGCAGTTTACGGAATCGCCCGGAAGTGTTGCTCCCGACGCCCACGATGGTCGTATCGCCTACTTGTTCGAGGGTATCGGCTTCAGAAAGCTGCACAAGAAGAGCTTCGGCCGGAGTGAGCCGAGCGCAGTCATACGTCACTCTCGCGGCCCCGCAGGTCGGGGGATAAGAAGTATAAAGGCAGGCAAAGGCCACCCTTACCTGCGATCTTTCATACATCACCTTCAATGGTTTCTTCCCGCTGTCGAATAGAACGGTTCTTGAAGGATTTCGGTGAGGTACGCGCTGGGAACGCGTACAAATTGTTTATCTACGAAGCTGTGCGCCGGTGTGGCGAGGTGGCGGCGCTGGCTTTCAAGCAATCTGCTGATCGACAATGGCAAAGTCACGGGTGTTGTTGCTCTTGAATTGATCAACCAGCGACATGATCTTCTTTTCAAAATCACGGCCGACGAGCATCACCTGTAGACGTAAGCGCTTCTGCTGCTGCTCGAGTGCGACTTCGTCCTTGCCAAGGAGTGCGTCGAACTTGTTCACGGCATCCGTCGTATCGACATAAAGAAGCTCGTCATCGGTGATGAAGTCCTCATATCCGCCGCCTTTCGGCGCAATGCAGATACAGCCGGACTGTGCCGCTTCGACCATGCTAATCCCGAATGGCTCCGCACGCTTACAGTGCAACAAATACCGGCTTCGCCCTAACAACTCCTGCTTTTCCCTGGCGTCTAATGGGCCGCAAATCTCAAGCCAATCTGAAAATCTGCTGCCCAGCTCTAGAATTTCGCGAAGGTAGGAAGGGTCATTTGGTGGTCCGACAATCTTCAAGTGCATATCATGCTTTCGTTCCCGAAGCGACTGAACGATCCTTATACCCTCAGTAATTCGTTTGCTCCGGTCGATACGACCTAACATGACGACGGTGTTTTCGCGCAGCTGCCACTCCAGCCCCGGATCTGTTGCTGGAACGGGTGGGTGGATGACAACTGAAGGTACTTGCCAGAGCCTGCGCAAATGTCGTGCCGTGCCGGATGAATTCGCAATGAAAATATCGCCGGCTGATGGCCGCGTGGTGCGCGCGCCCGCCACTATCGAGCACAGCCCTAAATAGGCACTCCGAACAGTGCTTGGCTGATAAATGAGGCCACGGAGATAGTGGTACTCATTCTTATCGACGCCTGCGCGAAAATCACACATATCGCCGTTGATATAATGAATGCCAGGGACCCCAAAAGGCGCATATTCACAACCGGAAATTGCAACATCGTATTCTCCGGCAATTTCCCTTATTTGGCGCATAAATGTCGCGCTCCGAAGAGCAGCCATTCTGTTGAGCACTCCGCCTCGTGCAGGCAGATTAAGTGGCTCAATTTGCTCCCCCGCACTCTCCAGTTTCGTGCCCGCGAGCTGATCAAGAGAATCCAGTGCTACGTTGCCGGCCGTCGCAATCGTGACTCGGTACCCCGCAGACACAAGCGCCTGTGCGATCCGGGCGACAACCACCTCAGAACCACCAAGTTTCAGTTGGGGATGCACTAGCAATACACGCCTCGTCATATTGGTTACCCGTCCTAATCGCTCTTCAGCGCCTCGATCAGCCACATAAAACGGCCTCGGAGCCACAGAAATCAATCGTCGGGTGGCCGATGACGGCTTTCAGTCTAAGTCCTGATGGCGGTTGGCGATCAGATTTCTTGAATGTCCCGGGCATAATCGCGTGCAGCTCATTCGGCAGTGCCTTGTTCGTAAGCGGCACGGAGCAACTTGAGGTGCGATTCAACAGATCGGCGCCTGGATACATTTCCATGTCAGCCTCCGGCTCGCGGGGCTCCGGACACTATTCGAAATAGATCGGCGAGTTGGCGAAAGTTCTTTGCTGCATCGAATTTTTCCAGCGCTATCTCGCGGCTTCGCCTGCGCATGCGCAGCAATTCACCTCGATCGTCCGCGAAGGCGCGCAGCCTCTCCGCAAGCGCATCCCGATCGCCAGGCTCGATGAGGAATCCGTTCTCGCCTGGAAAGATCATCTCCGGGATGGCGCCAATCGATGTGCCAAGAAGAGCCAAACCATAGCCGGCCGCCTCCTGGAATACCAGGGGCATGCAATCTGAGTAAGTCGGCATCACGAACACGTCTGCATTTCTGAACTGTTCGTGCCATTGCGGGCTGTATGCTGAGATACCTTGATGGATAAATACGTTCGGGGCACTGCGCTCCACCGGGTGTTGCGTCACCAGATGCAGTTCCGCGCGATCGGCAAGGTGCTGGGTGAAGACCTCCAGCAGGTCCCATCCACCTTTACGTGTGAAGTCCCCTCCGACAAACAAAATGCGAAGCCTGCTATGCGGAGCAAAAGTCGGATCGGCAAACGTGTCGAGGCGAGCGCCAGGCAAGATCGCCGTCACTTTGCCCTCGGCGATACCATGTTCCGCGATGACGGAACGGCGGGCCCACTCCGACCAGGTTACGATGTGCGCGGCCGCGTGGAACACCTTTTGCTCCATCGCGACGTTTGGTCTCGTGGCGGGGTGCCGCACAGTGCTGTCGCGGGCCTCATGATACGCAGTGGTGTCGCAAGAAACCACGGTCGGAATCCTCCGCATCAGCTCCGCCGCTCCGAACCCAAGCACCTGCGTGTGGAAATGAAGGATATCGTAGCGCCGCTCCGCGAGGTTTCTTCTGGCCACTCTCGTGCCCATGCGACCCAGTGACCATACGTGGCGCGCTCCCCAGAGATCGACACCATTGCTCATCATGGCCACCGCAAGATTCGTTAGCTTACAGATTTTCCAATCTGCAAGCGTGCGGCAGTCGTGGTACCAGTGGGCAGTCATATCGAGGTATTCAGTTTGCGCAAAGTGCTTGCGCATTGATTCGCAATAGGTACGGTTCCCCAGAATATCCGCCTGAATGGAGAGTACACGCAGGGCGGCCTGCTCACTATGATTCATCTCGAGATAGTTCATGGCTCTCTGCGCGGACCCTGCACGATGCTGTCCCATGGTGGATTTGCTTCATAAATGGAATTGCAAACCGTGATGAGCCAGAGAGCAGATCACAGCAGGTTTGAGCACTTGGCAAGGCCTCAAGTCGTTAACCAGGAGCGAGAATCTCTTAACGTTCATTTCCTGTGTTGTGTTTATTGTGTGTTGTTGAATTGAAGGCAAGACGGATCTCAGCGAGGATTACGGCCCCACGATTGCGGGAGCCATTTCGCCCGCCCGTTCGTTTCCAGCCCGGTCTTGCTTACCACCTATAGTTGCGGGCTCGATATTCAGGCAGATTTGAAGTTCCCCGGATTGCAACGGGACGTATTGGAAGCCGCCGAGAGCCCCAAGGAAAGCGATGGCGCAGTCGGGGTCGTGTAATTCGATGGCGAGGTTCTTAACCCGGCGCATCCACTTTCCGCAGGCTTCGCTGCGAAACAACTCCAGCTCGCTACCCTCGATGTCGATCTTCAGGAGATCGATTGTTTCAATCTCTTCTTCTTTCAATAGTGTCTCAATATCGATTGCAGCGACATTTGGAGTTTCGTTTTCTTCCGGCGGGCGGACCTGCGTCGTCCATTCACGCCCATCACGGAACGACCCTTGTAATAAGCTCAGCTGCGTTGTGTGTGGCCATACCGCAGCTTGCCGAACGCTAACCCGATCCAGAAAGGATCCCAGATTCAGCTGGCAGATTTTGAAACTCTCCGGGTCCGGCTCAATCGCGATGACCTTGGCAGATGGGAAGGCCTCAAGAAAATACCTGCTGGAATAACCAACGTTCGCGCCGCAGTTACGATGATGCGAGGCGCGGCAATCGCACAGAGCGGCTTATATTCTTCTTCCAGGAAAATTTGCACAAAGACCGGGAAATCGCTGCTCGAGCCAGTCCGCATGTACAGCACGCCGCAGCCACGCCGCAGCCTCACCCGATTGAGCGAGCGACGGTTCCAACCCATCTTGGAAGCTAATCGCCAGACAAGCGTCCCTGTCGCTGACCCAACGGTAAGTGCTCGATAGAGCTGGATAATGCGGTGCATCCGATTCGTGAAACGCGAAATGAAGACCGTCAGGCGGTGCCCTGAGGAGCCGATATTGTGGAACGGTGAATGTATCGGACATGATCGAGTCTGTGCGAAATACGCTTGAAAAGATGGCTGTTTTATCAATAATGGCGGATCGAGACTCTTGACACGTTATTCGGGTCAGCAGGACATTTGCTTAATCCGAGCCGAATTCAACTCCGCGGAAAACTGATTGTACTGTAGATCAGAGTGACAGATGTGAATTTGACGGCCTAGGTAGATCATCGCCTTCAACGCGCTCCGGCGATCGTTGTCGAGATCGTCCCAGTGCACAGCCATGAAGTCCATGCCGCTGGGCGGGCAAGTCTCGCTCGGGGTAAAACAGCCTTGTGTGCCAAAACGGCCTTGTATCAAAATGTAGAAAATCGTACCCTAACCCTGATAAAATGCGGACGGATTCGTGTTCGTAAAATCGAGATCCGTTAAGGTGGCACTCAAATAGAATCAAAGGCGGGCGGACGTCCGCCAACCAATCCCGAATCGATGCGAGGATCACTGGCTCATGGCCCTCAACGTCAATCTTGACAAGATCGACATTGCTGCACCCCAGTGAGGCTATATACGTGTTGGCTCGTTCGACCCGGACTGCGAGCCCGGAGTTTATAGTTCCTGCGTCGGCCATGGATAGTGTAGCGGTGCTAGTGCACGTGGAACTGAAATTCGTCATGACAGCCGAGCCACTTCTGTCGGATAATGCGCATTCATGGACAATTGCATGCCAAAATCCGTTGATGAGTAGTGACGTCCGCAGGCACTGCGCAACAAACGGCTGCGGTTCGAACAGATGCACGGTGCCGGTAGGGCCAACACACTTGGACGCAAGCAGACCAACAACTCCAAAGTTAGCGCCGATATCAAGGACCGTATCCCCATTCCGCAACAGCGTTTTGATTACAAAACTCATTCTCGGATCTACGTCACCCCACAAGTACATCGGTCTACCGCTGTATTCGTCCGCAAGCACAAGCGCTCGCGCGCCGTAGCGAAGGTTTGCTATAACCGGCCCCCCACCACATATCCAGGCCGCAAGCCATGAATTCGCGATCCGGACCCCGACTTTGACGGTCTTCAATTGATGAAGAGCAGATGCGAACGAGCACCGAGCCATTTCACGCAAGAGCATATTAAGGGTGTCCCTTCAAACGCACTCCCGTCAATGAGATTGTCGGTTGTTGGTACGCATAAGCCCCTGTAACCTTCGTTCGAACCTGAGATCATCGATTCATCAATGGCCCGAGACAGGCGAAGATCGATCTGCACTAGCCTCGTTCTCAAGCGCGAGGATTACATCGCAGATCCGGCGTCCGAATCGGCGATTATTCATTCCGCTGTCGCCGGACGCCACATCTGTCGGCTTTGGTTTTTCCCGACTCTTTGACTTGATAAAACACTCCGAGAGGGCGCATCTTGTCTGTTTGGGATCTGTAACATCTACTACCGAACCAAGGCCATCTTGTCCCACCATCGAGCCGATTACACCACCGATCGAAGCAACTATCGGGACGCCGGCCGCGCGGGCAATCTCCAATACCCCGCTAGGCAAACGAAAGTTCGGGTATCCAATCCATACCGCTTCCGACGCCGAAAACGACGCCCTCTCGCATTCAGGGGAGACGTATCCGAAGATCTCGCGAATTTGTCCATTTGCCCTTAACCGTTTGCCAGTACTTGAATTCAATAGCTCGGCGGTGCTCGGATTTGGCGTTCCAACCAAGAGGATCAACACATCGCTCATGTCTGGATGATCAACTGCCGCAAACAACTGCGGCAGGCCCTTGCGGTCAGCTGAAAGCTCGCCGTAGCACAGAACTACACGCCAATGCTCGTCGATGCCCAAAATGTCTCTGGCCCTGTCAAATGCCATCGGGTGTTTCCATTGAGGCTCGATTTCCTTCACATAGCGCACCCTTTTCATAAGTTCTGCGGGCTGTATTTGCTCTATCGACTCGAATGTTGGATTGGTGGTGATGATCGCGCTGAGCTTTTTGTACCCGAGGAAGCGCCGGACTATAGCGAGCCTGGCTTTCGCCTCCAGAGATCCGCTCGGGCGAGTACTGTTCTTCGCTATCCTATCGAGAGTTCCGAAGACAATGGTGCTCACTCCGCATCGAAATAAAGGAAGCCCTAACAGGCCGATTGCATACGCGATGTGATCACCATCTATGATCAAGAGGTGATCGCAGTTACGCATTGCCGGAACTGTACAATACGCTCGGATCGTCGTGATCCAATCCCACATCTGAGCTTGTACGGCAGCTAGTTTGGCATTGCCGATCCAATTAATGACGAACTTTTGCGGGACAAACCGCAAATTCGCCGGTTGCTTTCTATTCGTATTTCTTACATACTCGCACAGCTCCGGCGACGTACACAGGTCGACGCGCCACCCTCGTCTACAGGCTTCTTGAACTATGCTAGACACGTATTCCGGAAAGTGACCAGCGAGTTGATGAATCCCGTAATGTCCGATTATGCAGAGCCGCATTGGTTGAAGGGACTCTACGCCCAGGGGAGTGCGGTCCGCAGCGGTGAGGATCGCAGCCGGATTAGCGGTCAGATTCACAGGTGGCCTTTGGTGAGTGGCGTTCCTTCCATGGCTACGTATAGATCATCGGGCGTGAGGGCGTAGAAGCCGCTTTATCCGGGAAGGAAACGTTGAGCCATGTTCGCTACTTAAGGTGTTGTTCAAGTGCAAATCGAGGGCAAGCATAAATTCTCAATCAGCGCGAAGCCGTTGAATATCTGCTTCATTGTAGGTAGCTGCGATCTGGGAATCGTTGCCCATTCTGTCAACATTGTCACGGCAGAGCCCAGTGCTCCACGTACCGGGTATCGTATGAAACGACAAATATGGCAGGCGTGGAGCAATCGTCCGAATCTTGTGGCCCGATCGCAATGCCTGAACGTGGAGCCAGATATCATCATTCTTTGGGCAGCACGTCGTAAACGCTGTTCCTGCACGCCTGACCGCACTCAGGAATGATGAAGGGTAAATCACCCCCGTGACACCGAGCGCGTGGTGACGAAAACTTGGGTGCATGGATTTGATTTGTTTCCATTCCGTGGACTTCCCAATTCCGCTCCCATTGATCGTCATCACATAGCCCCAGAAGCAGTTCACGTTGTTTGGATTTGTCCGATTGGCCTCGGCTAGCATTTTTAGCCAGACTTTTGGGTAGAGCATATCATCATCCGCAGTGATCAGCGGGACGCTGAATTCCTGCTCTGACTCGACATACGGGTAATACTTTGTGTGCGGCCCGTAGTTCTTACAGAGCTTCACTTCCAAGCCGCGTTTCTCGAGCCGGCGGAGGGTTACAGGCAGGTTCTCAAACAGCTTCTCGTCGTCAATCCAGAGGATCAATCGAAAAGGGCGAATGTTGCCGCTGGCGATGGACTCGATCGCAAGATACACCGTCGCGATCCGCTTGCCCCATGTGGTCATGGAAACCACGGGACCGCCAGGCTGCGTGACCGGGGCGCTGCCCAGACGGTTGTAAAGCCAAAACCGTGTCAGATCGTAGAGAAAAAGGCATTCACGAGATACCCGACGCGGAAAATGAATAACGCGCTCAAATATTCGTGTGAAATTCATTGAATTCCAAATGCTCTTCTTGCGTTGATCAAACCCCCGGTGGCTCCGCAACGTTTGGAGATTCCCAGAATACTATTGCGCTCGCCACATTGCACAGAAAGAAGATAGGCACTCGTCACGCACGGTACTTAGTAGCGGCTCAATCAACGAATGTAATCTGGTAGTCCAGTTTATGTGGATTGTTCGGTGAATCAATCTCCGGGAGCGGCAGGCTAATTCTCTTCTCATGAGACGCCGGGCCTGACCGTTTGACAAAAGTCATTTCTAATACGTCGGGGAGCCCGTCGCTGCCAATCGGACTGAAATTGTTCGCGTGCAGATGCACTATATCAAATCTCCCCTGGAGGGCCTGCACGGAATCCAGAAATGTTGACCTTTGCGCTCCTGTGCTGTGAAACTCAATGATCATGCCAAGTATGTTATCAGATGACGTCAGAAGGCTATCGATTATCTTATATTCGTCGCCCTCAATATCTATTTTCACCAAGAGCTTCTCAGAGATTGCGCGGCGAAGGGCCTTTTCGACCGGTACATCATAGGACAGTTCAACCTCGCGATTGACGCGTTCGTTAAAGTGCTGCGCCTTTCCCTTGAAAAAACTGTTATAAGATATCAATCGGTTATATCTGCGCAGATAATTATCGCGAGATACCATACCAAAAGGCAGTTTTAGCAGTCCGTGTATCAAGCTAGATCTAAATGCTTTTCCAGAGATTGTATGATCATAAGCATGGATTGTGATTTCTGGATTGAGCCTCTTTAAGTGTTTTTCGAAGGACCAGTCGTCTGAAATGCCAAACGAGAGCAGAAAGTCGATCATGTTTACTAAGGAAGACGGGAGAATATATCCGCCATCATGTGCATTGCCTACTCTTATTAAATCGGCTACGACTGAAGGAGCAAGGAAATGTAGCCGAGGCGGAAGTTGACAGGGATGCATAGGCACGCTACGGCTCACCTTACTACGCTCTGGGCCTGTGTTGGGCGACAGCGCGCGTTGGCCGGCTGACTCACCCGGTTCCGGACGCTTGGTTCGATGTGTTACTTGTCGTGGATCGTAAATCGGGTGCTAGCTGCCCCTCTACAAGCTATCTCATAGATGGCTTCTGGCCAAAGAGAGGATTTCGCCGGGGCTGAGGCACGCCTTATCGACGGCCGTTTCTTCGATGGCCAGGATATTTTGGATGCGCTCAGAACGGCGAGCTCGCGTTGACGGCACAGATCTAGAGGGTAGCGGCGCGGGGTTCAAATGTGCTGCTCGATCGGCGCACTCGTGGTGGTCGCCGAAAGAATCGAGATCGAAATGCCGCCGCACAATCCTATCATTCGGCCCTTAGTCCCGAGTTAGGAATACCAGCACCTGGGCAAAGCTATATGCCTTCTAGCCGTGTTGTCGACATCGAGTCTGTGGGGAAAATCGGTGCGCGGAGTACCTGTCTTCGCGCGATTCTTGTTCAAGAAGGTGAACTCAATCACAGGCGGGATTTCGATCTTTCCGTTCCGAATGATGTCACAGCAGTTGTTGGGATGAATATGCACCACATGAAAGGCTTCGAGAAGTTTCTCAAAACAGGAAGCATAAAGCTGGAAGACGAACCGGTCGAAAAGCCTATCTAGCGAGTGGAACTCGATCACCATGATTCTGAACTGTCGCAGGAGGCTGTCGGGCGCGTTCAAAATCACTTCGTATTCGGCGCCTTCGATATCCATCTGCAGGATGAGATCCCCCGCATAGTCCCTCAGATATTTCTCTTTCCACGCGCTAAGGGTGAAGAAATTTCCGCGATCGGATGCGCCGAGGAATTTTCTGTCGAATACGAACTCCGGCCGCATAATCGGCGGCGCGTCGACTGAATAATCGGCGAGAAACGAACAGATGTGACGATCGGCCAGTTGATTCTCAAAATCGGCAATGCTGCTGACCCCAGGAGAAAAACAATACTCGATTCCTCCTACATCATCGGGAATCAGATATCCTCCGTCGCCGCTTCCTCCCAATCGGATCAGCTCAATCCCGCAATCGAGAGGACGTAATTTCTTGATGAGGGCGAGAAGCTCGGAGCTCTGTGTTTTATGTTTGACATATAAGTCGAGAGCAAGGAACGCGGAACGCAATGCGGATTTTGCTGCTTCCCTCACGAGCATTGGTCCTCCGGTAGGGTTGGCCCAATAAATGATTTTGATGTCATAAAAGTCGTCCGAAATCAACAGTTGTGCGTTTTTATAGGACCACTTCCGGCCTAAGGATCACAACCGATCCGTTTCTGTTGCAGATAATCTGCCGTGACTCGAATCACGCCAGCCTAGGCGTCGCCGGTTGTGCTGCAGTACCTCGCGCCACCGAGGTCGCGGATATAGGGAATCGACCGCGCGGAGGTATCGTTAGCGCGCCAGTTTGAGCCAGAGCCTGATCTGCCCTTTCTCCTCGACGTTGAGGACGTATTGCCAAGCGGCTATCAGGAATCCACCGCTCAAAAGCAGGGTGAAGGCCGCATCGGTAATTAGCGCGTGGGTTGATGACCAGAGAAGCAGCAGCCCCATCCCCATGACCGCAAGCGCTCCAAGGCTGCGCCTTAAGTCCCTGCTTGCGAGCAGGCGGGGCGAAGTGCGCGTGATCCAGCATGCGCGCCACGATGACCAGAACAAAATCAAGCGTCATGCGGAGCGTCCAGGCAAGCGCCGCGCCGGGCAAGCCGAAACGGGTGACCAGAAACCAGACCAGGCCGATGTGGATCGGCAACTCCGCAAGGTGAAACTTGGCGGTGAGGTCGGGCCGGCCTACACCCTGCAAAAGGCTATACGGAATGTAAGCAAGTGCGTTGACCAAGACCCCGCCGGCCAGAATCTGGAGGGCCAGAGCGCCCTCGTTTGCGAATTTTGTCCCAAGCCAGAGCGCCAAAAGCGGCCGGGCAAAGAAGGCCAGCAGCAGTGCCGCCGGACCTACGATCAAGATCAGAAACTTGAGAGCGCGGATGAGCGTCTTCCTGATCCACTCCGAATCGCCGCGCCCGGCGGATGTGCTGAAGGCCGGGAACAGTGTACTGACAAGGCAGCTCGGAAGAATGGTCAGCTTATTCGCAATACTGAAAGGCGGCGCGTAAAAGCCCACGGCAGCTATGGAAAGGACCGCACCGATCAGGAATTGGTCAATATAAAACAGGACGGGGCCAACCGCGCCGGAAACGGTGACCCAGCCGCCAAACCCGAGCAGGGAGCGCACGAGACCAAAATCGAAGCGTACGCTGCGCAGGGCTGGATAGAGCCGCATGGAAAGTACAATCACTACTGCGGCTGAAGCCACGCGCAGCAGCACCAGGCACAGCACAATCGCGGGCAGGCCATGGCCAAGGGCAATGACGGTTACAGGAACAATACCCATGAGAGCGCCAACGGGAATGCTCGACGGCGTTCAGCAGGCCGAAGCGCTGAGAAGCCGACAGCACTCCGCGGAACGATCCAGCGACAAAGTCTACGGGCAGGGCGGCGGCCATGATGAGAAAAATCACGTGGGCCTGGAAGTGAAGGCCAGCAGGAATCTTGAGCACGCGCTCAACCAGGAAGCGAGACGCGGCAGCCAGCAAGATGCCGCCCGCTAGGCCAAGGCACGTTTGGCTGGCAACCGCCGTCCACACCTGCTCCGGCAGTCTGTCGATTTCCCCGTTGCCCAGAAGCTCGGCAACGTACTTGGTGGTAGCCGGGCCGATGCCCAGGTTGAAGAGAGCGAAATAGCCCACCACGATCAAGGCCAGCGAATAGAGGCCGTAACGGTCCGGCCCCAGGTGATGGATCACATAAGGAACGGCAAAGATGGCCACCAGAAGGGGCGCGACTTGACCGACGAGGTTCAACATCGTATTGCGGGCCAGCATCCGCCCGCTGACGTCAACTTGGATTGCAGGTTTTTGCTCAGTTTGCATCATGCTATCGGACAAGCCGCAATCCTCACTTCGATGGCCCGGCGTTCAGACATCCTAATCCCAATGTCCGCGGCGCCGGGCTCACCTTGGATTGCTTGAAGAATTGACAATCGGGTTCTCGTTTCGCAAGAGTTCGATCCCCGCGTGGAAGATGAATCGGGGGCCGTCGATGAGGTGCGGCGCCAGAGCTTGCGGGGTTCGCGGAGGGACTTGTAATTGTAAGGGGCGCCGTTTTTTCGCAGCGTACCGATGCGGTACTGCTTGCCGAGGCCTTCGACGCGGATCGCGGTGTCGCCCATTGTCAACGACTTCCTATGCTTGCAGCCAGCGGCTGCGTCTCGCGGTGCACGTGTTCGATGATCTCGGGTAGGTGTTCAATCGGATCGTCAGGACAGTGAAGGTCAAAGAGTTCGCGGGCCAGCGTCACATCGGCGACAAAACGGCCTACCTCAGGTTTACGTTCTTCTGTGACATGAACAATGGAACTCCCCCCCGTAAGCTTAGAGACCCGCTCGGCTAGGTCCGACAGATTGGTTCCCTTACCGCTTCCTATATTGACTGGGCTACTGGGGCAGGAAGACCGGGATGCGCGGCAAAGAACGTCTACCAGGTCTTCAATCCATAAGAAATCGAGGATTTTTTCGCTTCCGAATACGGTTAGGGGTTTTCCGTCGAGGGCTTGCTCGGCGAAGAGAGGAATAACGCGATCACGGTCGCGTGGGCCGTATACATTCGCCAAGCGGAATACCACCACTTCTAAACCTGCGTCGGCAAAGAGGCGGCAGTAGATTTCGCCGGCAGCCTTGCTGACTCCATAGGCGTTTTTAGGTGAGGCTGGCGCATCCTCGGGAACGGGGAGGGAAGCGGGATCGCCATACACCTCACGTGAAGAAGAAAAAACAAGACGTCGTACGCCAGCCGAAGCGGCGGCCCGCAAGACCTCGTAAGTTCCGACAACATTGGTTTCGAACGAATAGTCAAGGTCTTGGGCTGCGCCGAGGACGCTGGAATGCGCCGCCAAATGGTAAACCAGATCTACCCCTGCCATCACCTCTGAAAGCAAGGAGCGATCACGGATATCACCGCGAACGACGCGTATGCGATCTTTAGTTCGGGCCAGGTTCTCCATCCGCCCCCGGAAAAAGTTGTCGAGCACCGACACTTCGTTGGTGGAATCGAGGGCTAGTCGATCAACAAGGTGGCTACCGATGAAACCTGCGCCGCCAGTAACAAGTATTCTCATAAGAGCCAGAAAGAAGTCGGTTACACCACACAGGCGAAGGTTTTTTCCATGCGGCGGAAATAGAAGGCACCGCTGGCGAGGATGACGGCGGAAGCCTTGCGCTTGGTATCGGCGGCGCCGGGCTCACTCGGTATTGTCTGAAGGGCTGACAAACGAGTTCTCGTTTCGCAACAGTTCCATTCCCGCGTGGAAGAGGAAGCGGGGGCCGTCGAGCAAGTCGCGGCGCCAGAGTTTCCTGGGTTCGCGCAGGAAGCGATAGACCCACTCGAAGCCGGCGTTGCCGATCCAGTTGGGGCAGCGGCTTACGGTTCCGGCAACGAAGGCAAATGCCGCGCCTACGCCGACGGCGACAGGCACATTGAGGCGCTGCAAGCGCTCGTGAATCCAGATATCCTGTTTGGGCAGGCCGAGTGCGACCCAGAGAACATCCGGGCGAGCGGCGTTAATGCGGTCGACGATGGCGTCATCCTCGGCGGGAGTGAGGGCGCGGAAGGGCGGCGAGTAGGCGCCAGCGACGCGATGACCGGGGTAGAGACGCGATACGGTGGCCGTGAGGGCGGCAAGGGTACGGTCGGTCTCGCCGTAGAAGTAACTGCTGTAGCCTTTCCCATGTGCGCGAGAGAAGAACTCACGCATGATCTCGGTTCCGGTCGCGCGGACAGCGCCGCGGTAGCCGCGGAGGCGGGCTAGCCAGACTGGCGCGATGCCGTCGGGCGCCCACAGCTCGGCCTGGCTGAAGATAGAGCGCACGCCGGGGTTCTTGTGCGCCTCAAGAAGACCATGAAACCCGGTGACTACTACTTGACGGGAGCGCCCGTCGCCCATGCGTATCCAACGCTCCATGATATCGACTGTGCGGGCAGCTGACACGAGGTTGACGCGCGAGCCGAGGATGCGGACAGACGGCTCGGCAAGGATAAGTGGGTTGCAATTCTGTGAAGCTGCTGCGGACATGGGTTGCCTATTTCGTTTGTGGCGAGTTCAGCAAATGGACCCAATGGTGCGTTTTTCCCTGGCCTTTGCCACTCAGTAAGAACCGAAAGGCGGCGGCAAACATGGGAGCGACTTATTACTCCGCCTTGTGATAATGGCCGTAATGGTAGTAGCCGTAGTTGCCGTAGCCGTCGGAGGTATTTTGGGTTACCTGGTTGAGGACGACGCCGATAATGTTGGCGCGGAGGCGGTTGAGTGCGGAGATGACGGCGGCGACGGCCTTGCGCTTGGTGTCGGCGGCGCGGCTGACGATGACGACGCCGTCGACGGCGGCAGCGATCTGCAGGCTTTCGGCAAAACCCAGCAGCGGCGGAGAGTCCAAAATCACCAGATCGTATTCCTTGGCAAACTCATCGAGCAGCGCGGCAAGGCGCGGGCCGATGAGATCGGCGGCGCGATGGGAACCGGGACCCGATGGAAGCAGGGTCAGGTTGGGTTTACCTTCGATCGGAATGATCACATCCTGCCAGGGGAGTTCGCCGGTCAGCACGTTGGAAAGCCCTTCGCGCGGAGAAAGAGCCAAACTTTGAATGCAAGCTTGGGCGGCGCAGGTCGCCGTCGACGAGCAGTGTCTTTTTGCCGCGGGCGGCGTTGGCGATGGCAAAGTGGGCGGTCAGGGTGGTCTTGCCCTCGGAGGGGACGGCGCTGGTCATGACGATGGAGCTGAGGCGTCCCTCAAAATCCGAGAGGAGGATGGTGTTGCGCAAGGTGCGCACGGCCTCGTCGAAGTCGGAGGTGGAGCGGTAATACCGTTTGCCGTTGGAACCTGAAGCAGTCTTGGGAATTATCGCGGCGCCAGGCGCGTGGGCAGGAGGCTTAGGAAGTTGCGCGGAAGCCCGGTCGAGGGGCAGACTGCCAAGCACATCGGTTCCGAGGAAACGGCTGGCCTCTGCGGGATCGCGCAGCGTGGTGTCGAGCGAGTCATGGAGGATGGCCGCTCCTACAGCCAAGAGCAGTGAAGCGAAAAACGCGAAAAGGAGGAACTGCCCGGTGTTGGGATACACCGGGGCGAGCGCCGGGCGCGCAAAATCGGCAATGCTGATGTTATTTTCCTGGAACCCGGAGTTCATATTGGCCTCGCGGATTTTGCGCATCAACTCCTCGTAGAGGCCTTTGTCGGTATCCGCCTCGCGTTTCAACTGCTGGTACTCAAAGGAGCGGGCGTTGAGGTGATCCCATTCCGCCTTTGTCTGAGTGACAGCTTTCTCGAGCATCTGCTCGCGGTTGAGGGACTCCTGATACTGCGCCGCTACTCGTTCCACGATGCTTTCGCGCGCATCTTCGAATTGCTTCTCCACTTCGGCAAGTTCCGAGGCGGCTTTGCGGTATTCCGGGTGCGTGGATCCGTAGGTCGCTTGAACCAAGGCAAAGTGCTGGCGCGCAAGGTTCAAATTATCAGTGAGCTTGGCAAGCGCGTCGCCTTGCGATGAAACCTGCTCAGCCGGCAAGGATCCGGACTTGATGGTATTCCAGGCCGCTTCCTTGTTGACTCTGTCGGCCTGAGCGCTGGTATAGTCCGTATTCAACTGGAGCAACCGGGCCGAAAGGATATTTGTCTTCTCATCGGGATTGACGACGTCCAGATCCTTTTCGAATTGAGCGAGAGCCATGCTGGACTGCTCCATCTTCGCCTTGAGCTCATCGAGCTGCTTTTCCAGGAAGGACGACAGGTAGGTCGAGGACTCAATGCGCAGGTCGTAGGTGTACGCGAGATACGACTTGGCGAGGGCGTTGGCCACGTCCGCGGCCAGATGCGGATCGGGAGAGCGGTAGCTGATAAGCAAGAGATAAGTCCCCTTGGGACGGGTGACCTTGAGATTGCCAAGGCTGACAGGCGCCGCGGCTGTCTGTTGCACCTCTTGCGAACCGTCGTGGCCGGTTGGACCACTGAGGTTGAGCAAATGATACTGCTCAGCCACAGGCCGGAGCACTGAATCCGATTGAATGAGCTTGACCTGCGTGTCGAGAAACGCATCCCAATCGATCCAAAGTGGCACCACATCTTGGCCCACGGGTTGCGATGGAGATTGAGCGTCAATAGCCACCGTCGCCGTGGATTCATAAATCCGCTGCAGCCTGGCGCAAACCAGGGCGGTGGTAAGCACACATATTGCAACGAAGACGGCGATCTTCCAGCAATGCCGGCGCAGGACCCAGAGATAGTGCGACAGTGGCACGCCGGGGGCTTCCGGCTCGATTTCCTGCTGCACGGAGATGGGCGCGTAGTAAGCGGAGGCCGTCTGATTAGTCGGCAGCTGCGGAGGCGGTAGTACTTGGGGTAATCCTGCTTGATGCGACATAGTATGCCCCCGTGCGTAGCTTAGTGATATAGGTAGAGCAATGTTGTACCGACAGCGATTGCAGTGCCAAAGGTCGTTTCCAGAACCTTGGTGCTGATGCGGCGCCCGTTTGCAGCCGGAATGTACAAAATGTCATCCGCTAC
Source organism: uncultured Acidobacteriaceae bacterium (assembly GCA_963799445.1). Taxonomy (GTDB): domain Bacteria; phylum Acidobacteriota; class Terriglobia; order Terriglobales; family Acidobacteriaceae; genus Telmatobacter. Next base: position 8,154 of record CAWCXX010000099.1, on the reverse strand, counting down.
CAGAGCAACATCGGGCGCCTTTCGGCCCATGATTTTTTGGAGTTCAATCGGAATCTCATTCCGTCCCCCAGAACCGCTTTCAACACGGTAGATGTAGGCGATGTGTCCTGAATGTTCGCCCAGCCCTCCCGAAATAGCCAAAGCCTTCATCACGCTGCTCTCTGAGCCGTTAGGAACATAAAATGCCCCTGGTTTTCCCACGCTGCCCAAGACAAAAACTTGGCCGGCCACGGGAACACGGATAACCTCTCCACCTTCGAGCTTCAGATTCTCCACATCTTCGTTAAGATTCAAGAGAGATTGCACAGGAATGCGCTGGCTAAGCGAGAGCGATTTGTCCCCGGTGGCCGATGGCGGACGGCTGAGCAGGATCTCCGATCCGGCATTCTCGGCTAGTCCCCCGGCGCGCGAAATGGCGTCCAGAAGCGTGACTGGGGTATCGGCTTGAAACACGATTGGATTTCGCACAGCTCCCATGACCGTGATGGGACGGCTGCGGTACTCCAATATGGAGACCGTTACGACGGGCTCCACCAGGACGTTGTTCTCCACCAACGCTTTAGTGATCGCCTTTTCGATTTCGGGCGGATAGAGCCCCGCTACCTGGATGAGTTGCTTGACCATAGGTAACCGGATGGCGCCGTCTTCGTCGACACGAACGGACCGGGTGAGTTCGGGCGAATCGTACACCGAAATCCCCAACAGGTCGTTTGGCTCCACGCTCGCAGCGGGCAGATTGGACCCTTCACTCAGTGAGGTTGCTCCGGCACCCTTTTGCTCCGGCGGTTTTTGCTGCGCCACAGCTGGCGTGGCGACGACTGCCAGCAGCAGACAGAAGATAAGTTTCATACTCAACCCCCAGAGACCGACATGCTGCACGCCGTTCCTCTCCTCCAAATTAGCGGCGTAAGTCGCGACCGCTTCTGCGATTGCAATCAAGGTTTCCCCTTGGATTTGAAGGATGTAAGATCGACGGCCAGCTGTTCAATCTTACTATCGAGATTTCTCATTAGATTCCGGAACTCGTCCATGTAGAGGCCGGGAAAACCATCGCGATTCACTCCTTGCAAGACCATGTGCATTGCATCGCGCGCCAGGTCCGATACACTGCGCGCCCCCGTTACTGAACATAGGTGGTGAAGGGCAAGGTACTCGTCTTCGGACAGCCGCACGCTAATCATGCGTGATCTTGGTTTCAGGACTGTCATTTGAAACTCAGATGCCTTTCCCGGATCCAGCGCGATGGCTTTCTTCAGCCGATGCACGTGACCGATCGTTAGCGCGCTTGTAACGGAGCGGAAGAATAGCGCGCGGCGTACGGGCTGGACGGCCCGGCGCCGTGGATGGAACGCCTGCCCGCTTCAGTAGCCGTGCTTAGGATTGCGTTAGAAATTGAAGCCGACACCGGCACTGCCGCCGTACGGGAAGAGCGTAGGAGAGGTATGCCACTGCTGAAACTCAAAGTCAAATGCGCGCAGTGTGACTCGTTTGCTGAAGCGATAATCCAAGCCGCCGCCGTAAGCGATCACGAGGGCTGATCCACTTCGGAAATCGCCATCGCCCCTCCCGAAGAGCACCTTGGCGTAAGTCGTGGCGCGCCCAAAGCTGTAAAAGGGGATGCGTGGGCCAAACAGGTAATTGTCTTCCGTGATGCCGCGGTACGCATTGAAAGCCGACCAGCGGCCCTCTGCTTCAAGCTGCACCCACCTTGCATATCGCACGTCAAGGAAGGCAACCACGCCAATTAGAGGTTTGGACCCAGCCTGAGCCTGTCCGAGTTTTCCTCCAGCGTAGTCAGGCTGGAATACGGAGGCAAAGCCGCCGATCGTGATGGGAAGGTGCATACTTCCAGTTCCGGAGGGCTCGACCTGTGCCGGGGCTGACACCCCTCCGGCAAAGATCAAGAGCGCGGAAAGAGCAACGAAGTATCCTTTGAAAACGCGCATGATGGACCTACCCTCATTTTTGAGACAAACAGTTAAGACTCGATCTTCAGCGAATGGAGAATTGAGTCATGGGATTGTCACACAGGATGTTCACGGGGCAACGCTTTTCCTGGCCAGGGCCAGCGGCGCTGGTCGGAAGGTAGAGTCGCCGAGTTGGAGCGCCAGATTGGCCAGCAGGCGGTGGAGATCGATTTCTTGAAGGGGTGCTTGCAGCGCATCGAAGAACAGCGGATGCTACAGGCATCGAGTGGAAATCCGCGGTCTACTGGAAAGTCGGCGAAGAGGCGAGCCCCGGGGCAGACCGGCGATCGAGCGGATGGTGGAACTGGGCCGCGTGAGCCGGTCCGGCTTCTACCGCACCCAAACCAAGCCCGAGACCAGTCCGGACCAGGACGTGGATTTGCGCGACGCCATCCAGCGGGTCGGTCTCCACCGGAGCCCGCCTCTGCGTCACCGGCGACGCTCAGAATGCTGAACAGTCGTCCTCCCGGTCGAGAATTCTGCAGCGAACTGCGACAAGCTTCCTAACTGTCTGTGCCTGCCGAGGGGGCATCCCCACGATGTTTTCACGTGTTGGAGGCCCTCAGCGGCGGCCGGACACAGTGTTGCAAAACGAAGTATCGATCAGTTGCTGCCGGCCAAGGCAAAACGGGAAGCATCAAGAGCGCGAAAGGCGCGGAGCGGGGTCCCTCACACGGCAGTTCCTCGTCCTCGCAGATTTTCGGGGACGCGTGTAAGCTTACGTGGCCTGCCAATCTGATCCTGGCTACCTTTTGAACAGCCTCGGCTCGGAAGGGCCTTAGCGCAGGCTTCGCCCATTTCGGTCCCATGCGTCAGGATCGTTCTCAACGACATTCGTGCGCGCCCACCCGTCAGTGAGTTTGCGCCTTACTTGTGTTTTCCTGCGACTCGGAAGTCACGAGGCAACTTGGGGACGCTCGTGATTGTCGGAGAATAGCACGGGATCGGAATGGATGCAAGGGAAAATGTAAATCAATCGCTTTACGCCTTTTGCGATGGCGAATTCCTCGCGGATTTCATGTAAAGTCAGCTCTTTTCTTACACTTATAAGTGTGCTCGACGATCTCGCAAGGAACTCGCTGTATGACAAATGATTCCGCATCTTGAGACGGAATGCGCCATTCCGATCATGCTCTAGGGATTTCGTGCATTTAGCTTGGAGTACTGGATTCGCAAACCTGCATCGAAGACCGGCGCTTGGCAGTGGATTTTCGCCCTGTCCTGGTTGGGGCCTGAAAGGCGATGAGAATAAAGGGCAGCGCGCTTCTATCAACCAAATAACTCTTCCTGCTTGTCCTGTCTAACATAAAATGTGGCGCCTCATCGCAGCGCCACATCTACCCACGCCTAAGATACGAATGCACCCCGGCGCAGAGGCGGGAAGGATCCCGCCTCTTAATGAACCGCACACTTAATTTGGCTGACTACGGGCTTGCCGACAGCTTGGTAGCGTAATAGACAGCCACTCCAGCCCCGATGCCAGCCAAAATCAGGACGTCGTCGATGAGCAGGAAGCCCGCGGCCTTTTTCTTGTATTCATGAATATTGACCACAGCGGTCGCTGGAGGTTCAGGCGTAGCGTTCGGATCGATCGTGCCGGTGATCGTGACAGTCTGTCCAGCGAGGTGGGCAAGTTTGCCGACCGCGCCCACGAGCTGATACGTGACACCGGTCGCCGTCACGGTTAGAAAGTAATATCCTACGCTGTAATCCAGGACGCCTGTGCCGGCAAATGCCGAACTGCTGCCGCCTTGTGCCGACCCGCTGCCGCCTTGCTGCATGGCAAAAGAAAGTGGCCGGCCGGGGACAACGTTGGCCAGCATGATGCCATGCTCACTCGTAACGCCGACCGCTCCCGTCAACGCGGTAACCTCTACCGTGTTTCCCGGCTTGAGCGAAACCGTCCAGCGGGAATTCGGGTTGTTCGGAGTCACGCGGACAATGCTTGCATCCAGCCGAAAGGGAGTGGACGCGGTCAATTCGGTTTCTCCCTGCTCAAGAACCATGCGGTCGCGGTACAAGGTGGCGCGCGAGCTTCTGCCCAAGATGACCTCGATGTTTTTTTGCAAACGAAGGTCCGCGCTGGCCTGTGTTGTCTCGATTACAGATCCATCGAAGAGAGTTGCATTGCCATGAACCACGTAATTGTCTACGCGCATGTCGCCGCGGGCGCTGGCGGTGCCAATCGAAACGGTTCCTGCCGCCGCATAAGATAACATCAGCATCATTACTGCGACGGCCTCCACCTTCCTCAACATCTTCACCCTCCTTGCCGAGCAGAGAAGACACTACAAGCTCGACCCTCCATCTATACGCCTCCATCTATACGATAAAATCGCCCGAACTGCAAGTTTATCTTCATTACAATCAATTATTTGCGTAAAACGTGTGTCATACACCGCAGGGGCAACAGACTGCAACTGTTGCACTTGAAACGGGGACCAACCCATTCGCGATGCCGCCACAGGCTTGTATAGAGAAACCGCCGCTTTCCCTATTTTGAGATTCGAAGCGCGTCCGGGCATCGCTTAATGGAAAAACATGGGATGTCATTGCTCGCGATGATATGCTTGCGGATTAGCCATGATGCCGCCTCTTCGTCAGTCCGTCGCGGTCGCGCTACGCATAGGGATAGCCGCGGCCTGTTGTCTCGGAATCTGGTGCTCATGGAAACTGGCGCGCGCAGACTACCTCTTCCACAAAGAAACCGGCCAATCGGTGCGCGCGGCGATTGCTCTGGTGCCTGACGATTGGGAATACTACATGCGCCTGTCGCTGCTCGATCGAGATCATGCGATGGAGCTGCTGACCAAAGCGCAAAGCCTGGACCGCTACAACGCCCAGGCGGATATCGAGCTGGGATTGCAATATGAGTCGGAGGGAAATTATCGCCGCGCCGAGGAGCTGTTGCTGGACGCATTTGATGTGGACCACACCTATCTTCCCCGCTGGAGCCTGGCCAACTTCTATTTTCGCCGCGACAACATGCCGGCATTCTGGGCATGGGCCCGCAAGGCCGCGGAAATGCCCGCAGACGACGTCAGGCCACTTTTTGCGTTGTGCTGGCGGGTTGAACCAGATCCTGAAAAGATCTCGGGGGCAATCCTCAACGACAATCCCGCTCTGATTCGCCAATACCTCGATTTTCTGCTTGCGAAGGATCAACTGGAGGCGGCGGCCAAAATCGCGCCGCGCTTGCTCCGCATCGGCGACGCGAACAGCGATCGGGCGCTGCTTTTCGCGGTCGTCAACCGGCTCGTTGCCAGCAACGATGCAGCGGCCAATTGGCTGTGGCGGCTGCTCATCGCCCGGCGCTGGGTCGTCGCTGATACCACGACGCCCAACAACGCCAACTTCGCGCGGGCGCCCCTGCCCGTCAGCTTCGACTGGGCGCTTCCGGAGTACGACGGTCTTCATTCCTGGCCGGGACCCTCCGGACTGGAAACGGAATTCAGCGGCGGGGAGCCGGAGGAGTGTACGATCGCCGAGCAGGTCTTGGCGTTGCCGCCCGGCAATTACTCCCTCGGCTATTCCTACCGCACCGAAGAGATTCCCCCGGGCACGGGAATCCGCTGGCAGGTGATCCACCCAAAGTCGAACACGGTCCTGGCGGAATCCGCCTATCTCTCCAGCGACGCGCTGGTGAATTCGTCAATGAGGTTTTCCGTTCCTCCGGATACCCCCCTCCTGCGCCTCCGTCTCACGTACCAGCGGGCATTGGGAACCCCGCGCGTTTCGGGGATGCTTGTGATACGGTCAACTGAAATTCAGGCCAGTCCTTTATGATCACCTGTCCCGTTTGCGGCAGCGGCGAAGTTCGTCGGTCGCGGAGCACGCGCATGACCGACGTCTTCTGTCGGTTCCGCGGTCGGGAGCCGTTTCGCTGCCGCAACTGCCGGCGCAGGTTCTTTGCATCGCCTTCCACGGTCAAGAGCCAGAAAAGCGCGGTAAAGCGAGTGCCAAGCCACCGATCCAAGCGGCATCTCAGTAGGAGGACCAAGAAACGGGTTGTTCGTACGCTGATTATGATCTCTGTCTTTGTTGTGGCGTTCATCCTGTTCCTGATTTTCCTGCGCTACTTGATGATCGAGCGCCAGCCTAAGCCGTACCCCGGCATCATTCCCGACTGAGCGCCAGCCTGAGCCGTACCCCGGCATAACGAGCCTGCCGCCTGTGGCCTATACGGCGCCATTCGGGTAGCACCGGGAACAAACCAGCCTGAACCAGGTTTGAGGATGTGGCGGCCGCAGCTTAACGCGCTTCCCTTGCCGGCTCGCTAACGGGGCCTTGCGGCTTCCCAGCCGCTTCTTCCTCTCGCCCTGAAGTCCGCGACATGTAGAGCAGTGCGAGCATGGCAAACATCCACCCGGAGACGGCGGGGCGCGGAAACGGATAATCCACGCATGCATGCAACATGACGGCAATCAGGCCGATTCCCCAGGGATGGCGAACGGCTGCGGGCACCGCAGCGGCAAACGGGATCAGCACCAGAAGCAGAAAGGGAACTCCACCGTCAGCGGCAAACTCCGCCCAGTCGTTGTGCGCATGGTTGGCGTAAAACGGAAAATCCTTGATGGCATATCGCTGGTAAACCTCCGGGAAAGTCCCCAGGCCGTAGCCAGTCAGCGGGCGCTGCTTCGCCATGTCCGCCGCCGCCACCAGGAAATCCCGAGCGCCCAAGATACGGCTCATTCTGCTGAAGCCGCTGCCAGACGCGCTGCCACCCCACGGCAAGAGTGAAGATCGCCGCCAAGAACGGGAACCATTACGAGCATGGCCGTCGTCGAGCGGGAAGGCAAGCCCGTCTTCGGATGGCGCAACTTCACCAGCCCGATCGCCAGCATGGCCAGCAGTTCCGCCGTGCACAGCGCTGCGCCCGCGCGCGAGGCGGTGCCGATGACCGACGCATAGAGAACGCCCCCGCAAAGCGCATACCACCAGGATCGCGGGCCCTCGCGCAGGGCTCGCCAGAGGGCGATGGGCAGGGCCACCTCAACAAACTGCGCGTAGTTGTTATAGTACGGAAAAGTTGCGAACACGTACGGATATCCGGTGGGGAAGATCCAAAGTACCCGGCCGTTTGAAGTGAAGAGCTGCGCAAGGCAGAGCACAGCCATGGCGGTCGCAAAGAACAGGAATGCGCTCAGAAAGATGCGCCGTTGCCGTTGGAGCCAGCGACCGCCTGGGTCAGAAAGAACACCCCGGCTAACGCGCCCCATTTGAGGACAGCTTCCCGAGTTTCAAGCGTGGAAGCGGTGGTATGCGCCAAAAGCTGGACCACACCCCAGAGGGGAATCAAGTACACGAGCCACGGCGTCCAACCACTGGCGATCCGTTCCCTTCCCTTGCGAATCCCCACGAGCAGGTACACGGCAAGCAGTGCAAAGATGCCGATCTGAAAAGATTGGAGCGCCCAGGCGTCTCGCACGAAGACAGTAACGGTGGAAAAGACAAGCAGCAGAAACAGGCAGACGCCGACCACGACCGGCGTGCGCCGAGCGGATGCGGCCGCCGCTTTAGGCGCTCCGGCGGTCTCGTAAATAGGGATGACTGGCAACGCGAACATTGTATGCCACATCGCACTTTCTTTTGCAAATCGCTCCGGATTCATTGACCCCGAGCGATATCATTCATGCTCGCCTCCCTTTCCCAAGTTGAGCAGTCCCTCCTCTTTTCCCGAACGACACGACAAAAATCAGAACCTGGTCGAAACGGGCTCACGATGGTGCTCCCCGACGCCAGGGATCTGCGCCATGGGCGCAACCTCATGATGGAAGGGGTGGACCGGAAGGAATTTGAGAAGTTTCTGCAGCAGTCGAGGAAGGGCAAATAGGCGTTCCAGCTTTGTCCAGCGGGTTGAGCCGCAGGTTTTCGGCCAAGCCGGGTTGAAACTGGAGGCAATCCCTTGGATTCCCGCGGGCGCCGCGTTGGGGAATACACTGGCGCAGCAGTGGCTGAGACAACACGGGCTGTTATAGCGGGCGGATGACGACGCACACGGAAGTATTTCGCCGTAAGAACACTCCGCCGGAGACCCACCCAACACAAAACCTTTTACAAGACCCTTTCTCATTCACACCGATTTTACCCCGGCTTCCCTCTCTCCCGCCGCGCCATTGAAGCGCGGACGGCGGAGTACAGGCCTCGTTGATGTCCACCAACTAGATGTTACGCCAATTGAAACGTG